>MUGG01000069.1 GCA_002148405.1 Alkalinema sp. CACIAM 70d | reverse complement strand
CATCCCCAGCCCTTCTCCCGCAAACAGGAGAAGAGAGCAAGATTGCAGTAGGGATGGGATTCACTACAAACAGGAGAAGCTCACAATATGGCGAAAGGTTCTAGCGATCGGGGCGATCGTGCGGTTCAACATGAGAAACAACGCTTACAGATCCACTTAATCGGTCATTACGATTTCATTCAAGACACGATTAATCAATTTCATGCGTTACACTACGCCGATCGGATTCACTGGAGTCAACCGATGCCGATCGTGCATTCCGACGGGCAATACATCAGCATCCTCAGTCGCGAACGGCTCCGGTAAGCACTGAAGCATCAGTGTCCGCAGGTTTGTTGGTCAGTCTGTGGGCACTTTGGTTAGGGCGATGATCGGCTTTTTAGGTTGTTACGTGAGCAGTCGTTTTCAGGCGAAAACTCTAGAAAGATTTAATCATTAGACTAACATATACAGAGTGTCACACCTGAGTAGCAATGCTACACTGGTTTCAACAAAATCAGCTCACAGCAGGTGAACTTTTCGTTAGGCTGCTTGCAAGTACTAGCTATCTGAGACAGTGATATGGAAGAAGCAATACTTAAAGATTTACATTTACATGATGAATTGCAATCATCTGTCAAGCTTATTAAACTTGGATTTGGTGAATTCCAAAACTTAAACTTAATAAATAACTTCTATTATCTTCCATTTCAATTATTATCCAGCGGCTTTGAGCGACTGATGAAGTGTCATATCTGTCTTGGCTATCATGAACAGAATAATGAATACCCAAACGATAAGTATTTAAAGGGGTGTGGGGGAAAGGGCGGTCATGATCTGTTGGAATTGAAAAAATCTATTCTTGAATCATATTTCTCAACAAAAAATATTCTTCTACTGCATGAGGATTTCAATTTGCTTACAAATGACGACAATTTAGAGACGCTTATCTATCTATTATCAGAGTTTGGGAAGTATTCTCGATATTACAACCTTGACATAGTTACTTCAGCAGAAAAATCTAGCATTAATGTTCAACAATTATGGGGGGAATATGAAAGTAACCTCATTACTTCAAACACTGAAACTTTAGAGAAATTGGGAAATTTGGAAGCTACGGAAGAAGTATTAGGTTATACAAAACGACAAATTCTGATTAAATTAGAAAAGTTTACTCGGGCTATTTGTCGACAATTCACAATTGGGCAACTAGGGAAAAAAGCGCTGCAATACTCTCCTGCTTTGTATGATTTTATACTGCTTAAAGATGAAGACTTAGGAAACCAGAATTATCGGTTACAAACAACTACGTATCAAAAGAAAGAACAGAAGGTTCATCAGCGAACACTAGTTGATGAGCTTCAGCGAACATGCAATCCTCGTTATCGTTATGCAATTGTTAGAAAAGAGGATTTTGATGGTGACTGGCCCTTCTATCATAATGAGGTAACTATCGAATGCCGCGAAAAATATTGGTGTGTGGTGACGATTGAGGCTAAAGATTATGCCTTGAATGGAGCTGCCGCAGGACGGTATAAACTTGAAAGTGTACATGATGCTGGCATAGCAATTTTAGGAAAGTCTGTGGAGCCTTTTATTCAAATGGCATTGCAATTAGGCGAGGAAATATTATGTTAACTTAATGTCCCTTTCCGCAGTATGACAACCGAGTTGCACTAAAACATATTAAGATGTCGGTTAGATGAGAGAGTTTATCTACGTTCGGCCAGCACAAACGTTAGCACAACTATAACTATTGTTTACTTTGATATTTAACCAATTGAACTAATGGCTGCTTTTTTAGGAATTTCTCTCTGGATCACTCTTGCGACCGTTATTCCAGGTCTTATAACGATTTCAGTTCTTTATGGTGCAGTTATACTTACAGGGATTTCACAAAATGATCCTTTATTTGCAGCTTTCCAAATAACTAATGATTGGGTTGCTACTGGTTTAGCAGTCATGTCTATGGTACTTACCCAAGGAGTTGGTATATTATTAGAAAGTTTCCTGGTTAACAATCAGCTTCTTGGATCAGAACGGAGAAAAGTTCAAATTCCCAAAGGTATCGATCCGTGCGGTGAGACTAACTTCTATATTGAACCTTATGCTGAATATCAAGGGCTATATTTACTCTTGGCAGAACTTCGCGAAAATGAAGACTCTCAAGGGCATCTCCAGCGAACTTTGGCCCAGTTTTTTCTAACGAATAATGTTATTGTATCTTTCAGTTTGGGTTTGGTCGTAACTGTCTGGCGAATAATACATATTCAATTGTCTTATTGGCCTAGAGGATTGGGGTATGCAGCCTTTCTTATAACCTGCCTTGTAGTACTTTATCGCGTTGCTTGTATTCGGTTTAAAGTGATGACAAATGCGCTTTGGGCAGCACGCCGTAGAAGACTTGAAGAGCAATGTCAGAGGGAACAGTCATATTTACAAGCACATTTAGAAAAATCTGATGAGTATGATTAAATATGTAATGAATTTTCTAAAGTTTTGATAAATACAGCACTTTGCTTGACTAATCGATACAGCAGCCTACAGCAGAACAGGCTTCAGTAGTTGTATCTGTTCCTAAACATTACGCAATCCGCTGTATTTCTTTAGTTGTCAAAAATAGAGCATTTTTGACAATGCCTTTTCCAGACCTATGAGTGGAATTGATCGCGAAATCATCCTCGATCGTCGGCACATCGCCAAGCACTTACCAGATAGCCCTCAAAGCAATCGATTACTGAGACGAGGCCGATCGGCTCATGTATTCCACGATGAAGCGGCTCTCCGCTATGGGCTGCTATTCTCAGACGCGATCGGTGTACGTATTAGCCCAGACGGTTCAATTGGGTTGGCCCCATGCAGTCGCCCCCCTATCTGCGCCCAGAATGCATCGTCGGCCCTTGTGTGTTGCAGGAGTCAGGATCTGAAGCGGACTGACTCTGATAGCGATCGCTTATCATATATGTAGTACATCGTTGTTAGTCCCATGGCATTAGCACCCACAGCAGCCAAGCAGTACGTTGAGCAGCGAGACAAGGGTTATTGGATCGCAGAAACACGGATTTCTCTCGATTCCGTCGTCTATGCCTTCTTAGAAGGAGACTCCCCTGAACACATTGCACAGAATTTTCCGCTACTGTCGCTGGAACAAGTTTATGGTGCCATCACTTTCTATCTTGCCAACCAAAAGTTAATTGATAGGTATCTGGAAGAGGGTGAAGCTGAGTTTCAACAACTGCAACAGACTTGTCAAGCAAAAAGTCCTTTGCTGTACCAAAAATTGAAAGCGGCTCAAGCCCAGAAGCAAAGCGCAGTATGACCACAATTCGATTTCAAGCCGATGCAGATCTCAGACAAGCAATTGTAACGGGAACCCTCCGCAGACAGCCAAGCATCGACTTCCAGTCAGCGAATGAAGCAGGGTTGGAAGGAGTAAAAGATCCGGAAGTTTTAGCCATTGCGGCGCGAGATAGCAGAGTATTAGTCACCCACGATCGGAAAACGATGCCGATCGAGTTTGGTCAATTTATCACCTCAAAAAATAGTTCCGGTGTTCTGATTCTTGCTCAGAATCTTCCGATCAGTGAAGCGATCGAGGCAATCATCTTAGTGTGGGAAGCATCGACGGCGGAGGAATGGATCAATCAGATAATGACGTTCCCATTGTGAAAAGCTGAAAAAGACTTGCTGTTGGACTCTTCTGAAGCGGACTAACCCTGATAGCGATTGTCGATCTATGGCTGAAGCTACCATGTTTCGCTTTGAGGCGAATCTGACGGTTTTTCTAATCATGTACAAAGCCGATTGAAAAAGCACCTTGTCGAATGGATATGGCACCTTCCATGCTACGATTCCACCAACTATTGCTCCAATATCTTGACTGATTGTGCTAACCGATCAACATATTGCTGAAGCGTTGAGCCGTGCCTACGTCCGTGCGATCGCAGGACGTAGGCACGGCTCAACTTAGCCATTCGAGAATATGACTATGGTGTTGATGGCAGTTTTGATGAAGTTGTTGTGCGTCAAAATCGTCGGGTTGAATCGGGCTTTTCCCTCAGTTTTCAACTAAAAGCCTCAACTCAATGGCAACTCGATGGTAGTCAGGTCATCTATGACTTAGAAGCGAAGACCTACAATGATTTAATTCTCAGGCGTAGCATTAGAACTGCAACACCCTGTATCCTGATTTTGTTAGCTCTGCCCCAGGATTCCGCGCAATGGCTTATTTGTGAAGAAACACAACTCAGATTGCAAGGAACCTGCTACTGGGAATATCTCAGTGGTAGTCTCAGTCAAAATCGCCAGTCTGTAAGAATCAGAATTCCGCGATCTCAACGCCTCACCCCAGAATCTTTGCTAACCTTAATGGAGAATGTCAAAACAGGAGAATGGTGATGACCCCTGAAGTTTTGTCAAGTTCCCCCCAAATTCAGGAGCTTCACGTTGCTGAAGTAGTCAGCTATCTTCAGCAGAATCACTGGATGTCGGTCAATCATCCCAGTCCACGGTTCCTTGTATTTGAAAAAGGGGTTGATGATCAAGGTAAGCCAATCCAGATTGTTTTGCCAAGTAAGGATGATTATGAAGATACGCCCTACTTGTTAGCGAAAGCAGTCAATCTTCTGTCTGTTCTAGAGTCCGTGTCATTCCAGGATATTGTGAAAGCAATTACAGATATACATGCTAGCTAAACCTGGTCGGTAGGGCGATCGCTGCATCATTGCAGGGGAGCGGACAATCGAGCGAGCTTGACTTAAATTCGAGGTTACGTCTGTCGCTCACTTTCACCGTTATGGTGACTGCCCAGAGAAAAAACTTTCCATTTTCCGCCTTTCCAGTATTTCAGCTTACGTTTCAGAATTGTGGTAATTACGATCGCTCCCACGATCGCAGCATCAATGTCATTCCAGACTCGGCGCAGACTGATCGATCGAGGCTTTTGTGACTTTGAGAAAGGCAATCATGGCAGAATCGCGATTTACTAAAGCGCCACATTGTGAACGAGATTGAGACTGGAGCCTTTGAAGGAGCTAATACTCCCCGTAGCACCGTAGATCCGATCGTCAAAGTCACGATCGGTGGAGCTGACACTCCTAAAATCACAGTGTCACTGGTTTACTTTCCAGACGATGCTTGTTGTGACCAATTCTCCTGAGCCTGTGACCAAACTTCCATTAAACGTTTGGAGAACAATTGCAGTCGTTCTGACTCATCGGGAACATTTGCATATTCCCCACTACTCTGTAAATAAAGAAAAAGTTGGGTTTGGAACTCTTGGGAAATGTTACGAGACTGCACCCACATTTTTTGGGTAGTGGTTTGGCTTAACAAGGTAGTTGAAAGGGTTGCCAAACCACTCACAGCAGGTACAATCCAATCCAACTGCCCTAAAACTTTGCTCACAGACAAAGCCGACAGAATGGTCGTGCAACCTGCTAGGGCAATACTAGTCACCTGAAGCCGCTTATATCGGATTTTATGACGGTCAGCACGCTTAGCAAAATCTTTGATCAGGTGATCGCACTGCTGAAGAGCCTGCTGTTTCCTCTCCTCTAAATTTTCAGCAGGGGACATCGGATTATATCTCTCCATGGGCTTCCTTGAGTTTCCTTTCTGAATGATTCACGTAACCGCAATGATATGATGTTAAACGGTTGAACGGAATGCGAAAAGAGAAGCCACAGCCCCCTACCAAAATTTAGAAATCCGCAATTTAGAAATCCGCTTTACAGTCTCGGGCCCACTCACCTTTAAAAATTGTGCCATAGGTTCTAAAGCAGCTTCCATTCACGGCTGGTTGGTTGAAAATTTCTCGCCTTGGCTCCCAGAACAAGCCCGTCTGCATTTGTCCCCGTACCACAATGCTATTGCTCCCCGTGGGAAGAAGCACGGTTCGTTTGTCACCAAGGATTACATTCGGCACCTTAAAGTCTTTCCGTTGCCCATTAATCGTATAGCTAATTTGGTAGTCGGCCACATAGCCTCCCTGGTTGAATACAGTCACCTTGGGGCCCGTCGATGCCGATGCAGACAGAGCCAACGTAGGAACTGTAGCGAGGGTTAGAGCCGTTGCTGAAAGAATTTGACGAAGCATGGTGTTTCTCCTATGGGGCAAAGCATTGTGCGTTAGTTAAGGAGAAACACGTTGGTCTTTTTGAGTTTATGCAGGAGAGTCTTGAAAATTTTTACAGAGCAACCATTCCTCAAAGCCTCAATCTAACTTGACTTGACCTATTACGATCGCGCAAACAAATCCAGCGGCAGATGCCCGAAGGTTTCATTCACCCCATCCTCATAGGCCGACTGACAGGAGACCAAAACACCCCGGTGCTGACCTTCGTAGGCTTCCGCGTGGCAACTGCGCATTTTTGGGTTGTACTTGATGTAAATCGCTCCATCTACCGCAGGAATCTCAGGCCGTTCCCCATAGCCCAAAGCTGCCATGTACTGATACAACGCCAATTGCCCCGTAGCGAGATCATCGGCGCAAACCCCAAAAATTTGATAATCCGAAGCCTCCGCAACCTCAGCCAGAGCCGCTTGAATCGTGGCCGCATCCGGCAGGCGATCGACAGGAATACGATCGAGACACAGAAATTGCCGCAACACCTTTAACGCAGAGGCTAAATCCAACACCGGAAGAGACATAACTCAAATCATTAATAACAACAGAAATTGAAATAGTGCTTTAAAGCTTTTTCAAGCTGCTCATTGCACGCATTGCCATCGAACGATCGAAGCCATCGAGCGATCGAAAACGCCGAAAATCTTACCTGATGTCTAGGCAGAACGACTAGACTAGAAGGGAGTTTACTCAGCTAGTTTACTGTATTCCCGATGGCGATTGTGAATTCCGTTGACGCACTCCCAACCCCAACCCTAGAAATCCTGAATCACCTCCGCGATCGCCTGCGACCGGGGCAACGGGAAATTGCCGATTGGCAGGGCGGACAGTTGGCCGTCTCAGCCGTGCCCGGTGCGGGGAAATCCACCGGAATGGCCGTCGCCGCCGCGATCGCCATCGCCCGCCATCAGCTACACAGTCGTAAACAACTGGTCGTCGTCACCTTCACCCGATCGGCAGCGGCCAACCTCAAAGGCAAAATTCGCGGCTATCTCAAAGAACTGAACCTACCCATGGGCGGCTTCACGGTCAACACGCTACATGGACTCGCCTGGTCGATCGCGCGGGGCTACCCAGACCTCTCCGGCCTTGCCCCAGACGCCGTCCTGCGGACTACGAACCAAGGACATCGCTTAATTCGCAACAGCGTCGAGCAGTGGATTACCCACCATCCCAGCCTCTACCAACGGCTTCTGGAAGGCCAAAGTTTCGATGGCGAGGAAACGGAACGGCTGCGGCGACAGTCGGTTCTGCGCACGGAAGTTCTGCCTGCGCTGGCAGATACAGTGATCAAGGAAGCCAAAAAATCCGGTTTGCAGCCCCAGGACTTATTTGCCCTAGGAGAAAAGGCCCAGGATGAATACGCCGTGCTGACGATCGCCGCTGGGTTGTATGAGCAGTACCAAACCCTGCTGAAGCAGCGTAACTGGATGGATTACGAAGAAATGATTTTAGGGGCGTTGCGGGTGTTAGACGATCCCTTCGTGCGCGATCGTTGGCAATCCCAAGTCTTTGCAGTCTTTGAAGACGAAGCCCAAGATTCCAGTCCCCTACAAACTCAGCTGCTGGAAATTCTCGCAGGAGATTCGCAAAATTTAATTCGGGTGGGCGATCCCAATCAGGCGATTAATTCCACGTTTACGCCTGCCGATCCGATTTTCTTTCGGAAATTCTGCGAAGACTGTGCACAAGCCGATCGTCTCGCGGAAATGACCCAAGCGGGCCGCAGCAGTACCATTATTCTCGATGCGGCTAATTTTGTACTTCAGTGGGTCAATCACCAAGCCACCTTGAGTCAGCGATCGCAGGAAGAGATCACTCCGTCCGCCAAGGCCCCTTCCCCCCATCCGCTGTTAAGCCGCCTCGCCGATCAACCCTTCCGTCCCCAGTTGATTCAACCCGTAGCAGCCAATGATCCTCAACCCAACGCTAATCCAGAACCCGAAGGATCAGGCTTGGAAATACATCAACCCACCGATATTTTTGAATCTGTGGAACGCATCGGCCAACGGATTGTTAATTTACTGGAGAAAAATTCAGAAACCTCAGTGGCAGTTCTGGTGAGAACCAACGACCAAGGCCGATTTGTCGTTCGGGAACTCCGCCGTTGGCATGGGGAAGAGTTGCGAATTTTTGAAGTGGGGGAACGCGATCGCAAATCCCAAATTCCGGGAGAAATGCTGGGTTTGCTGCAATTTCTCGATCGGCCCCATTCCCCGGATAATCTGAAAGCGGCTCTCTCCGTTTTAGTAGAGCGGCGTTTAATTCCCCCCCAGGATCTCAATGCCCTAGTCACAGCCCCGGAGCAGTTTCTTTATCCCCTCGTCCTCGATCCAGAACAAACACCCCCGGTACAATCTGCCAGCCGCTATTGCCGCAGTTTACTGCAAGCACGGCAACAGTTACCCCTGTATCAAGTCATTCCTTTCCTAGCCTATACCCTGGACTACGATCAAACGGAATTGGCAACAGCAGATAAGTTAGCAGAACGACTGAGCCAGCAAATGCAGGAAAATACGCTAGAGGAAATGCTGAACGTCCTTGCAGAAATTGTCAGTTCAGAAGCCTTTGAGCCCGTAGATGCGGAGGAATCCGACGATCGCTACACGCGCGGGGGCCAAGTGACGGTAATTACGATGCATAAAGCAAAGGGCTTGGACTGGGATGCAGTGTTTATGCCATTCCTACATGAAAATGTTATTCCAGGACGGGTTTGGGTTCCTCCTGCGGCTAACTTTTTGGGCAATTTCACCCTGTCGGAAGTCGCACGGGCCCAAATTCGGGCCTGTATTCACGGGGAGCCCTTGCCAGATTTACCCAGTGCTTGGGAACGGGCCGCCTCACTGAAGATGGCAGAGGAGTTTCGGTTGCTCTATGTGGCAATGACTCGGGCAAAGCGACTGCTCTGGATGTCCGCTGCCGAAAAAGCCCCCTTTGCCTGGAGTAAACCCGATCGCTTAGACGATCGGCCTGCCTGTCCAGTCATTCCCGCCCTGCTGCGCAAGTTTCCCCACTGCGCGATCGATGCTGCTGATTTTTAGGCAGTCTCAAGCAACTTGATCGCCCTTCATCCCTGATTATCCAACCCGTTCCTCAAATCCTCCGATGAACGAGGTAATCGCGTGAAATTTCGCTACGACAAATTAGACCGCTAGATTGCTGTGCTTGTCATGGCACTCAGCTAAAACTCATCATCCATGAATCTAAGTTTCAGAATTGCGCGTAATCATAATAAGTATCCAAAACCACTTGATTAGGAGAAAGGTTATGCAATGGCGTTCATTGATAGTTATGCTGGCCTTAGGTTCATCAGCTTGTTTTGTAGCACAGGGTAAAACTCTCGCCTCTCCTGCCCAACCGCTGCAAGCACAATCATCGGAGATGCACGTTAGACAGTCATTTTTCGAGCATCCACCGCAATTAATTCGGTCGGCGGCTTCACAAATCTCCACCTATACGCCCTCGACCTACGAGTTTACGATCGCGCTGCCCGAGAATGCTAGACAACCGCTCAAAGCCATCAAAATCACCCAAGAACCTAACTTCGAAATCGTCAAATTTGCAGCGAACCGGAGTCAAGCCTTTGCTGGCAACCGCTACGCTGCTGGCCCCCAAATTGCCCTCGCGAGTATTGGAGGTGCTGAAGATCCGGCGGGTGGGATGACGATCGTCTTTGACCAGCCAGTGCAGCCCGGTCAAACGGTGACCGTGAGTTTAGAAGCAAAGGCTAATCCGAGTTGGAGTGGGGTTTATTTGTTTGGTGTGACTGCGTACCCGGAGGGTGAATCCAGTCGGGGGCAATTTCTAGGCTATGGACGCTTCCATTTTTATGGAAATAGCTAGCGCAAACCCATACGTTGCAGGCTTAATTTTGACAACATTTCATCTGATTTCTGTCTGTTGATAGGATTTAAATCGGCTAGTTAACAATAGGTAACAATGCAAGTTTTCAATCGGGTGAAAATGCGCGATCGCTGACGGTGACTGACGATCGGGCACTGAGGTCAAGCTTTATCGGTGAATAATTTCCAAAGTGAACGCTCAATCGCTGCATTTTTCTGATCGTTCCTCCCTGAATATTAAAAGATGGGACACTAGGACACACTAACTTAATGGCACCGCAATCACGACATTATTGATATTGCTAGACAAACCAAGTCAATCCTGAAAATTTTCTCATTTTCCCATCAATCTATTTTCACTTTGGTTTCATATTCTTAGATCAAATGGAAACATCGTTCCTAGGATCTCAGGAATACCGACTCCCCGATTTTGATTTTGCTGATCCTTTTCATCTAATGTTTTCGTTGTTTTTTGTTTTGTGATTTTTCCTCTAGGAGACTAACGCTATGCTTCATATTTCTACTTCTAGTTTTCTCACCTCTGGTTTGGTAATTGCTGCCTTATCTGCCTTCGCGATCGCGCCTGTACAAGCCCAAACTCGGGTGGATTATCAGCTCAGTATGCTCAATGTGCCGGGTTCTTCAATGGTTAGTAGCCAACTGAGTCCTGCTGATGTCGCTTCTTTGGCCTATCAAGGTTTGCTGAAAGATCAGGGGATTCCTAGCTATGCAGCACTGTCGAATGCTTATTCAGGCGGATCTCTGACTGCAAAAGATGTGATCAATGCGGCGATCGCGGCACAACGGATTTCCAGTTCTGCTGTGCAAGATTCAGCGTTTGTGAGTGCTGTTGATTCACACTTGGGTCATCTGTTACCAGATTAAATTGGCGGTTAACGTTTCCATCTAACGATCGACCCCGTCGCGGCTAAAACTTAACGCTGCCTGCTGGACAATTAAAGGCTTCTACGGATTCGATCGGGAATCCTGCAATATAGGGCGGTTGATTGCTGGGCTGGCTGGTTTCACAAAACACACTATCACTTTGGCCCTGGGCATTGATAAAGGTCGTTCCGGCGTAACTTTTCAAGCCTGGGGCATTGCCTTGGGCGACAAAAGTAACCTTACGGCCATCAACGGAAATAGAAGCAACTCCGACAGTATGACTCTCCGATCGAAACCGCGATCGAATACCATATTTCTGCATTTTGGGATTTTCAATATATCGTCCAGAGGTTGTCATTTCTGATTCAACTAACTGGCCAATACGAATCATCAAGTCTCGTCCGGTGTAATCCCGCTGAGATTGCGCATCGACTCCCGGCAATACAATTCTGACGTTGGCGGGGAGGGTTTTTATCTGGGGAACTTTTTGCAAAACTAATGCGTTGATATCGCCAGAAGTTTTAATTCGATCGCCCAAGGTGCCAATCAGTTGTTGGCCATCGGGAGTCAGCGTAAAGAGAATATTGAGGCTTTGACTGGTGGAAACCGGGCTTTTGAACTGCATCTTCAGTTCCATGGGAATTTTGGAGGTATCCACGCTGTAGGGCACCACATATCCCAGGGGGCGGTTCGCGCTTCCGGGTTCCGATCGAATCCAAATGGCTTTCTGATCCGGCTGAAAAAAGACTTCTCCCGTTTCCCGTGAGATCGACGATTCTACGCGCCAGAGGCCGATCAGTTTTTTATCCACTTGCATAAACATTTGGCAGCCTTTCATGGCTAACCCTGCCACACCAAACAATCCCAAAATGCGAGAGATGACCTTGGGGTTGCGCAGTAGGATCGGCAAACTAGCCAGAATGACAAGTCCTGCTTGAGTGAAATATTGCTGAAAACCTGGTTTGGATTCCGGTTGGGGCTTGGGTTGAGGACGGGGATTCATGGCATTGGCTGGCGATCGCCCTGACAGGAGGAATGTGCATGGATACCGCTTCAGTTTGCCCCAAATCGCAGAATGACAAACGAGGGAAGCCGCGATCGCTGGCGGGCGGGTGGCGGGATGCGGGGGATGATAAGAAACCGCTGGCCTCGCTAAATCTTAACGGAGCCGGGGGGACACTGGAAGTCTTCTTGCTTGGTAATCGTGGGCATGGCAGGGGCAATCTGGGATGCGCGATAGCTTTGGCAAATCCCGGCTAGCCAGCGCTGTTCTTGATTGACTTGAACGGGAAAAATCCCCGTGGTGAAACTCTTAAGGCCCAATCGTTTGGCGGTAGCCGTCATGCGTAGTTGCTGCCGATCGTAGGGGGACGGTTGAATTTGATAGCGATAGTTGGGGGTTTCGCTAGGCAGATGCAACGTCTGCACCTCCAGGGCAAAGGTCTCCTGCTGCAAGATGTAGAACAATTGCTCGATCGTCAGTTTGCGTAAATAGGCCACACCTTCCAAATCTGCGGCGATCGGGGCGATCGGAGCCGATTCTGGGGCCACTTGGGTCAACCAATGGGCCTGGGGGCCAAACTGGCGGGGGCGGGTGGGGGCTAACTGCCAACGCAGCGTTGGGGGACTGGATGCGGAAGGGGCCGGTTGGAATTCTGCAATCCCCAGCAGTCCAGCGCTGGTAGTGTTGGACTTGGAAATATCGAGGTGAACGGGGGTTGGGCTGTCATTGACCTCGTAATGGAGCAACGTCCCCGTAAATTGGCCCTTGACCACACTGACCATAGCTAAGCGGCCCGCTGGCTGAAAACTCATTAGGATGTCCGCAGCGGTGCCCTGGGGCCGACCTTGCCAACGACCCAGGAGTTGTTGGGTAAAGGAAGCGCTGGGGGTGGGAGGAGTGGGGCTGGGGGTGGCGCTGGGGGTGGGAGACAGGGGTAGAGGGGTCGCAGGGTGGGTGGGTAGGGTGGATGGTTGGAGGATGGGGTTGATTGCCTGGACGGGGTGCAGGGTGGAAAAGCTGATGCCCGATCCGAGGAGCAGCGCAAGGGATAGCGATCGCCCCAACCTCCGGGCAATGTTCCAACCGTTCAAGCTCATCACATCCCTTTTCCCACATCCAACAAATTTCTTTATAGAATACACGGCAGTTGCCAGATTGCGTTATCGATGTCCAATAGACGCGGATTCCCTAAACTGACGCCCGATCGCTCAAGCCCCCATCGCTCAGGCCCCGATTGCTCATCGGCGATTCATCCGTCGCCCCCTCATGCTTTTTCCCAGCGTCTAGCCGCAATTCTGGATAATCAGTCGATCGCGGCGGCTTTATTTTTGGCTCCGGCGCTGCTGCTGTTGGGACTGTTTGTGTTATATCCGATCGGCTATTTGGTCTATCTCAGTTTTACCCAAGGCAGTTTTACGCGGGCGGGGGTGCATTGGGTGGGGTTGCGTAACTATCTGCGGCTGTTCGCGAGTCCGGACTTTTGGCAGGTGTTGGGCAATACGCTGTACTTTACTGGGGCGACGGTGGTGCCGAGTATTGCGTTGCCCTTGGGTTTGGCGGTTTGGCTCGATCGATCGCCCTTGCAAGGATTGCTGCGCACGGCCTACTTTATTCCGTCGATTACGTCGATCGTGGCGGCGGGGTTAGGGTTTCGCTGGTTGTTTCAGACGGATGGCCCGATCAATGGGCTGCTGGGTTTCCTGGGGATTGCCCCGATTAGTTGGCTGGCGAGTCCAACTTGGGCGATGCCGGTGCTGATTTTGGTAAGTCTTTGGAAGCAGCTAGGCTTCAATATGGTGGTTTTTCTGGCGGGGTTGCAAACGATTCCCGTCAGTCGCTACGAGGCGGCGGAACTGGATGGGGCCAATGACTGGCAACAGTTTTGGCACATCACGTTACCGGGGTTACAACCGACGCTGGTGTTCACAACGATTACGACGGCGATTTTTACCCTGCGCAGTTTTGAACAGGTCTATGTGATGACGGGGGGTGGGCCAGTCAATTCCACCAATTTGCTGGTGTATTACATCTATGAACAAGCGTTTGCGCAATTTGATTTTGGCTTTGCGGCTGCGGCGGCGACCTTTCTGTTAGCGATCGCGCTTGTCTTGGTCTATCTCCAGCTACGCTTCAACCAAAATGGCGATTAACTCAGAACTTTGCAACTGGCTTTTTCAGGATGCTTGATTCTAAGAACACTCCCAGGACTCAGCTATCCTAGAGAGAAGAGACTGAAAATTCCCATAAGTTATGAGTTACCGCAACATCATTACAATTGAACCGGGTAAACGGGGTGGAAAGCCCTGCATTAGACGAATGCGCATAACTGTGTATGACGTTTTAGGCTGGCTAGCAGCAGGCATGTCTCATGCGGAGATTTTAGATGACTTCCCAGAATTGACTGAGGAAGATATCAGAGCTTGTCTAGAGTTTGCGTCAGATAGGGAACGTTGCCTGATGATTGCAGTAGGTGAGCATTGAAGTTACTCTTTGATCAGAATTTAAGCCGTAAATTGGTAAGTCGGCTAGGTGATCTGTTCCCTGGCTCAAGTCATGTGCAATTTCATGACCTTTCAGAAGTAGATGATAGCCAGATTTGGGAATTTGCAAGAGCTTATGGCTTTTGCATTGTTACGCAGGATGCAGATTTTGTAGAGCGCAGTCGTCTTTACGGTGCGCCTCCGAAAATAGTTTGGCTGAGGTGTGGGAATGCTTCCACAAGTAAGGTGGAACTTATACTCCGTGCTGGTGCAGGGGCAATTCAAGAACTTGAGAGGAACGAAAATTTAGATTACCTCGAACTCTACTGATCTGCAATTTCTTAAATCTCGTTGCCGCGACGAGCGTATTCTACTTGGGGGAGCGGGGTTGGGGTTGGTGAAACCTCTTCTCTAGACTTTTCACCGGAAAATGAGTACCCACCAAACAATCTGAAAAGTCGATCGAACTTTGCATCCCACAGATGAGTGAGAAAATGGACGATCGCGCTTGTCTTGGTCTACAAGCACTGAACACGTCTATTTATTTCGCACATTGATCAAAGGGTTCACGAATGAAGTACAGTGCATCTCGACCTTGAACTTCCATACCGCCGCGATTCCAAGTTCCCCACCGAGTGACAAACTTCTTATTCCTATCCCTTCTCTCAATTGCGACGGTAAAGTTGTTTCGGATTTCTCTGTAGCATCCCTCTAAATTGGTGAGCGTTAAGTCCATCATAGGAACATCAAATTTCCCCGATCCCTTATTCACAACAAAGAAGCCTTCACTACCTCGTTCCATCATTAAAACAGTTGGACTATCGATCGCCTGCAAAACGTTATCCTTGACATTAAGACCTTGGTTCCCTCTCTCATGCATAATCTGACGAAACTTCACCCCAGCAGGAATATAAGGAACTAAATTATCTGGGCCAAATACCAATGGAGTGCCCTCCTGCCGAGCCAACACATAGGCTGTCGCCAGATAAGAATCGGTTTCATCATCGTAGGAATCTAAAGCGTCGCCATTCAAACGTTTAATCTGGTCATGATTGCGCCCAAAGACTACGCTACGTGAATCATTAACGGCAACTGGAACTCGCAACGATCGTAGATCCCCACCAAAGGTAAAGGCTTGTTTCATCGAGCTATAGAGCACAAAATCTTCTACCGCAGCAATGAAGTTATAGTTGGTCGCACTCGTATCATTATCTTCAATTACCTCAAGATAATTCCATGCCTGATTATTCGTTGATTGATTGATGAAGCTAATGTAATCTTGAACCACTGCTGGCGACATGTGTTTAGCGGCATCAAATCGAAAGCTATCGATCCCCAGATCTAGCAATTTCTGCAAATGCGCTTTCTGCACCTTCTTCACAGTTGGATTATCTTGGTTGAGATCAGGAAGCGCACCTCCCAACCAACAATAGACTTCTGTGTATCTGTTGCCATCGTTGTAGTTGATGTCACATTGCTTGTGAAAGTAAGCTGATCCATTTTTTCTGACGTCTCTAGCCATTGGATCAGGAAAGTCAGGAAAGTTGGTTAAAGAGCTATACTTATCCATGCTTGCCATGTGATTAAAAACCACGTCGGCAATCACTTTGATCTTACAGCTGTGAGCTTTATTGGTTAGAGTTTTCAAGTCTTGCTCAGATCCCAACCCATCAATCACACTATAGCTAACAGGCTGGTAACGCCCTGCCCAGGTATTCACAGGGGCGCTCGGATTCGAATTGACGTTGCCGGGATTCGATTGTTGGGCAGGTGAGATTTGGATGTGGGAATATCCTTGATTCGCCAGCGTACAAACAAAGTCGTCAATCTCACTGTATTTTTGGTTAAATGCGTGAAAGATTGCGACAGGTTGCTCTGCGGCAAAGACTTTGCTAGGAAGATTGAAAATCGTTAAAAACAGGAAGACAAAGCTAAACTTTCCAAAGGACATAGCTCAATGTTCTCCGTTGGCTTTGGTTCAAATCCAGCAGTTTTCTCAAAATTACTATTGCCGATTCAGCGTAACGCAAAGTTTACCTAACGTGAATTGACTTTCCTGCAAGTTGACTTTGCTGAAAACAGTGTAGCATTGCCTGTCAAGGGCAACGATCGCTCAAATTAAGCTAACGATGAAATCTTTCTAGATTTTTATTTGAAAATAATAGTTTACTAACAATAAAGAAAGCAGATCGAACTTTGCATCACACAAATGAGGTAGAAAATACACGATCGCTCTCAACTACCCTAATCTCTGCTTTCGCAGACAGGTTTCCAATTGCTTGCGCCAGAACCCCGATCGCCCTAACCAAAGTGCCCACAGACTGCTAAACAAACCTGCGGACACTGATGCTTCGACGCTTACCGCAGCCGTTCGCGACTGAGGATGCTGACATATTGTCCATCGGAATGAACAATCTTCATCGGCTGACTCCAATGAATCCTGTCCGCGATCCGATGGGCATGCAATTGATTAATCGTGTCTTGAATGAATTCTTGATGACCGATTAAGTGGATCTGTAAGCGTTGTTTCTCATGTTGAACTGCACGATCGCCCCGATCGCTAGAACCTTTCGCCATATTGTGAGCTTCTCCTGTTGTGAATCGGAAAGAAGCCCAAAAATTTAGAGCCACCCCGTTTGACATCACAAACAAGAGTGGCTCGGTCAGATGTTAAAATCCTCATCAAGCCTCCTTGCTGCCCTAATCAGCGAGGGGGATAGCTACTTGGGGTTGTTAGCGCAATCCCGAGTAGTGCCCTAAATTCCTGGGAACCCAGCGACCCCATGCTTCATGCCAACCCATTTCAAAAGAAGGATGTCCATGGCGATCGCTATGAGAACCACACTACGAACAAAGCAACACTACTGTCAATCCGTATTTAAAATCCTTGATTCAGGTATCATTCAGCACCCGTAGGCGCGATCGAATCTGCATAGAGCACAGATTACTTGGCTATAGCAATTCTCCTAGAAGTGGAATCATTTTGAAGAATTTGGCTAAAGACTTGAGCCTGCTGGAATAGAGTATGAGAGTGATACCAATGGCGACATCGATCAGAAATAGTTTGTAAACGCTGATCGGGTAAGGAATCAATGATTTGATCTGAAGAATTAACTAATAAATATTCTTGGTGAGGGGTGAGTTCTGAGTTGTCATCCGGCTGAGTCGGTGAAGTAACTACTGGCACTACACCATGGGCACAATAGGCCGCAAAAATTCCAGACTTACTCAACAAATTGGCATCATAAAAAGTCCAACCTACCATCGCGTTCTGTAGAATCTTACTGACCTCTTCCTGCGACTGGTGCCCTACTTCGGTTACTGGCAATATCAGACGAGACTGAAGATCTAGTCCTGTGGGTTTACCAATATCGATAATCTCTTGAATGCCAAACCGAATGCAAAATTCATTAATTACAGAACTCGATTGGTTATAAACCCTAGCTCGAGTTCCCTGGAGACCAAACACAACTAATCGACGCTGACGATCTGACAAATTGGGCAGCGCAGTAGGCACAGGAATATTAGAAAATACTGGCAAAATAGGAATATTGCTATGTTTCCCTCTACTGAATGCCCTCAGAGTCTTCGCGTAGGCATTACAGTTTGTCACACAAACATCACTAATTTGACTCAATTGTTTGACTAAATGCTTTTGCATTGGGCCAAACCAAAAACGATGTCGCCAAGGTTTGAGTCCCATTTCTTTATAAAGTTCATGGAACATTGTTACCAGCTTGACGCGATCTCCCGATCGCTGTTTCCAACGAATTAATGCTTTAACAATCCAGGAATAAATCGACCATTTATGATAGCCATATCCCGATAGCTGAAAAAGAACAACTGAAGCTTGATCTTCTAACCTACAGAGTAATTTGAATAGTTCCTCATCGGAGGATTGTGCTAAGACTTCTACTGAAAATGGCGCAACTGCATCATGATCATTCCAATCAGGATCGCAAACAATAAACAGGGTTTCAATATGGTGCTTCTGTTTCAATTCTTGAGCAAGGCATAGGGAATAATCTCCAACACCATCAATCATTCTTGGTAAACGAGGAACGATCGTAATCACCTTAACCGGATGGGATAAATATTTCATGGGATATGGAGGCTACTAGTCCTGGTATAAGAGAAAAGAAACAAGAAACAAAGGTGATAAAAAGGACAGAAATCCTACTGTGGGCGACAATTCCATTCGTGACCAGTCCATTGGTTGGCCATCAGATAACTGATTCATCAAGCGTAGATCTACTCGAAAATGGGGATCTGCAATCTAGAATTCAGTGACTTTACAAAAAATGTAAAGTCAAGTTTTCTAATCTATGATTTGCGAGAATTGATGACTTTAAAAGTATTTTCTGATTGGAGTGTTTGAGACTGATAGCGTTCTAGAATTTGTTCATAAAGTTGTGCAGTCTTTTCTGCCGTAATGCGCCAATGAAATTGCTTAACTCGTTGAAAACCGCGTTGAACCAGTTGTTCTCGGTAACTGGAATCCTGGTACAACAACGCGATCGCGTCTGCCATGGTTTTGGGATGCGTCGGATCAATCAAAATGGCCGCATTCCCTGCGACTTCAGGCAAAGAAGAAGTCGTCGAGGTAATGACAGGTGTCCCACAAGCCATGGATTCTAATACAGGGAACCCAAATCCTTCATAGAACGATGGAAACAGCGTAATATCCGCTGCATTATAAAGCGTTACCAATTTAGATTGATCGATATTTTCAAACTGCGTAATTCGATCGCTCAATCCTGCTTTCTCAATATATTCTGTTTGCTCAGTTGTAAATCCACCACCAACCCGCCAAAGCCGAGCAGGAATGCCCCGATCCAACGTTAGTTTTAAAGCTTTGAGAATATTAGAAATGTTCTTACGGACTTGATTACTGCCCACATGCAACAACACGAATTCTTGGGGGCTAGCTAAATGGCGTTGCCGAAAATCCTGCACGATCGCGGGATCAATCGATCGAAAATGACTATCTGCTGCGGAATGAATGACGCTTGTACAATGGTGTGGAATATTCAAGTGCTGAATAACATCCCCAGCCGTATGGGACGAAACACACAGAACCTGATCCGCACATTTAAGACCATTGGCAGAGTAACGCCAAGTTATTGCACTCAGTGCAGGTAATCGGGACTCAGCTTTCACCGTTTCTGGATGGGTTAGCGGGACAAGATCATGACAAGTCACCACTACAGGTTTACCTTGAGCCTTCAACCAACGTGCCACATGAGCATGGGTATGATCAATTACATGAAATATATCACCAGATTGCTCTACAACATCACGGGGATGATTCCAGTAGCGTTCATAATATTTCCGTAAACCTGTTCCCGATCGCCAATCTCCCGAAGAATTGGGTGCGCATTCAGTAATTTTCCAATCAGGTCTGACCTGCTTTAAATATTTCACTAAATTATCAGCATAAACATCCATGCTGAACGAGATCCCCGGCGTCCTGCGAACAATGACTAGCTGCATAGTATTTTGAATTGAAAGCTTATTTAGGTTTGCGTGAATCCATCGATCATTGACAGTCATACTGACTTATCGTTGCAATCTCTTAGGACTTGCAAGCTCTCAGGCATCACAACTTTCAATAATTGCGATTTCTCAATTGTCGCAATCCCTGACATTACTGAAGCAGGATGACTAACAGCTAAGTACAGTAGAGAGCTAAAAACAAATAATCAGAGAACAAATAATCAGAGAATAGATAACTACAAACAGATAACTCAAAAATAGATGGTCAAGTAATATACAGAAGTAGCAAGAGACAGTAGATGCGAGATAATCAAGGCAAACGATGAATGACTAGCTTCCTAGACTCAGTGATTCCTCAAAGGTCAGGTAACAGTTGCCAGTGTATATTCGTAAATTTCTATTGCCTAGGTCATCTGCAAATGGTTTACACAAACTTTATTCTGTTCTTAATCTAAGAAGAATTTATTGACATATTTCAGCAATCAGACAATTCAAGCTGCTTGAATCGTTAAGGCAACGCTTCAAAAACACGATGTCTTTCCAGACCGATCTTTCTTGCAATGGTTCCGCCCCAAGACAACTTGCGCTTGATTAACCTTTACAGGAAACCGAGCGGCGAACTAATCCTTGCTTTTTGTCAACGATCCTCATCTCAATAATCTACGGTTTATCGGTCGGAACTTAGTCAAATTTTCTTACTCTGACTCTAGTGGGCTATACCGTTTCGAAGGCGGCCATGATGCCATCATTCCGCAATTCCAGGCACAATGGAAAAAGACTATACTGACCAAGCAATTTACGCCCGTCAAACCACCCACGAAAATCGATGAATAGGCGGCTGGCAGGCGGCCCAAAAGACCTTTGAAGACGGGGGAGCTTTCGATACGATCGAGTCTGCGATCGCCAAGCGATAATGATGTAGATAATAAGGTTGTAGATTTTGTTGATTCCTCATCTAGGAGGCTGAATGCCCGATCGCTCCTTTGCCGACCTGTTGTACCAAGTTGCCACGCAACCGAGTTCGGGCGATCGGCCTGCGCCCCAGGAAGTGGTTCAGGCGCTTTTGCAAGCTGAAAAAGCAACAAAACAGTCACGAACGCTTTATCCTATCACCGATGTAGTCGGAAAATGGCGTTTGTGCTTTGCGACGGGGACAAAGCGGGTGCGCCAACGGGCCGGAATTGTTTTAGGGCCAGGATTTTATCTTCCCAAATGGGTTCCAGCCTATCTAGAATTTGAGCCGTCACCACCCTCCCCACAGCTCCCACCTGCGCCAGAACTTGCTCCCAGCAGTCACTCAACAAATCATCTAACCGCTACCAATCTCGGCCAGAATTTAACGATCGCCAATCAATTACAAGTGGGGCTAGTCAGCCTGCGGTTAACCGGGCCAGCTCGCTATCTCAGCAAAAAAAATCTACTGGCCTTTGATTTTCTCTACTTACAAGTGAAGGTATTAGGACAAACGCTCTACAAAGGCAACTTTCCATCTCCCCAGCGGGGCAAGGCTTTTGACGAATTACCGATCGGGCAATTGCCCTTTTTTGCCTTTTTCGCCGTGACCGATCACTACATTGCCGCACGGGGAAGGGGCGGTGGCCTCGCCCTGTGGGTAAGATCGGTCGAACCAGGTGCCTAGAATGAGCCAGCTTAGAACTCGTCTAACTCCCCATAGGGCACGATCGGCAGAATCAGATCCGTCACCTTTTCACCCTTCGTGACTTTAAAGGACTTTTCTCCCTTATCCATCCGATTGCCTAAGGGAACCGCTTCGATCGGGAGTTTTACCACGTAGGGATCACTGGTCAAAACCAGCGTGTGGGTGCCGGGGAATGCCACTACCATGCCCAAAAGTGCATCGGATTTATTCGTGAATTGGAAAACATTCTGCCCTAATGCACCGGGACTGCAAAGTTTTAGATCGCCGACGGTCATGCGCTTAGCGTAGCCTTGCTCGGACAGCATCAGGAAATCATCTTCATAGCCCGCGATCGCCCAGCCGATAAAGCGTTCTAATTTCAGCAATTTAGTCACCTGCGTTCCCACCGCAGTACGATTGGAGATCGGGAAGGTTTCTTCATTGACTTCAATTCGCACTACGCGCCCCATACTGGTACAGATCACAACCTGATCGCCTTCCTCCACAAAGCCCGCCAACAGAACCGTATCGTCATCCTTGAGCTTAGTGGCAATCAGGCCGCGATTGGTCATGTCCTGGAATTCCGTTAAGGCAATGCGCTTCATTTTGCCCTGAGCCGTCAACAGCAGCAGAGCTTGACTGTCCAAGTCCTCAGGCAAAAAGAAGGTGGCCACGATCGCGCTCGTATCAGCCCCCACACCAGAATTGGGCGGTAACAGCGTCACCAAAGGAACACCCTTCGTACGAGCCGCCGCTTGGGGAATGTCACGCACACTCAGCGGGAAGGCTTTGCCACTCCGAGTTAGGACGACTAGCGTTTCCGCTGTGGTTGTAAATTCTGTCTGAATCACAACATCTTCAAACTCTTCTAGAATTGGTTTTTCTATTTCAGCCGTTTTTTGTTGCTGACGTTGATAGGTTTTGGGACTGACGCGACGAATGTAGCCTTTTTGGGTCAATTCAACGACGGTTTCCTGATCTTCTTCTACCGCAAATAATTCAACTTCTTCGATCGCGGCTTTCGGTGATGCTTTACGACTTTTTTCAGCCTTGGGAGCGCTGGTGGAGGGAACATCCTCTTCATCACGCACGGCTGGCGTTGTACTCGTGCGCTTAGCAGCGGTTTTAGGCGATTCCGTTGGGGCTGTAGGCGAAGTCCCCAGGTTGAGAATCCGGGTTTTCCGGGCATCCCCAAATTGCTTTTTCAAATGACGGAGTTCTTTCTTTAACGCCTTGAGCAATTCCCGTCGATCGCTCAACAGCTTTTTCAAATCAGCAATCTTAGTAGTTAATTCCTCAAACTCATTTTGCAAGTTTTGGCGCTCCAACCCCGTCAAACGGCGCAGCGGCATCCCTAAAATCGCATCGGCTTGACGATCGCTGAAGTCAAACTGAGTTTGTAGTTCCAACTTGGCGCTGGTGCCATCGGGGGCGTTGCGCAGGATATCAATCACATCGTCGAGATTTGCCAAGGCTTCTAGCCAACCTTCCACCAAGTGAATCCGGGTTTCGTGCTGGTTCAGTTCGTGGCGATAGCGGCGGGTCAGGGTTTCTTCCCGGAAGGTGAGGAATTCCTGGAGCAGTTCCTGCAGGGTCATCTGCCGGGGTTGCCCTTCGGACAGGGCCAGCATGATCGTACCGAAATTACTTTGCAGGGAGGTTTGTTTATACAACCCTTGCAGAATTTTATTCGGGTTCGTATCTCGCTTTAGCTCAATCACGACGCGGATGCCTTCCCGATCGCTTTCATCGCGAATATCGGAAATTCCCTCCAGCTTGCCCGCATTCACCAGTTCCGCAATTTTTTCGATTAGCGCGGCTTTATTCACCTGGTAGGGCAGTTCGGTGATGACGATCGCCGATCGGCGATGTTTACCCTTACCGACTTGGATCTCTTCAATATCCGTGATACCCCGGATGGGAATGCTGCCCCGCCCAGTTAAGTACGCTTCCCGAATACCGTCGGTGCCAACAATTTCGCCTCCTGTGGGAAAATCTGGGCCCGGAATGATTTCCAGCAATTTCTCATCGGCCAAGTTGGGATTGTCGATCAGCGCAATCAGGCCATCTACCACTTCACCCAGGTTGTGGGGCGGAATGTTGGTCGCCATGCCCACGGCAATCCCCGAGGACCCGTTCAGCAGCAGAAAGGGTAGCTGCGCTGGGAGGACGGTGGGCTCCTGTTGGGAGTTATCGAAGTTGCCGATAAATTCCACTGTGGAGTCGCCAATTTCCGTCAGCATGGACTCGTTGCTGATCGGAGCCAAGCGGGTTTCCGTGTACCGCATAGCAGCGGGTGGATCGTTGTCCACGGAGCCAAAGTTGCCATGGCCTGCCAACAGGGGATACCGGCTAGAAAAGTCCTGGACCATCCGCACCAAGGCATCATAGACCGCTTGATCGCCATGGGGATGGTATTTACCAAGCACATCCCCCACCACACGGGCGCATTTCCGGAAAGGGCGATCGGGGGTTAGTCCCAGTTCATGCATCGCGTAGAGAATCCGGCGGTGCACAGGTTTTAGGCCATCGCGCACGTCGGGCAAGGCACGCCCCACAATCACGCTCATGGCGTATTCCAAGTAGGACTGCTGCATTTCTGTATGCAGCGCGGTGGAGATCACCTGTCCTGTTTGGAGAATATCTAACTGCTTAGCCATGGACGGGGGTTCCTGTGAAATTTCGCGAAAGGTGGATGAATAGGAGTACTCGTACCCACTCTTAACATAGTTTTGGAAAGGTACGATTTGGAAAAAAGGATTTTTAAGCCGTCTCAGTAAAAACCCAATTGTGGATTTTGCTGAATTGAATCATAGATGGAAAAGTTTGAATGAATTTTTATCCAGTAAGCTATATGGCAGTTTGATTAGATGAGAGTCTAGAGTTTGACTGATCCTTTGGCAAGCACTCTGACAGAAGAAGCTGTTGGGTAGAGGCTAATGGTAGGAACATTGACAGACTGTAGAGACTAATCGAATCGGGTGCCCAGGATCTAGGTGATAGGATGAGAACTGTTTTGTTAGTGGAAGATGACCCGATCAATGCGCGTGTTTTTTCAAAAATCCTCACCAAACGGGGGGGATTGGCAGTCAAGCACACCGAGAATGTGGAAGAAGTTTTACAAATCACGCAAGCCAAGCAAGCAGACATTGTGCTGATGGATGTGTCTTTGTCCCGCAGCATGTATCAGGGCAAATCCGTCGATGGGATCCGGCTGACCCAAATGCTGAAGGATAATCCTGACACGGCTCACCTCCCTGTCATTCTAGTCACAGCCCATGCCATGGATGGCGATCGGGAAACCTTTTTAGCAAAAAGTGGGGCAGATGGCTACATTTCTAAACCAGTGATTGACCACGAGGCGTTTGTGAATCAGATTTTGGCATTGCTGCCGGAGAGTTGAGCGATCGGGCTCGCGATCGAGGCGCAAATCTGTGCATAATTTCATCATTGCTTAAAACAGTATCGTACATTTGTACTACTATAAGTCCAATTTGGCAAGAAGTTTGGCAAGATGAAATTTCAGCGATCGCCCTTAATTCTACTGCTGGTTGCAGCACTTTTAGGAATCGGCGTGTATGTGGTGGAAGGTCGTAAATCAACACCCCAAGCCACGCAGACGGCGGGCAATCAGCCAATTTTTAATTTTCAAGAAGCGGATATTCGTGCATTCACGCTGAAAACCTTGGTCAATACACTCGTGTTTGAAAAGCAGGGAAACCAATGGCAAATGCTTGCGCCGGAAAAAACACCTGCCAGTGAGGCCGCGATCGCCTTTTTGACCAACTTACTCGCCACCAGCCAGTCGGAACGATCGCTGCCCACCGCTGCCGATCGGCGGGCAGAATTTGGGTTAGAGCCCCCCCTCGCAACTGTGGAAGT
Organism: Alkalinema sp. CACIAM 70d; assembly: GCA_002148405.1. GTDB lineage: Bacteria > Cyanobacteriota > Cyanobacteriia > Leptolyngbyales > Leptolyngbyaceae > Alkalinema. Next base: position 70,644 of record MUGG01000069.1, on the reverse strand, counting down.
GAAGTTAGCCGATCAAAAAGTGCACACCTTGGTACTGGGCAAGTCCAACTTTAATCGCACGGCGTTGTATGCGATCGTCGATCCACCGACTGATCCCAAGGCAGAACTCACGGTGTTGCTCGTCCCAACGACGTTTGAGAGTGCGGTCACCCGGCCCCTCGCAGAATGGAAAGCCTCAGCACCCAAGGCCAGTCCGTCGCCCTCTGTGTCTCCCAGTCCCAGTCCATCGCCCTCTGCGTCCCCCAGTCCCGTCAGTTCCACTCCTGCATCTCCTGCCCCTGCGGCATCCACTTCACCTGCACCGACTCCTGCTCCACCACCCCCATCCCCCCAATAAGTTCGCGCCCCAATTCATTCCCAATTCTTAAAGTTTGCCCACCGCTTCAATCACCCACAGCAGAAAGTCAGCCATCGTGTTGTTTTAATTTCTGTTTTGTCTTTGATTTTTATGTCTATAGTGGAAGATTGAAGTTTTTGGTTCCATCCCATTCCACCCATGTCTCCCACTGCAACCTTGCTGCTGTCTTGTCCCGATCAGAAGGGTCTGGTCGCAAAATTAGCCAACTTCATTTACTCCAATGGTGGCAATATCATCCAGGCAGATCAGCATACGGATTTTTCGGCGGGGTTGTTTCTGACGCGGATTGAGTGGCAGTTGGAGGGATTCAACCTGCCGCGCGAAGTGATTCATCCCGCCCTAGGCGCGATCGCGAATCCCTTGGGGGCGCACTGGGAGGTACATTTTTCCGATCGGCGGCCTCGGATTGCCATTTGGGTCAGCAAGCAGGATCACTGTTTACTCGATCTGCTGTGGCGACACCAGGCCGGGGAACTGGATGCGGAAATTCCCGTGATGATTAGCAACCACGCGGATCTCGCACCGATCGCCCAGCAGTTTGGCATTGACTTCCACCCTCTGCCGATTACCCCGGACACCAAACTGGCCCAGGAAGCCAAACAATTGGAGATCCTGCAGCAATACCAGATCGATTTAGTTGTGCTGGCGAAATATATGCAGGTATTGTCGTCAGATTTTGTCCAAAAATTTCCCCAAGTGATTAATATTCACCATTCCTTTTTACCTGCTTTTGCGGGAGCTAATCCCTACCAACGGGCCTACGATCGGGGGGTCAAAATCATCGGTGCAACAGCCCACTACGCCACGCCGGATCTGGATGAGGGGCCGATTATTGAGCAGGACGTGATCCGGGTTAGCCACCGAGATAATGTGAAGGATTTAATTCGCAAGGGCAAGGATTTGGAGCGGATTGTCCTAGCGCGGGCAGTGCGGCTGCATTTGCAACACCGGGTGTTGGTCTATGGCAATCGGACGGTTGTGTTTGCGTAAATGGGTAAGAGGGTCGGTGGGTAAGAGGGTCGGTGGGTAAGAGGGTCGGTGGGTAAGAGGGTCGGTGGGTGCTGCCAGGGCGATCGTGCTTATTTCCCAGCAGTCAGTATCCGGTTTGCGGTGAGAGATAGGCTGGGAAAGGTGACAGAAACGATCGGGCTATCACCGCGAAATTCAGTGCTTTGGTAGGTTGCCTGGGTCAAGTTACAGACGGTGACCAGACTGGCTTCGGGGTCAACGATCCAATATTCACCGATGCCTCGATCGGCATATTCAGCACGTTTTTGTTGATAATCCCGATCGTAGGATTGGGGGTCAGTTTGGCTACTGGAGACGACTTCAACCACCAGTAGAGGAGCAGGCATATCCAAAGTAAGAATCTTGCTTCCCGATCGGAGGGCCATCTCGGATGCCTCGGAATGCACAACGAGATCGGGTTGCCGTGCCGTGGCATGGGGCGATTTCATAGCAATCTGATGACCAATCACAATACGATGGGGCGGCAGACCGAGTAATCCAAACGCAAAGGCCAGAAACATCGCAATTTGGGGGTTCAGGGGATTTTCAGGAGCAATCTTGACTAGTACCCCATCCACCAACTCATAGCGGGTATCCGTCCCGTCGTCATAGTTTAGATAGTCCTCAAGGCTCATGCGGCGTGGGGTCGTGAGCGTCATCATTCACCTCCTTCAACCCGTTCTATGCCCTATCTTAATGCAATCCTCAAGAAGCCCGATCGACGGATGCTGAGTGGCGATCGTTAGCGGCAAAGTGTAATCGTTAGCGGCGAGGTGTATAGTGAGCCCAAGGATTTTTTCAGCTACTATCCATTGAGAAATGCCCTATGGCTCGATCGAACTCGCTTAAGTTCTACATTGCCACCCGCTTGTTGATGGCTCCGTTGATGCTATGGCTGATCACCACCCTGGTCTTTCTGCTACTGCGGGCCACTCCAGGGGATCCGGCGGATGCACTGCTGGGGCCAAAGGCTTCTCCGGAGGCCAAGGCAGCACTGCGGGCACAATGTGGGCTAGATAAGTCACTGATTGGGCAGTATGGCGATTACCTCTGGTCGCTCTTACACCTGGATTTGGGGAAGTCCTGTAGTGGGAAGGGCACCGTAGTTTGGGAGGTGATTCAGCAGCACTTTCCAGCCACGGCGGAGTTGGCGATCGGGAGTTTAGCGATCGCGTTAGTTGTAGGGGTCGCGATCGGGGCGTTGTCGGCCTCCAAACCCAATAGTGGCTGGGATACCAGTGGTCGGCTGTTTGGCATTATTACCTATGCCATTCCGCTGTTTTGGTTCGGCATGTTGTTGCAGCTTATTTTTTCCGTAGGACTGGGGCTATTTCCCCTCGGCACGCGCTTTCCAACGACGATGCCAACACCAACAGGAATCACGGGGCTGTATACGATCGATAGCTTACTCAGCGGCAATTTTCAGCAATTTTTCACAGCGCTGTATTACCTGACGTTGCCGGCCTTGTCCCTAGGCGTGTTAATCAGTGGCATTTTTGAGCGGATTGTTCGGGTCAATTTGAAGCAAACCTTACAAGCAGATTACGTGGAAGCAGCACGGGCGCGGGGGATTCCGGAACGGCAAATTCTCTGGAACCATGCCTTTCGCAATACCTTAATTCCTGTAGTAACGATTTTGGGATTAACGCTGGCGGCAATGCTGGGTGGCGCAATTTTAACAGAAGTGACCTTTTCCTGGCCCGGTTTAGCCAATCGTCTGTACCGCGCGATCGCCCAGCGGGATTATGCGGTAGTGCAGGGGATTGTGGTGTTTTTTGCCGCGATCGTTGCGATCGCCAGTATTGCCATTGACATTATTAACGCCTACATTGATCCAAGAATTCGCTACTAAAATTCGCTACGAAGACGGTATCAAGGCGCTATTCAGGGCTGGGATGTTCGGTTATGACCCCGTGCGATCGAAAGAATTTCACGTTAAGATGCATCGGTGTATGGAGAAGCTGCGGCTCGCCCGTGTTCTGCTATACCGGCCTTTTCTGCCACGCAATAGTACCTTGCCACACAATCCAATTGCACCATGATTGAACTTTATCAATTTGAAATGTCCAGCTATGCCGAGAAAGTACGGCTCATTCTGGATTACAAGGGTCTGGACTACAAAAAAGTAGAAGTAACCCCCGGTGTGGGTCAAATTGAGATTTTCCAAATGTCCGGTCAGCGCCAAGTTCCAGTCATCAAAGACGAGGGAACCGTGGTGGCCGATTCCACCGCGATCGCGGAATACCTCGATCGGCGCTATCCTGAAAAGCTGATCATCCCAACCCAAAGTCAGCAACGGGGGCAGTGCCGGATCATGGAGCAATGGGCCGATGAAATTTTTGGGATTAATGCCCGCAAAGGATTGATTGCGTGTTTGGCGCAGAGCAGCGCTTTCCGCACTGCATTGTTACCCAATGCCACGCCGAGTGTGTTGAAGAATTTAGTCACGTCTTTGCCATCTTTGGATTTTCTGGGCAATCTGGGCACACCTGTTGGGCTTTCACCGGATCAAATTAAAGCGGAACTGCGGCAGAATTTAAGCTGGCTTTGCGATATTTTGTCGGAGCAGCCTTACTTAATCGGTAATGAGCCAACCCTGGCAGATTTTGCGGTGGCAGGGGTGAGCTTGTATATCAAGATTCCCACAGGCAATTATCTGAATGTGTCGGAAAGTTTGAAGGGGCAAGGCGTCCCAGGCATTGCTGACAATCCACTGTTTGATGCGTTTTGGACTTGGCGCGATAAGCTATACAGCGACTTCCGTAAGATAACAGTACCGGATACCTTCACTACCAGTAATGGAGGGGCATCTCGACCAACTTCCATCAGCATTGACTAGGGTTCTTAACTCGATTGGATGAGGTCGTAATCGATTACGCAGGATCTCTCAAGTTTCAAGTCGTACCTGGCTAATGACCTGCAATAATTCTTGAAATAATTGACTGATTGGGGTTTTGGCGATCGAGCTGAAGCCCCATTATTATTCAAAGAGCGGGCATTCATTGGGCCAATATCCGAAGGGAGCCTACAGGAGACTTGGAACTTCACAAATTTTCAGTAGAATAGAGCTTTGAGAAGGGTTAGTTCACGTTTCTGGAGCACCTTGGCATGGTAAGACTCCCCCTCAAACTTTAACCCTAGAAGCGTTTCTGAAGTTGCCAGAAACGGAACCTGCTAGCGAATATGTCGATGGGCAAATCCTTCCAAAACCCATGCCCCAAGGAGAACACAGCATTATACAAACGGAACTGTCTGCGGCCATCAATGCTAGCGTGAAGCCACAAAAGATAGCACGGGCCTTCGTAGAACTGCGGTGTACGTTTGGAGAACGTTCTATTGTTCCTGATATTTCAGTGTTTACTTGGGACAGAATTCCCCGAAAAGACAATGGTGGTGTTACTAATGTCTTTTCGATCGCGCCAGATTGGACGATCGAAGTTCTTTCTCCAAATCAAAGTCAAACGAAAGTGACTAAAAACATTTTGCATTGTTTAAAGTATGGAACCCAATGGGCTGGTTAATTGACCTGGCTGAGCAATGTGCCTTTGTTTATTCGCCGGATCAGCCCACAACGGTCTACGATAAAATCACTGCCAAATTGCCTGTTCCACCCTTTGCCCAAGACTTCCATCTGACGATCGCAGATCTCTTGGGTTGGTTCTTGGAGTAAGGGAGTGGCGGGGAACTTCTAATGACATTAGTAACCATCGATCGACCAGTGGGGGCCATCGGATGGTAACTTGTAAACGCCATAGGTAGCACCCACATCCCACAACTGACGATTATCAAACGAGTTGTTCGGCTTGCCGATCGTAACTATTTTCCCATTGGCATCTTGAATTTTTAGCGTGTCCTTCCATTCGATATACCAATCGATCGCGTAACCCAATGTGTGATTCGATCGCAATGCCGGAGGATAGGCAATATCATAGGTTCTGACCATTGCCTCTGCTGCTTTTACAGCCAAGTCCGTGGTGTAATGCATCCAGTCAATTTCAATTCCTGGAAATGTTGGTACATCCTGGGGATTCAGCGTTTTGGCAAATACCTTGTAGGAATAATGCATTAAATGCACCCGTTCCGGGGGGCGGAGTGTGTTGTTAATTTCGATCGTTGCACCCGCTGCCTTTAGCGCATTATTAAATGCTTGCACCCGTTGTCGAAAGGGTGAGGCCAAATCATCGATCGACACACTGGCAGGCCGAAACTTTACCCATTCTGGGCCGCTTAAGCGCTGGCGTAGACGACGACTAAATTCCGTCAGAATATCTAAACCAGGGTCAAAATCACTACCCACTTTTTTCTTTGTTTGATCTGAAAGCTTTTGGGCTAGGGTCGTCCGAAAAGTGGTATCCAGTTGCTGATAGGCTTGAATCAGCGCGCGGGTACTGTTTACCCCAAAGTCTCCATCCAATTTCAGCAGCGGTTTCAGTCCAGCAGTGTCATTGAGCGTTTTCTGGAGATCAATGACTTCATTAACCCCGTAATTGATGGCTTGTAACAGACGAGCCGCCGTGAGATTGGCTACATAGAAAATAAATCCTTGCTTCAAGGCAGTTTGGTAGGTTGTTACATCCACAACGCCCGTAGCAGATAGCTTATTCCTGGCCTGGTATGCCTGCGTTGCCACCTCAGTTGCACGACCAAAATCTCCATCCGCAGTCCCTACAGGCAATGCATTCGCCTGCAAAAACTTCTGCCATGCCACAACTGGATCACCATAGGAGCCACGCCGAATTTGTACGAGTCCCAATACTGTTGCATTAAATGCCATAGCCCTTGATTCCCATGAGTCCTGCGAGAAGCGATGGGATGCATGAGAACCCTAAGGTTGACTGCACCAGTCTTGTCTCACATTGTTGGTTTGCTCACATTGTATGCAGAGTTGCTGCGATCGACGAAATTGATCTAGAAAACTTATGCACTCGTTGCAAAAAGCAATCCTACTCACCGTTGACCTGAAACAAGACAGTCCGTTTGCGAGGGCCGTCTAAATCTAGCAGCAGCACCGATTGATAGGTTCCCAGGGCTAACTGACCCGCCACGATCGGAATTATTTCACTGGTACTCAGCACCATCGCCATCAAGTGGGAGTGGGCATTCCTAGGCTCATCTGGGGGAATATTCGGGCGTAAATGCAAATCGTTGTGGAGATAACTATCCGTGGAAGGAGCTAATTTATTGAGAAAGACTTTGATATCTTCAAGCAGCCGTTCTTCATCTTCGTTAATCGCTAAGGCTGTAGTGGTATGGCGGGAAAAGACGATCGCATGCCCATTTTGAATCTGAGTCGTGGCAATGAAGTCTTGTAAGGGACGGGTAATGTTGTGCAGGGTAATGCCTTCTCCCGTTTCCAGTTCCCATAGGGTATGAACAATTGGCATTTCGCACACTTCCTCGTAAAGTTCCTCTATATTCTCCCTGAAAACCCGCAGTAAAACAGGGTTTTCTTGAAATTTAGAACCGATCGACGAATAAGGCTGATTGCATCTATGACATTCTCTAATCAAAAACGGCTTGAAGAATTCCTGGAAAAGCCGCTTCAATAAAAGAACACTTCGCTAGGAGCCATCTATGCAGGAAGCATTACAAACACTGATGACTCAAATTAGCCGGACTCGCATTGTACGTGCGCTGGAAACGGTGCAGGATATGATTGTTGTATCCCTGTGCATTGGTTTGTTTATTGTAATGGTGATTCAGTTGAGAGATATGTTTATCTCACTGTTGCCTCCATTGCATTTTCATGAAGTAGCCGCTGATATTTTGTTTCTATTAATCCTGGTAGAAATCTTCCGATTATTGATTATTTACTTACAGGAACAACGAATTTCTATTGGGGTTGCTGTGGAAGTCGCGATCGTCTCTGCCTTACGGGAAGTTTTAGTGCATGGCGTCCTGGAAATTCATTGGCAACAAATGCTTTCAACCTGTGCGTTTTTGGTCGTTATGGCTGTGCTACTGATTGTGCGGGTTTGGTTACCGCCAACGTTTGAAGGGATTGACCCTGAACGTCAAGTCTCAGCGCGGCGGCGTCAAGCCTCGATCGGTCAAGGTGCGATCGGACTGGGCTGGAAAGAACATTAGAACCATCTTGAACGAATCTTGAATGAACATTCCATGGTGACTGGGTCAACCATTGTTCCCAAAGTAATTTTGAGGCTGAAAGAAGTTTCCAACGGGATAAGGGTTGACTCAGCTCATTTGTGGAGGCGATCGCCCCTCACATTCCACGTCGGGAGATAGAATAGATTCCTTAGAAACCACGAATAGAAGGACCACAGCCAGATCAATCCCTTCATCAATTTGAGCTTACCAAGGTCTTCCTGGAACTAAGCTATGGTCGTCTAACCAAACGGGGTAGCCTGTTTTTTCTAATTGTTCAAATAAATGCTCGACGAAAGGGGCCTCTCCCCGAGAATAACTCAGACAATTAGAGGATGGCGTAGCTGAGCAAGAATCAACGGCTAACAAGAAGCCGAAGCAAGATCGAATCTCCTGACTACTGACTTCCTGAGCCTTCAACATTCCTGACAACTTGCCATCATCCTCATTGCCATCGCCTGAGCGCCTTAGAGTTTACATTGCTGCACGCGATTTAAAAATGAAGCCCCAAATAATGCAGCCGAATCATAGGTGACCGCCCGATCGCTAAAATCTCCAGTGGACTTGACGGGCAGCGGAAAGGCTCCTTCTGGCACATCGGTTGCCCGTCGCAGGGGTTTAGCTGGTTCTAAGCCTTTGGTGCGTTCTTGGACTGCTGCCCAACCAACCTGCTCGGTAAAGGCTTGCCAGGACTGTGCATCTATCATCTGCACAGAAGCGTTTGACGGAGAGTCCTTCAGCCTAGATGAGGATTGTGCCGTTGCTACAGGGCGCGATGTTGCCAGTGGCCCTAGAACTTGTTGACGAATACGATTTTGAGTACTGAAGCTAAATCGTCCCTGACTATATTTATTCCATAAAGAATTAATAGTCGCTAAGTCCTGGCAGGGAAAATCATTAACGGCGTCCTGGGTCAATAGGTCATCACCGACGGTTGAATATTCGCTCCGGAGCGATGCTGCAAAGATAAGAGCCTGGGTTTCGGTCGCTGCGGCCTCCCATTGCTGGGCAGCCAACAACTTTTCGATCGGGCGATAATCCATTCCTAGGACGGAATGTGTCCCACCATTGGAAACAAACGGCAAAGAGATTGCGCCCAGGGTCATTGCCCCTGCAATCGTTGAACTGAGATGCACCATGGAAAATAATCCCCAATCTTCAGGAATTAGACTTGAATCGGAAGTACTTGAACGGGAAGTACTTGCATGGGAAGTAGTAGATAGATCCAGTCTTCCCCTACAATCGATTTCGGTAACAAATTGCTTGGAGAACCGCAGTGGTAGATCTATCTCGCATTCCTGCTCAGCCCAAAGCCGGACTGATCAACGTTTTGATTGAAATTCCCGCAGGCAGCAAGAACAAGTACGAGTTTGACAAGGATATGAACGCCTTTGCGCTCGATCGGGTGCTCTATGCCTCCGTCATGTATCCCTACGACTATGGCTTTGTCCCCAATACCCTGGCCGACGATGGCGATCCCCTAGATGGGATGGTCATTATGGATCAGCCCACCTTCCCCGGCTGTGTAATTGCGGCTCGCCCAATCGGCATGCTGGAGATGATTGACGGGGGCGATCGGGATGAGAAAATCCTCTGTGTTCCCGATAAGGATCCTCGTTACGCAGCTGTGAAATCGATCAAAGACATTCCCCAGCACCGCTTGGACGAAATTGCAGAGTTTTTCCAGACTTACAAAAATCTGGAGAAGAAATCCGTTGAAATTTTGGGCTGGAAAGATGTGGATGCGGTAATGCCGCTTGTAGAACAATGCATTCAAGCTGCTGGCTAGGTGAATCATCCTTGGCCATAATCTGTGCTTAACCAAGTTGCAATTGATAACGGAGTCGTCATGACCAATTGATTCGGTATTGCTAGTGGGATGGGCTCATTTGTAAGTGATCTTTCTCACTGGGTTGAGGCTTCCAAATCATTGATGTGCCTCTATGTTGCAACTTCAATAAACTCGTAGTAAAAGCTTAGGAGAGGCTCCTAGGCTTTTTTATTGGGCCTCATTTTTTAACTCCAAGAGTTCAGTGTTCCTAGGAAATCAGTGTTCTTAGAAAAATAGTCAGACGAGTAGGTTGTTTTGCTTGCTAATTAGCTGGTTGAGTGGCCTGCTACAACGCTACATAATCTTATTTAATCAACCCACCAGATCAATTTTTCCTCCTAGATACTTTTCCCTAAATGAAGTAGAGATCCGAAGAAATTTGGATTGACAATCCCCATCGGGGGGGATAAAGCAGGTAGTACTTCTACCTTTGTAGGGTGTCAATTGTAGGGTGTCAATTTCATGTAGGGCGTCAATTGCAGGGGTGCTTGAGGAGAAACTTTGTAATGGCATACGCCTGTGGAAATAGAAGTAGAAAAGAACTCCGTGTTTTTCCCGAAAGCGGAAACCTGTTCTGTATAAAGGACTATGAAATCTTTCTCCGCGTCTACTCTGAATTTTTTGTAGCTTTGCTATTCCAAGAAACAGTCTGGGTAGCATAGGGGATAACGGAGGTGAAATCCCTTGGATTTTCGGGCTTCATCATTCAGCCCTCCTAAAGGAGATAGCACTCTGTGTTGTGATGAGGTAGTTGGTATAAAGAAAGGTGCTACTGCAGGAAGACGAGGGACGATCGCCGCTTATCCCAACATTTTAGCTGAATTAGCGAACGAGGGACTGAAGGGTCATCCCCCTGCCATCATTGAGTGATGGGGGTATATCTCATTCCACAATAGCATTCTCCCACCCATCCAGATTGGTTCACAGCGCTTGAAGCAGGTGTAAGTCGAGACATGGTTCACTCTTCGGAATTTGTAGTTCAGTTTTGGGGTGTGCGCGGCAGTATTGCTACGCCCGGTCTTTCCACAGTGCGCTATGGGGGGAACACCTCCTGCGTTGAAATGCGTGTGGGTGGCAAACGTCTCATTTTTGATGGAGGAACAGGTCTTCGGGTACTAGGCCAGCACCTGCTGAGTCAAGGGCCGATCGAAGCCCACATGTTCTTCAGTCACTCCCATTGGGATCATATTCAAGGATTTCCCTTCTTCCGTCCTGCCTTTATTCCGGGCAATCGTTTCCATATCTATGGTGGAGTTGCGCCTAATGGAGCAACGATGAAACAACGGCTGAGCGATCAAATGCTGCACCCGAATTTCCCAGTACCCATGCAAATCATGCAGTCTGAAATGCACTTCTACGATGTGCAAGCTGGACAAGTGATTGATCTAGGCGATGGGGTAACCGTTGAGATGGGAGCCCTGAATCATCCCAATACGGCGATGGGCTATCGGGTGACGTGGCGTGGGTACAGTGCCGTTTATGCAACAGATACCGAGCATTACTCTGACCACCTTGATGAGAATTTGCTGCATCTCTGTCGCAATGCCGACGTGCTAGTCTACGATGCTTGCTACACCGATGAAGAATATCACGATCCCAAAACGTCTAAAAAAGGATGGGGCCATTCCACTTGGCAGGAGGCACTGCAATTGTCCCAGGCAGCCAAAGTGCGATATCCAGTCATGTTCCATCACGACCCGGATCACGATGATGAGTTTCTCGATCGCATTGAAGCCCAAGTCAAAGCGGTGGCTCCCAATAGCTGTCTAGCGCGGGAAGGATTGGTGGTTTCCGTGGTTTCCGGGGCAGACTATGGGCTGCGGGAACGAGAGGCATCGGAACGAACCCCCTCTTCGGTAGCCGCTGGTTAATCTTGGGCAACAGAAGCCGGGAAAAAAGGGGTAGGATCCACTCTTGTCCTCTTAGGCAGTCCTATCATCAGGAGCATTCTGCATAAGGCTGTGGGAACTCGCGGGAATAGGTTTCTCCTATGCGTTTGCTACTGTGCGTTTGCTACACCGTTCCCATTGAAATTTGTAGGGTATGCCAAACTTGGGCAACTTTGCCTTGAGTCAGTAGAGTACTGGCTAGCTGCAATCCCGTGGGAAGATCCAAGGCTGCACCCATTCGCCAGAGGTAAAATCCACTGTTCCAAATGAGGGCATCGGTCAGTTCTGTCACATTTCCTTGCAACGTCATTTTGGCTAACTCTGACCAATGCTCAGTGGGGGCTATGGCAACTTCTTTAGCCGCAAATCCATAGTCTCGAGGAGAGAGATGTAGCCGATCGAAGCCGGAAGCCTGGTTAAGTCCAATGATGGCGGTGCGATCGCGGGGGAGATCACAGCTTCCTTCCAAGCCTTTGACCGTTGTAAAGTTCAAGGTTCCCCGTAATTCAAAGGCAGCACGAAACATATTTTCCGTTGGCGGATGAACAAAACCACAGATTAGTTGCTGTTCGCCAACATAAGGAGACCACATCAGTTCCAGCGTTGAGAAAGGCGGACGCTTGCCGATTTGATCCCGATAGGGAACTAAGCCTGCTGCTAGGGGGAAATGTTGGGGGAGATAGAAGAAGCCGATCCTGGTGGTTTGGAGCAGTTGTTGAACTTGCCCCAGGGAGCACGATCGCCAGTCTATTCCTAAGCTCGCCCAGAGTTCTACGAGGGGAACCCCTTCTTTGGTGGGCATGCGATCGCCCCCGTGCAACACAACGGGAACTTCTGCGGCAGCTAGTACTAATGCAGTCAAGACGGAGAAAGGGGCTGTTCGCGATCGACCATCGTAGGGGGAGCACATTACGAGCACTGGATATTTGGCCGTGATGGGTTGCAGGCGATCGCTGAGGCCATCATAGGCATCTAGCATCCCGGCTAATTCTTCTCCGGTGGGACGCTTGATGCGATGGGCAATCATGAATGCCCCAATTTGGGCCGGGGTTGCTTCCTGCAATAGCATCATCCGCGTGGCGGCTTCAGCTTCTGAGCGGGTTAGGTTTTCTCCGGTGTGAGGTCCACTGCCAATTTTGCGTAATAGCTCTCGAAATGTGTGGCTCATAGTCTCCGCTCAGTCGGTACTTAGTCAGTCAGTGTTGAAAAAGGGTCATTTTTAGATAGACCCTCTAGTTTAGGACAATCGAGAAGGGCATAACGTAGCCTTTGCAGCCTGACTGAGAACAAAACCGGGATTGAGGACAACCAGGATCAGGATTCTCCCGATCGCTACGCTGACAGTATTGGCGCTTTGGGATCGGTCAATTTCATTTGATGGACTAGCGATCGAAAATGCTGGATTGGCGGAATACTGAGACGATCTTGGGTGGTGACTAAGACGACCTCACGGGTAATCACAGGATCCATGGTCGATCGAATCGCTAGAGTAGGATCCAGATGCACATCCGCCACCGCCCCTTGGGGTAACAGGGCAATCAGTTCGCCTTGGCGCACAACGCCCCGAAAGGCATCCAGGGTATTGAGTTCGAGGGCAATATTGAGGGACAGTCCCTGGCGCTGGAATTGTTCTTGCACCAGCCGTTGCATGCCATAGCCATCTTTAAAAACCACCTGGGGATAGGTCAATAACTCCGGCCAGGGCACCTGATCATAGGCGGTGAGGGGATGGTTGGCCGCCATCAGAATTTTGACGGGTTCCACATAGAGGGAATCCACAACCATTTCCGGGCTGGCGGTGAGGAAGCGGTTATTCATGACGATCGCCAGATCGACCAAACCATCTTTCAGCACTTTAAGAGCCCGATCGCTACCCAGCGAAGTCACCCGCAGTTGCACCTGGGGATAGGTTCGACAAAAGTTTTGCAAAACAGGCGGCAACTGGTAGGCACAGACGGAATGGATGGCCGCGATGCAAAGCTCCGGTTGCTTGCCCGACACAAGATCCGAGATTTCCTGGGTGGCCGTGGCCCATTCTTGGCAAATGCGACGGGCTCGGGGCAAAAACCGATCGCCTGCGATCGTCAGTTTGGCCTGATTACTCCGATGCAAAAGAGGCATGCCCAGATCATGCTCAAGATTCTGGATTTGCCGACTGATGGTGGACTGGGTGACATTACATTGGCGCGCAGCTTGTTGGAAACTTCCGGTTTCCGCGATCGCCAAAAATGCTTGGATTTGTTCTAATCGCATAGCGCCTAAATGTCAAAGACAGCGGGATGGGTAAACGGCAGGAGGCATAACTCACCATTCTTTTAAGGCGATCGAGAGTCCCTGCTTCAGATTGGCTTCACTGGATGGTTGACTTGCTAAGGTTTGCAACCGTGCATAGACCCCATCAAATCGTCTGAGCGCCGCCACAAGATGCAACCGGAGTTTTGGATCGGCTTGAGCCAGGAGGGGAATCAAGCCATCAATGACGATCGGTTCTTGCAATTGTCCTAGGGCGGAAATCATCCCTTGGCTGTCGAAGCGGGGGTGGGGGGGGGCCGCCATCGGGGCAGTGCCTTCCTGTTGGTGCAGTCGTTCGATCAACCATTGGGCCACCTGAGGCTTGAGGGTAGGCGACTCAAGCCGACCTAGGAGGGTGATGGTTTCCTGGGCCACACTGGCGGAGAGGGTTCCCCGATCGAGGGCTTGCAGAATTGCGTCCAGAGCCGGTTCAGTGGCAATCCAAATCAGGGAACGCACGAGTTCGAGGGCGAAAGGATCGGGCAAAACGCTGGATTGCAGTGCCGATCGTAGCACCGTGACGGCTGCGGGACTGCCAATGCGGCCTAAACAAATCGCTGCCTGACAGCAGACTTGAATATCTACATCCCACAGTCGCGGCTGTATTTGAGCCACGATCGTCGGTTGATCGGTTAAGTTGCTAAAGGTTAATCCAACCAAGGCAGCCCGCCGCACTCCAACCGCAGGATCCTCTAACGCCTGGACCAGCCGGGACAGAATTGCGGGCGGTTGCAACATCGCTAGGGCGGCGATCGCGCTGGCTCTGACCGGAGCATCGGTGTCATCCGCCAGCGTCAGGAGCCTGGGAATACTTTGGGGACTGCGAATCTGGGCGAGAATATTGACCCCTTGCAGGCGGGTACTGGGGGCCTGAAGCAGATCCTCCACTAACGCTAACGCCGATGGGCCTTGGCTACCCAAGACTTGAACCGCCATGGAGCGCACCTCCTCCTGGGGATGGGTTTGGATGCAACTCAACAGGGCCTGTAAGGTCTGGGGGTGGGGCCAATGACCTAGGATGCGCACCACAAACCAGTGGACTTCGGGGTCTAAATCATCGTTGTCTAGCAAGGCGAGGAGTGGCTCGATCGCCGCTTCCCCGAGCGTGGGAAACAGTTTAGCCGCTTCCCATTTAGTCTGAAAATCCCCAGCCACTAACACGTCTAATAAGCTCTCTAAAACCTGATGGACGAAGGCGGGAGGTAGCGTAGGAGGCGATTTTCGGCGATCGGAGCGAACGGACGTCAATGCCTGGAGTAGGGCTTGAATTTCTTGGAGAACGCAAGACCACTGGCAGTGTTGCCTTAGGGCTGCAATGGATGCGAGACTCCGTACATCATCAACTTGCACAATCAAGATTCCTTGCAAATTTTTTCAAATAGCCGACCTCAATCCATCAACCCACGATCGCGATCGCACTGAGTCAATATAAAGATAGTCAATGCCAAAATAATCAACGCCAAAACAATCTATGAAGAGGGCTAACACCCAGGTAATCGATACATCGATACTCAGCCAAGGGGATCAGGCTGGGGACTGAATTAGCGACTAGAGACCCAGATCTCCTGTCCCCGTAATTCCACGGGATAGGTTGGCAAATCGCGATCGGCAGGCCCTTGCAGGACTTTTCCCTCCGGGCTAAAGACTGCACCATGACAAGGACAAACAAAGGCCCCTTTTTCTTTTTGCCAGTTGACCACGCACCCTTGATGGGTGCAGATGGGATCAACCGCAGTCAGAGTATTGGGGGTTTTGGGTTGTCGTACAACCAACAGCGGATTGGCGGTGAAATACTCTTGAAAGAAAAATCCTTTCTCATCCAGTTCCGCGATCGACCCAACTTTTCGAAAGCCCTCAGCGACGGAGGCTTTGCAGCCAGATAGCATCGCCACGAGTCCTGTTGGCAGGTTGACCATCAACCCACCCAACCCGAACCATTGTAGAAAGTTGCGTCGTTTCATATCGCTTAGAACGCCTCACTGGACTCCGATGTCCCTTTCTAGGACATTGAACCATTTCAGCGTACTTTCTAACACCACCCCTGCTCCACCACTCCTATTCGAACTGGCCCTGTTCCAACCATCCCTGTTCCAACCATGCCGCTCGCAGCAATCTGTTCCAGGTACGAAGTTCTCGCCACACTGCTCCAGATTCCAGATTCTAGATTCCAGGTTCCCCTAGATTCCTACATCTCTCAGCGTTTTACCCCAGCACTGGCTGTCAGACCATCCATCCCGTATCCGCCCGTCCACCAAGCGTTATCCCTGATAGTAGGCGGTTTTGACCTAGAAGACGACAGGCTAATTGTTTTTATGCATCTCTATTATGCAAAAAATGCATTCAATGAAATACTCTGTAACGAAGGATACGAATTGCCCCTTTGATCTCGCCTAATTTTGACTCCATGGTCAAACGACCAGCCCAGTTTTGCAGAAACTTGAAGCTCCTTGAGACATCAATTTTCTGCGAGTCCACCGAGGGTTTTGGGTACGACCACAGGAACACAGGCTTGACCTATGACAAACACGATTCCAGCATCGGAAAAGCTGAATAAGTTTGAAAAGTTTAAGGCGGAAAAGGACGGCCTCGCGGTTAAAGCCGAACTAGAGCACTTTGCCCAAATTGGTTGGGAGGCGATGGATGAAACCGATCGTATCCATCGGCTGAAGTGGCTGGGAATCTTCTTCCGTCCGGTGACACCGGGCAAGTTCATGATGCGGATGCGCTTACCCAGTGGCATTGTCTCTAGTGAACAAATGCGTGTACTGGCGGATGTCGTCAGTCGCTACGGCGAAGATGGCGTTGCAGACATTACCACACGGCAAAATTTGCAATTGCGGGGTTTGCGCCTAGAAGATATTCCTGATATTCTGCGACGTTATGAGTCCGTTGGGCTGACCAGTGTGCAGTCCGGTATGGATAACGTTCGTAACATCACTGCATCTCCCGTTGCTGGAATTGATGCCGATGAGTTGTACGACACGCGGGAATTGGTGCAACAAGTTCAGGACATGATCACCAATCAAGGTCAAGGCAATCCTGAATTTACCAATCTGCCCCGCAAGTTCAACATCGCGATCGCGGGCTGCCGAGACAATTCCGTCCATGCGGAAATTAATGACATTGCCTTTGTTCCCGCTTTTAAAGACGGACAATTAGGCTTTAATGTCTTAGTCGGAGGCTTTTTCTCCGCGAGCCGAGTAGAAGCGGCGATTCCCCTGAATGTTTGGGTCATGCCCAGTGATGTGGTGGACTTGTGCCGTGCCATTCTCACGGTCTATCGCGATAACGGCCCCCGCGCCAATCGCCAAAAGTCCCGCTTGATGTGGCTGATTGATCAATGGGGACTGGAAAAATTCCGCGAGGAAGTGGAAAAGAGCATCGGTCGTACCTTGCTCTCCGCTGCGCCTAAGGACGAAATTGAGTGGGATAAACGCGATCACATCGGAGTTTATCAGCAGAAGCAAGCTGGGCTAAACTACGTGGGTCTCTGCATCCCTGTGGGACGCTTGTTTGCTCAAGATATGTATGATTTAGCGCGTCTAGCAGAGGTTTATGGCAGTGGGGAACTGCGGCTCACGGTGGAGCAAAACGTGATTATCCCCAACGTGCCGGATTCACGGATTGAACCCCTGCTGCAAGAAGACGTTCTACAAAAGTTTTCAGTGCATCCCGGTACGCTGGAACGATCGCTGGTGTCCTGTACAGGTGCACAGTTTTGCAACTTTGCCCTCGTGGAAACCAAAAATCGGGCCTTAGCCTTGGCTCGGGAACTTGACCAAGAGGTTGAACTCTCGCAGCCTGTGCGGATTCACTGGACAGGATGCCCCAACTCCTGTGGCCAACCCCAAGTAGCGGATCTGGGCCTCATGGGGACCAAAGCCCGCAAGGATGGCAAGGTTACGGAAGGGGTTGATCTGTTTACGGGGGGTAAGGTTGGTAAAGATGCCCACTTGGGCACCAAGACCCAAACGGGGATTCCCGTCGCAGATCTCAAACCGTTACTGCGGCGCATATTGGTGGAGCAGTTCGGAGCCACCCTAAAATCAGGAGTTTCCTTGGAAGATGCTTCTGCGGAGACGCCTGCTGCCGTAGACAACACTGCACCTACAACGCCCGCCGCACCTACCACGATCGATTTAGCGAAGTCAGGGAAAGTGCTGTCCTGTACCGACCATGACTTAATTCTGGATGTGGTGGAGCAAGCAGGAGGGACGATCGACAGCAGTTGTCGGGCAGGCAGTTGTGGCACCTGCAAGCACAAGCTACTGAGTGGCTCCGTGAAATACGACAGCGACATCAGCGGCTTGAGCGAGGCAGAAGTGGCTGAGGGGTACATTCTCACCTGTAGTGCCCACCCCGTCGGCAATGTGGTACTCGATCTGTGATAACTTGCAGATGCCAACAGAGTCCCCATCGGGGAATCTATCCATCGGGTCAGCTTTCTACCCTTTCTCTCCTCACACCCTGATGGCTACCCAGGTTTTGATGTTAGCCAAACCCAATTTTCTGCATCGCCTAGTGTCCTCTGGTGAATCACGATCGAGAATGCAAACAGCATTCATTCATCGAATTGCTTCAACAGCGAAGGGCGATCGCAGACTTCAATGTTTACTCAATCACGATTCGGATTACAGAGCATGAGTAGTTTTTCCCGTCGCAAATTCATCCTGACCATGGGTGCAACCGTTGCTGGTACCGTTTTGGTCAACGGCTGTAGTTCCGGCTCGAACTCTCCCAGCAGTTCCAGTTCTGCGCCTGCGGTCAGCAGCGGCACTGCGGATACCCCCGAAACCGATACCATCAAACTTGGGTTTATTCCCCTCACGGATTCTGCTCCAGTCATCATTGCCAAGGAAAAGGGCTTTTTTGAGAAGTACGGCATGAAGAAGGCCGAAGTCACCAAGGAAAAATCCTGGGCGACTGTCCGGGATAATTTGACGATCGGGACTGAAAAGGGTGGGATTGATGGTGCGCACATTCTGACCCCCATGCCTTACTTTTTGACCGCAGGCAAAATTACCGGGGGCAGTGCCGCAGTGCCGATGTATATCCTGGCGCGGCTCAATACCGATGGCCAGGGCATTTCGATCGCGGGTGAATATGCCTCATTAAACCTGCAAGCTAAGGCTGACGCGCTCAAGGCCAAGGTTGACGAGAAGAAGGGCAGCAAGAAATTTATTTGCGCCATCACGTTCCCCGGCGGAACCCATGACCTGTGGATGCGCTACTGGCTAGCGGCCAACGGAGTAGATCCTGAAAACGATGTCCAAATCGACGTGGTTCCCCCGCCCCAAATGGTGGCCAAGATGGAAACCAAGGACATGGATGCCTTCTGTGTCGGTGAGCCTTGGAACCAACGCATGGTGACCAAGAAACTGGGTTATAACGCAGTCACCACCGGCGAAATGTGGAAAGGCCACCCTGAAAAGGCCTTCACCATTCGCCAAGATTGGGTCGATAAGAACCCCAAAGCGGCCAAAGCCGTTCTCGCCGCCATCATGGAAGCCCAAATGTGGTGCGACAAGCCTGAGAACAAGCAAGAAATGTGCGAAATCCTAGAAAAGGATAAGTACGTGAAAGCTCCAGTATCAGACATCTTGGAACGGATGAAGGGGAACTTCGACTTTGGCAATGGCCGCAAGCTCGAAAACAGCGATCTGAAGATGAAGTTCTGGGAAGGCGATGCCAGCTTCCCCTTCAAGAGCCACGATACTTGGTTCATCACGGAAAACATGCGTTGGGGCAAGATGACCGAGGATGACCTCAAGCTGGTGGATAAGGTGAACCGATCGGACATTTGGCGTGAAGCTGCGAAGATGATCGGCCAAAAGGCTCCTGAAAAAGATACCCGAGGGGTTGAAACCTTCTTCGATGGTGTCACCTTTGATGCGGCAAATCCCAAGGCTTACTTAGAGTCCCTCAAGATTAAGAAAGCGTAGTGTGACAAGGTTGGGTGGGCTGATCCTTAATGCTGACCTTCACGAGGAATGCTAGAACCCAAACGGTTAGCCCATCCAGCTTTTACGCTGATTGTATCTTTCATATTGCTTCTATCCCCAAAACCCTCCATTCCATTTACGCTCTGTCCGTTTCCCCATTGTTCCCAAACTATCCTTCCAAACGATTAAGGAATTCCCGGCTATGGCAACTTTGACAACGTCTCGTTCGAATCCGCCTGCGATCGCAAAGATGGCAACCCAGGCGTTGAATTTTCTGATTCCTCCCGTGGTGTGTACTGGGGTTGCGCTGGGAATCTGGGAAGCCATTTGTCGTGGCCGCCAAGATTTGTTGCCTGCGCCCAGCCTTGTGATTGCCCAAACCACCTCGACCATTCTGGAAGGGTTTGATGAGGGGGGGATTTGGTGGCAACTGTTTGAGAGTTTAAAGCGGGTTGGAATTGGCTACTCCCTGGCGGCGGTGTTGGGGATTATGCTAGGGGTCGCGATCGGCGTTAATAAGTTTCTGCGCCAAGGAACTGATCCAATGGTGCAAATTTTGCGAACGGTGCCTCCGCTGGCTTGGTTGCCCCTGTCCCTGGCGGTGTTTAAAGATTCTCGGCCTGCGGCACTGTTCTTGATCTTTATCACGGCAATTTGGCCGATTTTGATTAACACCGCCGTTGGGGTACAGCAAATTCCCAAGGACTACAACAACGTCGCTAAGGTGCTTCGGTTGTCGGGCAAAGAGTACTTTTTCAGCATTCTGATTCCTTCCACGGTGCCCTACATTTTCACAGGATTACGCATTGGGGTCGGTTTGGCTTGGTTGGCGATCGTGGCGGCGGAAATGTTGGCGTCAGGCGCTGATGGCATTGGAGCCTTCATCTGGAACGAGTACAGCGCTAAGTTAGATGACAGTTTGAGCAAGATTATCCTCGCCGTCTTCTGTGTAGGGGTTGTGGGTTTAATTCTCGATCGCATTGTGGGTTGGCTCGGTTCTCTGGTGGTGTCGGAATAGTGATTCTCAATTCTCGATCGTGACAATACTTCGATTGTTGTAAACCTCATTCCTCCTTATCCCCCAGAGACCATGGCTAATCTTGTTGAAGTTGACCATATTGATAAAATTTATCCGTTGCCCAATGGCGGTCAATACGTTGCGCTGAAAAACGTTGACCTCAACATTCGCGAAGGGGAATTCGTCTCCCTGATTGGGCACTCCGGTTGCGGGAAATCCACCCTGCTCAACATCATTGCTGGCTTTGAACAAGCCTCTGCCGGTGGGGTCGTTTTAGAGGGACGGGAAATTAAAACCCCAGGCCCCGATCGCATGATGGTGTTCCAGAACTATTCCTTGCTGCCGTGGTTAACTGTGCGGCAAAATATTGCTCTCGCGGTGAATAAAGTCCTGAAGGATCTACCTGAAGCAGAACGTCAAACGATCGTTGAAGAGCATATCAACCTGGTCGGACTGCGCCACGCGGCAGACAAAAAACCCAAGGAACTGTCCGGCGGGATGAAACAACGGACGGCGATCGGACGGGCACTGGCGATTCGGCCTCGGGTGCTGTTGCTGGACGAACCCTTTGGGGCGTTAGACGCGCTAACCCGAGGAAATCTGCAAGAGCAGTTAATGGAAATTTGCCAGAGCCATAACATGACCTGCGTTATGGTTACCCACGATGTGGATGAGGCTCTGTTGCTCAGCGATCGCGTCGTCATGCTGACCAATGGCCCCGAAGCCCACATTGGCCGGATTTTGGATGTACCAATTCCCCGTCCTCGCCGTCGTATGGAAGTGGTGAACCATCCAGAGTACTACCACCTGCGCGGCGAAATCATCAGTTTCCTGAACCAGCAGAAACGGGCCAAACGGCGACAAAAACGGCAAGCAGCAGAACGGGCCACCATTCCCGCAGTGGCCGCGCTCCAAGGCCTCGAACAAGCAACGCTCACCCTAGGCTATGTGCCGACGGTGGATGCCGCTCCATTAATCGTTGCCAAAGAAAAAGGACTATTCCAGAAATATGGTTTCGAGAACGTCAACTTAGTAGCGCAAACCAGTTGGCAAGCGATCGCCGATGGGGTGGCCGATCGCAGCCTCGATGCGGCGCAAATGCTGGCGGGAATGCCCCTCTCCATGGTCTTGGGCGCAGGGAACAAAGAACGCATTCCAGTGACCACTTCGCTGGTACTTGCCCGGAACGGAAACGCTATTACGCTGAAAAAGGGCTACTACGATCAGGGAGTCCGGAACTTAGCAGATCTGAAGCGAGCCATCACGGCCACTGCCGACGACCCCCACACCTTTGGGGTTGTGGATGATGCCTCCATGGGGAGCTTGTTACTGCGCTATTGGTTAGCAGCGGGGGGCATCGACCCCGATCGGGATGTCAATCTCTCAGTCCTCTCCTCAGCGGATATGAAGAATCGCTTAGCCCAAGGCGATGTGGATGGATACCTGGCATCCGAGCCTTGGAATATTCGTGCGGTGCAGAATGGCACAGGATTTGTGGTTGCCACCGATTTAGAAATCTGGGACGGTCACCAAAATAAAGTGCTGGGCGTGCGGGAAGATTGGGCTGATCAAAATCCCGCGACTCACCTAGCCTTGGTGAAAGCGTTAATCGAAGCTTGCCAATATTGCGACGATCGTCGTAACCGAGAGGAAATCGTTCAACTGTTGGCGCGGGAGGAATACGTCAACCGTCCCGCTGTGCAAATTCGACCGGGCTTCATCCACCCCTACAACCGGGGCACGGAAGCCGAGCCAGAAATGCTACTACGGTTCAACCAATTCTATGTGGAACAGTCCACCTGTCCCCGTCGCCTCGAAGCACTGTGGATCATGACTCAGATGGCGCGCTGGGGCAT
Source organism: Alkalinema sp. CACIAM 70d (assembly GCA_002148405.1). Taxonomy (GTDB): domain Bacteria; phylum Cyanobacteriota; class Cyanobacteriia; order Leptolyngbyales; family Leptolyngbyaceae; genus Alkalinema. Next base: position 48,345 of record MUGG01000069.1, on the reverse strand, counting down.
TACCCCCTTCCCGAAAAACTGGGTCGAAGTGTTGGAACGCATCTACCGAGTGGATATCTACGGTCAAGCGGCCCGTGCCTTGGGCATTCCCGATACAGAACCCGATCGCATTCCTGTGCAACTCTTTGATGGGGTTGTGTTCAATCCCGATGATCCCATGGCTTACCTCAATAGCTTGGCCATTCGGCGCGAAATTCGGGTCGAAGATATCCTGCTGGATAGCGCAACAAATTCGCGCGTTGCCTAATCAAGATTGCAAACTGCTGGTAGACTCAACTACCAGCGGTTTTTGTCCACTCTGATCACCGTTCATGTTGGCAAATCCCGATGCAAACGCTTCCTAATCCCAATTTCACCGCTCCGAACGTGTCTGAGACTCCTTTTCTTTCGATTAATAATGTTTCTAAGGTTTACCCTACGCCCAAGGGCGACTACGTTGTCCTTGATGGGGTTAACTTAACGGTTAATGAAGGTGAATTTGTCTGTGTAATCGGCCACTCCGGTTGCGGCAAAACCACTATGCTAGACATGATTTCGGGATTCCGAACCCCAACGACGGGCGAAGTCATCGTCAACGGTAAACAAATTACCCGCCCCGGCCCCGATCGCATGGTGGTGTTCCAAAACTACTGCTTGCTACCCTGGAAAACCGCCTTTGAAAACGTTTACCTCGCGGTGAATGCGGTCTTTCCCGACAAATCCAAGGCTGAAAAAACAGAAATTACGCGAGATCACCTCCACTTAGTAGGGCTCGATGAAGCGGCCAACAAAAAACCCGGCCAACTCTCCGGTGGGATGAAACAACGGGTGTCGATCGCCCGCGCCCTGGCCATCCGTCCTGAAGTGCTGATTTTGGATGAACCCTTTGGGGCTTTGGATGCGATCACCAAGGAAGAATTGCAAGAAGAATTGCTGCAAATCTGGGAAGACCATCGCATTACCGTGATGATGATTACCCATGACATTGATGAAGCATTGTTCCTAGCAGACAAAATTGTCATGATGACCAATGGCCCTGCGGCTCACATTGGCGAAGTAATCGAAATCCCCTTTGCGAGACCTCGTAATCGTGAAGCCATCATGGAGGATGATAAATACTATGAACTGCGTAATTACGCCTTGGATTATCTCTATAATCGTTACGCGCACCACGAAGACTAAAGCATCGAGCCATTGAAGCCCTATCCGTGAGACCCAGTCAATTCGTGTCAATTCGTGATTGCAACCCGTAACGATCCCCCTAAATCCTCCTTATTAAGGGGTACTTTGAACGAATTTGACTGAATTCCCTCTTTTTACTCGTAGCAGCGCGTAGCGCAGAGCTAGGGGGATCGGATCTGTAGCAGTGATCAATCAATCTGTTGTAAGCATTATCAAAGACAGTTCTTTCCCGTTGGCGCTATGATTTCTTCTCAATCTCCATTACGCTCCCGTCACGATCCTAGCAATCTTGCAAAATTTAGCCATCCCTAATGTAGATTCTGCAAGATCCACCACGATCGCCGCCGTGGGTTCCCTATAATTTTGGAATTTGAGTGGACATCCTATGAGCCAGCCAGCAAAAAGCCTTTGCCCCTATTGTGGTGTGGGCTGTGGTCTGGAAGTGCTACCGCCTGCCCAGCCTGGAAAACCTGTCAACCGCGATCGCGATGGCTTCCCCATTTGGCAAGCTCGGGGCGATCGATCCCATCCCTCCAGTCAGGGGATGGTCTGCGTGAAAGGGGCGACGGTTGCCGAGTCGATCGACAAGGATCGGCTCTACTACCCCATGGTGCGGGATAGCTTGGATCAGCCCTTCCGGCGGGCCAGTTGGGATGAGGCCCTCGATCGGATTGTCGCTCGGATGCAAACGCTGCTGGCCACCGAGGGGGCCGATTCGATTTGTATGTATGGCTCCGGGCAATTTCAGACAGAGGATTACTACGTGGCCCAAAAGCTCATGAAAGGCTGTTTGGGCACGAATAACTTTGATGCCAATTCGCGGCTCTGCATGTCGTCAGCGGTGTCGGGCTATGTCCAGAGTTTTGGAGCCGATGGCCCCCCCTGCTGCTATGACGACCTGGATGTCACCGATTGCGCCTTTTTGATTGGCACCAATACGGCGGAATGCCATCCGATCGTGTTCAATCGCCTGCGCAAGCACCACAAAAAAAATCCCCACGTCAAGCTAGTCGTTGTCGATCCCCGCTGCACCCAAACGGCGGAGGTAGCTGATCTGCATTTGGCGATCAAGCCGGGTAGCGACATTGACCTGATGAATGGCATCGCGCATCTACTCCTGCAATGGAACGCCATTCAACCCGAATTTATTCAGCAGCACACCACGGGTTTTGCAGATTACGAAACGGTCGTACAGCACTATCCGCCGGAGGTGGTTGCCCAGCGCTGCGGCATTAGCGTGGAAGATTTGGAAACAGCGGCGCGCTACTGGCAAGAGGCCGATCGGGTGCTGTCCATGTGGTCGATGGGCGTCAATCAATCCAGCGAAGGCACCGCCAAAGTTCGCGCCATTATCAACCTACACCTACTGACGGGGCAAATCGGTAAACCGGGGGCGGGGCCTTTCTCCCTCACAGGCCAACCCAACGCCATGGGCGGTCGGGAAGCGGGGGGGCTGTCCCATCTCTTACCGGGTTACCGCTTTGTCACCAATCCGGAGCATCGATCGGAGATTGAGCAGGCTTGGGGTTTACCGGCGGGACGCATTGCCTCCACACCGGGACGCACAGCATGGCAGATGATTGAAGGGCTGGAGCAGGGCGAAGTCGGGCTGTTCTGGGTGGCGGCAACCAATCCAGCGGTCAGTATGCCGGACTTGGAACGTACCAAGGCGGCTATGCTCAAATCCCCGTTCACGGTCTACCAGGACTGCTATTACCCCACGGAAATGGCCGATTATGCCCACGTTTTGCTGCCCACGACACAATGGAGCGAAAAAGCGGGGGTCATGACTAATTCCGAGCGGCGCTTGACCTTTTGTCCAGCCTTTCGGGTCGCACCGGGGGAATCGCGCACGGATTGGATGATTTTTGCGGAGGTGGGACGGCGCTTGGGTTTTGGCCGTTATTTCAGCTTCAACCATGCCGGAGAAGTCTTTGATGAATTTGCCCATCTGACCCAAGGGCGGCCCTGTGATATGTCTGGCCTTAGCCATGCTTACCTAGTGGAGCACGGCCCGACTCAATGGCCCCACCCTGCGCCCCAGTGCCAAATGACCGATCGCCCCGCTGATGGGACAGACCTGCCGCAGAATTCCCTGGCTGAGCAAATTACTTCAGCCAAACGGCTCTACACCGATCTGCGCTTCCATACCCCCGATGGTCGCGCCCGCTTTGCCGCATACCATTCCCGTGGCTTGGCGGAACCCCCGGATGAGAACTATCCTTTCGTGCTGACAACAGGACGGCTCTACGGCCATTGGCACACCCAGGCAAGGACAGGCCGCATTGATAAGATTCGTAAAATGCATCCCAATCCCTTTATTGAAATTCACCCCAGGGATGCGGCGAAGTTGGGGGTGCAAGAGGGCGATTGGCTGGAGGTGCAATCGCGGCGGGGCAGTTCCCGATTTCCGGCGGTGGTGACCAAGAAAATTGCACCGGGCACGGTGTTTGTGCCGATGCACTGGGGCGCGATCTGGGCAGACAATGCCGAGGCCAACGCCCTCACCCATCCTGCCGCCTGTCCCGACTCCAAGCAGCCGGAACTGAAAGCCTGTGCCGTGCAGCTGGTGCCGATCGCCTGCGCGATCGACCCCACAGAGAATCCCAGCACCCTGTTTACCAAACTGGCGGCACTGTTGGCGGTCTAGAGGACTGTGGAATCAGTAGGCGATCTTGGGAGTTCAATCCCACTTATAGATTTTCGCAAGGAACAGTAGCGAGATAATCTAATGCAATCTATGGGTTGAGTATATTTACTCGTTGCTCTCTGGTTCAGTATGCTCTCTTATGGAAGCTTGTGGAACCTAGGAGGCAGCAGCATGAAAGCCCTTTGGCGATTTTTGCGCAGAAGTTGGAATGATGATATCTTTCTCAATCGATTGGGACGGGTCGAAACGTTAGTGTCCAAGGTGCTGTCGATCGGGATGTTGGTGCTGATCCTGATGGCGGTCTATGAACTGGCTCACTATATGTCTGTGGAAATTCAGGGATTGTTTTTCCCCGCGCCCAACACCGTTCCCGCCGACGATCCAGCTCAGGTTAAAAAGTTTGGTAAGGCTCTATTCACCATTTTTGGGCTATTTCTGAATGTGCTCATTGCCTTGGAAATTCTGGAAAATATTACGGCCTACCTGAAAAAGCACGTCGTCCAAGTGGAACTGGTGATCGTGACCTCGTTGATCGCAGTGGCTCGGAAAATCATTATTCTAGATTTAGAAAAGACTGGAGGCGTCGATCTGCTCGCCCTAGCTGCCACGATTTTGGCGCTGTCGGCTGCCTACTGGGTGGTCAAAAATGTCAATCCTGGGAGTAATGGATCCCATTAATTGAGGGTGACAAAAAAGAGGGGCTGATCGATCGAGCCATCCTGTACCTATTAGATGCCTGTACCTATTAGCTCCTGTATCTATTGGATGAAAGCCACCATGAGTCAGTTTTTCCAGTTTGAGGCGGATTTTGTTGAATCCCTGCGCTGTATTCCCATGCAAGTTCGGTTCAAGCTGGATACCTGTGGCGTCAAGCTCAAGCTTCATCAATGGAACCAGTTCAACCAAACCGATCGGGAAGCCCTCGTAGAGATGCCCTGTCAATCCGCAGCAGAAATCCAACAGTACCACAATTTTCTACATCAGATGATTCAGGAACGAACGGGAGAAACGGCAACGGATTTACCTGTGGAGCAACATCCAGCTTGGGAAATTGAAAATACCATTCCAGATTCTGTAGCTGCTAAAGTTACAACAGAAAATGCAACATTAGAGACAGTTCAATGGGCAACACTTTCACCATTGCAGCGATTTGCACTGATTAAACTGAGTCGATCGAGCCATGAAAACAGTAATTTTATTCCTGCGATGCGCGAATTCGGTTTGATTTAACTCAGCCTTGATCCTGCGATCGTGGGCTGTGTCTAAGCGATCTGTATTGCAACTGTTACGGGCGACTGGGAGTCGCGATCGGCGGGTGTGTCGGTGCAGGATGGGATTCGAGAAGACTTAATAAAACTTAAATCAGGTTAACAGGCGACAACTCAAGCTTTAGACTTTTAAGAAACCTGATTAAGTTAGCAACTCTTAGATTGACATCATGTTCCCAACTCATCGCCCTCGCCGCCTGCGTACCAGTGAATCGCTCCGTCGTATGGTGCGTGAAACGGTTCTGACCCCCGATGATTTGATCTATCCGCTGTTTGCGGTTCCCGGCGACAGCTTTGCCAAGGAAGTCAAATCCATGCCGGGAGTCTACCAACTCTCCGTTGATAAAATCGTTGAAGAAGCAAAAGAAGTTTACGACCTCGGGATTCCTGCCATCATTTTGTTTGGCATCCCGGCAGATAAGGATTTAGATGCGACGGGTGCATGGCACGACTGTGGCATTGTGCAAAAGGCCACGACGGCGGTTAAGGAAGCGGTGCCTGACCTGATCGTCATCAACGACACCTGCCTGTGCGAATACACCTCCCATGGGCACTGCGGCTATCTGGGTAATGGGGATTTGCTGGGGCGCGTGCTCAACGATCCCACCCTGGAACTGTTGAAAAAGGTAGCCGTCTCCCAAGCGAAGGCCGGAGCCGATATCATTGCACCGTCGGGGATGATGGACGGGTTTGTCAAGGCGATTCGGGAAGGTCTGGATGAAGCAGGGTTCCAGGATATTCCCATCATGTCCTACGCGGCCAAGTATGCTTCGGCCTACTACGGCCCCTTCCGGGATGCGGCGGAATCCACCCCACAGTTTGGCGATCGCCGCACCTACCAGATGGATCCGGGCAATGCTCGCGAGGCCGTTAAGGAAATTCTGCTGGATGTGGAAGAAGGGGCCGACATGCTGATGGTGAAGCCCGCGCTGTCCTATATGGACATCATCCACCGGGTCAAGGAAGCCAGCAATCTGCCCGTAGCGGCCTACAACGTGTCCGGCGAATATTCCATGGTCAAGGCGGCAGCGTTGAACGGTTGGGTGGATGAGCAACGGATTGTGTTGGAAACACTGACCAGCTTCAAGCGATCGGGCGCAGACATGATCCTGACCTACCACGCGAAGGATGCAGCCCGTTGGATGCAGGGGTAATCGCTCAGTCGTCCATGACGAGTTAGCGAATTAACGTGATGGATTCGATCCCCCAAGCTTCTCTGTAACAGGGAGGATTGGGGGAAGGTAATTTAAACTCGGTGACGATCGCGAGTACTCAGGCGTTCTGTATCAACAGCCAACCCCGTAATTGCGAGGAATAGTCCTATGCGTCAGTCTGTGGTCGCTATCCTGACCAGTGTCATCTGTTTCAGTGCCCCCGGTTTAGGTCTACGTTTTGCTTTGCCCCTGTCCATCACCCATCAGCCTATGACAGCCCAAGCTGCGCCTTCCCCTGCCACAGTGCTGGAAACCCTCTTCCGCAACCCCACGATCGCGGCGAATCAGTTTACCGACACTTTTCTCAAAGAAATTCCGTTGGCAAAGGTGCAGCAAATTATTGATCAACTGAAGCAGCAGTTTGGGCCATTACAGTCTGTCAAAGGGGATCGATTGGACTTTGTGGTGCACTTGGAAAAAGGCAGCATTCCCACCAAACTGGTTTTAAGCGCAGATGGCAAAATTGCAGGGTTACTATTTGGGGCACCGACGCAAAATATCGCCAGTTTAGAGGAAGCGATCGCGCAGTTTAAAACCCTACCCGGACAGGTCAGCGTGTTAGTTCGGGAAGGCCAGACGACTCGGGCTGCACTCAATCCGACCCAACCCCTCGCAGTGGGTTCTGCCTTTAAGCTCGCGGTCTTAGATCAGTTGCAAACGCAGATTAAAACCCAAAAACTGACCTGGCAAACCGTGGTTCCTCTGCAAGCACAATACAAAAGTTTGCCTTCGGGAATGCTGCATACCTGGCCGGATGGGACTAGGTTAACGGTGGAGTCGTTAGCGGCGTTGATGATTTCCCAAAGTGATAACACTGCAACCGATCATTTAATTTATCAGGTGGGTCGGGACAAGATTGAAGCGATCGCCCCCCGCAATCAGCCCTTTCTAATGACGCGAGAACTGTTTCAACTGAAAAGCCCAAAAAATCGATCGCTGCTAGAACGCTATCGCACAGCCAGCTTGAGTCAAAAACGCTCGATTCTAGCGGAACTGGCGACCCAGCCGTTACCCGATGTTTCAGACTTTGCAGAGGCTAAACCTATAGCCTTGGATGTCGAGTGGTTTTTCAGTGCAGAGGAGTTGTGTCAGTTAATCGATCGGGTGTCCGATTTACCCTTAATGGGCATCAATCCTGGACTAGCCAGGGCTGAGGACTGGCGACGAGTCACATTTAAAGGCGGTTCCGAATCCGGGGTGCTCAACTTTACGACAAAAGTTCAATCCAAAACGGGCAAACAATACTGCGTCGTCGCCACGTGGAATCACCAGCAGTCCCTAGACGATCGTCAATTTGTCGCTCTCTACAGCAGTTTATTCGACGTATTGAAAAAGAATCCCTAACCTGGGCACGGACTGGACTAGAGGGGATCGAGGGGATCGAGGGGCTAGAGTCCCGGACGATCGTTCTTCCCACAACCGCTTCTCCTGTTATCGCCCTACCGTCATTTTGATGACATTGTAGAGTAACTCCCACTTCTCCGGCGTGCTCGGTTGCTGCCCTCGATACTTCAGATTGGCCAGCATTTGCAAATCATCCGGCGGCAAATTCGCAGTCTGGGCAAATTCCAGCAAACTCTGCGGCAAAGCCTCCTCAACCTCTCCGCCCGCCTCCGCAGTCTCCTTCAACCCCAACACCGCCGATAGCTTCTCACGCACCTGCCAAGACAGATTCGTTGCCTGTCCCCGCTCAATCTGCGACAGATAATTACGAGAAATCCCAACCTGCTGCGCCAGTTCCTCTTGGCTCAGTTTTTCCTGGCGGCGACGATCGCGCACCAATTGTCCAAAGTCTTCCATAGATCTGTCCTTAGGAGAGAACTCCTGCGAGAACTCAAACCAAATAGCCCTTACCCTTTCATCATACCTCTTTTGACAACTATAGTTAGCAAAATTTGCAAATCTGAGTTGCAATTTTTCGGTTCAGCGGTTATACTAGTAAACAAGAGATGCAAACCACAGTTGTCATTTCACCTCTAATATACCAGGAAAATCAAGGATTGCCATGAAAACGATCGTCCCCGTCGAGGCCCCTTGGAGCGTTCCTGCTGGAACCCTAGGGCAAACTTGGCGCAAACCGAAGCGTAAACGCGGCAAAAACATCGGCAAATCCTGGAGACGGATGCGCCTCTACTGGAACAGCCTCGATCGAGAACTGCAACAGATGCAACCTCACTGGAAAAAGCGACCTCGAAAACACTGGAAACGAATTTCGGTCAAATGGCTCAAACCCTTGCAATAACGACTCTTTAGATTCCTTATGCAAACGACCTACCGACTGACCCTCGACCAAGCCGCCCAAATTCCCCACTTTGTACAAACCTGGCGATCGCTGGCCCTCAGCACTGAACCGATCGAGCCGATTGCTGCAATGTCTGCCGTCAAGGCAGCCTATCAAGCAATCCACTACCAACCGCCAGAGGTATTGTTCTGTCCCAGTCCTGCGGCCATTCCCCAACTGTTAAATGATCGGTTAAAGCAATCCGTTGGTGAGAACCTGGGCTGGCTCATCGATCGCTATCCCAAAGCTGCCAAACGCGATCTGCTTCAGCAAATCATCGGCACACCCCTCCGCCAAAAGTCGATCGAAGGAATTTGGGAAAGCAAGTTATTTCAAATTCACCGGGCGCTCTCTCGATCGATTAATGCCCAACTCCCGTGGCACCTCACAGCACAACTCACCGGCACCTGGGCCATTTATGACGTGCCTGTGCAAGAAACGTTATTAACACTGCCACAGTTTGACTCCAGCATTCACAACTGCCTACTCTTAACCTCCTGGATGCAATCTGCAATGCGCTTTGATTTTGCAATTTCTGTGATGCAAGTTCCCTGTGATCTTCAATTATGGATGGTGATGAAAACGATGTTGCAACAGTGTGGTTGGATTCTTCCCTTTGAAAGGCTCTGTATTGTCTGCGATCGACCTTCACAACTGCGCTTTGATGCCTACGATCACCTCCATGCTGTCGGTGCACCCGCCGTAGTCTACCGTGACGGCTTTCAGGTGTTTGCCCATGAAGGCGCAAGTTTGCCAGCATTTTTCAGCATCCGTCCGCCGGAATTGTGGCAAGCCTCTTGAGCCAAGTTGCGTCAGTCTGCTTGTACCCTTTTATCCCACCCCACGGACTGCCCTATGCGCATTGGACAATTCTTCTCGCTCAATCACGGACAGGTCGGGCAATATCTCTCGTCCCGTGTCCTCTTGGTTCGTCAACCGTTTCAAATGGCTAATCCCGATCGTTGTTATTTTGGCTTTGATGAACTGAATCAAGCCCAACGCTTTGCCCAATACCTCGCCAGCCATGGCTATTCCTTTCAACTCCGTTCCCACCAACTGCTTCCCCAACGCTACGAAATCGAACTCTTTGGCAATTGCCAACTGGCAAAAACCTTGGCCTATTGGGATCGCAAAGATCAAGCAAAACAGCGATCGCGACCCTCTCTCTCCAAATTCGCTCAGCAAGCTTGCTAGCCATCATAAATTTGTTCTACCTTTTCATCCCATCTTGCTATCTAACTCGTCCTATTACCCATCATCCCTACCATGCTGAAACACTTTGTTCTTAACCTTAATCCCAATGCCAAATTTGACTGGGAGCGTTGCACGTTACAGAATCCCATTACGGGTGAACAACCGACGATAGCGGGTTTGGTGGCGCAACTCGTCGGTGAGCAACCCGGTTCCTACCTAGTGGCTGTCAACCTAGAAGTGACGGTATTAGAACAAGTTCCGATCGAACCTGTTCGCAGCTTGTCCCGCCGAGCGATCGAACGGTCGATCGAAACTACTATCAATGCGCCTGAAGAACTCGCCAATCCTGTGAGTGCAGAACAGCGTGCCGAGATTGCAGCGTAATATCCCCGCTATTTAAATTCCCGCCTTTTTGTAAGGGGTGAATGGGCATCTCAACCCATTCCCATTTACCCCCATTCACCATTCAACCCATCATTCTTCAACCCAAGGTGTCCTATGCGTTTAAATCTTGCTCAATACCCTACCGCGATCGCTCAAGCAATGCAGGCGATGAACGAAGTTGAATACCAACTGAATGAAGTTCGTCAACACCTGGCCAAACTAGAAGGCAACGCTGAAATGATCGTAGCCTTTGAAACGGGATTGAAAAACGACAATCAGCGCAAAGCCCGTCGCTTTGAAGTCCTACAGGCCAACTTGGAATACACCCAAGCCCTGCAAACCCTCAATCGCCTCACCATGGACAAGGCCAATGCCACCGCGCGACTGGAACATCTGCGCAACGAGTTTGGCGTCGCGAAACTGGAAACGCAGCTAGAGATTGCCCAAAAGTTAGTCGGGCTGGAAACCCGCGAACTCGTTGGCATTTAGCCTAATCAAGCGCTGATAAAAAATGTAAATTCAACTGCACATCCCCATAGGTCAATCAACTCACTGGCTTTTCTGTACCACCCAGATTTTCCCATCCCATGATTGGCCTATTTTCTATACAATTCAAATTGATTTGGAGGATGCACTACCAATTCATACACATCGGATAATCCGCGTCGTTCCAGTGCATTTTGTATTGCACGTTGAGCATGATGAATTTGATGATTACGTTGTCTCTGGGAGATACTTTCTGCATGCTCTCGATAAAAATAAAGGGGCTTCTGTAGATGATAAAACTCCGTTATTTCAGCCAATCGAAGACAAAGATCATAATCGATCGCGCAAGGAAATGACGAATCTACCCCACCGATCTGCTCGTAAATCGATCGACGAATCAGTCTAAAATGAAACGTCATAAAATCAACTAACATTTGCAAATCGGAATAGGCAATCTTGCAGCGTCGTCCTAATCCAGTAACACAGTTATTTTCGTCGATCGTTTCATATTGGGTATAGACCATGCCAATTTGGGGCTGTTGATCCAGGATCTCCGCAGTCTCCAGAATGGTATCTGGAGCTAACCGATCGTCACTATCTAACCATCCTACATAGCTCCCCTTTGCCATTGTATGAGCTTGCTGAAGGGCAAAAATGCGTCCTTGGTGTTCCGCAGCCACTAGTCGGATACGGGCATCTTTCTGGGCATAGTGGGTTGCAATCTCGAGGGAGCGATCGGTGGAACCATCATCCCAAATAATTAGCTCAAAATTTCTATAGGACTGACATAATGCACTTTCAATGGCATCACCTAAAAACTTTTCTCGATTAAAAACAGTCATAATTAGCGAGACCAGGGATTCCCTCGAAGACGGTTGCTGAGAACTTGAGTCTGCCATAATAACCACCAGAGTTAAAGAAGAATTGCAAGGAAAGGAATGGGAAACTTAGGTTCAAGGAACGATTGATATTACGAAGCGTAGTTGATCAGCAAAAAATACTAAAAATTAGGAGAAAGAGATGATTTAAGTAAAGAGTCATGGCAATCCCAAGAATATTGATTAAAAACTAGATATCTGTTAGTAATCTTGCTCTTCTCAGTAGATATTGCAGTACAGTTTCTTTCTTAGTCACGATATCCACCCTTCCTTCCATACCTAGCTTTAAATCACACTTGTGTTGCCCCTGACCAAACGTTAATTGATCGGGTTCAATACTCACTTCATAGAACGTACTACCCGCACTACTAGATGAATTCGTTTCAGTCTTTGCCCCACCGGACGATGCACTGATTGCATCTGGTGAAATAGCACTGACCTTCCCCATCAGTACACCGTAGTCTGGATAGGGACAGGCTGAAAGCCGCAACTGCGTAGATTGCCCAGTCTTGACCTTGCTGATATCCTCAGCTGCAATCCTTGCCTTAACAACAAATTGAGTCTGACTAGGCGCAATCTGAGCAATTTCTTCTCCAGATCGCACAAACTGTCCTGAGTTGCGCAGATTCAGATTGAGAACCACACCGTCTACAGGAGTTTTGACTAGACTATTTTGCAAATCGCTTTCGACTTGTTGTAGTTCTTTTTGATCGCGCTCCATCTGACTCTGAATTTCGCTCTGCCGCTGAATAAAGCCACTGCGTTCTTTATTTAAGGCCGCCAGGGTAGATTTCCCCCGCGCAATTTCCTGGGCAATGCGATCGTTGGCAATGGATAGCATTGCATTACTGGGATTGAGCGCTGTCTTGGCACGATCGAGGCGTGCCTGGGCCATTTTAAACGCCTGTTCCTTTTCAACAATTTGGACTTGTGCAACCGCCCCAGTGTTCGCCAACTGCTGATACTTTTCCATTTCACTTTTTGCTAGCTCTAAGGCAGCCTCTGCCTCTCGAACATCGGCTTCGGTATTCAACTGGCGATCGTGAAAATCTCGCTGATTACGGTTTAAATCATTCTGAGCGGACGAAACTGTCCATTGAGTCAAATTTGTCTCAGAGCTGATTTGCTGATCGATCGCAGCAACCTGAGCAACAATCTGGACTAATTGCTGTTCAGCATTACGCAAATTTCCTGTCAGTTGACTTTTTTTTGTTTGCAGCGATGACATATCAATGGTCGCAAGAACATCGCCTCGCTTAACCACCTGATTACTAGTGACTGAAATCTGGTTAATAATGCCTTCTCGGGTCGCTTGTACTAGACGTAATTCACCGACAGGGCGCACCCATGCTTGGGCTCGAACAGTGACATTGTACTGACTGATAGAAGCCAAACCTACCGCTAAACCAAGACTGCCAACCACTAACCATCCACTCAAAATGATCCAAATATTGGGAGATGGCAAGAACTCATCTGCCCGAATTAGCGTTAAACCATCCGGCTCATAGGTTTTTGGCGGATTAATCGACTGCTCCATACTCATACAGGCCAACCTTTGAGGAAAATACCAAGAACCGATCGAACCCAAACACTAATTCATTTATTTAGTGAGTATGCCCATTCGTTGCAATCACAAATTCAGAATTCACCATCTGCTCCTCCAAAAGGCTGGGGGAACCCAGAAATTGCAAATACTCTCCCGTTTGTAATTGCAATTCTTCCGGCTTACCTGCCATTTTGAGCCGGCCTTCTTCTAGCATGACAATCCAATCTGCGAGTTGAATAACGCTAGGGCGATGGCTGATTAAAATGGTCGTCTTGCCCCGTCGATGCTCCAGCAGTTGTGCTAGTACCTTCGCTTCTCCGATCGGATCTAAACCAGACGTAGACTCATCTAAAATAAGAATCGGTGGATCACTAGCAATAGCTCGTGCGATCGCCAGCCGTTGGCGTTGTCCCCCGGAGAGATTCGCACCAAATTCTCCTAAAACCGTTTGATACTTATCCGGTAGTTTGCTAATAAAATCATCCGCATCGGCAATTTGACAGGCTTTCACAATTTGCTCAAAGGAAAGATGCGCCCCTCCCAAGCGAAAATTATCAATAATCGATCGACTCCAGAAATGGGCATCCTGCGGAATCAAAACGACTTGCTGCCGCACGGACTCTAGCGAAAAATCATCAAGGTTATAATGGCCAATCCGAATATTGCCTGACTGCAACTTATATAAGCCAGCGATTAACTTGGACAGGGTGCTTTTACCACAGCCCGATCGACCAATTAAGGCCGTAACCTGTCCCCCTGGAATTGTGATTGAAAAATTCTCTAGGAGTTCTACTCGACCAGGATAGAAGAAATTAACTTGGTCACAAATGACCTCTGCATTATCCGGAATGCGAACTGTAGGTTTACTTAACTTCAGATCAGTTTCTGGTGTGGAATCAATGACTTCCGTTAATCGTTGGACAGCCGTCTTTGCTCGAATAAAATCATTAATAAAACTCACCAAATCAGATATAAATCCTAAAAAATAGGAATTCATGCTACTAAAAGCAAGTAATTGTCCAATACTTAATTCCTTATTAATCACTAGAAGACTTCCAACCCCCAATAGGGTCATGCTGCCTGTTCCAGACACAAACCCAGAGAAAATTCGGTTAATAATACTAATCTGGGTTGTCCGAAAATCTTCGTTAGCTAAATGGCTAAAACGCTGCTGAAACTCTTCCCACAAATCTGCTTCTGCTGTCGTGGTCTTAACGGTTAAAGCCCCCTTGAAAGTTTCGACCAACACCCCATGATTTTCAGCTTCTAACACTAAGACTCGGCGGACTTTTTGCTGTAACGTAGGTAAAAAAATTACAGTCGATAGAGTCATGACGATCGCGAGAATTACAGCAATCACTGTTAGACTACTGCTGTAAAACAGCATAAAGGCGAAAGAGACTAAGGCAATGAAAAACTGACTAGGTAATCGGATAACAATATCAGAAATCAGGCCATTAATCCGTTCAATATCTTCTAATCGACTAACAATTTCACCACTGCGACGGGTTTCATAGTAAGACAGAGGCAACCGCAGTAAATGTCGGCCAAATTCTAGCGCTAGACCTAGCTGAAGTCGCTGGGCAAAATGGGCAATTAAGGTGTACTGTACAAGCTTGAATAAACTTGTGAGAACTAGCATTGCCACTACAGCGGCAATGACCGTTGTGAGTAATTGGCTGTCTCCTCGCACCAGCACGTCATCCGTCAAAATCTGCACTAACAAAGGACTGGCTAGGGAGAGTACACCGATCATCTGGGCAAATAGGCTAGCCTGTAGAACCAGATTACGATACTGCCAAGCCCGCTTCGCAAAGCGCCAAAATCCGTTGACAGTTTCATCAGGTTGAGTCAAGAAACGATCGGGATCAGGTTTAACAAGCAGCATAACCCGGTTCGTCCAGCCAGCTTCCAGCTCTTTTCTGGAAAGGTAGCGTAATCCGATCGCAGGATCAGCAATAACATACTTATTTCTTCGTTTCCCATACAGCACAACCCAGTGGTAGCCTTTCCAGTGGATCACAGCCGGTAAAGGCAAAGCATTAGGATGATCTAAAATATCCGCAGATGCTTTTCCCGATCGCGCACTGAACCCCAAAACTTCTGCGCCTCGGCGTAAACCCAGTAAGGTGGTTCCTAACTGTCCTGTTCCCACGGCTTCGCGAACTTGATTCAAAGAGAGCGTTCTTTTGTAGTACTTTGCAATCGCGGCTAAACAAGCTGCCCCACAATCTTCTTTGCTATGTTGTCGAATGACTTGACATTTCATAGATTTTCATCCCAGAAGGCATAAATATCCGCAGAGTTGACATTGAGGTAGGGCTGTTGGAGCGTTAGTCCTAATGCAGAAAACTGATGCTGGATCGCAGCCAGTCGCCCCGCTGGCGAATCATCACCCGTATTCCGTGCCGCTAAAAGTCCACTCGCAACGAGCTGGCAACGATGCAAACCAAAGGAGGAGGCACCCACTTCTAAGGACTCAGGCTCTTCTGAGATCGCTAAGCCAGGGGCTAAAACCTTAGTGAATAGTGGAACCTTGGGACGAAAGTGCTCCTGACATTCCCTATACAGTTTTTCTAGCACTGGACGCAGATCACCATAGTGCTCCCGTTGGCAGGTCAAAATAGCAGTGCTCCAACGGTCAAAATCTTCAGAATCGTAGCGAATTTTAAAACTGAAAGGGATACCCACTTGATTCAATGATTGCGTCAGGTGGGCCATCATCGCAATTGTGCCGTCCGGACTTAAGTTAAAATACACAGACAGCAGTCCTGCACTACTGGGTGGATAGGCTCCATTAGGGAGTCCCGCATTGCTGACGGCCACGTAGTAGCCCTGTTCAAATAAATTAGATGGCAGGCGAACAGCTACGATATCATCAATCTGGGATAATTGTTCGCTCGCTTGAAGATGACGATCGGGCTGAATATGCAATGTCAAACCCTGTTTTTGCACTGTCCAATCATCCTCCGATGGAGCTTGAGAGATCCTCCACCCCGGATCAAAGTATCCTGTACCGTAATTATTGCGATGCAAGGTAGCGCAGAAGTCCCAGTTTTGGTTGAGCGTGGTAGCATTCTGCTCAATTTGGATGGAGGCGTCTTGTGTACTCTGGTCTGCTTGAGAACCAACAAAGTAAAGATCGTATAGAACAGTACTGATCCGCAGCTTCAAATATTGATCCTGGGCTGCTTGTGATAACCGTTGAAATCGCTCGATCGCTGTTTCTGGTAATTCTAAAGTAAGGTAGTCTGGATGATGAATCGAAAAATCGGCGTGGATTTTCACATTCTGAATAATATCCTGCAGCATTGGATTTTGTAGAGCTAGATCCTGTGATGCTGGATTTTGCAAAACTGGATTGGACGAAGCAGTCAGTGTTGATACTTCAATAGGCATTGACGCTTCAATCATTGTCGATCGCGATTCAACTTCGGAAGGAGGAAAGGGCATATTTCTTACTCCTGACAAACTTAAGCAGGAATCGGGGATAGCGAAATCAGGGAAGATGCAGTGGTTCCAAAAATAATTGCGATCGATTCTTCTGGACGGCAGAGCAAGGTTTTCGCGACCTGCAACATACAAATTTTCGTATTGTCAAAAGGTAGAAAATATCGAAGATTCGTTTCAATCCGTTGAATGAGTGCCAGACCCATAAATTGCATCACTCGTACCAAGAAATCCGGAAACTTTTGCAGAATTTCTGGAAATTGTTGACAATAAGTTTGTATCAGTAATACCATAGAGGGTTGCAATACCTCTAATGGGTATACTGCAAACCCTAGGGCAGTATCCATATTCATAACGGTATTAATTGGAATGCTATTGAGCCAGATACGTAGGTAGCTAGCTAGGAGTGTTCCCACATCAAATGCCGGATCACCCCAACTCCATTGTTCCCAGTCAATGAGACGAATAACAGGATCTTGCCTGGACGATCGTTCAGCGCTAGAAAGAGGCAATACTGGTTGCTCGCAACTATCCTGTAAGCATTCTAGATTGAGGAGAAGGTTATCTAGCTTCAGGTCATTGTGGGTTAAACAACAGGGGGTAAAAGCATGCTGAACGGATGTAATAGCCTCTTCCAAACTGGCGTATCGCTGATACAGCATAAAAAATTTAATCGCATCTTGGGTCATCGTTCCCAAGGCTTCAGGATCTAGCTTGCCCCACCGATCGATCCCCTGTTTAATCGGCTGATCCATGGCAAACTGGCTATGGTGTCGTAAAAAATCCCGGTAGTCTTGCTGATCTAATGTTATTTGATGTACCGTTGCAAGTGCTTTTGCTACGGCTGCTGCAATGTGAGGTGGAAAATACTGACTTTGCTTGTAAAACTGGTTCAAATCCTGATGGTGTTTAAAATATGGCAATACTAGAATTGAATTCTCAGCGTCAAAATGAAGAATCTCTGGCACCAAAGAGCGCACGATCTCCAGACTTGGATAGGACTGAAATAACTGACTTAAGACCACTTCATGCAGGAAGTCCCCCTTAGGTTGACTATTCGGCTTACAACATTCTTGCTTCACCAGAAGGGAATTTCCAGAGTAATCTACTTGTAAATTAAAGTTTTTTGAATCTTTGGGATAAGCTTGCCAGTTTATCAAATCAGTAGGTTTACAAACCCCTACTTCCAGCAAATATTCGATAACATTCTGAGCATTTAATAAAAACAACATCGGATTACCTTAACCAGAAAGAAATTTTCTAGTCATCATCCAAGCTCTAGTCTCTTGATTATGACGAGACTAGAGTAAGCGACTGACAAGGCTAGAATTCATATTTACTAGAATGCCCGTAGCCTACAATATCTAACAAAACCAAAAGTAATTTAACCAACTCCCGTTAGAACGAATATACTTAGGAGATAGTTAATAGTTTTAGAAATTAAAATAATAAACGTAAATAGGAAATACTAATGTAATGACTCAATCCAAGTCTCAATATTTCAATATATACATTAAGAATCAAGCAACTCAATTAATAAGCACAAAATTAAAAGGTTAGATGATATATCATCTAACCTTTTAATCCTTAACTACTGAGCAATCTATCTAGTAAGATTTAGTAGCCGACTCCCGTTACCACAGGCACAACAGGAACTGGAATTTTTACACCACAGCCAGAACGAGATTTACTGGATCCCGATTTCTTGCACTGACCACCCTTCTTCACAGATTTATTCTTTGCGTTGCCACAGCCACCACTCAAGAGTGACTCCTCTTGGATAGACAACTCACTTAAAAAGGTTTCAGCATCGTTAAATAGATTGGAAGCATGTGTCCGATTTTCCATGGAATTTTTCCTTGAATAACTGATAGTGCAGCAAATCACTTAGAAAATTGAGATTGCTAATCATTCTATGCGGTAAGATGCGAAGTGAATTTTATACAATCTCTAACCAACAAGGTATTCTACTTCTCAATACTTTGCTTTAGAGTTTTTACTGATTTTCTAGATTTTAGAATCTTTTGCACTTTGGTAGGAAATAATGCACTTTTTGTACACTTCATATAACGATCTATTTAAGATTTAGTAGTACAGGATTACAAAGCTTGAAATGTAAAGATGTGGTAAATAATCGTAGTCCTGTTAGACAACTTTTGTAGTTCAAGAGAATCCCAGCCCCCATAATCACATGGTTTTTCTTGAATTGCCTTCTGCGATGGGACAATTAGATCGATACATTGATACCTAGTTGAGATATTACAATAGGAGTGAAGCACTAGTACGGATTACTTAACTCAAGTCAAACTAGAATAATTCCAATTATAAGAATTCAAAGCTAAAATCTCAGTGATTTTGCGCATTAACCGCTCAATCGCAACGCAACAAGAGACAACGCAACAAGAGACAACGCAACAAGAGAACTGTGCCGCAGTTATTTAGGGAAACGCATCAATTAAAAAGGCTTACAACAGAAAAAAGCACGGCAATGCCGTGCTTTTCTGGTATCAATGAGTGTGATTTGGAAGAGGACGATGGGTCGCGCCGACAATTCACCGATCGTGCGTTCCTGACCAGAACCCACGATGAACAGTTCTTCTACTCGAATTGCTCAGGGCTGAGACAAGCTTCACCAAAATCGGGCACCCAAGCAATCCAGCGCCCATCGGGACATTCGCACAACAAGAGTGCTTCGTCAAAGCTGTATTCTGACAACTGAGCCTTCAGCTTCACCCAGCGATTACTGCAAGATGGTGCTGACACTGGACTCGCAGTCTGGAACGACGGCAGAGGTGTACGACCTGAAGTGATAACGGCCATGGCAAACCCTCGATATTCTGTAGTTAATGATACAAAATATCGAGAGCACTCTCCCACTTTCTTGATAGAACGTTACGATCCCCAGACATAATCCTCGGATCCATTCTGAATCTACCCTCGATCCTTGTCCCAGGATTGTAATTTGCCGCTATACCCTAAGCTGAGACCCCGATCGCAAGCTGCGCTCAGGATCGCAAACTAAGACTCCGATCGCACGGGCTTGAGGTAGGTATCGCACCAATTCACCATTTCCCACAACACATGGGCCACGGCCTCCTGGGAGCGATAGCTGTGATCCTCCAAGGGCAACACCACCCAGCGGACAATGCCCCCCAAGCCTTTCAGCGCTTCATATAGCCGCTCCGTTTGAATCGGATAGGTGCCGGGGTTGCTGTCGTCCCCCCCGTGGATCAACAGTAAGGGCGATTTCACCTGGGGCACATGGGTAAAGGGCGACATTTGAATATAGGTCTCGGCCGCTTCCCAGAAATTGCGCTGCTCCCCTTGGAACCCGAAGGGCGTCAGGGTGCGGTTGTAGGCTCCGCTGCGGGCAATACCGATTTTAAAGAAATTAGTATGCGCTAGGAGATTCACGGTAGTAAATGCTCCGTAGGAATGGCCCCCAATGCCAATGCGATCGTGATCGGCAATACCTCTATCAACCAAGTAATCGATCGCAGCCTTCGCTCCGGAAATCAACTGATCAACATAGGTGTCATTGGGTTCCGCATCACCTTCGCCAATGATTGGCATACTGGGATTATCTAAGACTGCGTAACCCTGGGTGAGTAAAAATAAAATCGACGTGCGATAGGGACGGCTAAAGCGATTCGTAGATGTGGTAATTTGTCCAGCTAACTTTGCATCTTTGTATTCTTCTGGGTAAACCCAAAACATGGTCGGCAGAGGCCCATCGGTCTCGGGGTTATAACCAGCGGGCAAATAAAGCTTGGCAGATAGAGCCACTCCATCCTGGCGCTCATACTGTACCAATTCTTCGGAAATCCCCGCCAGTTCTGGAGCAGGGTCAGGATAGCGCGTTAGGGGAATAGGTGGTTTCGACCGATCGTAGTACAGCCAGTAATTCGGGGGTTCCGTTTGAGATTGACGGTTGGTAATAAAGGCGTTGGCGTGATCATCCAGCAAATCGACTACCCCTTCAAAATAGGGATCCTCGCATTGCCAAATCCGTTCCGTTTCGCCCGTTTGCCAATTCAGCCGATCGAAGAAAGGATACACGCCTTTGGGCGATGCCCCCCGCCCAGTAAAGTAAATCCCTTCGCCATCGGGCGTGAAATACATCACGTTCCAGTTATGGTCTCCCCGACGCAGCAAGGGCAACCCTGGATCGCTGTAGTTATCTTCAAAACTCCGTTCCAGTAACAACACAGGCGCTTGCTCTGGTTGCGATGGATTAATCCGCCACATCCGAATTTGTCGCGTGTCATACCAACGATCCCAGGCCAATGCCACATCTTCCCGCCCCCAGAGAATCCGCCGAAAGCGATAGCCACAGCGCCATAGTTCCTGGGGTTCTTCCGTGAAAGGCGCAGGCAGTTGAAACACCGCATCCCGATCGGTCGCTGGTTGGGTCGGTTCACCACCGTCCAGCGCTTCCACCCAGTAGAGGGTAGAGGGTCGATCGCTGCGCCAAGACACATGGCGTCTGCCTGTACGCACTGCGTCAAACTTGGTCGATAGACTATCAATCAACGGCACATCAGCGACGGTATAGACTAAATTGCCCTGGCGATCGATGACTTGGATCTTGCGGGGAAAATAGTCGGCGGGCAATTGGTAGGAGTAGGGCCGGTGCAGCGTTGTGAGCAGAATGTATTGCCCATCGGGAGACGGAATCGCTTCGTCAATCAGGCTGGCAGGCCAAATGCCATGGTGTTCGCCATCGAGATTAACGATTTCCAAGGTGGAGCTGACGTAATACTCAAACAGTGCTTCGTCGTGGGGATTATGCAGCAGTTTCGTGTAGGTGCGGTTGGGCTTTTTGCCGCCGAGGTTTTCCTGGACGATCGGCCCAAAGGGAACGGGCTTGGCGACGGGCGGTTGCCCCCGATCGCGATCGACTACCTTGCACAGCAGCGTGTCTTCGGATAACCAGCGCAGGGGCGTGCCGTAGGTGCCGTTCAGGGGACTGTCGGTCAACTGTTTAGCAGTAGCCGTTGGCAAATCCAGCAACCAAGCTTCCAGGTGGTGGTTGCGCGTCAGGGTAAAGGCAAGGCGATCGCCACAGGGTGACCAGTAGAGAAAACTGATGCGGGCCTTGTCCGGCAGATCGATCGGGATAGCCTCGGACAACGGCGAACCATCGGTTTTCAGTTCGTGGAGTTTAATTTTGCGGTAGGGGTTGGGGCGGGCGGGGCCATTGGTTTGGGGATTGAGACGAAATCCGGCAACTGCAATTTCTGGCTCGGCAAGTTCCGCGATCGGTAACAAATCCGTGTATTCCAATTCCAATAACCAGCGATTGTTAGGGGAAATGGCCACCGTCGGAGAGGCAGGTGCATTGAGGATTTGGTCGATCGGCGCGGGGGGGGCGTTGCCAAGTTAGGGGCGCATTTGCGGTTTCGGTCATTCTTAAAAAAGATTAACATTCAGGAAAGTCTTTCTATCATAGCGGGAATCGTTACGGAGCGTGGTTAGGTCGGCGATCGAGTCTCTTTTGCATGTTTTTTCGTGTATCAGAAAAATTAAATAGGATTCGTATCGAATTCAACGAAATAATGCTGAAAAATTTTGGACTTTCGAGCGAATGCTGGGGAAGAACAGATTTCTCGATGCCCCAAAATGTCATGAATAATGCTGGAAAAGTTGTTAGAAAATACCAGTCACATTGAGTACTAAAACTCTCAACAACCTCGCGGGATTCCCCATCCCTCTATAGGGTGGGGAGGGATAGCGACGGGGCGTTAGCCCCAATCTCTACAATCTCTTCATGAGAAATTCTCACGTATTGAGATATTCTAGAGCCATGAAACAAGTACTCACTGTATCCTGCAAGCTTCAAGTAACGCCGCAACAAGTCATCAAGATTGATGAAACGTTGCGGGCGTTTTGTGATGCTTGCGAATACGTGAACAAAGAAGTTCCTGAAAAAGTTACCAATGAGATTGCAATGCAATCGTTGGTGTACCAGGACGTTAGAGCGCGATTCGGATTGTCGTCTCAGCTTGCTATTCACGCGATTCGTCGAGTTTCTGGGAACAGAAAAACAGCGAAGCAAAAAGGAAGCAAGGTGAAAGGTTTTACCCCAACATCTGCGACCTACGATGCGAGAATATTCAGCTTTCGTGAAAAAGACTGGACAGTTTCTCTCACCATGCTGGGTAAACGAGAACGATTCAAGCTGCATATCGGCAATTTCCAGCGCGGGAAGCTGAAAGGGCAGAACCCTAAAACAGCAACGCTGGTAAAGAATCGCAAGGGTGAGTACTACCTCAACATTCAGCTTGAATCGGAACCACCAGAGCCACAGAAAAGCGACAAGGTTTTGGGTGTCGATTTGGGCAGAACAGACATCGCAGTTACCTCTGAAGGAGAGAAGTTTAGCGGCAAAGATGTCACGAAGGTTCGAGATCATCACAGCCACTTGAGAGCCAAGCTCCAACAAAAAGCCTCGAAGGGCACCAGATCCACCCGTAGACGAGTCCGGAATCTGTTGAAACGGTTGTCGGGGAAGGAGCAACGCTTTCAGAAGCATGTGAACCACACCATTTCGTATCGACTCATCCAACACGCTAAGAGCAACGGCATGGTGATTGCCTTGGAGGATTTGACCGGAATTAGAGAACGTACTAACCAGATGCCTCGCGCCAAAAAAGAACGGCGCAGATCTAACAGTTGGGCGTTCTACCAATTGCGGCAATTTCTCGAATACAAGGCAATCGCTAACGGCGTTGAAATAGTGATGGTGAATCCTGCCTACACATCGCAGACTTGCCACCAATGCGACCATATCCATCCGGTACGAGGCGAATCGTATCGGAGCGGGAAGCAGTTTACGTGTGGTCATTGTGGGTGGAATGGTGACGCGGATGAAAATGGCGCGAAGAATATTGCCAAGATTGGGGCTGTCATAAACCAGCCTGGAGGTTCGGGAGTGGCTTGCTCTTTGAGCGATCATCTCTCAGGGCTACTGAAAACCCCATCCGCCTATGCGGTGGGGTAGTTTATTTACTGTTCTATTCTTGCTTTTTAAAAGGATTCAGCTGCTGATCTATCCAGTTTTCAGGAGCCGACGGGCGGGTCAGCCGTTGCCCTGCCCAGGATCGCCAATTCGCAGTATGCTGAAGGCGGTTTATCCGTCATCCTGTCACTTAACTCTGTACTGAACCCCGTAACCATGGCTGCTGTGAACATTCCATCCTGTGCTTGGCGTCGATCGATCGGTCAAGGCTGGGACACCCCCTACACCGTCCGCTATCCCAGCAACCTCGACGATGGGCCATGGCATGGGGTACCGCTGGGCGGCTTTGGAGCAGGTTGCATTGGGCGTGGCTCCAACGGGCAATTTAACCTCTGGCATATCGACGGGGGTGAACACGTTTTTCAGAACTTTGCGGGCTGTCAGTTCAGCATTTTTGAAGCGACCCAGAACGGCACCCAAGCCTACGCCCTCGCCACTGCTGCCCCGGACGATGGTAGCCTCTCCACCTGGCAATGGTACCCGGCTGCAACCGATCGACTCACCCCTGAAACGCCCAACCCTGGCAACTGCTATTCCGCCCTCTATCCCCGCAGTTGGTTCGAGTACCGTCAGCCGTTTCAGGCCGAAATCACCTGCGAGCAATTCTCCCCCATCCTGGCCCAGAACTACCAGGAAACCAGCTACCCGATCGCGGCCTTTCTCTGGACGATTCACAATCCCACCGATGAGCCGATTACCGTTAGCATTCTGCTGAGTTGGGAGAACCTCGCGGGCTGGTTCACCAATGCGGCCAAATCCCCCGATGTGAAGGTGCGGGACGACGGTAGCCCGGTTTATGAGTACGTGCCGCGTTTGGGAGAAAGTGCTGGAAATTGCAATCAGCTCATCGGCGACGAACACCGCATTGGCATCGTTATGGGAAATCGTCACGATCCGACCAATCCCACCGAAGGCGATGGCGAATGGTCGATCGCGACGCTGCTCAATCCCTTAGCCGAAGTGACTTACCACACGCGCTGGAATCCGGCGGGGGATGGGTCGGAATTATGGCAGACCTTTGCGGCGGATGGCACGTTGGCACAGGTGGAGGATGAAACCCCTGCGATCGCCGGAGAACGCATCGGTAGCGCGATCGCGGTGAAAATCACTGTCCGCCCTGGCAAAACGCGACAAATCCCATTTATTTTGGCCTGGGATTTTCCGGTGATGGAATTTGCGGAGGGCGTGACTTACTTCAAACGCTACACCGATTTCTTTGGCCGCACGGGTAGCAATGCTTGGTCGATCGCCAAAACGGGACTGAAACACTACGCAACCTGGCGCGATCGCATCGAAGCTTGGCAACAGCCGATCGTCGATCAACCGGATTTCCCCGACTGGTTCAAAATGGCGTTGTTCAATGAATTGTACGATCTGACCCAGGGTGGAGCGCTCTGGACTGCTGCCAGTGAACTTGATCCCGTTGGTCAGTATGCAGTTTTGGAATGTATTGACTATCGTTGGTACGAAAGCTTAGATGTTCGGCTCTATGGCTCCTTTGCATTGTTGATGCTGTGGCCGAAGTTAGAAAAAGCCGTGATCTCCACCTTTGCCCGCGCGATTCCCCAACAGGACGATCGCCGTCGCAAAATTGGCTACTACGCCACGATCGGGGTCGAAAGTCCCGATGCCCTGCGAAAGGTGAAAGGAGCAACGCCCCACGACCTCGGAGCCCCCAACGAGCATGTCTGGGAAAAGACCAACTACACCAGCTACCAGGACTGCAACCTCTGGAAGGATCTGGGGTCGGATTTTGTGCTGCAAGTCTATCGGGATTATTTGCTCACCGGCGCAAGCGATCGAGAATTTCTAGCGGAGTGTTGGGACGCGATCGTGGAAACGTTGCACTACCTAAAGCAATTCGATCGCGATAATGATGGCATTCCTGAAAATGGCGGAGCGCCGGATCAGACCTTTGACGATTGGAAACTTCAGGGCGTCAGCGCCTACTGTGGTGGGTTGTGGATTGCGGCCTTGGAAGCGGCGATTGCCGTCGGCCAAGTTCTTTTGCAATCGCAGACGGAAACGCCCTACACCACCGCCATCAAGCCTGCGATCGCGACATTCCAAGACTGGCTCACTGATGCCCGATCGGTCTACCATGACCAACTGTGGAACGGAGCCTACTACCGCATCGATCGGGCATCCGGTTCCGATGTGGTGATGGCTGACCAACTCTGCGGCCAGTTCTACGCCCGCCTGCTGCAATTGCCCGATGTCGTTCCCCCCGACTGCGCAAAAACCGCCTTGCAAACCATCTATGACGCCTGCTTCGTGAAATTTAACCATTACCTGGAGGCCGGGGGAGCCAGCGGCAGTGATGGTCGCATTTCCGAAGGCGATCGCACCTTGGGCAAATCCAGCTTGCCGATCGGCGCTGCCAACGGTGTCAAACCCAACGGCCACCCCGAAAATCCCAACTCCACCCATCCCCTAGAAGTTTGGACGGGGATTAACTTTGGCTTGGCGGCATTCCTCTACCAGATGGACTTCCGGCGAGAGTGCTGGACAATCACCGAGGCCGTTGTTAAGCAAATTTACAATCATGGTTTGCAATTCCGCACGCCGGAAGCCATCACCGCCAACGCTACCTTCCGCGCCAGTCACTACCTGCGAGCCATGGCCATTTGGGCCATTTACGGGGTCATGACCGGATTCTCCGAGGGCGATCGTTAGACGGAACCCGTTGGGGGTGGGAAAATGAGATATCTCTGTGACGATGCGATAGCTCTGCCACCCAATTGAGCGATCGCAGCACCAGATGCGATCCCCTGCATCCCCCCGCTCCCCTCCGGAGAGGCCACGCCAAGCAAACGGGGGGAATGTGAACCAATTCTTGGCAAATCTCCTTTTAAATGGGAGATTTTGTGGGATCGCTATTCCGTTCTCCTCTCTCCACCTCCATGAAACGCCTTTCCTTTGTTTTGAGCTTCTTGCTGGGAATCCTGATCGTGGTGATTCCTGTGGCTTGGCAATCAATTCCTGGGTTACACCCATTTGGGTTAGATAGGGCCAGTGCAACTACGCCACCGATCTCCGCTGGATTGCAAAAGCCACTCTCCAAGCCTGTCCCGAAGGCATCCCGGACTGCCGCCCAAGGCCATTCCCTACCCAAGGGCCCCTCGGAGGGAGAGCAACCCCGGAAACCGCCGGGAGACAGCAGCGAAGGGCCACCCTTGATGCCCTTAGAACAATTAACCAAAGATACGAAGAAACTAGAGGGGCTGTTTACCCTCTATCGCAACGAGAAGACGGGCAAACTATTCATGGAAGTGAGCCCCGAGCAGTTCAATCAGAATTATTTGGCGGCAATGACCCTGGCCTCTGGGATTGGGGAAAGCGCTCTTTACAGCGGCATGCCCTTGGGGGATTTTATGTTCACCCTGCGGCGGGTGAATAATACCGTGCAGTTCGTGATTCCCAACACCTATTTCCGGGCGACAGCGGGAACACCCATTCAAGGGGTGGTGCAGCGATCGTTCAGCGATTCTGTCTTGGAAGCCTTGCCCATTCGCAGCTTGAACAAAACCAATCAAGCGGTGGTGGTGGAACTCAATCCCCTACTGCTGACGGATTTACCGGGCATTACGCCAATGCTGATCGCCTTTTTGGGCAGTCCCTACACGATCGATCAGAGTCGGACTTACTTTGGCAGCATCAAACCCTTTCCGCAAAATCTGGAAATTGAGTCCGTTTATGGCTACAGCGGCGGTATGGGGGGCATGGATATGCCAGCCTTTATCAACAATGTGCCGGATAGCCGTGCCTTTGACCTCAAGGTGCGCTATAGCCTGTCTAGCCTGCCTGCCAATCCAGCCTACCGTCCTCGCCTCGCCGACGATCGGGTGGGCTATTTCATCACAGCGTTCCAGGATTTTTCCGACGATACGCCGCGTCTCCCCTTCGTGCGGTATATCAACCGTTGGCACTTGGAAAAAGCCGATTCTAAAGCCGAGCTATCGCCTCCGAAGAAGCCTATTACGTTTTGGATCGAAAATACGGTGCCCAAGGAGTACCGGGAGGCAATTCGCGATGGCATTCTGATGTGGAATCAGGCGTTTGAGAAAATTGGCTTTAAGGATGCGATCGAAGCCAAACAAATGCCAGACAATGCCGACTGGGATCCGGCGGATGTGCGCTATAACACGATTCGTTGGTTTGCCTCTACGGATGGTGGCTTTGCCCTCGGGCCCTCGCGGGTGAATCCCTTGACGGGCGAAATTTTGGATGCGGATGTGTTGGTGGATGCGAATTTCGTTCGCTTTCTGAAAAATGAGTTCCGCACCCTGGTGGAACAGAACCAGGAAAGCAATTTACCCTTTGCAGCCCAACTAACGGGGAATGCCAACCTGTGCAACTATGGTCCTCGCGGTCGATCGCTCAAGCAACGTAACCAAAAGGAGTTGCAAACTAAGAAATTGCCGCGACTACGCTTTAGTTCCCACCAAATTGCCTACCAGGATCTGTGCTATGGCCTGGAAGGAGCCCAGCAGTTTGCGGTGGGGCATATGTCCCTGTCGCTGATGCAAAATATGCTGCCGAGCAGCCCGGAAATGACGAAGTATGTCAATGACTTTTTGCGGGAATTGATTGCCCATGAAGTGGGCCATACCTTGGGCTTGCGCCATAATTTCCAGGCGAGTGCCATGCTGAAGCCGGAGGAATTGAATAATCCGGAAATCACCCGTAAACGCGGACTCGTGGGTTCTGTGATGGATTACAACGCCGTCAATTTAGCGCCCCAGGGAACGCCCCAGGGGGATTATTACACCCATCGCATTGGGCCCTACGACGAATGGGCGATCGAATACGGCTATAAAACCAGTGATGCTACAACGACGATCGGGGAACGGGATTTTTTGAATAAAATTGCGGCTCGATCGGCGGAACCGGATTTAGCCTTCTCAACCGATGAAGATGTCTTTTCGGGCCTCAATCCGAAGGTGAATGTCTTTGATATGAGTAGCGATTTGCTGACCTATTCCCAGTGGCAAATGGACAATGCCCGCGCCATGTGGCAGCGCATTGATAAACGCTATCCCTTACAGGGCGGTAGTTTTAATGATGTGCGGGTGGCGTTTAATGCGGTGTTTGGCTATTACTTCCAATATGCTTCGTTTTTAACGAATTATGTGGGGGGGCAATATTTCAATCGATCGCGCTACGGGGATGCCAAAGGCCGTTTGCCGTTTGAAGCGGTAACGTTAGCAGATCAACGCAAGGCGTTGGAATTAATTCGAACCAATGTGTTCAATGAAAAAGCATTTCAATTCTCGCCAATGTTGTTGAATAAGTTAGCCCCCTCTCGCTGGGAACATTGGGGCGCAAATCCTGCTATTTTCAAGTTGGATTATCCCATTCTTGATAATGTGTTGTTCTTACAGATGATCGTGATGTATGACTTGATGTCCTACGATCGCTTGTCACGCCTGCGGGATGGGGAATTAAAGAACCCAGAACAAACCCTAACGATTCCGGAACTGTTTGACACAATTCAAGACAGCATTTGGGGTGATGTGGTGCAAGCGGGGGATACCCTGAAGCTGTCGGGTCTGCGGCGAGCCCTGCAACGAGAATACCTGAATACAATGGTGGGAATTGTACTGCGGCAGGTGTATGTGCCGGAGGATGCCCAGACCGTTGCGCGGTATGAGCTAAAGAAACTGCGGGACGGCATTAGCCGAGGCTTGAAGCGGATAGATGAGAAGGATGTGTATACCCTGGCGCATTTAGAGGAAGCCCGCGATCGAATTACGAAGACGTTGGAGGCACAATTACAAGGGTTTTAGGGGTGCTTTTGATGCAATCCCCCTAACTTGACTAGGCAATCTAAGCCTGACCACGCACCATGACCTGAGATCGAGGTATTTCTCAAGATCTTAGGCAGTGTTGGGAATGACTGGATTCTCTGATGGTGTTGTCCGATTCGACACCACGTCTAAATACATTTGCACTATCTGTGTACATTATTTTCTCGATGTACACCGTTTTTTCGGTGTACATCGTTTTCTGACGCTTCTAGGTTATGCAGTTTATTGTAGATGTTATTTTGTTACATACTTTTCCAGAAGAATCTGTATGTTATGTAACAAATATTGTCCTTGCTGCTTTTTATGCAATTTTTGGAATATCGTATAAGAGTGTACGGTTTCAGGGAGGAAGTGATGAGTCAAAGAGTCACCATCGCGGTACCAGATGAACTGTTTGAACGGCTTCAACCCGTTAAGCAACATTTCAATATTTCGGCAGTTTGCCAGGAGGCCTTAGAAATGGCTGTCATTACTCAAGAACTGAAGATTCAAGCAACAGAAACCACCAATTTAGTTGAACGCCTGCGGGCAGAAAAGACTGTCCTTCTCCACAAGGTTCAACAAGAGGGGTTTGAATTGGGGATTCGCTCTAGCTCATCGCTTTCCTACAAAGACTTTCGGCACTTTGAGAGAGTGAATCCTGTTGCGGCTCATCTAGATGAAGATGTCCTAGACCATCTCTGGGGGTTCCTGGATTTCAAAAATTATCCTCAGCAAGCTCGACTTCATGATCCTGACTTTGCTCATTTGCTGGAAGTTGATTCACAAAGTCGCATTGTTTTTGCTCAAGGTTGGGTAGATGGCGTGCTGTCAGTGTGGCAAACCCTGAAAAATCAGGTAGATTCTGACCAGTAAAAGAGAGGTCACCTCGTTAAGAGTAGATTGAGGAAGACGCTCCAGCAGTTTGATTAGAATTGCAATATCTTCTTGAGTACAACTTGAGTACAACCTATCCAAGACGCGATCGCTCCTGTTGTAGTGAGGGTCACGATCGTCTTTCTCTTATCGCTTTGATTATTAACCCGGCATCATATGTTTTCGAATCATCTAAAACTATACATCCTCCAGAACTAGCTTTCAGAGCTTCAATCGAAAGATGAGAGAAATTTAAAGATGCACGATCAAATAGTGCCGGTTTAATACGTGCTCTGGTACGTTGGATCATCTGATTTTTCGAACCATGCAACCAGCCGTTCTTTAATCTCAATGGAAAATCCCCAGAGATGATTCTTCTGGGGATTATTTTGTACAGATTTTGTAGATTTGTATTGCTGTTATTTATCCTGGGAGTTTGGCTTTTTCGGATTTGCTGAGAACTTCAGCCATGAAGGTCTTTGCGCGTTCCATTGCAGTTGCATTGGCAATGCACACAACTTGGATATTGCTGCCACTCCGAATAATCAAATATTTGTACTTAAAAATGAAATAGAGAACGATAAAAATGAGTCCTATGCCAAAGACCCAAAGGGTGACAATACCAAGTACAAGCAACCAAGAGATACCATCTTCGGTAATTTCTGCGGAATCAACTTCTGAGAGCAGAACTTCGCAGTAGCGGGAAGCTACCATTTTTCGAGTCCGTTCAATCAGGCGGGTTTCGCTGAGTTGGAGAGTTGTTTTCCCCATAAAGGCGGGCGAGAGAAAATTGTAGTAGTTATTAGCGGCTTGACCACTGATTTCCAATAGGATCGTTTGGGAGCTATTCATAGGATTCACGTTGATACAGGTGACTTGTCAAATTCCAGGGTTTGACTGCAACTATGTAACTCCATCCCAGGGGATGCTATGCAAAAAGTTTTCAAATTTTTATGTCTACTCCCCGGCTACAAAAAACTTCTATGTAGCATCGGTCAGTGGGTTGCCGAAAATCTTGACCAGCGTATCGAACAAACCGTAGATACCTAACAAACCCATTTGAGATCTCATCCTGGAGTTATAAGCCTTGCAGTTAGCTGGTTTTCTCAGTTTTCTGGTAAATGCTGAGTGATAGCTGACTTCAAAGCGAAGTGTCACGGGAAAAATAGCAAATGGGTTCTATCGATTAGGAAAAGATTAGGAGAATTTTTTACTAGCCGCTAGGTTCCACATACGATTTAATCGGTTAATTCGTCGTTGTCGGACAACTACTTTATATTTTTTATATCCTGTGATCATCATCACAATCATTAATGGAAATAAAACTGCGACTAATCCGCTAAGAGTTGTCGATCGAGTAATATCCTCTTTTTGAGTGACTGTGTGCTGTGATGTAGATACTGTTTGATGATTAGATAGACCGTTATGCATAGAGTTTTCTACTGAAATTGGGTAATGGGCATCAGATAAACATTCACCATTGGGAGATACATACCCGATCGAATATTATCCGGAATGAGTTGGTTTACCAAGAGTTGGCTCATCAAATATATACAAATATATACAATTAAGTTTTGAATGATGATTTAATATTCCTCCATCCATAAAAAATTAAAGCTTTGCTCAGTCTTAAAGTTTACTAAATCGTTACTTTGTTCCAGTTACTTTGTTCCAGTTACTTTGTTCCAGTTGCTTGGTTCCAGTTACTTTGTTCCAGTTGCTTGGTTCCAGTTGCTCATTAGAAGCAGTAATCAAGCATCAGAGAGACGAAGAATCATAGTTGATTCGATGTTTAGCCAGTTACAGAACAATCTTGTCAGTTCGTCTACAAGCTTGCTCTGTAACTGGCTAAACATCACGTGACTTGGAGTCGCTGCTCAAGATCACTCTACAGCTTTAGAGGGACGATCGCGAGTACTGTCCGTTGGCAAAACCAAAATAGACCGATCGCAATAATTCCACTAGAAGACCATTGCACAAATTTTTGGTGCCAAGTCTCTCGATTGATCCAACGTCGCAGTCCTTGCAAACCCAAGTAACAAAAAATAACAATGATCAGTTGCCCCACCTCTACCCCTAAATTGAAACTCACCAGAGCTGTGAACAACTGACTGCGGGGAATATGAATGTCTTGTAGAATACTGGCAAACCCCATACCATGAATTAGCCCAAAGCCTAAAGCGACCAGCCACCGCCATCGTACATTCTGACGCCAAAGATTCTCGCAGGCAACATAGACGATCGATAACGCGATCGCACTTTCCACCCAAGGAGCAGGTAAAGCAATAATGTTGAGGGCCGTTAATGACAACGCAATTGAATGGGAGATAGTAAAAGCAGTCACAATTTTGAGTAGATAACGGAGTTGATGACTTGCCAGCAATAAACTAATCAGAAAGAGAATGTGATCATAGCCAGTCAGAATATGTTCAATTCCTAATTCAATAAAGCTGGAAACCTGTTGCCATAAAGGACGACTGATCAAGGAAAACTCCCGCTGATTCGGCGTTAAGATTAAGCTCTGTGGGGCAGCGGTAGGGGCTGTTGTTCCGAGAGAATTACCTTCCTGGGAGACTGGTGCATAAAATAGGGTGACTAAACAGCGTGCCGTGGTGAGTTCGGCAGGGAAGAAATGGTAGTTGAGCGTTAATTCTTCTAACGGGACAGTCCAGGTATAGCTCAGTTGCAGTGAAGAATGGGTTTTCACATTATCAGTCGGTAAAGCTAAAGGTTGCGGAGATGCCGCGATCGCTAAAGTTCCCCGCTGGGCAGATTGATTGAAGAATTGAATACGATCGTTAATCAATGTCGTTAATTCAGCCTGATGGCTTGACATCTCCATGGCAGAAAGTTTGCCATCGCGATCGTCGTCGGCAAATTTCATCAGTTCTGTGGGAACCGTTAAATTAAAAACTACATTTTTGGAACTAATTTCTAATTCACCAACGGAGAGATCCTGCCAGTGAGCAAAACTCGGTGATGACATCGTAATTGTCAGTAGAAAAGCAGCAATAAAAGCAAAATAAAGTGAAATCCCTCGCTGGGGGAATGATTGAATTAACGATCGTAAATTAAACATGATAGTTCAGGGGAGGACGTAAGTCCGCAATGGTAGAATATATGACCTCTAAAGCGCTAAAACCTGAAGTAAAAACTAGGAAACGATACATCAGGTGTTTACAAAACATCGATCCCAACCATTTTTTGAGCTGCCTCATTGAAACTGGGATCAACCTGTTTCGCCTGCTGACGATATTGATTCGCCAAGGTTCGATCGCCTACTTGCTCAGCAATCTGCGCCGCTTGCATCAACAAACTGGCATCTTGAATTCCCGATCGCAATGCAGTCTGTATGGCTGTGAGCGCTTTGTCTGCTTGATCCCCACGAGCTAACGATCGAGCATACACTGCCAAGGTTTGGGCATCTTGGCGTAGCTTAATTTCCTGTTGCATCAACTGAAGAGCTTCTGCATTATCCTGGGGCGTGCCTCGATCGAGAAGTAACTGGGCCAGTTCTCGCTGGTGGCCAAATGTTCCATTACTGTGCCCTGCATTGGTTTCCCGTCGCAATAGCGTTTCTGCTTTTTGCAAGGTCGTCTGAAAATTTTGGCCACGCAATTGTTGTAGACGAGCTTTGCCCCGTAAAACTGTGTGGTCATAAAGGGTCACGGATTGTTGGGAATAGGCAATTACCTGATCGTACAGCGCTTCCGCTGCTTGCCAATGGCCTTGGCGAGTTTCAACCATTGCTAGATGAAGTGTGGCCAGCGGATAGCGCGGAAGAATGCGCAATGCCTCACGGTAAAGGGCTGCGGCTTGATCTAACTGCCCCCGTCGATAGAAATGACGACCTAAAAATACCCGTACCAACGCTGAACCCCCCACTTCCCCAGCTTCTTCAGCCTTCAGTGCCGATCGAAAAGTATTTTCTGCACTCGCTTTCCCCTGGGCCTCTTCTACCAAAGCTTGCAAGGTCAACGTTTCCAAAGTGGGGGTTTGATTGACTAATGTTGTAATGTGTTGTTCCGCTTGCTTCAAATTGCCGATAGCTAGGTAGCAGGTGCCCAAAATGGCTTGGGCTTCGGGATTTCCCGGTTCATGGGTCAAGACCTTGCGACTGAGGTCGATCGCGGTCGCAAAGTCGTGTCTTGCTTGGGAAATGCGGGCCAGGGTCAACTGTGCACCGCTGTTGGAAAAGGGTAGAGCGGCTAGGGATTGCTGGGCTGTTTTTTCCGCCAGCAAGTACCAACTCACTTCTCCCGTTGCCTTTCCCATTTTCCAATAGGCATTGGCCAGGGATTGTAAGTTCAGTCCACTATCGGGGGATTGTTGTAATCGGGCTTGGTAGAAGGCAATTTCCTGTTGAAGGATTAGCTTGCGATCGCGGGTTCCGGGAAGTTCTAAGGTGAAGGGGTAGACATAGTCTTTGGAAATGCTGGAATGCTGAAATATTGAAATCAACCCTGGAATTCCAGCCGCAATGGGAATACTAACAGCGATCACGATCGGCAATGCAATCCATCCATAACGTTGCATGGGTAGAAAGATACGATTTAATTTCATGGAAAAACCTGATTTTTAAGACAGAAACCCAACTGATTGCCTGATACAAAGTTGATTGATCAATGCTGTGGATTTGATCCCCCCAATCCCCATAATCATGGAAATGTTTAGTCAAATTTTTGCAAAATCTCCCTTGTTAAGGGGGAATTTTGGGGGAATCATTATGGGTGACAATCGCAAGTCAATTGAGTACTAATTAGGTAATGCAAGATAGGGGAAATTGGAAACAAGGGGACGGTGTCCCTGGGCGGGATTGCTGCCATTTCCGGTATAGGAAACATTATCAGTTGCGTTAGGGCTACCCGTTAAAACCGCTAGGGTTTGATCCACAACATCATCCATGAGCAACCGACCTGCAATGGGAGTTCCTCTGCTATTCACTGCACTCACATAACCGCTGCGCCGATTGGTATCAATCCGCATAACATCCGGCAGAAAAGCCGCTAACAGCCCATCTGCCCGTTGGGAACTGTTGCCGAGCGCCATTAGGGTTCGCTTTGCTTCCGCCCGCACAGGAGCTGCCGCCGCACTCAAATCTTGGCTAGGAGCAATGCTATTAAACGCATTGAGAAACGCATTGGTGACCACTAAACCTTCATTAACAGCAGGCCGGCCCAAACGCTCCACTTGGTTGAATTGACCCGTTCGAGGATCCTTGACAGAAATCGTTTCCCATACATCAAAGGTTGTGACATTAGTATTTCCTTGCAATAGCTTACGAGGAACACGCACAACAATGGCATTGACATTATAGCCCTTAGCAAAATCCAATGCTTGATTAGCAGGACGGAACCCAACAGCAGGGCCAATCCCTAATGCTCCAGCTCGCACTCGGAAAAACTGTTCTACATCAAAGAAAAAGGGATCTTCCCGTAATCCTGCGAAGGCATGGAGTTTTTGACCCGCGATCGATAAACCATTGACGATGGGATTGGCCGCCGGGTTTGCTGCTAGGGGCGTCGTTTTACCTTGGGCTGTTCCGGCAGCGTAGCCATTCATAAAGACAGATAGCTGAAAGGCTTGCTGGGCACTGCTTTGCGGTTGGCCAAATTCAAATCGCAGCAGGATATCATCTCGACCTGTGGGCGTGGCGTTGTTATCACTCACGCGGCTGATATGGAATTCGTAACGGGCTTTGTCGCTAAAGTAATATTGTTGTCGGGCCAGCGATCGGGGATTCGTATTCATTACGAAAATTAGATCGCCATCCTTTGCATTAGCATTTTGATCCCGTTCCCGGAACACATACAGATCGGTTAAATTGACATTCCGACCTTTGGTACTGGTTTCACCATCGTCGTGATCAGATGCAACCACAAATCGGGGGACAATGGCCGCGATCGCGACGAGACTACAAGCCAGTAATCCAATTCCAATCAAGAATGATTTTTTCATCGTAAGCTCTCACTAATTGGGGACAACACCCCGTTTATGCTGGATGCAGAGATTTACGACGAAATCAAACCACTGGATTTCTGAGATTTATTTTTTTTCAGAGCGTGCTCAGATCAATGTCCCCTCAGCACTATCCCTCTATTTTTCTAGCGATCGCATCACCTGGGTCCAAAGGCCATCGGGCAACAGTTTGCGGAGGGTTAAGAGGAAACTTGCATTGCCTCCACCCGGATATCGCAGCCGCCAACGCCCATCCGTCACCGCACGATAAATCGCCTCTGCCGTCACTTCGGGTGGACTGCCAAATTCTCCATTTTTATCAATTTTGGGTAGCACTTTTTCAGCGTAATCATCATAAACCGTTAAATCCCCTTTCTTGGCTCGATTCATCGATCGACCGTAAAAATCCGTCTTAATCGGCCCCGGTTCTATAATTTTGACCTTGATATTAAAGGGCCGCAATTCGTACTGCAACGCTTCCGAAAATCCTTCCACTGCCCACTTTGTACTGTTGTAGAGACTGTACAGCGGAAAGGCAATTCGACCCCCGATCGAGGCAATATTGACGATCGTGCCTTGGCGCGTTTCCCGGAAGTGGGGCAGGATGGCGCGCGTCACCGCCATGAGGCCAAACACATTCGTCTCAAACTGCTGCCGAATTTCTTCCTCAGAGCACGATTCAAAGGCCCCCACCAAACCAAAGCCTGCATTATTCACCAAGGCATTCAGAGTGCCAAACTTCGCGATCGCCTGCTCAACCGCAGCCCGAATCGATTGCCGATCCGTTACATCCAATGGTAGACACAATACATTGGGTAATGCTGCAAGATCTACTGTTTTATCCAGCGATCGTGCTGTAGCAACCACATTCCAACCCCGTTGTTGGAATAACAAAACCGTTGCTTTACCAATCCCAGAAGACGCACCAGTCACTAAAATCGTATTCGCCATAAAAAAAGCAGTTACTACCCACAAACCAGCGTAACTGCTTCATCTTAGCTCGATTTATTCTGGGTGGGGGGATGGCCGCGATCGGGATTCTGCGATCAACTTCCGTTACACCGAAATTCCAAAATAGGTCAGCACCAAATCCGCTTCCCCAGTATTCAGCACCTCGTGCAATTCCCCCGCTTCCACCACCACACAGGTTCCCGGCAGCAGCGCATAGCATTCTCCATTAATCCGAATTTCCCCCAGCCCCGCCTCCACAAAAAACACCTCGCACATATCTGCGTGGGTGTGGGCCACAGCGGACTGACCCGGCCCAAACCGAGCTTGGGAAAAATTGGTCAAATGGGGCAAATCCGTCGATCGCAGCATGACTTGCTTGGTGATCTCAGGATTGTGGGAAACCGGCTCACCGGGAATTTGGGACAGCGATCGATATTTCATCAGAACCCCCTCCAGTGAACCTAACCCAGTGTACCGTCAACCCAGTGAACTAACCCAGTGAACTAACCCAGTGAACCGCTAGCCTCAGACTTGACCTAAGCCGGAACATAGACCTTTTGGCTACCCGCCAATTCAAAGGCCGAATGCACCGCTTGCAAAGCCTTCACCCCTTCCGACTCTGCCACCACGCAACTGACCTTAATCTCCGACGTGGCGATCATTTGGATATTGATACCCTCGTGGTGCAGCGCGTCGAACATCTTAGCGGCAATGCCCGGTTGCCCCACCATGCCCGACCCAACGATGCTGACCTTGGCGATCGCGCTATCCACAACGATCTCGCCACAGCCGAGATCCGCCTGGGCCTGCTCCAACACCTGCTTGGCGGCATCCGCATCCATCTGGGCCACCGTAAAGGCAATGTCGCGGGTCATCACATCCCCCACCACGCGGCACCGCTGGGACTGAATAATCATATCCACACTGATGTTGTGCTCCGCCAGCAGCGTGAAAATCCGCGCCGCCAGCCCCGGCAGATCCGGCACATAGCGAATTGCTAAACGGGCCTGCTTGAGATCCAACGCAACTCCCCGCACCGCAGGATTTTCCGCCTGATCCGCCGCTGCCGTGGGTTCCGCCTTGGTTGGGACCGCCGAAGAGGTAATGTCAAAGGTACTGCACAGGGTTTCGATCGCCCGATCGCGATCGTTGGCATCAATCACACAACTGACCTTAACCTCCGACGTGGAGATCATCTGGATATTCACACCCGCATCGGCCAGCGCCGTAAACATCTGCGCTGCCACCCCAGGCCGCCCAATCATGCCTGCGCCCGCAATGGAAATTTTGGCGATTTGTTGTTCCACCATGACATCTGCATCATCGGCGGGACTGGTGCCGAGGGCGGGCAGGATGGCACTGGCGACGGCTTCCGCCTTGTTGAGGGAGTCTTTTGTCACTGTGAAGGCGATATCATTCGTGTTGCCTTCGTGGATGGACTGGATGATTAAATCCACATCCAAACTGTGCTGGGCGATCTCGCCAAATAACC
The DNA here is from genome assembly GCA_002148405.1 of Alkalinema sp. CACIAM 70d. Taxonomy (GTDB): domain Bacteria; phylum Cyanobacteriota; class Cyanobacteriia; order Leptolyngbyales; family Leptolyngbyaceae; genus Alkalinema. The sequence continues at coordinate 9,746 of MUGG01000069.1, read as the reverse complement.
GCGCGGCCACACCAGGCCGATCGGGCACCCGCAGCAGCGCCACCTTGGCCTGATCCCCATCAAATTCCACGCCATCCACTGGACGGGCTAGCTCTAAGCCTTCGATCGATCGCGGTTGCGGCGTTGGTGAGGTCACCCAAGTGCCGGGATCCTCCGTCCAACTCGATCGCACCACCAAAGGCACCCCATAGTTCCGGGCAATTTCCACCGCCCGAGGATGCAACACCTTGGCTCCTAAGCTGGCCAACTCCAGCATTTCATCACAGGTGATCTGGCCCATCAGTTGGGCTTCCGGCACCAAGCGGGGATCGGTGGTCAGAATGCCTGGGACATCGGTGTAGATCTCGCAGAAATCCGCCTTCAATGCAGCGGCTAGGGCCACCGCAGAGGTATCCGATCCCCCCCGACCCAGGGTCGTAATTTCCAAATCTTCCGTATTGCTGACCCCTTGGAACCCAGCCACAACAACGACTTTACCTTCATTTAGGTGCCGTTGCAGGCGATCGGTACTGATGTTTAAAATCCGAGCACGGGTATGGTGCGCTTCGGTAATAATTCCCACCTGGGCACCCGTCATGGAAATCGCGGGCTGACCTGCTTCCTGTAATGCCATCGACACGAGGGAAATCGACACCTGCTCCCCCGTCGCCAACAACATATCCATTTCCCGGCGGCTGGGCGTTTCCGAAATCTCGCTTGCCAGTTTAACTAACCCATCGGTGGTTTTTCCCATGGCTGAAACCACCACAACCACTGAGTTGCCTGCCTTAACGGTCTTAATCACCCGATCCGCCACCGCTTTGATACGATCGACCGTACCGACGGATGTTCCCCCGTATTTTTGAACAATTAGCGCCATATAACCAATAACCCCATGCAACAGAGAAAACGGGACGGGCCCAAGAAATCTGCCTGACTGAGCTTACTACTTTATGGTGACTGAGGATAGGAAAAATCGAACGCTTCGATCGAGTTTTTTTGGGATTTTCTTAAAAAAAGAATGGGGTGCCCAAAGAACACCCCAACGGAATTGATGCTGACAATGCCTCAAAACTGACGATTACGAAATCGAAGAGAGTATTGAGGAAGACGATTAAGCGTCACAAACTAATAAGCATCACGAACTAAGCGCCAGAAAGTAAAAATCTGTCAAATCTATCAATCTGAATGGGTTAATCTTTTATGCAGGACAAACGGGTTTGTCGTTTGCATTGAGCTTGATGGTGCCATTGGCGGTTCCGTTGACATCAAAGGGAACCTGCTCTTCGCCCACTTGGCGAACCAAGGCGGGCTTTTCCTTCAAGCAGGCGCTGACCGCTGTGGCCCAAGCTGCAATATCTTTAGAATTTTTATCGGTAATGGGCGTATCGGTTGTGATGCTCGTGTCTTTCACAACCTTAACTTCGATCGGCAAGGTGAAATACATCGGTGCAACGGGCGGGGTGGGCAATTCTACCGATCGAGCCCCAGTAATGGTTTCTTTTTCCAGGGCAGGCGTTGTTGCAGTGGGCATATCAGCAGCACGGGCGGGCAGGGCGGTGTAACCCGTCATGCCGGCGATCGCGCCTAGTACAACCATCTGCTTCAATTGAATTCGCATTGTTCATCTCCTTTGCGAGTAGGTAGAAGTGCAAAACCGAAGAATCACACTTTTCCTATCTAAAATATTTCTCAGTCTAAGTGTAGCCAATCCGTCACTGAACGAATTGCGGCTATGGTTAGCCTAGTCAACCCTATCCATAATGGAAATCTTTCTAAAGGGAGAACGATTCTACATCTTTAGGACGACTCGTCTACTAATCTTGGGATAGACGTTTAAAAAGTTCCCGGTAAAATGAGGCTTAATGATTGAAAAAAACATGACTTTTATCATTTTACATATAAAAAACTAATCTCCAAAGTCTAAAATGAAGCGGCTTCGTAACCTGATGGGATCCTGGGTAGACTGCTAGGGCAACGGCTGGGTGTCACGATTGGGAAGGAAAGCTGACGCTTAGGTTGACGCTTAGCGGGCGCGGATTTGGTGCTTTGGGACGAGGGTTGGCAACGACAGTGAACGAGTCGTCAACCTATTTCACCATCGTTTGTCCGCACCTTAAAATCCGCACCTTAATTAAATCCGCACCTTAAATTGGCATGTTTGACCTGGTTTTCCTTGGGTTATCCGCTTGTTTATCTCCATTAGGTTGTTCCCGTTGATGTTCTGGATGAAACATCGTGGAACACTAAGTCAACTGAATCAACTGAATCAACTGAATTAATAGGGGGCAGGCTAGGATGTGGCAATTAGGTCAGGGAAATTGAGTTAAACGGATTTTTGCAACGTATCTGATTGAGTACTCTAATTGAGTGATCTGTATTTTCGGGATCCATTGTCAAGGTTTGGGAAATTCTAGCCCAGAAGTAAAATGGCTAGATTAAGCTAGATGAGGCGATCGCAGGGACAGCGCAGGAATTTGGCATGGTGGAATCAAAAACACGGTACAACTTAGTTTGGACAAATCATATTTCTGAAATTCCCCAAGGTGCCTGGGATGCGCTGGCAAAGCCGCTGAAAACGCCGTTCTTGGAATGGGCGTGGCTGCACAACATGGAAACGTCAGGCAGTACGACAGCGCGTACAGGTTGGCTTCCCAATCATTTGACGATGTGGCGCGATCGGACTTTGATTGCGGCGGCTCCGCTGTATGTCAAGGGCCATAGTTACGGGGAGTTTGTCTTTGATCATCAATGGGCGGATTTGGCCGATCGCTTAGGAATCGAATACTATCCTAAGTTGCTGGGCATGTCTCCCTTTACCCCCGCAGAGGGCTATCGCTTTTTGATTGCACCGGGGGAAGATGAAGATGAAATTACAGCGAAAATGATTCATGAAATTGATCATTTCTGCATTCGCAACCAAATTTCAGGCTGTAACTTCCTTTATGTTGATCCAGAGTGGAAACCTATTTTAGAACAACAAGGTTTTAGTACTTGGTTACACCATAGTTATGTTTGGCAAAATCAAAACTATCATGACTTCGATCATTATTTAAAAGCATTCAATGCCAATCAGCGCCGTAATATCAAACGGGAACGCAAAGCGGTTGATCAAGCGGGATTACAGTTCAAAGTTTGGCAGGGAGAGCAGGTTTCTTCAGCCTTATTGAGTCAGATGTATCGCTTTTACAGTGATACCTGCGATAAGTTTGGTTGGTGGGGCAGCAAGTATTTAACTCGAAAGTTTTTTGAGCAATTACATTGCGATTTTTCGGAATATTTGCTGTTGTTTGCGGCCTACCATGCTGGAGAGGAAACCCATCCCGTTGGCATGTCGTTCTGCCTAACGAAGGCCGATCGTTTGTATGGTCGTTACTGGGGGTCGGTAGACGAGATTGATTGTTTACATTTTGAGGCTTGCTATTACAGCCCGATCGAATGGGCCATTCAACATAATATTCAAATCTTTGATCCGGGAGCTGGCGGACGCCACAAAAAACGTCGTGGATTTCCAGCAACGCCTAACTATTCAATGCATCGGTTTTACGAACCCCGTCTTTCGCAAATTCTCAGAACCCACATCGATCGGATTAATGAGTTGGAGCAACAAGAAATAGACGCCATCAACCAAGATTTACCCTTCAAGCAAGAACCACTCCGGTTTGATATTTAACTTGCTTTTTCAGGCAACTTATAATAGCCGTAGCTGAACCTCCTCTCCCGTTGGCTCTACTTCCCCTAGGTTTGAGTCTCCAGCAGTCAATCGGCCAGCAGTCGATCGGCCAGCCTCTGCCTCCAGTTCCAACCTTACCAACGCAGGCTGCACCCAGGCATCCGCCTCCCCTAGCAGCTGCTTTGCCGCCTCTACCATCGGCTCCTCCAAATCCCGCAAATCCGCCCGATTCTGGATATACGCCTGCAACGCCTCCAACGGACTCACCGTGCTACCCACCCCCAGCTCCGGCAACCGCGATCGGCTCACCTGCGCCACCACCTGCGCCTGTATCGTATAGGTATGGGCGATGGCCAACGCCTGATGCAACTCCACTTCATTCATCAACGCCAGTTGCTCCGATCGCAGGGAATACATCACCCGCACCACTGCATCCGCGATCGACTGACGCGCGATCGTTTGGAGCAATTCCTGCTGCGGATCATTCGACTCTGTCAAATCCACCTCGATCGTGCAAAACGATCGTACCGACAGCGGACAAAACTCCACCTGCGTCTGCCCCCGCGCTAACTCCACCAAAACAAACCCTTTCTCCTCCTTCTCCTCAGAAAAATCAACCCGTTCAATGCTGCCGGGATAAATCACAAACGGCTCCCTACAGAGCACTTGATGCTTATGCACATGGCCAAGGGCAACGTAATCAAAACAATCTCGCGTCAAAAAGGCTAACGGTACTGTAAATCCCTTGCCCACTGCTAGCAAACGCTCCGCCCCAAACTCCGCTGCATCTACCATCAAATGCCCCAACAAAATGGTTGGCAATGCTGGATCTAACTGACGGATTTCCCCTTCCAAGGCTACCCGCAAGCGATCGAGCAATACCTCTCCCACCTCCAGCATCGACAGCCCTTCCACCTCCGCCTTCGTCATCAGCGTTGATCGATTTAGCCAAGGCAACGTCAGCACCTGTACCGTTCCCCCCGACGTGACAATCCGATGGGTCTCCAAGCGATCGCCCACCACTACCTGCGGCACCCCTAGCGTCCGGTAAATACACAAACTCGCGCCCCCCGACCCCTGGGAATGCTGGTCATGGTTCCCCACCAGCAGCACTACTGGAATGCCCGCCTCTCCCAACCGCCGAAACTGCCGCGCAAATGCCTGCTGAATATAGGGTGCAGGGGTCGCATCGGGAAATGCATCCCCCCCAAACAGCACTAAATCCACTGGTTCCGCTAAGGCTCGATCGATGCAGCGCTCCAACGTTCCCACAAAGTCCTCAAACCGAGTGTTCAAGCCCGTTTCAGGGTTTACTTTTCCGTGAATAAATCCACTGCCTAAATGAATATCGGAAAGATGCAAGACTTTAATCATAGGGGACAAATCATAGGGGGCATTTAGGAGTTACGCGATCGGGGTGCATCTAGTCAAAAATTAAATTCACTGATCCAGTCTCGATTTAGTATAGAACAAATGGTCTGATGGACGGTTGTCAACTAGGGTTTACGAGGAAAAGCTATGAAATCACAATGGGACTGTTTCTTAGAAAACTTGGGAGAATGGCAAGGCTCCTTCGATCGCTTTTCGATCGCGGGCGAACTCCTAGAAGCCATCCCCTCCCACCTCGTTTTAGAACAAATCGAACCCCAAAAAGCTCGCCTCACCCTTAAACGCGACTCTCCCAAATATCCTGCTCCCCTCGTACAGGAATATTCCAGCTTTAATCGCGGATTACTTTTTTTGAAAATGGGGCCTTTTCCCAAGGCTCACTCCAGTTTTCCCCGATCGCCCAATTTGGTGGAGAATTTGGATTTGTCCATCGCGATCGCCGTCTGCGTATGGTGCAATTATTTGAATCTGACAATCATTTAAGAAACATTATCTTAATTCGTGAACAACGGGTCGGGAGTCTAGCTCCGGAACAGCCAGCTTTACGTGTAGATGATTTAATTGGAACTTGGGACGGTAACGCGATCGTACTCACACCAGAATGGCAAACGACAACGTTTAATTCCACACTCAACATTCAATGCCTAGGCTCCGATCGTCTGCAACAATCCCTCACTTTCGCCGATCAAACCCTTACCTCCACTGCTGAAATTGCTGGCTCAACGCTGCACTTTGCCGACAGTGCCCAGCCTTACCAGATTACGCTGCTTCCTGATGCAGCTTCTGCCACATTTCCGATCGCGCCTCAATCAGGACAAGCGTTCTTTGTAGAATGTGGTTGGATGCCAGAACCTGGTCTGCGTTTGCGTCTTATCCGTCGTTATGACGCCAGTGGCGCTTGGATGAATGCGACTCTTGTAACAGAACGCAAAATAGCGTGACGGAACTTAAACTAAAGCGTTAACTTTTTGCGGCTTTCCCCAGCCCCTTTTCATTTAGAGATAGGCTAATGAAGTCGAGAAGAGGTAACCCCCGATGAAAACTTCCCGCATTTCCCGCCAAATTATTCGGATGCTCGTTGTCATTCTGGGCTTCCTAGGATCAGTAGGAAACTAGCCCGTTCTCAGAATGGATGCTATTTAAGCTCCATGCTTCAGCTAGTTTCCGTGTAAGGCGATCGCCGCATTTTGTCCCCCAAAACCAAAGCTAAAACAGAGAACCGTGTGAATCGGCTGGCTGGGGGGAGAGTTAATTTGATTAATCCCAACCAGGTTAAGGGCAAAGTCAGGTTGGCTCAAGCCCACGCAGGGGGGTAAGGTTTGCTGCTGTAAGGTCATCAGTCCCATGGCCACCCCGATCGCTCCCGATGCCCCTAAGGTATGGCCGGTTGCGCCCTTGGTTGAACTGATGGGAACCGATTGCCAGCCCAAGTGATGCAGAATTTTTGCTTCAGTACGATCGTTTAACGTCGTTGCTGTACCGTGGACATGAATAAAATCGATCGCGTCATGGGTGAGGCCACTGCGATCGCAACAGTTTTTTACAGCCCGCACTGCTGTACAGATTTCCGGGTTTGGGGCACTGAGGTGATAGGCGTCCGCCGTCAGCCCAGCCTGCAATACGTTGCCATAGATTCTGGCCTGCCGCGATCGTGCTAATTCTCCAGCTTCTAGCACAAAAAAGGCTCCCCCTTCCCCAAGGACAAACCCCTCTCGATCGCGATCAAACGGATAGGCTCCCGTCTGAGCCAAAGCGCCCATGCGACTAAATCCGGCGATCGTTAAGGGCGTAATCGGTGCTTCCACCGCACCCGCAATCACCCTCTGGTATTGGCCTGTACGGATCAATTCTGCGCCTTGAGCGATCGCCCAAATTCCCGTTGCACAGGCCGCCGTGGGGGCCGACACGATTACCTGGGTTTGGATCGATCGGGCCACCTGCACTGCTGCTGCGTTAGGCAAAAGGTCTAACCAATCGGTAACCGTTGGTTCCTCTGCCTGTCGTAACCGTTGCTCCCATCCCCCTTGATTGCCTCGACTGGAACCAATAACTACTCCACAATCCACCAACGGCGGGGTCAGACCTGCATCCGCTAGGGCGTCGGCCAAAATTTGATGGGTCAGCGATCGTAGACTAGCTGGCTGATGGGCCACCATTGCCAAAGGTAACGGCGATAACTCCGAAAAGGGTTGATGGAGGTGAATGCCCGATCGTCCCGCTAGAGTCGATCGCCAAGTTTCCTGTAAATTACCCAACGCAGATAACAACCCAATTCCAGTCACCACTACATCCATAAAAGATTCAATGCAACCAATTCAGTACAATCAATCCAGCGCAACAAAAAAAGAGTATAGGGAAACTTTCCCTACACCCAAAAAACACTCATTCACTTAAGACAAACCCTTAAGACAAACCCTTAAGACAAACAACTTAACTTCAAGGTTAGTCACCCAAAGTTAGATGCTCTTAGACCTACTCGTAGACCTAGGTGTCAAGCACAGGAACCTAGGTGTCAAGCACAAGCTAGTCGCAGTCTAATGAATAAAAGTTGATTGCTTATTTGCGATTTTTTAGGTTTTCTAAGCCAGCCGTAACACGAGCCGATTCAATCCGATCGCCCTGCTGGATCTTGTCTACCACATCCATTCCCTGAGTGACATAGCCAAATACGGCATAATTACCATCCAGAAAACTTAAATCTGCCAAAGCCACATAAAACTGGGAGGACGCAGAATCAGGATACCCCGATCGCGCCATCGCCACTGCACCCCGAGTATGACGCAGCTTAGGTGGATCCTGAATTCTCAATTCTTCAAAGGTTTTGCTGTAGACAATCTTGTCCCCTTGACTGGGCTTAATTTCTAAAGGAATCGATCGCGGCTGTTTGGTAGCTGGGTCAACGTAACCGCCTCGTCCTAACTGATCCACTGGAACATTCGGATCCCGTCCATCGGGGTCTCCCCCCTGGACCACAAACGGCTGGGGTTGCCGCACCACTCGGTGAAACACCAAGCCGTCGTAGACTTTCTTATCTACCAAATCCACAAAGTTGCCCGCCGTGATCGGTGCATTGGTTCCATCGACTTCGATCGTGATCGGACTCCCTTTAACCGTCATCACCACCGTTGCTTTACCTTCTAAGCGCGGCAGATTGGGAAAAAGCTGAGCCGCTTGGGACGCTTCCTTGCTCACGGTTCCCGGCGACTCACCGGCGCTAGGGGAGGGCGAAGCGGAGGGAGACACCGATGGACTCGTACTCGCTGAAACACTTGCCGAAGGCTTGGGGGCCGCTGTAGTTGAGTCCTCCGCCTTACTACAACCAGTTGTCACGAGAACTGCGATCGCGAGGGTTGCCACCAGCCAAATCCGAAATCGTCGCTGCATCAATTGCCGCATAGTTTGCACCTTTTCCAAGGGAAATCAGCCACTAGAGTACGCAGATTATGGTACGCAGACTTTGCGATATTGCGTCAGAATTACATCAGAATTTCTCTAATCTGTTACTTCTTTTGCCTTCCCAATTGCCTTCCCGAACGGATTGCTAAGGATGCTGGAGGTCAAACCTACAGTCCTTCCAGGGGAACGCCTAGGAAGCGTACCAACTCCGCCGCCTGATTCTCAATTTCAGACAGCGCCATCGGCTGGCCCACGCGAGTCAAGGGAATATCTCGTATCCCACGAACCTTGAGATAAATAGCTCGGCGAGGGTTTAACCCTTCCTTTAGGGTCACTTTAACGGCTTGGATATCGTCTAGCTTGCAGGTCACTTCAATTTTTCGATTCTTCCCTGGAAAGCCCCAACGAAAAATCGTGGCTTTTTGCGTATCTTTGTTGAACTCGTTATATCCGCTCCCTAAATCCCACAAGATCGAAAGCCAGAGATAAATGGCTAGCAACACACCCGCTGCACCATAGGCTCCCATCGCCAGTCCCTGGGGAAAAAAGATCAACTGCGTTGGATCTGAGAAGGGCAGCAAATTGACATGGATATAACTGGAAATCCCAGCCAGCAAAAAGCCCGTCGCCCCCATCGCAACAATCGTTGCCCAAAAATAATTACTAAAGCGCCGGGAACCTACAATGGTTTGGCGAAAGACTCGATCGGTTTGTGTAGCCTGCGCAGTCATAGGATTTAGAAACTTCCTTCAAAAAACAGAGAATTAAAGATTGTCACAAGGATAGACACTATCAACGCAGTCACTAAAACAGATGGATCGTGTCACTGGAGCCACAAGCCAAGATTGGCCACTAGTGAGGATTGACCACAAATTAAAATTGGCCTCACCAGTTTGGCCTCATCAGTATAGTATCGCAGGGTTCTGTGCCAAAAGTGCTCCAAGGTTCCATCGCAAAAGGGGACTCTTTTAGGTGGGAGGCCTTAGATGGGACACCATGGGCTTAAGTCTACGAAAGTCTATGAAACTCTACAAATCCCAGCAGCATCTTGATTAGTTTTGCTGGACAGCACCCATGTTTTGAGGTGAGTTCCTCTGGATACAAGCATTCTTTAGCCTGCTTTAAGGCTTGCCAGGATGAGGTTTTCAACATTCTCAGCCAAATCTCTCTATCTGAGACGACTTGTATCGGTTTGTAAAAAAACTGATATCCCGTATGATGAGAACATATCAATGCGTTCACTCTAGAGAACCTGTAATTAGATAAAGCTAGAGGGGTTTTATCCATGACCATTGCCGTCGGGCGCGCG
>MUGG01000034.1 GCA_002148405.1 Alkalinema sp. CACIAM 70d | reverse complement strand
CCAGAGGTGTTCTGTCCGGCTAGGACGGTTCACCCCTTCGCCAAAGAACACATGGTGAGCCACGGAATTCACCCCTGGAACCGTATCCCCAGGGCCACCTAAGTGAATGTATTCCAAGTTGGTGCCAAGATACTCCCGCCGCATCAGAATTTGGCGAATTTCCGCAGCGTTGGCCGGATCAGCACAGTAGCGGCAGGCATCCAACAACGCCTTGGCCAAGGCAATGTGGGTATTGGGATAGGCCGCAGCCCAATCGGCACGGCAGCCCAGCACTTTACCAGGATGGCCGGCCCAGATGTCCACATCCGTGGCGATCGTAAAGCCCACGCCTTCCATTTCCGCCCGCAGGTTCCAAGGATCCCCCACGCAGAATCCATCGATCGTGCCGCCCTTCAAGTCCACCACCATTTGCGCCGGGGGAATGGCCTTCAGTTGCAAATCGCGATCGGGGTCAATGCCCGCCGACGCTAACCAATAGCGCAGCAGCATATTGTGCATCGAAGACGGGTGCACTACGCCCATGCGGTGGGGCTGATCCGGCGATTGTTCGATGACGCGCTTGAAATCCGCCAGGGTTTTCACGCCCATGTCTTGGAAGCGGCGATCCAGGGTAATGGCGTTGCCGTTGCGGGTCATGGTGAGGGAACTGACCACGGGCACACTCTGGGCTCCCGCACCGCCGAGGGTAATCCAGGCAGGCATTCCCGACGGCATCTGAGCTGCATCAATGTAGCCCCCGGTAATCCCATCGGCAACCCCCCGCCAAGTGGACTCGCGGACGAGGTTGACTTCATCCAAACCATGCTTGGCAAAAAAGCCTTTTTCCTGGGCGATCGCCATGGGGGCGCAGGCCGTCAGAGGCACAAAACCCAGTTCCAGATTAACCTTTTCCAGCCCGTGGCGGGGCACCACTTGGACTTTCTTGGCCCGCATTTTCTTGACCTGCTTCTGTTGGTTCAAGAAGTAGATAATTTCGCTGCGGAGCTGGTAGTAGCTGGGATGTTTGACGGCTTCCAAACGGCGACGGGGACGGGGAATGTCCACTTCCAAAATGCCGCCAATTTTTGAGGCAGGCCCGTTGGTGAGCATGACGATACGATCGCTCATCAGCACCGCTTCGTCCACTTCGTGGGTTACCATCAGCGCGGAGATTTGATTCTCTTCACAAATCCGCACCAACTGTTCCTGCAAGTTACCCCGCGTCAGCGCATCCAACACCCCAAAGGGCTCATCCAACAGCAACAGTTTCGGCTGCACCGCGAGGGCTCGGGCGATCGCCACCCGTTGCCGCATCCCCCCGGAAATTTCCGGCGGCAGTTTGTCAATACATCCAGCCAACCCTACGACGCCGATGTAATGTTCAACAATTTCCTTCCGCTCGGCGGGGGTCTTTTCCGTCAACACTTCGTCCACCGCGAGGGCGACGTTGTCCCGCACCGTTAGCCAAGGCAGCAGCGAGTAGTTTTGGAACACGACCATGCGATCGGGGCCGGGTTTGGTAATCGTCAACCCATCGAGGGTCACTACACCATCGGTCGCCAAGTCCAACCCGGCAATCATGTTGAGCAGCGTCGATTTGCCACAACCGGAGTGCCCGATTAGCGCAATGAATTCCCCCTTGCGAATTTTCAGGTCAATCCCCTTCAGGGCGATATATTCCCGACCACCGGAGAGCGGAAAGGTTTTTCCAGCGCCCTCAATGTTCACCAATTCTGTATTGTTCAGTTCCAGGGTTGTCATGCATGCCCTCCTGTAATCCCTGTGGTTGTTATGCTGTTTTGCGTAAATCCAGTGCAGTCAGCCCAGACTGTTTAATCCCGTGGTGCATCATGCTAGGACTCATCTTCGGACTGACCTTTCAACTGACGTTGGAACGGGTCTTAGGACTGACCCTTCATGATCAGCGTTTGCAACCAAGCCATGAATTTATCGAGCAGCAGACCCACCATCCCGATGTACAGCAGTGCTAACACCACTTCACTGATGTAGTTATTTTGGTACGCTTCCCAGATGAAGAAACCGATTCCGACAATCCCAGACATCACGATTTCGGCTGCAATAATAGCCAACCAGGACAAGCTGATCGCAACGCGCAAACCCGTGAAGATATAAGGCAGCGCGGAAGGAAGCAAAATCTTGAAGAAGTACTTCTGTCTGGAAATTTGGATCACTTTAGCAACGTTGTTGTAATCCTGGGGAATTTCCTTCACCCCCACCGCTGTGTTAATCAAAATTGGCCACACAGCGGTAATGAAAATCACGAACAATGCAGCGGGTTCGTTCTTGTTTAATGCGGCGAGGGAAATCGGTACCCAAGCCAGCGGCGGAACAGTTCTCAAGAAGAGGAACAGCGGATCTAAGGCTTTGGATAACACTGGGGTAGTACCAATGGCAATCCCTAGGGAAATGCCTACCACTGCCGCGATCGTGTAGCTGATGCCCACCCGACCTAGGCTTGCCATCGTTTGCCAGAACATGCCTTTGTCAATGCCGCCGTTGTCATAGAAGGGATAGAACAACAGCATTCTCGTCCGCTCATCGGTAAACAGGCTGCTCGGCCCCGGCAATAGGGTGATACCCGATGCAGACAATCCCTCCCAAATCAGCAGGAAGGCCAAAATCGCGATCGCGGGGGGCGCTACTTCCTTAACCCACTTATCAAACTTGAAACCAGAGCCAAAGCTCTTGCCGATCGTTCCAGTTGCCATTCTGTTCTCCTCAGTGTGAATGAATTCTCGAATGAATTCTTGAATATCTATATGAACCAACGCATCTACGAACAAATTGACCAATGAGTTAATTCACGTTAGTCAATTTCTAGTTAATTCATGGCGTGGTCAATCAGTGAACCAGGTTACTTGAAGGTCTGAACCTAAAGTCTGAAACCAAAGTCTGAAACCAAAGTCTGAAACCAAAGCTATCCCATGCCAACGGATAGACTCAGCTCTAATGACTAAGCCTTAATCGCCTTAATCTTCAGACTATCCAGATAAGCCTTAGGCTTGCTGGGGTCAAACTCAGCACCATCAAAGAATTTCTCAATTCCTCGGGATGTGCTCTGGGGGATATCCTTGACTGTAATTTGGTTATTCACCGCAGCCAATTCCATCGCAGCTTCTTTCCAGTACTTCTCACCGTTGACACTCTTGATGATGCGATCGGCCTCACCCAGAATTTCTGGCGGTTGGAAACCCCAACGCACGCTTTCGGTCAGGAACCACAGTTCATGGCTTTGGTAAGGATAGGAGACACTGGCTTTGTTATCCTTCCAGTACATCGTCCGCACCTTAGGATCAACAATCTTAGTCAGCTGATCGCCTAGGAAATACTCACCCTCGTAGGGAGCCCGCAGGAACTGGGTCGGCACATTGAAGTACTTGCGCTGAGCCAGAATTTGTACCATTTCATCCCGGTTCTTGGGATCATCACACCACATCTGCGCTTCCATCACTGCTTTGAGCAATGCCTTGGTTGCTTTCGGGTGTTTCTCAATCCAATCCCGCCGCAGCGCTAGATATTCCTCAGGGTGATCTTGCCACACCTGGGCATTCAGAACGGCCAAGTAACCAATCTTGTCACGCACGATGCGGTAGGGCCAAGGATCTCCGGTACTAAAGCCATCCATCGTCTCGGTGCGCATGTTGGCCACGGTTTGGGAGGCCGGAACCGCCAAGAGATCCACATCCTTATTGGGATCAACTCCACCCGCTGCTAACCAGTAACGAATCCAGAAATCCTGGTTGACCTTGGGGAAGGTGTAGGCCGCTTTAAACTTAGTACCAGCGGCAGCAAGGTCTTTAATATACTGAGCACCCCCTTGGGTTAGATCAAGACCAATGCCTTTGCCAATGTGCTTTTTCGCGATCGCGATGCCGTTTCCGTGGGTACAAAGCTGAGCCAGAACCACCATGGGAATTTTGCGATTTCCCTTAGTAATCAAGCCTTCAGAAATCAGGTGAGGCATGGGCATCTGCCACTGGCCCCCATCAATCCCGCCACCAGCAGAACCAATTTCGATATTGTCGCGGGCGGCCCCCCAAGACGCTTGTTTTGCAATTTGCACCTGGGACATGCCATGGCGAGCAAAAAAGCCTTTTTCCTGGGCGATAATCAGGGGAGCAGACTCTACGATCGCGATATACCCTAATTTAATGCCAGGAACTTCCGGCATTTGCGCCGAACCTAATTCCAAAGCTTGAGCCTTAGGCGATAAACTGGAAGGAGACGGTGGATTCAGAGAACACCCCTTCATCAACGCCGCACCCGCCGAAACCCCTGCGGTTAACAAAAAATGACGACGCGAGAACGAACGTAATGGCTGTTTCATGGAGAAAACCTGACAGATGAATAGAACGATCGAATGAGATTGCGATCAGAGCCAATTACAGTTGAGAATATAAAATAGAATTCATCCCTACTCGTCAGTAAGAACTCATCAACTGTTGCAGTTCAAAACCATCCTTAATAGAAAATGGGATTCAGATAGCTCACTGGGTTTCAACATTACGACTGTTTTTCAAGTCATCGAGCCGAATTGAGACAGTTCAATTCAGGGGCTGATTTTTTGAAGCAACGATCGTAGTTATGAAATCTAATGAGCCACTGCTTAGCGGGTTCAAGAAATTTCTTAAAACTAAGCTTACCGTGTTTAGCAAATCTGTAAATAGGGTGGGGGGATGAACAAATGCGTTTTCCTCAATACCTAATATAAGAAAAGACTGTCATACCACGCCCCCTTTCTATAGGTGGTATGCGTTTCGATCAATCCCTGATGGCTTCATGCGTTCTTCATCAACTGAAACAAATCCTAAAACCCTTGCTTACCAATACTTTCAAATGTATTGATTAGATTCTATCCCGTCTGTCGAACATGAAAAATCGTCCAGAATCAATAGACCTGGACTGATGTAACTAATCAAAACTGAAAATATTACTCGATGGTTGCTGAAGCTAATTTCAGGCAACGTTTGAATTGCAAGAATAGACTCGATTCAATCCATTACTCTGCTGTATCGTCATGGGCAAAGCGGTTGTACAAGAAATCGAGGGCGTAGTTACGAATCTTGTAATATTCCGGCATTTCCATAATACGACTGCGATCGCGGGGGCGCTTGAAGGGAATTTCTAGCACTTCGCCAATCTGTGCCGCTGGCCCGTTGGTCATCATGACCAACTTGTCTGCAAGAAACAGCGCTTCATCGATGTCGTGGGTAATCATCAACACGGTGTTGCGGCTATTATTCCAGATTTTTAGCAATTCCTCCTGAAGTTCTTCTTTGGTAATGGCATCCAGCGCCCCAAAGGGTTCATCCAGAACCAGCACTTCGGGCCGGATCGACAGCGCCCGCGCGATCGCCACCCGTTGCCGCATCCCCCCGGAAATTTGCGGCGGCGTTTTTTCCATCGCTTCCAACAAGCCCACCATTTTTAGGTGCTCTTTAACAATGTCGTCCTTTTCACCCTTGGATTTATCGGGATAGACGGCATTGACGGCCAGGTAGACGTTTTCGTACACCGTCAGCCAAGGCAGCAGCGCATAGCCCTGGAACACCACCATGCGATCGGGGCCGGGTCGGGTGATTGATTGGCCTTTCAGTTTCACCGTGCCCGCCGTGGGTTGGGAAAAGCCGCTGACCATATTAAGCAACGTCGATTTGCCACAGCCGGAGTGCCCAATCAGACAGATAAATTCACCCTGCTTAATCGTCAAATTGACGCCATCCAGCACGACATACTCGCCGTTGGGGGTAGGGAAACTCTTTTTGACATCCTTGAGAACTAGGAACTCATCGGCGGTTGCCGTTGAACCGATCGATCGAGGGTTTTTGGAGGTACTAACCATAGACTCTGGAGCAGATAACGTTTTCATAGACTGAATTCCTGGGCAATTGTGAGTCAGAGCGAACCAGTTTCAGAAGCTAGGCCATTTCAGAAGCTAGGCAATGGCTGGGGCAATGGCTGGATTAAGCAGCCCGTGCCGTAGGTACCCCCAACATGACATCCGCCATGTAAATGTCATGTTTAATCTCTAGGCTATTGAGATAACTGATCGGGTCATCGGCGGTAAACGTCTTGCCATCAAAGAGCTCGATCGCGCCTCGGCTGTAGGTCGTTATGTCGGACAGGCCCAATTCCCGTGCGGCCACACTAAACACACTCACCTTACACACCCGTTCCAGCACCTCCACCCAATTGCGGGGAAAGGCCACATCCCCCCAACGGGCCAGTTGGGTCAGCAACCACAGATTTTCCGTGCGGCTGGGACGGTTGGCCGTGCCCCCAAAGAAAATGTGGTGGGAGAGTTGGCGCGTGTCTTGGGTAACGCTACAGGTGGCCTGTTGCTGATCACTCAGGTAAATGTACTCGTGATCCATGGATAAGTACTCCGCTTGGGAGAGAATCTCGCGCACTTCGCCATGGTGGGCCGGATCAGCGCAGTACTGGCAAGCTTCCAGCAACGCTTTGACCAAGGCCACGTGGGTGTTGGGATAGGCTAAGGCCCAGTCCTCCCGCACGCCGAGCACCTTACCGGGGTGGCCGTTCCAGATTTCCAAGTCCGTGGCAATTTCGTAACCCGTTTCTTCCACAACGGCCCGCGTGACCCAGGGTTCTCCGATCGAATAGCCATCGATCGTTCCCGCTTGCAAGTTAGCAACCATCTGCGCGGGCGGTAAGGGCAGCACTTCCACATCCTTGTCAGGGTCAATGCCCCCCGCCGCTAACCAATAGCGCAGGAGCAGGTTGTGGGAAGAGGCCGGGTGCGCCACCCCAAAGATATGCTTGGTATCTGGAGTTGCTCGCAAAAAGCGCTTCAGATCATCGAGGCTGCGAATGCCCTGATCGGCAAAGCGTTTATTCAAGGCGATCGCGTTACCGTTGCGGGTCAGGGTCAACGATGTGGCGACGGGAACGGGCTTGTCATTCATACCGCCCACGGTCATCCAGACGGGCATTCCCGACGGCATCAAGGCCGCATCCATGTAGCCTCCGGCAATGCCATCCTGAATCCCCCGCCAACTGGATTCCCGCACCAGGTTCACTTCATCCAAGCCATGGTGGGCAAAGAAACCTTTTTCCTTGGCAATGACGATCGGGGCACAGGCCACCAGGGGCAAAAAGCCGATTTCCAAGTTGACCTTTTCTAAGCCATGGCGGGATACCACGGTTTGCTTGCGAGCGCGGAGTTTTTTAATCAACTTCTGTTGGTTCAGGAAGTAGATGATTTCGCTGCGGTACTTGTAGTAGTTGGGATGCTCCACCACTTCCATGCGCTTGCGGGGCCGGGGAATATCCACTTCCAGGATTTGGCCAATGTTGGACTCTGGCCCGTTGGTCAGCATCACGACCCGATCGCTGAGCAAAATCGCCTCATCCACATCGTGGGTCACCATAATTGCGGTGACTTTGTTTTCCTCGCAAATCTTCATTAACTGCTCTTGCAGGTTACCGCGAGTCAAGGCATCCAGTGCCCCAAAGGGTTCGTCTAACAACAGCAATTTGGGACGGATGGCCAGGGCGCGGGCGATCGCCACCCGTTGCTTCATCCCACCGGACAATTGCTCAGGGGGCTTGTCGGCGGCGTGGCGCAGACCCACCATATCAATGTGGCGTTCGATGACTTCTTCCTGCTCTGCCTTGGAGAGATGGGATAGCACATTTTTCACCGCCAACCGGATGTTTTCCCGCACGGTCATCCAAGGCAAGAGGGAATAGTTCTGGAACACGACCATGCGATCGGGGCCGGGACGCAGGATTTGTTCGCCCTGCAACATCACTACCCCATCCGTTGGCAAATCCAATCCCGCCACCATATTCAACAGCGTTGATTTACCACACCCGGAGTGACCAATTAGCGAGATAAATTCCCCTTTCTCGATGTTTAACTCAATGCCCTTCAGTGCAACGTATTGCCCACCTCCACTGAGGTCGAAGGTTTTCTCTAAGTTCTCAACCGTAACAAAAGTCATGATACTGGCTCCCGCAATTCTGAAATGATGGGAATGCTTTCTACCAATCCAAGATTAGAAAAGGTGAGAGAAACGAAAACAGAGGAGAACAGAATGAAAATCCTGTTTTGTCTCTCCCACCGCTCTTGCACTGCAAGAGCAAGCCGAGATTAGCGCTGGCCGGGGAGGATACGAGATTGTAACCATTCCATCAACTTATCCAACCCCCAGCCCACCAAGCCGATGTAGACTAGCGCCAAAATAATTTCGCTCACTTGGCCATTTTGGTAAGCATTCCAGATGAAGAAGCCAATCCCTACAATCCCGGACATAACGATTTCTGCTGCGATGATTGCCAACCAAGCCAAGCCAATGGCAATGCGGAGGCCGGTGAAGATGTAGGGTAAGGCGGAGGGGAAGAGAATCTTAAAGTAAAACTCCGACTTAGGCAGTTGCAGCACTTGGGCCACGTTGGTGTAGTCCTGGGGAATTTGTTTAACACCAACGGACGTGTTAATCAGAATCGGCCAAACAGCGGTAATGAAAATGACGAACAAAGCTGCCGGTTGGTTCTGTTGCAGGGCTGCTAGGGCGATCGGAACCCAAGCCAAGGGCGGGACGGTTCGCAGAATTTGGAAAATTGGATCGAGTCCTTTGTAGATCCGTTTGTTTAAGCCAATGATAATGCCAACGGAAATCCCAACGATAGCAGCAAAGGTATACCCGATCGCGACCCGTTGCAAGCTGGCAAACACCTGCCAGAATAACCCCTTATCCGTACCACCTTTGTCATAGAACGGATAGAGAATTAACTTCCAGGTTTCTTGAACAACCCGAATTGGGCCAGGAAGATTTTGATTGAACAATGAGAAAAACTGCCAGATTGCCAACAGAATTAACAACGTTACAACAGGCGTTAAAACATCATCGATCCGTTGACGCATCTTAGCATCTAAGGCAAAGCCCGAACTGGTGGGGCGCTTTTGGGCAATGGTCATAATTCAAGTTCTCCTTAATAAACTTGCTCTTGCAGTGGGAAGGGAGATCGGACTCACTACACCCGCTTAATCTTGAGGCTGCTGAGGTAGGCCTCTGGGTTGGCGGGGTCAAACTTTACGCCATCGAAGAATTCCTCAATACCCCGAGATTTGTCGCTGGGAATATCGCTGGCCGGGACGCCAATTTCCTGGGCGCATTGCTTCCAGATATCCTCGCGGTTGACCTTGCTGATCAGGGCTTTCGCAGACTCATACTGGCCTTTATCCAGGAAGTTCCAACGATGGCTTTCGGTCAGGAACCACAGGTCATGGCTCTGGTAGGGATAGGACACGCTACCTCGTTTGTCCTTCCAATAGAGAACCGATTGCTGCTGATCATCGATCGTGCGTTCACCCAGATTGTATTTACCCATGAGGGGTTCTTCGAGCACCTTTTCTGGAACACCGAAGTATTCACGCTGGGCGAGGATGGCTGTCATTTCCTTACGGTTTCTGAAGTCATCACACCATTGCTGGGCCTCCATAATGGCTTTAAGGAGCGCTTTTGTAGCCTTGGGATGTTTATCAGCCCAATCCTGACGCACTGCGAAATATTCTTCTGGATGGGCCTGCCACAATTCTGACGTGAGGGCTGAAATAAAGCCAATGTCATCGGCCACAATCCGGTAGGGCCAGGGATCTCCCGTACTAAAGGCATCCATTGCCCCCCGTTTCATATCCGCTACGGTTTGGGATGCAGGAACCGTTAGCAAATCCACTTCCGAATCGGGATCAATGCCATTCCCCGCTAACCAATAGCGAATCCAAAAATCTTGGTTGGCTTTCGGGAAGGTATAGGCGGCCTTGAACCGATTGCCACTTGCTTTGAGGTCTGCAAAGTACTTCGGATCTGCCTTCAGTCCAACGTTTTTCCCTTTGTGTTTGTTCGCGATCGCGATTCCGTTGCCCTGAGTGTTGAGCTGACAGAGGATATACATTGGGATTTTTGCCCCATCAGTAATAATCCCTTCAGTAATCAGGTAGGGCATCGGCATTTGCCACTGGCCCCCATCAATTCCGCCACCGCCGGAGCCAATTTTGACATTATCCCGCGCCGCACCCCAGTTGGCTTGCTTTTCCACTTTGACATCGGTCATGCCATATTTAGCGAAAAAGCCTTTGGCTGAGGCAATAATTAAGGGCGCAGATTCCACGATCGGGAGGTAGCCCAGTTTCGCAGTTTTGACCTCAGGTTCTTCTCCCGCTTTGACAGCAGAACCCGCAGCCACAGTTGGTGATCCAGAAACCGCTGGTTTATCTTCAGGCGGATTGCCCAGACAGCCCTTCAGAAGAATAGAACTCATAGCAGTAGCGCTCGCAGTCAGCACAAATTTGCGCCGTGAAAGCGCTAGATTCTTCCGAGACATTTCTCCCTCCTTACATCCAACAAATCTATGAGTTCAATTGCAAAATAAATAGATACCCCTCTCAACCATTTTTTCTAAGCAATTAGAAGCCATGATTGATCAGTTATAAATTGGGTGGATATCTATTTATTTGTGTGGAGTGAAACCTTTGAAAGACGGACTAAACAAGCGTTTAGCCGTTCCATCAGGTTTCGAAATCCATCTGATTCAGTTAACTGAATCAGGCAGTGTAGACCGATATAACTCCACAACGAATTGATTTGATTCGATACTTAGAAAGATTCATTCCTGAACTCTTCAATGATTAAATTATTCAGTAGTCAATCTGAAAAGTCTAGTAGCGAATCTCTACTATTTTTCGATATTACCGATAAGCAGATCTTTGATGTTTGACCTAGAATAAGCTGCATTGAATTATCGTTAGCAACTAGGCTCTATACAGAAGACCATTCAAGACAAATAGAGCAGTTTAGAATTGATAGCGAATTAACCTATGGATTTGATGCACTCTATTCGTCTGCCAATCAATTGATAGGAACTAATGCTGAACCATTGACTTTTCTACTTCACGATCGACGAAAGGTTGCGCTAATGAATTCCAAGGCGGAGACGAATCCACTGCGCCAGTAAGTCCAGGTATGGCTACCGGAGCGGACTCGATATTGATGGGTTATCTTTAATTGTCGTAATCGAATATGGAATAGAGCAACGCCTTCATTTCGAAAATCTTGGTCGCCACAATCTAAATAGATCTGGAGGTTTTGCAAGGACTCAGGATTTGCCTCCGCCAATCGGAAGGGATCGTAGGATTTGTAGTGGTCGGTGAGGCGATCGTGTCCGATTAAACCCATACCATGGGCGCTGGCCCGGTTGGCGGCCCACTCGGCATCGGTCATTCTGACAATCATCTCATCGGTGTAAATCGACGGGCTAAAGGCTACACAATTCGAGAAGACCTCTGGATGCCTCAATCCATAGACCAGCGCCCCATATCCCCCCATGGATAGCCCTAGGATGCCTCGGAACCATCGATTAGCCTTGATGCGGTAGGTTGATTCGATCGTCGGTAGGAATTCCTGAAAAAAGAAATCCTCGTAGCAAACAGAGCGATCGTGGTTATTAATATAACGACTGTTGCCGCCATCGGGCATGACTAGAATCATGGGCGAAATGGTTCGGGCTGCAAGCAGTTCATCTACCGTTAAATGGACTTCCCCGTAGCAAATCCAAGCGGTATCATCCGATCGACTGCCGTGCAGTAGGTAAACCACTGGATAGGAACGCACGGAAGTGGCATAGTCGGCAGGTAGATAAATGCTATAGCGAATGGGTTTGCCAAGAATTCGACTCTCGATCGTTAGTCCTTCTTGAACAATGCCTTGTATCATTCCATCATCCTGATAGGGGTAATTTGCTGGATTGATATATCTAATGGATGGAGAGCGAACACAAGCTAGCTTTTACAAGCTAGACTAGGATTTTTTCAAAACGATCGTTTCGACTAAGTAAAGAAATACATTCAGGTCGTCAATATCACGGGTTTGCAAGACAACATTCACAAGATCAAGTGGGTTAAAGCGCCCAGATGACCATCCATCAGTCTTGCGTCGAATTGCAATCGTGCCATTTCCCGTCGTTAATTCTAGTTCATGGGCTTCAATCCGTCCTGGCACTCGATGGGAAAAGATAACCGTAATAAAACCTGAACCTACTTCCAACTTGATACTCTGAGCTGTTGAAAACCGAGCAACACCCGACTGAGCGAGTTCAGCTTGTGCCCGTTGGAGCCGGATGGCGTTCCAAGCTCGTTCCGCTGCTTGAGCAAAAATGTAGTCATCATTGATTGAAATATTCCGAGCCGCTCCCACAATAGCGAAAGGTCGTCTCCTGGTTGGTTGATCCGACAAGAACGGTTGATTGTTCCAAATATAGTGAAATGAAGTGCTGTCATAGACTCCATATCTGTAGCGATTCGTAATATTCTTGCGCAATCCCGTTGTTTCTGAGAAACGCAAAACCTCACCCTTGATTCCTTTACGAGTTTGCCAGTAATAAGCAACTCCCAGTTCACCCACAAAAGAGCATTTAGCTTTGGAACCACGAAATGCAGTGATATAAAACCATGCAAATAGCACTGATACTAAACCTCCTCCAAACCAAGCCCAAATTGAACCTGCACCGGAAGCATTCAGTATTATTCCAACTAAGAATCCAGCCCCAATAGAAAATAGGCTGAGGAGAGCAAAGAGGAAGAGGTAGAAAAGGGTGATCAGGACTTGTTGCCAAGAAGAGAAGACGCTTCGGGTATTTTCCAGTAAAGTTTGCAAAATGGGTGTTCTACTTAATCGATTGAGTTCCTCCGTAGTACCTGCTCCTGATGCTGCGCTAATTACCGCTCCAATCTCTGGAGGAGGCGATGCGAAGAAAAATGTATCAGGATCAAGCAACAAGCCTCTATGATCCTTTATCTGTGCTGGCGGAGTCCAAACTGTCTGGTAGATCGTCTGCATAGTATCTTTGTCTGAATGCTTGTCGAAAATCTGATTCGAGATCATCAGTCCTTTGGGCACGATGCTTTTTATACTGATTTTTCTATAGACTAACCAAGCAAACTACTCAAATGTTCTGGGAATGTTACTTGCTGAGTCGGGGATATTTTCTACTGGGATCTGATCAGCTTTCTACTAGGCCGCACAGGTATCGATCACAGGTAATATAGTCATTTATTCCCTAATTTTCAATCTTTTTGGAAATTTGAGACAATTAGGTGTCTGAAATAGGTGTCTGAAAGTCGTAATTCTGTCCTAAATTCAGGGTATAGAAGGATATTACAGGATTGATCTCTAAGTATGAGTGACTTCGCTGCTGAATCCTGGGACGACAGGTATCGAAACAATCAAGATCGCTGGGATCTAGGGTGTCCAGCGCCCCCCTTAATCAATCTGCTGGCATCTGCCCAATCTCCTCAGCCTGGACGAATGGCCGTTTTGGGATGTGGGAAGGGACAGGATGCGATGTTGTTTTCAACCGCAGGGTTTGACGTTATCGGGTTTGATTTTGCCCGCACTGCGATCGAGTACGCCCAGGCAACGGCCCAAGCACGAGCCCTAACCACTCAGTTTTTACAACGTAATATCTTTGAACTCGAAACAGCGTTTTTCCAGGAGTTTGATTATGTTCTGGAGCACAATTGTTTTTGTACGATCGATCCAACGCTGCGATCGCGCTACGTTGAGGTTGTAAAGAACCTGCTCCGTCCAGAAGGGCAACTGATTGCTCTATTCTTGACTCACCATCGCTCTGACGTGCCGCCCTTTAGCATTAACCCTCAGGCCATTCTGGAACTGTTCGCCCCTGACTTTGATGTCATTCTGTTCAAAGCAGCAAAAGATTCCATTGTCAGTCGTCGAGGCAAAGAACATTTAGGAATTTTCCAGGTGCGAGCGACCTAGCAGCCACAGCCACAACCTCCCGCAGTATTTTCTTGCGCTTCTGCTGCAACCATTTGCTTTAAATCATCCAGTGCCCCACCGGATAGAGCTGTATAGCCATACAAGGCAAAGCGCTGAGTCAGGTCGTAAGCATTGTGCTGTTCCTGGATCTGTCCCAGGACTCGATCCCCCCAACGAGTGCGCCCACTAGAAGAACAACAGCATAAAGTCACAATACCAATTGATAACCATGCCGCTGTACAGATAGCCCCATCTACATATAAGGATTGAATACCTAGACCACTGCATGTTACTGCCAGTAATATGCCACTGAGCAATGTCATAGGAATAAACCAAACAAAGCTTGATCCCATAAAAGCAGCCCATCCTGTCATCAATAGCTTCTCCTGCTCTAGTGATCTTCTTAGAAAATTCGTTTGATATTGGCTAGCTTGCCGTAGATCTTTGAAAGATGGTGTTTGATGAACTTGCTTCATTACTTGCTGTTCGAGGGATGGTGCTTCAGGCGCTAACTGTTTTTCGATCGCAAACGTCCGATTGCGAACATTGGGACGCAAATATCCCTGATGGACTAGATTCGTAATAGCCAACTCCACAGCGCGTGAATCTCCTCCCGCTAAATAAGCGGTTTGGTAATTGTCTAGCTGAGGTTTATGGGGCTGTTGGCTGGGACTTTGGATCACGTAACGTAAGCTGAGTCCCAGGATGACCGCACCAAAGAGGATTGTCCAATATAGATTAGCAGCAGTGTTACCTGTTGCTTGCTCTGGCATTGCTCCATGGGCTGCACCACTGTAAATCAGCATCAGACCGACCCCGATCGCTAGAATACTCCAGGACTGAGCAATTTTCAGAGGAGGAATACGTTTAGGAATGACCCAGTGATCGTTTAAGCTAATCCGCTGCATCTTTAGTTCAGCACCAAACCGCACATCTGGCGGTGACCAAAGATCAATAGGTGGAGCACCAAAGAATTGTCGATAACTCGCGATCGTTTGTGCATAAAGCCGATGGAATTCTGCGCGTTCTGCACGTCCCCCTCGGGCTGGATGATGGTGCAGTTTTTTCCCTAACACCTTTGGGCAAAACTCTTCCCAGTAGGACTGCGTCAGGAGCACATGGGCATGCCATACCTGATCCACCTGATCAGAAGGCACCACCTGATGGTTGGCAACGACGGTGAGAAAGGCAAACTTTTTATACTCCGCGATCGCTCGTTGGGCATAGGTTAACGTCCAACCATTATTTTTCATAAGGTGGCGAGTAAACCCAAATTCATGGTTTGGATCATCCAACTCAAACGCCTGTAAACGTTGATAAAGGGCAGATTGGAAGGCACTTAGCATAGGCACTCAACTTTGTAAAAGGTCTGATTATGTTTGCTTGTTTCCAGATACCCGTAAATCACGGGCAAGGGTAGTCAGGTGTAATGATTAAACGGGCTTTTGTCTTCAGTCAGTCTTGTATTCAACCAGTACTATTGAATAGCGCATAGCGTTGTTGTCTATCGTTTAGGTACACTGCCCTTTAGCATTACCCCCAGGCTATTTCTTACGGTAAACGGCATTGATCGACAGTTGTTCTCGACCACACGGTTGCCGTTGCAGGAGATACAGTAGCGATCGTATTTGTCCCAGGGTTGGTAAGGGTGACTGGTAGTTCCACACTCACTATCCCCCCTAGCAACGATAGGGGAACTGCATTAAAAGGTGTTCCTAGGGCCGGCTGGGCCGTATCTGCTAGCGTCAAGGTTCCAAGATTATTCTTGGCCAGTTGCAAGCAAACCCTTGTATCAGGACTAAAAGACATGCCGACGAGATCTCCATAGCCTGCACCAGTCACTCGATTCTCTGTGATCTGATTATTGTTTAAAATGGCAGCCACTTGAGGTGAGCCAACGCCCACAGCACCTTGTTCAATCCCACCGGTAATAAAAATGCCTTCCTCCAAATTGCGGCTGACTATGTTGTTCTCCAGGTTTGTTGTTACACGAGCGGCAGTTCCAGCAGTGACTAGGAGTCCTCGACGGTTGTCAGTGAGGGTATTGGAAAGGATCGTCGCGATCGTTTGCGAGTTACCCTCAGCAAAAACTCGAATACCATCGGCATCGGGATTCGTAAACCCAGCAACTTGGTTGTCAAAAACCGTGGCGATCGTGGTTCCATTCTCGCGGGAACCGACGCCAATCCCTGCCCTCAAACTAGAAGCATTTCCCTTCAACTGATTGCTAGTGACTTGGGCCGTAAGTTTGCCATTGCCTTCAGCGCGGCTCAAAATGCCATTGAATCCCGGTTGGTTGACGCGGTTACGATCAATCCTCGCGGCAATTTCTGCAGTTCCTACTGCATTGACAACAATCCCTGTACCGGACGTATTGGAAACTGTATTATCAACGATCGCTATTTTTGTAATGCCTGCTATGTTGTTCAACAAAATCCCAGGAGATTGGGAGAGTGAATCATTGGAGGCGGTACCATTAACCTCATTCTGACTAATCAGAACAATCCCTGTTACGTCATTTAAAGTGATTCCTTCTGCTCCGGAGTTGCGAATCAGATTATCGAGCAGGGCAACATTATGGACATTTTGCCCTAGCACACCCACTCCGGGACTATTGGCAATTTCAAATCCTATCAGACTGGTGTCGTGGCCCAAAGTAACCGTACTGGTAATCTGAGGCCGAATGCCGGTACTCCCATTGGGCAGGGAAACCAGACTAAATTGCGTAGGAATTAGGGTAGTGCCAGCGTTGGAAATGACACTCACCCCATCGGGAATAGTGAACCCTGGAATACCTGGATTTGTGCCTGCATTCACGTAAACAATGCCGCTCGATCGCGCCGTAGGCAACACTTGGGCCACTGTTCCGGCAGGTGCTTCAAACGTACCATTGCCTGTCCCAACTCCCAAATTGACAAATTGAAATTGCCAGGGTTTCCCTGTAACTGGATCGATCGCCACCTCAACCTGTCGCTGTCTATACTCATCTACCAAAATGCTGGCTTGGCGTTCGGGCGGTTCACCCAACCGATTCGCAATACTAGATGATTTCCGAGCTGCACCATTACCAGGAAACTGAACGCCTAGGCTGAACACTAATCGGGTATCGAAGCGGGAATCCGTTTGTAGGGTCAGTGCTGTGGTGATCGAATCACTGGGACGAGCGACAAGGCGGGAGCGAAATCCAGCAAACCTAGAATTTTCGCCGCTATAGTAGTAGCCGCCAAGATAACCGCGAACCGAACCTGTCTGACCTAGGTTGAAAAGTTTGGTACCAATTTCCAAATCAAAACCGGGCAAGGCTTCCTGAAGCAACTGCGATCGCTCAATTGCCAATTCGTTAGCGCGAAAGCTTAAGTTAGTGATAACCTTGTCTCCCAAGGCAGCTCGGCGATCGCCCATTGGCAAATAGGCATTCGCCCGCACATCTAACCCTGTACTGAGATATTCCAACCCGACACCCAGTTGATTGAAGTTGGTTTCGCCTGTATTACGGCGATCGTAGGATAAATATCCACCCAAAATCTGCTGTTTAGACTGGCTCAAAAAACGATGCCCAATCAGCGCATTGCCCGCTAATGAACCATTCTCGGTGGAAATTTGCAATCGCCCTTCAAAATACGTGAGTCGTTGTCCAGGGGTTTGGGTCAAGGGCAAAAAGCCTTCAATGCCGACAAACGCATCAGTCCCTGCCCCTGGAGTCGTAAAGCGGGCACCCATCTGAGGGCGCACTCGCGCAGGCGGTTTCACTATCCATTCCTGTAATCCTACGCTTCCAGTTGGAACAATTATTTCCTGATTTGGGTTGAGGGGGATGTGCGGAAAAACGAAGACATCGTCTCTCAGTAAATTGGAGTCTGCTTTTATCGTGGATGCTGAAGTTATTGAGTTTGTGAATGGAGTCGCGATCGCAGGTACAGTAGAAAGTAGGGTCACGCAAAGCAACCCAATGGCAGATATTACATTCATAAGCCCGAACGGTGATTGTAGACGAAGCGTGAGAAACTGTTGACGAAAAGCTAGAAACTGAAGTAATCTCCCATCATTAGAACCACCACGCCCCAGCTTGAGCACTACTCGCACTCGGTAGAGACAGACCTGTACTGCTAGTGACGGTGGGAATACTGTTAACGGCGACGAATGGATTTGCAGTGGAAGGAGCAGTCAGTAGGTTACTGACCCAGCCGCTGTTATAGGTCGGTGAGCTACTTGGAGAGGGTGTTACTTGTTGCTGGGGAAATACAGGTGGCGGCAATACAGGCGGGGGAGTTAAATCCGTTGTTTGGCGATCGCGTAAGTAAATACTGTAGCTAAACGGCGCAAAGGGGTCGTTTACCAAGTTGGAACTACGCGATAAAAAAGCCACACGACGACCATCATCCGAAATCGTAGCATCTCCTGAATTGGTATACGCTCTGCCACCTACCGCTTCTTGACCGCTCGAGTTGACTGATATACGTTCCGTCGTACCCGCTATCACATCACGGACAAATACATCTGCAGCGTTATTATTATCATTCGGCACTAGATTACTCGCCAAGGATTGAAACACAACATAACGACCATCACTGGAAATGGCTCCGTTGCGACTCACGCCAATGCTGCTACCTCCATTAGCAGGACTATCATCAATTCCTACTGAAATCAAAATCGTTTCATTAGTTTCCAGATCATGGCGGAAAATATCGACGCGATCGTTGGTGTCATTGGGAACTAAATTGGTTGCACCCGACTGAAACACTACATAACGACCATTAGCTGAAATGACTGGATTGCTTGACCCATTTGTGGTGGTTGGATAGCCAATCGAGTTTTCCTGTAAACTTGCGCCCGTAGCGACTTGGCCTTGGGAATTAACTGAAACTTGACGAGTTTGTCCAGTTTGGCGATCGCGGACGAAAATATCAAAATTATTGACTCCAGTATCGCGCGGATCTAAATTAATTGCATTTGACTCAAACGCAATGAATCGACCATCCCCAGAAATCGAAGGGTTTCGAGAATCAGCGGATGCAATAATATTCCAAGGTCGGGTTTGTTCGCCATTGGAATTCACTGAAACCCGTAGGGTTGTCCCTGCACTCAAGTCCCGCATAAAAATATCTTGATCATCCCCGTTGGTATCATTGGGGACTAGATTGTTCGCCTGGGATTGAAAGGCAACAAACTGCCCATTAGCTGAAATAGCAGGACTAAGGTTGAAATCAAGGGTATTAGCTCCTAGTTGCACACCAGTAGAACTCACGGAAGCCAGAATAATCGTGCCCGTCAATGTGTCGCGAACAAAGACATCCGTTTCACCATTAAGATCATTGGATACTAGATTGGTAGCATCGGAGGCAAACGCCACATAGCGTCCATCGGCGGAAATGCTGAGGGAGTCGTAGGTCGAAGAGTAGTTATTACCTTGATTACCTGTTGGTGAAACCGAAACCAATTGAATTTGCTTGGTCACCAAATCTATTAGATAAATATCGTTATTGGGTGTGGTGCCTGAGACTAAATCTCCAAAGAAATAGCGAAATACGAGATATCGCCCGTTGGCGGATAGCACTGGAACCTCACCTAACCGTACAGCTCGTTCTGTTGTTCCTATTTGAGGCATTGCTCTGCTCCTTACGCTGCTAGGTCATACATTGCCAGGTTGATGGGTGCATTGAGCACAGGTTGCAAGTCTTGTTAAAGGTATAATTTAAAGGTGTGTGTAAGTAAATAGAAGATGAGTGTAGCAAAGTGTACTCAGATGGAAACACCGTGTCCTAGGCTCTGTTACGACAGTCAGTTCCCACCCAGAAGTTAAGGTATGAGTTGGAGTTCTTTTTTGGAAGCAATTTGCCAGCGTCAAGAGTATGGGCTTACCCCGCTTGAAGTAGACGTGATCATGTGTTTGCAAGAAGCCCAAGGGCAAAGTAAAAATGATCTACTGTCAGCCTATGTCAAGACCTACTCCATGATCGAAGAGGAAGCCTTCACTCAACGACTGAAAAATATTTACAAAAAATTTGGGATTACAGGGAAAGGACATAAACTCCCACAATTACATAAGTATTTAAGTACAAAGTACTCGCAGTACCAAAATGATGATGTCTTCTTCTCTGAAATTGGATTAAATTATATTTATCCAAGTTTTCCCAAGGATGCTTTTAGCGCGGCCCTTGATGATTTAATAAATGCGCCCAATTTGGAGAATCGTCAAGTTGATATTCTTCAAACCTTTGCACCCAACTTAGATGACTATTATGAGCCTCTAATCCGGTGCATTCAAGACGGTATTCAGATCAGACTTCTCTTAGCTTGGCCCTATTCGGAAGCGGCCAAACTGAGAGAGGAAGTTTTGCGACGATATGCTAATGATAGCTTTGGGAGTGAGGCCAATATCCGAGATTATGTCATTGCTAATCTGGAAACGCTAGAAAAAATTATCCAACACTCAAAACAACCGCACCTCCTTTCAATTAAGCTATACGATACACTACCTTCTCTAGCAATCTACCGAGCGGGTGATTATATGCTCGCTGCGCCTTTCCTCCACGGATCACTGGCTATCAATACCTTTCAGATAGAATTAAACTTAAACGCAGCCAATCAATTAATCGTACAGACCTTACAAAACGATTTCGAACTCATGTGGCAAGTTGCCCGCCACTTTTCCCCACATCCTAATCAAAATTGGAGAAATGATCTGAAAATCCTATTTGTGAGTTAGCTAGTATGCTGAAAGCACTGAATGATTTTGAAAATAAATTAATTGACCAGTTTAAATCCTGTCCAATCTTGACTCAGATTGATACGATCGCTTGGGAAGATTTCCTAGAAATTTTAATTCAGCGTCGATTTCTGTCCCTATCGATTGTTAATATTTATGAGTTTGTTATTGATGCAGTGACCGATCCCCAGATTAAACAGACAGTTCGAGGTATCTTGAATGAAGAATTTCCTCGTAATACTAAAGGCGTTCCTCTGCCTTCCCATCGCGAACTATTGTTCCAAGATTTACTTAATCTTGGGGCCACTCCCGAAAGAATTTTAACCACACCAGAAACCGAAATAACTCAGACAATCCGGGCAGAAAGCTATCAGTTTCTAGTGAATTGCCTGGGGCATCAGCATTGCCAAATTGGGCTTGTCGCATTTCTTCGGTTTTGGGCAGAGGTTCTGGTTTCAGTGGAGTACACCTGTTTCTGGCTACGGATTTCTGAACGCTTATCCCATGGGCAATCTCTTCAAAAGCCTAGGTCAGAGTTCTATTACTTTCATATGATTCATGACAGTAGGCAGTCTGACATTGGTCAGGAAAGCATTTTGGGGGGACGAACCCATTCCCAAGAGTTAGCAGTTCACTTACAAAAACTGATTACATCCGAAGCCGCGTTGCAATACTGTATTCAAGTTGAACACTATGCCTACCAACTTAAATCTCAATTCTATGACCAGTTCACCAGTTTCCCGCCACTCTTTGATGGAAAACAGATAACCCGTTAAAAGGTACTGGAGTTATCCAGAAAAGTAATCATGACATTGCTTGTTAATCGTCCAGAGACGATGGAATTCTAGCTTCAAATTCACTGAGCAGATCATCGAAATATTGAACATGCCGATCGATACTCTGCTCAACGGCTTGCCATAGTTCTAATAATTTCCGCGAATCTTCTGCATAGTGAATTAAGACCGGACGAATCGCATCCAGGAAGTGATCGACTTCTAGTTCTGCGTGAAGGGCCAACCATTCAGGATGGGCTAACTGATGGACATCAAAGTACTGTTGTAGAATCCGTTGATTGCGAAGCGACACGCAGAGTTCACGGCCACTCAAGCCCGCTAATGCCTCATAGAAGTTATCAGTACCGTGGCCAAACCTGTCAAAAAATGAGCGCTCGTAGGCTAGGGTGGCAGGACTGCGCTGGGTGGATTGAAGAACGGATTCATCAAGATTTAACGCTTGTAGCAATTCCATAAACATTTCACTATGGCCATCTTGTAAATCAGTAAACGTATGATCGGCCAGGGACATGATCGCTAACTTTTGGTCGGGGTGGGTGCAACTGGGCGCTTTAACAATGCAGAGGCCAAACCATTGATGCAAGCGATCGCGCCAGAGCCCATACTGCAAAAAGGCATACTGCATCAGGGATTGCGGCATGTCCCCAGCCCGAAGCAAGCTAAAAAAACAACTGCGATCAAGGGCCATCTGACAATGGGCGATCGCGCGTTCACTAATTTCCTGCTGTTTGACTCGGACGTGAGGGGAAAGTTCAATATCTCGGTTGAGGCGGCTAGAGGTTGTAGCGGTTTGCATAAAATTCTCCTATAGCTTGGAAGCCTCCATATCCTATAGGATAAAAATTGAATGACAAAATATCTTGTAGGATATAGTTAATTATGCAGTGGCAAGAACTCAGCGAAATTGAGCTGCGACAGATTTACTACTTTCTGGAAGTTGTGCAAAGTCATAACAATGTCACCGAAGCCGCCAAACGAATCGGGATTCAACAACCGCCCCTGAGTCAACGCATTAAAGCACTAGAAGCCTTCCTGAGCCATAATCAACCGCAGGAAGTTAAGCTGTTCGATCGCCACAAACGACCTATGGCTCTAACCGAAGCCGGACAAGCCTTTCAAGCCGACGCACAGCAAGCATTGATATATTTAGAACGAGCCATTACCAATGCACGCCAAGCCAGTCAGGGAACGATCGGACGATTAGCAATTGGCATGAATAATTCGATCGCGAATACAATGCTGCCGGAGATTGTTCAAACGTTTTCCCAACGGTTTCCCAAAGTGGATCTAGAACTCCATGAAGTGACGATTCAGCAGGAGGTGCAGATGCTCAAAAAACATCAACTGGATGTGATTTTTCAACGGGCTTCCACGTTCCCAGAAACAGATTCAGCGTTGAGCATTCAACCCATTCTTGAAGAATATTTTGTAGTTGCATTACCCAGCCACCATGCACTGGCCAGCCGCTCAACGATTCCCCTAACCGCGATCGCCAATGAAGCCATTCTTTTACCCTCCCTCGATGTTTTACCTTTCTATGAAAAGATTATTACCCTTTGCCGTGAAGCTGGCTTTGAACCTAAAATCAACCCCACGGTAACGGTGACGGGAGTCGTGACCTTACTCAGCATGGTGGCTGCAGGCATCGGTGTGTCGATTTTGCCGAATCATGTCCAAACGCTGCAACGGGAGGGGGTGGTGTACCGATCGCTCCAGAATGCCACTCTGAACCGACGGATTGCGATCGTGTGGCGCAGGGAAGACCGATCGGTTGTGCTCCATCAGTTTCTCAAGGTGGTGCAGGAGGTGATGAATTTATCGCTGCTAGATTCTTGGTAAATATTGGCTTCTAGTAATCTCTCATTATTCTCATAGAATTATTTTCGTGAAGATATTGCACCCAGTTATTACTCTAAAAATTGACAACAGTTGTGTCATCAGTCCCATTTCCAGTATGGTTGAATATATCGTTTCCTGTTAGTCCCCCATGTTACCCACCGACTTACTCATGCATCGTTTCAACGGTGAAGAGGTACAGCCCAAACGCCTAGCCCTAACCGATGATGTCCTAGAAATGGCTGCGGATTTGATTGCCATTTTCCAGTCCGCTAAGGGGGACAAGCGGGGGGAACTGAATCGACTGTTGCAGGAGTTGGAAGGGGAAGAAACGGACTATCGGGTCAAGCGGGGATTAGCCCATTTGCTGACCAGTGCCTTTAGTGAGTTTGAAACGGTGAGTCCTTTGGAACCGCCGATGTTGCGGGAAAAGGTGTTTGCCCTCTCTGCCACCACGATTCCCAGCCGCCAAAATACCACCGCGACTTTGGAGAAAATTGCAGATCAACTGACCCAGGAACTTGGTCAAGAAGTGTTAGTCGAACAAGTCCAAGCGGGACTCTATGCCGATCTGCCCGATAACCAAATTCTCACGACCTTTGATGCGCCGACGCCGGAAGCGTTAATTCATCGCTACAATTTATCCCAAGTGCAGGGCGTCTTTTATCGATCGAGCCATGTGCAAATTGACGCCCACCGCAACGATCCGGGCCAGTACAAGCTGCTGTTTCGCTACATCAAATTATTCCAATTGATGAGTTACATCGAAGGGGACGCCGACCATGGCTTTACCCTCACCCTCGATGGGCCAACCAGCCTGTTTCAGCCCTCCACCCGCTACGGGCTCTCCTTGGCCAAACTTCTACCAGCCCTGCTGCATGTCACGAAGTGGAGTTTAACCGCAGACTTGCAACTGAAGGATTATTATTCCGGCCAGGTGCGTAAGGGACGCTTCACCCTAGAGGCCGACTGTGGATTGGTCACCCACTATCCCCCCGGCAAAACCTACGACAGCATGTTGGAGCAAGGCTTTGTCGATCGCTGGAACAAAACCAAAACGGAGTGGAAATTGGAACGGGAAGTGGATTTAGTCGCGATTCCCGGCAGCGTCATGATTCCCGACTTTCGCCTGGTGCATCCCGACGGTCGATCGGTCTTGCTGGAAATCGTGGGTTACTGGCGACCGGAATATTTGCAGAAAAAATTTGCCCAAGTGCGCAAAGCCGAGCGATCGGATTTAATTTTGGCCGTCTCGGAACGCCTGAATTTGGAAAAAGCGGGCATTAAGCTAACGGATGTGCCAGCGAAGCTTGTCTGGTTTAAGGAACAGTTACTCCCGAAGGCCATTCTTGCGGTGTTGGAAGAAATTTAATTATCAAGAATCCGAAATTTCTTCTCAAATAGGATGTATTTTTACATGCAAATATAAATTTATGCTGACTTCGCTAAAGTTACTTCATACTACAGTGACGCTTCAAGTTTAAAAATTTAAGCTTAGAAAATATAGAGTGCCCAAGATACAGTGTCTAGTATCACAGTCTAGCTATCACAGTCTAGCTATCACAGTCTAGAATTACAGTCTAGCTATCACAGTCCATCTATCAAATACCCGACTTAACATCATGAATTATCATGCTAGATATCGCCCTTAAATTTCTCCAAGACGAGTTGAATGCCTACTTATTTACGAGAACTGGGTCAGATACCGTCAAAGTAGAAATGAGTAGGCTGGTGGATGAAGCTGGGAAATATGCTTTGGACGGGGAAACGATCGGAGCCACTATTATTAATCTGGAAGAAGATCGTATTTTTAAATCCCACCTACCAGAACATAGCTATCTGAATGGTCAACATGTTGTGCAAGAGCCAGATTTAAAGCTCAATTTGCATGTGTTATTTGCTGCAAATTTTAAGCTCTATGATCAGGCGTTGAAGTATCTGTCCTATATCCTTTTGTTTTTTCAAGCTCACTCAGTTTTTACATCGGAAGAATTTCCAGGACTTGACCCAAAAATCGGCAAGTTAGCGATCGAACTTCAGTCCTTAAATTACGAACAATTAAATCAGGTTTGGGCCTTTATTGGCGGCAAGCATTTACCTTCTGTCATCTACAAAGTCCGCATGGTCATCCTGCAAGATATAGAACCTCAAAAAGTCCAACAACCCCTCACCACAATTAATATAAATCTTCATCACTGATGGAGAATGAGGTTCGTTAATATTCAAGTAGGGTGTGTTACCTGCTGGCTCCTCGGACAGGCAATAGGAGAGCCTTAATCATGCAGTTTAAGACACTGTTTACCGTTGAAATTCCCCATAGTTACTATCGGGAATTGTGTCCGGATTTTAGCTTTATTTTGCCAAGGGATACGATTCAAGCGCTCCAAGGAGGAAGGCTCATTGCGAAATCCTATCACGATCGCTTGTATGTGTTATTTGAAGTAGACGATACGGAACAACCGATCGTGACTTTCGAGGGGAATCGGTTGAGGTTTGCTTTAAAGTTACTCAATCCCTATTTCACTAACTTTACGGCCTTTAGTTTTGATTTAGGACGATTCAAACCGCTGTATCGTAATCAGACAATTGTGTCTACTTTAGATCTGCCTCGATCGACAATTTTAGTCGGTTCACAGTGGCAGCATTTTTTACAATTTTCCGATCGGCCTGTCACAGTCAATCTTAAAAATAGTCAGGGACAGATTTTACGCACTCAAGTATTGGGCAACACCCAAACCCAAGGAGAAATCGCCTATGATTTAACTGGATTGTCAGCCGGATTGTATCAAGTTGAGGAACTCTATCCTAGCCGCAGTCAACGCACTGATTACTACCTGGATGAAGAACTGATTAGTCAGGATATTTTTGGCTTTTTAGAAGTTACGATCGACTCCACATTTTATAGTAGTCCTCCTGCCTTTTCGATTCCGTTTACGGCTAAGCAAGAGACCTTGAAATACTATGTGGTGACGCAGAAATATACCGATCTTGAATTGGGACAACTGGCCGTAACCGATACAGGTTTTACGGAGGATCAGCGGCCTCAAATTACCTTTACGAAGGTATTAGCACCTAATTTTACGGCCAATGATTTGCCCGCCAACTTATTAGGCAATGCCCAATCGCAAGTGCTGCTATTTCAGTCGCAACAAATCGTCGCTCGACAGCAAATGGCCCGCCGCAAAATTCAACTCAGTCGGAATGGCGATATTTTAATTCCTCACCTTCCGGCCCCGGACATCGATCGATCGACCGCCGATTTGATTATTCAACTATCCAAACCTTAAGCGCTCAACTCAACTATGCCTACCTACAAAACCCCCGACGTTTACATCGAAGAACTGTCTGTCTTTCCGCCCTCGGTGGCTGAGGTGGAAACCGCTATTCCTGCATTTAT
This sequence comes from Alkalinema sp. CACIAM 70d, assembly GCA_002148405.1. GTDB lineage: Bacteria > Cyanobacteriota > Cyanobacteriia > Leptolyngbyales > Leptolyngbyaceae > Alkalinema. The sequence continues at coordinate 70,983 of MUGG01000034.1, read as the reverse complement.
TGGCTATACCCAACTCAGTCCAGCCAATTTGCGCAATCAACCCACCAAGATTAGCTCATTATTAGAATACGAGAGTTTGTTCGGCACCGCAAAAAACGAAACGCTAACCGTAACGCTATCAGAAACACGGGACAGCAACGGAATTTACCCCATTCTCTCGATCTCGGAACCGACCCTCAGCCATTATCTGTACTATTGCATGCGGATGTTTTTCGACAATGGCGGTGGCAAATGCTATGTGGTTTCCGTGGGAGACACCAGTGGAGCCGTGGCCTTGGGGGATAATACAACGGGACTGCTGGGGGGCTTGCAGGCGATTTCTAAGGAAGATGAGCCGACCTTGATTGTCATCCCCGATGCGGTGCTCCTGGATACGGGGGCTGGAACCAACTACGGCACACTCATGCAGGCAGTCTTGGCCCAATGCGCTCGCCTCAAGGATCGCTTTGCCATCATGGATGTGACGCGGGGCAAATCGACCTACGTAACCAGCGAAATTGATGCCTATCGTGACTTGCTCGGTAACAACAACCTGAAATACGGTGCAGCCTACTATCCCTTCATTAAGTCCGGGCTGAATTACGTTTACAGTGATGCCTCGATCGCGATTAACCAACCCGATGAAGCGGCAGATGCGGATAACGCTGCGGGGCCTCTGAATAGTTTAACCCTGGCAAATCTCAACGATCCAGCTAACGCAAATTACAACACAGCTAACTATAACAACATCAAGAAAAAGTTAGCGGATTTGTTTACCACCTTACCCCCCAGTAGCGCAGTCGCTGGTATTTATGCAACTGTCGATGCAGCGCGAGGGGTTTGGAAAGCGCCTGCCAACGTGAGCATCAACACCGTCGTCGGGCCAGTCGTTCGGTTAGACAATGCCAATCAGGATGAACTCAATGTCAATCCCGGCGCAGGTAAGTCGATTAATGCGATTCGAGCCTTTGCGGGAAAGGGCACCTTAGTTTGGGGGGCACGCACGCTAGCCGGAAATGATAACGAATGGCGCTATGTCTCCGTCCGCCGCTTCTACAACATGGTGGAGGAATCGGTGAAGAAATCCACCTACTGGGCCGTCTTTGAGCCCAATGATGCCAATACCTGGGTCAAGGTGCGCGGCATGATTGAAAACTATCTGCTGCAAAAGTGGCGGGAAGGGGCCTTGGCGGGGGCAACGCCCAAGGATGCCTTTTTCGTCAAATGTGGCCTGGGAACTACGATGTCCGCCCAGGATATTCTGGAAGGTCGGATGAACGTGGAAATTGGCATGGCTGTGGTGCGTCCGGCGGAGTTTATTATCCTTAAGTTCTCCCACAAGTTGCAAACCTCTTAAACCGTTGTGAATCAAACCATTATGAATCTTTTGGGGAGCAGGTTCGATCGAGCTTCAATTTAACCCTTGCTCCCTTCGCAACCCTTTCCATTGGTAATCCTGTTGGTAATTCTGTGATCTTGAACAATCACGGTTAAATCCGTCCTACGATTTTCTCTACAAGGCATGGCACACTATGGCAAACAACTATCCTATTCCCGTTTTTCATTTCACCGTTGAGTGGGGGGGCAAGCGTGTCGGGTTTTCGGAAGTTTCCGGCCTGACCCAAGAAAACCAAGCGATCGAGTACCGGGATGGCTCCTTTCCGGAATATTCATCAATTAAAATGCCGGGACTGCGCAAGTTCAACAACATCACACTGAAACGGGGCATTATCAAAAGTGACAACGACTTTTTCAACTGGCTCAACACCGTTAAGTTGAATACGGTGGAACGGCGGGATTTGGTGATTAGTTTATTGAACGAGCAACACCAACCTGTCATGGTCTGGAAAGTTCACAATGCTTTTCCCGTTAAAGTGGAAGGGCCGCAACTCAAGGCATCGGGCAATGAAGTGGCGATCGAATCGATCGAAATTGCCCACGAAGGACTGGAACTGCAAAACGATTAGTACCACAACCCCGCAACAACCATGGCAAATTACTATCCGCCCGTGGGATTTCACTTTAAGGTTGAAGTGTTGGGGATTACGCCGAAAGCCGATGATGTCCGGTTTACGGAGGTGAGTGGACTGTCCGTAGAACTGGGGACGGAGGAAGTTGCGGAAGGGGGAGAAAATCGGTTTATCCAAAAGTATCCCACCCGATCGAAATATCCTGAACTCGTCCTCAAGCGCGGCCTGCTCCTGAAATCGGAAGTGCTGACTTGGGTGCGGCAATGCATTGAGGATTATGACATTCAGCCGAAAAACATTGATATTAAGTTGCTGAACGAAGCCCATGAGCCACTCTTAACTTGGCATGTGGTCAATGCTTATCCCACCAAATGGGCTGTCAGTGATTTCAATGCCTCCAACAACGCTGTCGTCATTGAGAGTTTGCAATTTTTCTATCAATATTTCACCTTAGATCAAGCCTAGGAGGAAACCGGAATGCCGATCGTTGTGGATGAAGTTGTAATTTCCGTTGAAGTCAGTAACAAGGCTTCCGGCGGATCAACGACCCCCGCTAGTCCCACCCAGGATAAACAAACCTTGATTAACGAATGTGTGGAACGGGTTCTGGAAATCCTTAAACAGAAGGAGGAACGCTAAACTATGAGCGATCGCGGCACCTTAGAAAAGCTTTTAATCAAAGCCTACGAACGCCCGGACTATTCTGGACAGCCGATCGGGGAGTTTGCAGCCTATGTCAATCCCAATGAGATCACGTTGTCCTATGAAATGGAATACGACAGTGCCCAAGGTGCCGGAACGACCAATAGCCGCATGAACTTTAAAAAAGTCAAACCCGGCGATTTGTCCCTAACCTTTTTTATTGATGGGACGGGGGCCAATGGTAGCAAGATTGATGTGCAGCAGAAGGTGGAGTCATTTCAGACGGTTACGGGCTACAACGGTAATATTCACCGCCCCAACTATCTCAAAGTCGTTTGGGGCACGCTCCAAGTCAAGCGCTGTATTTTAAAAAGTGCATCCATCGCCTACAAGTTGTTCAAACCCGATGGAATTCCCCTGCGGGCTGTCATTACCGCCAACTTTACCGACAACGCCGACGATCAAACACGGGTCGCCCTCGCCCAGGATCAATCGCCGGATTTGACCCACGTCCGCTTAATTAAGGCGGGAGATAATTTACCGGATTTGTGTTACCAGATTTACGGGGATCCCAGCTATTACCTAGAAGTCGCCCAGGCTAACGAATTGGAGAATTTTCGCCAACTGACACCGGGTAGCAAACTGTTCTTTCCACCATTGAAAAAGGAGTAAGAAAGAACGATGCCAGACAGTAAAACCCTCCCGATCGCCGCAGAACATCGCGAATTCACCATCAAAGTCGGTGGAACCGAGATCGATCGGGCCCATCAACTGTTGGCGGTGAATGTGGTTAAAACCGTCAATAAAATTGCCTCAGCTCGCCTGGTCTATCTGGATGGGACAGCGGCTTCCAGCGATTTTCCCCTGAGCAATACCAATCAACTGATTCCGGGCCAGGAGATTGAAATTCTGGCGGGAACGGGCAGTGATTTGGTGTCCCTATTTCAGGGCATCATCATTCAGCAGCAGATTAAAATTCGCGATCATACGGCCCCACAACTGATTGTGGATTGTCGCCACCGATCGGCTAAGCTGACTGTGGGACGGAAAAGTGCCTACTTTTTTGACCAAACGGACAGCGATATGATCAGCCAATTGCTGGATCAGGCGGGGATTGAGGCCGATGTCCAGGCCCTATCTGTACCCCATCCCCAGCAGGTGCAATACGACTGTACGGATTGGGATTTTTTGTTAACGCGGGCGGAGGCCAACGGGCTGTTAGTGTTAACGAATACGAATACGGTCACGATTAAGGCTCCAGACTTCAGTCGTTCTCCCGTTTGCACCTTGCAATTTGGGTCAACGATTTTAGAAATGGATGCGGCGATCGATGCGCGATCGCAATTTAGTGCGGTTAAAAGTATGACCTGGGATGCAGCCCAGCAAACCGTTGTAGAAAAGGAGGCCAATGAACCCAGTCTCAGTAGCCCTGGCAATTTGGCCAGTGCTGATCTCGCGGCGGTGATGGGGTTGGAACAGCTTGCCCTGCGCCATGGGGCTTTGCTAGAAGCAGAAGCCCAAGCCTGGGCCGATGCTCAGTGGCTCAAGTCCAAAATGAGCCGGGTTAGTGGGCGGCTGAAGTGTGAAGGCATTGCGACGGTGAATCCGGGGGATCTAGTGCGGTTGAGTGGCGTCGGCGATCGCTATAACGGCAATGTCTTTATCACGGGGGTGCGGCAGGATTTCGACATAGTGCAGGGCTGGAAAACCCATCTGCAATTTGGCAATACGGAGCAATGGCTGGCCGCAGAGCACAACTCCGTTACCGCACCCAAGGCCGCTGCCCTGCTGCCGGGAATTAATGGTTTACAAATTGGTCTTGTCGTCAGCAATGAGGATCCTGAGGGTGAGGATCGCATTCGGGTCAAGATGCCGTTGGTCAATGCGGAGGATGAGGGAACTTGGGCAAGGCTAGCCACCTTAGATGCGGGACAGGAACGAGGGTTTTGTTTTCGACCGGAGGTGAACGATGAAGTGATTCTGGGATTTATTAATGACGATCCGCGCCAAGCCGTAATTTTGGGCATGGTACACAGTAGCGCAAAACCCGCGCCGATACCGGGATCTGATGATAACCATGAGAAGGTTTACCAAAGTCGATCGAAGATGAAACTCTACTTCGATGATGACCAAAAAATTATGCAACTCGCAACCCCAGCGGGGAATCAAATTACACTTAGTGAAGCCGATCAAGGAATCACTATCGAAGATCAAAACGGCAACAAAATTGCAATGACATCGGACGGTATCAAAATCGAAAGTCGTCAAGCGATCGAACTCAAAGCGGGAACAGAATTCAAAATTGAATCGGGTACAGCACTGAATTTAAAAGGAGGAACGGAATTAAAGCTGGAAGGAACCGCAGGGGCAGAAATTTCTAGCACGGCAACAACCAAAGTAAAAGGAGGTTTAGTACAAATCAATTAAATATTCAGGATTTCATCGGATAACGGGAGTCTAATCGTTAGGAGGAATGGAAGAATGCCAGCCGCAGCCAGGGTCGGAGACACTAGCAACCACGGAGGAACCCTCACAGGGCCGGGAGTCAGTACGGTCTTAATTGGCGGCAAGCCCGCTGCCGTGGCCGGAGATCTGCACGTTTGTTCGCTGCCACCCAATGGCCACCAACCCACAACCAGTGCCTTTCCGTCCGGTAGTACTACGGTCTTAATTAACGGCAGGCCCGCTTTACGGACAACGGATACCTGTATTTGCGGAGCCATGGCTTTGATTGGGGATCTGACGGTTTTGATTAATTAAGGGGACAGGATGATGAGTGAAAACCGATCGAATCCAACGTATACCTCGTTTTTAGGGACAGGATGGAGTTTTCCGCCGGAGTTTGTGCTGGAAACGGGGGAAATGGTGATGACTTCCGATGAAGCGGATATTGAAAATAGCCTGAAGATTCTGCTGGGAACAGCGGCAGGGGAACGATTTCTCAATCCGAAGTATGGCTTGGATATGCACGAAATACTATTTGAGCCAATGAGTACAACGTTGAAAACATTCCTACAAGATCGGATTAAAACGACTATTTTGATCTACGAACCTCGGATTAATTTATTGTCGATCGAACTGGATACTTCAGCGCAGTATGAAGGCAATGTCCGCATCCTATTGCAGTACGAAATCCGGGCGACCAACTCCCGCTTCAATCTGGTCTATCCCTTTTACACCAGTGATGCCAATGAAATTCGCCAAACCGTGGATTTCAATTTGTAAGTTAATGCTAACAATATGAATGTTTAAAAAATCAAATTTCATAATAGAAATAGGTCGAATTTCAAGATAATTTTCTACACAAAACCAACTTAATCAAAATACTCCTTAATTTACACCACCATCTAACTCAGAAATACCATTAAAGTCAGAGGCGATCGTTATTATTTCAGTCTCGTATCCAGCAATCGCTCCAGGAATTGGAAGCCGAACCTATGGCGGAAAAAGATATTATTCAAAATTTAATCTTCCAACTGGGTCAGAATCAACTCGATCGCCAGTCGGACGCATTGGATAGCCATTTTGCAGCGGTGGATGAGCGATCGCTAGAAGACCTGTGGCAATTGACCCAGCAGCTTGCCCAGGATGTGAATTACTATCGCGGTAACATTTCCACTCCGGCAGGCGATTGGCGTGGATTCTTCCCATCCCAGGAAACGCTGCAACAATTCCTCACCAGCGACACCGCAGACACTCCCCCTCACCTCGCGCTCTTCATCACCTTCCTGAAGCTTTACCAAACGCCCCAGGCCGTCCTGAATCAAATCACGGGGCGGCACCTCGATTTCTATTACAAAACAGTCCTTCAGTTTCAGCCCAAATCGGCCATCCCGGATAAAGCCCATCTGCTGCTGGAACTCAAAAAAAATACAGCTCCCGTACTGATTACGCCGCAACATCAGTTTTCGGCGGGTAAGGATGCCACCGGCGTTGAACAGATTTACGTGCCGACCCGCGAGACAGTGATTAATACCGCCAAGGTCTCCTCATTACGATCGCTCTTCCTCGATCGCACTAGCCAAACCATACGCTACGCCCCGATCGCAAATTCTGCCGATGGCCTAGGCGAAAAATTATCCCCCGAAAGTCCCAGTTGGTCAGGCTTTGGCAATGCCAGCTTACCCCGTGCCGAAGTCGGATTCGCGATCGCGTCGCCAGTCTTGGCAATGCAAGAGGGAACACGGACTGTTAACGTTCGATTGAGCTTAGATAATCTCGATCAGACGCGCGTTAACAACACAACGTTAGTCAGTGCCTTCGATGTATTCCTCACCGGAGCTAAAACCTGGCTGGGGCCTTATCGAGTATCACCGAATCTCGCAACGAATAATGTTCTGGAATTTAGCCTAACGATCGGGGCGAGTGATGCTGCTGTAGTGGGATATGATGCCGCGATCCATGGCTATACCTACACTACCACCGATCCCATTTTGCAGGTTGTTCTTAATCCTGATGCAACGCTGAGCTATCTCGATTGGCAAGGGATTTCGCTACTGACAGCCCAGATTGCCGTTGAGGTCACCGGGATTACTAGTTTACAACTGGAAAGTGATGACGGTATCCTCAATCCAAAACGCCCCTTCCTACCCTTTGGCACCCAACCCACGATCGGCTCCAGCTTCCGAGTGGGCTATCCCGAGGCCCTCAGCAAAAAGTTGCTGGAACTTAAATTAGCCGTCAAATGGAAAGGCATTAACCCAAATTTGGCAACCCATTACAGCGGTTATGGAACTAGCATCACCAATTCCAGCTTTACCGCAGCAGTCGCATTTAACGATGGGGGAACTTGGCATTACACGGGGACAGGTGAACGGCTGTTCGACCGCAATAATGCTACGGTTGAGCGAGTGTTTCAATTCACCCCTGGGACGCCCTCTGTATCGCCTGCATTGCGGGCGGGGATGGAGGTCTACGCCTTCAATACGATCGGCAGTCTGTGGGCGTTTAATTTCGTGAGTAAGTACCTGTTGTGGAATCCTGTTTTTATCCCCTTGGTCAACGTTGAACCGGAGGCTCGATCGGGATTTATCACCTTTGCGTTGGAACGGGATTTTCTGCATTCCACCTACCGCACGAAGTATGTGGAAAATGTGATGACCTATAGTAAGTCATCCAATGGCACACTTACCATTCTCAATGAACCCTACACGCCAACGATTCAAACGATTTCCCTGTCCTACAAAGCCCAGTCCGATGCGGTACCGTTATCATCCAACGTATTAGAAGACTTTACCAATCGGGACATCCAATTTTTCCACATCACCTATTTTGGGCAAATGCGGGAACATGGCTTCCAACGCACCCAATTTAATTTAGCGGCTACCATTTCTCTAGTCCCCAACTATACCTACGCTGGGGAATTGCTCATCGGATTACAAGGTCTCCAGCCGGGAGAGAGTGTAAGTCTGCTCTTTCAAGTCGCAGAAGGTAGCGCTAATCCAGATATAGCCAGGGAAAGCTTGGATTGGTTGGTCCTGGGAGATAATTATTGGCAATTACTCGATCGTAGCTCAGTCGTCCTAGATACAACACAGCAGTTATTAACCAGTGGTGTCATTCAGTTCATCATTCCAGCTAAAGCAACAACACAAAATACGATTCTACCGAAAGAGCAAATCTGGATTAAAGCAGCGATTCGTAACAATGTCACTGCGGTTTGTCGATTAGTTCAGGTAGTAGCCAATGCGATTGAAGTACAGTTTCAGGATCAGGGAAATGATCCCAAGCATTTACTAACACCATTGGAACCCGGAAAAATCAGTAAGCTCAAAACCACAGTGGCTGGCATTAAAGCCATTACCCAACCCTATGCTTCCTTTGGAGGACGGGCGATCGAAGCCGATCGGCCTTTGCAAACTCGTGCCTCAGAACGACTACGCCATAAAAACCGTTGTATTACTGCTTGGGACTATGAGCGCATTGTGCTGGAAGCCTTTCCCCAGATTCATCAAGTGAAATGTATTCCCCATGCCAAGGATGGCGTGTGGCTGGCACCGGGCAATGTGTTACTCGTTGTCGTTCCCGATCTACACAACCAGAATGCAGCCAATCCCCTACAACCCAAAGTTGATGCCGTAACGCTGCAACAAATTACGGATTACGTCAACGATCGACGAGGGATGCAGGTCAAGGTTCAGGTAAAAAATCCGCTCTATCAGAAAATCCAAGTGGATTGCCGAGTGCAATTTCGTCCCGGCTATGAATTTAACTTTTATCAAAAAGCATTACAGCAAGCCTTACAGGAATTCCTATCCCCCTGGGCCTTTGATGCCGATCGTCCGATTTCCTTTGGGGGCAAGGTTTATAAATCGGTTCTGTTAGATTTTGTAGAGGAACTCTCCTATGTGGATTATTTAACTGATTTTAAAGTTTATACCTATAGCGGTGAAACCAATAACTTGATTGATGTTAGTGAGGTCTCTCCTGAACGCCCAGATACCATCCTTATTTCCGATGTGAGTCATGTCATTCATCCCATTGCATGATTAGTTGACTTGTTCTGGTTGTCGAATCCCATTCTGAATCAGGTTTATGAACTATGTTGTCTCAACTGACTATTCCGCAAAAACATAATCGCCCTGCAGCCCTAGATCATCAACATCTCTATGCAGCAGGCTTACAGCAGGTGCAGCAACTAGCACAGCGGATTTGGACGGACTACAACGTTCACGATCCTGGAATCACCACCTTAGAATTATTGTGTTATGCCCTCACGGATTTGAGTTATCGCGCATCTTTCCCGATCGCGGATATCCTAGCCAGTGATCCTGCGCTCAATCATGATACTTTTTTCACTGCACGACAAATTCTGCCTAACCGCGCTTTAACAGTTTTAGACTACCGGAAGTTGCTGATTGATTTACCCGGTGTCAAAAATGCTTGGATCAACCCTACAACCATTACCTATTACGCCAACCTCGTTCAAAAGCAGCTTCAGTACGGCCCTTCAGAAATCGATCGAACTCTTCCTGTAAACTTGGCAGGCTTATATAAAGTCACAATCGAGTACATGGATGGGATTAATACTAATGCTGAAAAAGAGGCCATTCAGAAATTAGTTTGGCAATGTCTACAGGCTAATCGAAATCTTTGTGAGGATTTCATTGCATTAGAAGAAATTACAACACAGAATTTTCTACTATGTGCCGAACTCGAACTCACTCCAGATGCGGATGTCGCCAAGGTGAATGCGGAAATTTGGTTCCAAGTCCAGCAGTATCTTGCTCCCGGCGTGAGAAACTATCGCCTCAGTGAAATGCTATCCCGCAAAAAGGCCGACGGTACAGCCTATACGATCGATGAAATCTTTGATGGCCCTGCATTAAATTGTGGCTTTATTGATGATGGGGAATTAGCCCAAGCGGAACTACGCACAGAAATTCGGCTCTCGGATGTGATTAGCATCGTGATGGATATTCCAGGGGTGCAGGCAGTGCGGGAGATTGTGATCAATCCTGCTGGAACGGAGGTGCCGCTGGCAACGAAATGGGTGGTTCCCGTGGCAGCCCAGCACAAAGCTCTGCTCGATCGCGATCAGTCTCGGCTGGTCTTTTACAAACGGCAGATGCCCGTAGTGGCCAACCGCGATCGCGTGAATCGTCTCTATGCCGAACTGACGCAAGCCGTGACGGTGAAGGCCGAAGCCATTACCCTCGACGATTTACCGATTCCTCCAGGCAATCCCCGCAGCCTCGATCGCTATTACTCCTTTCAGAACCATTTCCCAGCGATTTATGGTTTGAGTCAGGAGGGTTTACCCAGCAATGCGGATTCAACTCGCAAAGCGTTGGCCTACCAGTTAAAAGCCTATTTACTCTTTTTCGATCAAATCATGGCCAACTATTTTGCCCAGTTGCACCATGTGAAGGATTTATTTTCGATCGATCCGGAATTACGCCGTACCTATTTCTATCAAGTAGTCGATTCTTTTTCAAATTACCAAACCATTTATCACACGACAGAAGACCGTGATCCCGTTGAGGTCATTCGCACGCTGCAAACCCAGCAGGATAGCCAGGAGCAAACTTCAGGCTTCGATCGTCGCAATCGATTTTTAGATCACTTAATTGCACGCTTTGCAGAACAGTTCCATGATCTGGCCTACACGCTGTATTCAGCCTTTGGTACCAGTGCAGAGAGTTTGATTCGTTATAAGTGTGATTTTCTGAAGCATTACCCGGAAATTAGCAGTGAGCGATCGCTGGCCTACAACTATACGCTACAAGGGGAAGGTGATTTATGGAATAGCGAAAATGTATCTGGCCTAGAGAAGCGTCTAGCCAAGCTTTTAGGAATTCAAAATTACAAACGCCGGAATTTAGGAGACATTGCCTACGACATTTACGCTGAAATTGACAGTACCCCTGAAAATGAATTCCGTTTTCGCATTCGCAACCGGGATACCCTAGCCATTATCCTCAGCAGTAGTCGCAACTACGAAACGCAGGTGCTAGCCCGACAAGCCATGGAACGGGCGATTAAGTTTGCATTGTCCCCGGCAAATTACGATCGAAAAATCAGCAGCAATGCCAAGCATTATTTCAATGTGATTGATGATGCAGGCGAAGTCGTGGCACGGCGTATTGAGTATTTTGACACGGAAGATCAGATGAATCAGGCGATCGATGAAGTGCTGCACTATCTTCAGGTTAATTACAGCGATGAAGGGATGTATTTGATTGAGAATATTCTGCTCCGACCCGAGGAAGAAACTGATCCCTTTTTACCGATTTGTGTGGATAGCAATTGTAGCGACTGTGCAGAAGCCGATCCCTATTCCTATCGCATTCATATTATTTTGCCAGATTATGGGAGTCGCTTCAGTGATATGGCCTTTCGGCGCTTTGCAGAGCAGGTAATTCGGGAAGAAACTCCGGCCCATATTCTGCCCAAAATCTGCTGGATTAATGCAGAAAACATGGCGATTTTTGAAAAGTTATACTATGACTGGATTCATCTCAAAGCGGGTGTGAATAGCACGCAGCGATCGGAAAAACTGAAGAACTGGATTGACCATTTATTCGCTGTGAAGAATGTTTATCCCCCGCGACGGTTACGGGATTGTGATAGTGAAGAAAATCAACCCAAATTCATTTTAGGACGGAGTAATTTAGGAACAGGAGAAAATTTAAAACCGGATACATAAACGTCCCATAGATTGCCATTTGCTGAGAGAAGATTCGAACCTGACCCAGCGGAAAACGAACACGACAGATTCACACGACAGATTCACACGACAGATTCACACGACAGATCCAGACCCCAGATCCACAGGAGCGATGGCCATGACCGACACCCTTCAGTTGCTGAAACAAATTACCACAGGCTATAGCGTTTTTGAGCCTGACCAAGTTCTGACGGAAAAACAGCTCAACAGTCTTTCCGATTACTTTGATGATCAAACGCGGCTGACGCGGCTATTTGGCTTGGGTGTCGGCATTGCTGCGGGTTTACGGGTTACAGTCCAGGAGAATCAGGTCATTGTCACGAAAGGGGTAGGACTGACGACCGACGGGGATTTGCTGTATTTAGCCCAGGACACAGTGTTCGATCGCATCCAGCCCTACGATGCCTCCAAACCAAAATATGCACCGTTCTACATCGAAAATACGATGATTACGGTCTATGAATTGCTGCCCCACAGCCCTGAAACCCCTGACGGAACTTCTCTCAAGGATTTTAGTTTTCCTACAGGGACGAGTTTAAATACACTCGTAGCATTGCTGTTAATGGAAAGCTACGAAAAAGATGATGATCTCTGTTCTGGCACCGATTGCGATAATTTAGGTAAAGATCGCCTCAACACACCCCGATTACTGTTAGTTGATCAATCCGCTCTCAAAACCCTACAGCCAGATATTCCCACACCCCACCAAGCATTTTCACAACTGGATGACGTTACCGTCGATCGAGTCACCATTCCGACCAATCTCAGTACCTTAAGTGAGCTGGCTCAACGTTATCGCACGACTTGTAATACCATTCACGATCGACTAGTTGCAGCATTGGGCAAAATTTATCCCAATTGTTCAGCGTTTATCTCTGACATCTTTCCCAGTGATCCGGCTCCCACCTGGGTTACAAAGCTCAACAACCTGAGAAATCGCACTTTTGGCGGTAATAACTCGTTTGGAATTCAGTATTACTATGACTTTCTGAAGGATGTCGCGGAAACCTATACCCAATTTCGCGATCGGCTCTGGGACGATCAAACTTGGTGTTGTCCTAATCCCGATAGTTTCCCAAAGCATTTACTATTGGGTAATTTAATTCCTGGAGAAGATCCGGAAGTAAATCGGTTTGGATTTTATCCCTCGCCCATTACCAGTTCCACGATCGATCACCTCAATCAGGCTAAGTTCCTGTTGCAAACATTGAATGCGCTGATTGAGAATTTCCAAGTCCCTGCCGCAGGAACAGCCATTCGCATTACACCGAGCCTGTTTGAGGATCAGCCCCTCGCAGATCGGGCCATTCCCTATTACTACGCACCGAACGGGCGCTTTCCCATCCACAGTGCTTGGAACTATCAGCTACACCAGCGTCGTCGCGATGAGTATAACTATTCCTACCATGCCAGCAGTTACCGCGCCAAAGGGGGCGCAGCCAGTCCGCTAACGACACAACTGGGGCGGTTTTCCTTCTTCCGGATTGAGGGGCACTTGGGGCAACCTGTAACGGCAGCGATCGCGGCGATCGAGCAGGAAATTGCGGCCCGGAATTTACCGTTTACGGTGCGTACAGTGCTGCTGGGGAGTGAGCGATCGCGGGTGGTCAAGAAGCCGGGAATTCGCTACACCGATCTGCATCGCTTCCACTACGTCCTGCGGCGGGATGCGTTTCACCAATTGGACGAGGTGGGTAAGTTTAGCGATCGGCTCAAGAAAATGGTGGATGCCAATGTGGGTCAGGAGAGCAATGCTTCAACCTTAAGGCAAGCGGCGGAACAGAGCAACAATGTTCTTTTAGGGAAAGTAACGACAAGTCGCACCAAACTGAACCGGAGCTATTCCAGTTATGTGGCAGATGCCTCATGGAAAACGGATCTGAGCGATACATTACGGACAGCAGGGGAATACAAATTTAATTTAAGTGATGTGGTGAAAACAGAATTTACCACACCCTTCGATTCAATTCTGAGTCAAACTCATCTGCAATGGTTGGATTGGCTGGATGATTTGATTAAACGCAAGGATGAAAAGGCCGATGACAAGCTACTCTTCAAGAATTTTGTCGCTGACCATACTGCGATCGAGCATTTTGGCGGAGTCGTGCGGGGAGGAACCTTTATCCTGGTGCATGACAGTAGCCAAACGGTAGTCGCAGACTTTATGTTGCCCTACTACTGGGAGGATGTGGTGGAAGAAGAAGCCGAGGATTTAACTTGGACGAAACCCACGATTCGACCGGATTGGATTATTGAAAATGGTGTGAAGGTTATCCCTTCACTCAGCACTGTATTTACAGACAAAATTACTGGATTCAAACGGGAATTTGAACCAATTTGGGAGGAAAAATTAAATCTCCAGAAGAATTACTTTGATGTATTTAAACAATCTGTTACGTTAATGAGTGACGTGGTTCAGAAGGATTATCTCAAGATTTTCCAAGATTCCGTTACGTTAACCAGTAATGTGATTACTAAGCGAACCATGGACAAAGTGGGTGTAAATTTTGCTGATCCATTACTGGGAGTCAAGGTGAGTGAGACAGAACTGAATCGCCAAAAGGTCGATATTCTCAGACAAAAAGCCCAGCAGCCCGATCTTCCCGCCGATCAACGTAAATTGTTTGAACAGCAGGCGAAGGATGCGGAAGTGCTCTTAGCCCGATCGATTCAGGATACAACCAACTACATTTCCACCACTGGAGTGGATGTATCCGGCAATAGTGAAGGATTACAGGCAATGCTGACCGTATCTGACAGCATGAAATCCATCACCCAAGCCGATACGCTGAAGGGGGTGCAGGATAATTTGGTTGGATTGCAAAAACAAACTAAGAACACTGGACTAAAAGTCACGTTGGGCAATTTGTTGCGGTAATACAAAATCAATTTATGATCGCAACACATAACGATCCCCCTAAATCTCCCTATCTCTTTTGGAGAGGCTACGCCAAGGAAAAGGGGGACTTCCAAGAAATAAGGAGGTGAAATGAATCAGCAGAGTTCCCATAGGATTCGGCGATTACGCTGGGAGGTTTCGACTCACTCCGTCAGTGATGCGTTTGCTGTGCGCCAACAGTTAGCAGAAGATTGGCAAAACATATTGCTTCCTGTGTTGGAGCAGGTGTTCGATCGAGCCTACGGGCCTGATGCTTTAGTACATATTCCAAAGCTACACCTACGGCTTCAGGTGCCACCCTCCGAATCCTTGGGAGAATGGCTGGTGCGAGAGTTCCCAGACTGTCTACGCCAAGCCCTCCAGGAACAATTGGCCGATCCCTCGCAGCACCCAGAATTCTCACTCTCAGTCGGCATAGATAGCGCGCCACCCCAGCGGCAATTATCTAATCCCGATCTCAATCAATGGGAGAGTCTGTTGCAGTACCTTCGCACGGGCATTCTGCCTTGGTATGCTGCCCAGCCGAATGCAGAAATCGTTGCTCAGGAATTGGGCCAGTTATGTGCAACGCGATCGTCCCAGATAATCGCCTATCTCCAAACCTATGCAGAATCTCCCGCCTTCTATTTCCGCTGGCTGCAATTGCTGCCCGATTCTGATGTTCCCCATCTCATCCAAGCGTTGCTAGAGGGAGTCCCTGAGACTTGTAGAACTGTCGTCATTCCGTTGGTCAGCGCAATTTTAGCGATCGCATCTTCTTCCCTCGATCGTCCTACACGTCTCCATTATCTTGCCGCTAGCTTATCAATTGGATTGCAAGTTCCAAGTTCAATTGCCTTACCAAATTTTCTACAGATGGTTGGAGGCACATTACCTACAATCTCCCAGTCCAAATTCCGCGATTGGATTACAACCTTACCCGTCCCACTTTCTTCAGCCTTAACATTCGATCGAACCTCACCTTTCGTAACAGGAGATTCTCAAGTCACGGATCGGAGCGATCTCGCAACATCTGAATCGACAACACCGCATCTTTCCCAGGAGAGTCCAGCCTTGCCGCTTTCCCCCCTACAACCTCCCCAGGAAACGGCTGATAGAAACATCACCCTCCCACCCCCTATCTCTCCCACCCCTATCCCTGCTCATAATCCCACCTCACCAGCATTCCCCTGGTTAGTCACCCAAGCCGGATTGGTGATTATCCATCCTTTTTTGCCGCAACTGTTCAGTCATTTAGCGATCGCCCAAGGTAACGAAATTCTCAGTGAGCACCTCCCCCGCGCAGCGGCCCTACTCTATTTCCTTGCCACAGGGCGGGATCGAATTTATGAATATGATTTGATGTTAATTAAAATTCTTTTGGGGCTACGTCCTGAAACACCTCTGTTAGTTGCAGAAGGATTACTACAAGTGAGCGATCGTAGCGAAGCCATTACATTACTGCAATCGGTCATTGAACACTGGAGTGCCTTAAAAAACACATCTGTAGAGGGTCTACAAACCTCCTTTTTACAGCGATCGGCCTTACTTCGGGAACGCGATCAAGGCTGGTATTTACAACCGGAAAAAGCAGCCTTTGATCTTCTACTCAACCAACTGCCTTGGAGCATTAGTATTATCAAACTTCCCTGGATGGCCCAACCGCTTTATACAGAATGGACGGTGATTTAAAGCCTATGAATTCTAGCCAGCAGAGTCACAATCCAGTATCACCCGATCGCCTAGATGGCCATCACGACGATCGGGTTCAACAGCATGCTAATGCCAAATTGATGAATCATAAAAATGCCCAGGATTTGGAACAGGAACTCAATTGGTTCGCTGATGTTTTAAATGCAAGACTGAATCAATATTTCCAACTTACCCCTGACCCATCAGCAAGCATCTCCCAGCCCATTCCAGCCGCCGATCACCCGCCACCCCCGGATCTCAGCCAAAGTCCATCGGCCTATGGGCGATTGATTCGACAATTTGAACTACTGCCGGAAGAACGGTTGGTCCTGATTCTGGCGTTGATTCCCCATGTACGACCGCAATTGTTAGATGTGTTGTGGAGCAAGAATGAAGCCATCGATCGGGGATTTACAGAATTCGGAGGCATCCAAGGCAATCACCATGGCGGCTTCATTCCCACCGGTGAAACCGCTGCATTTATCCTAGCGGGAGATGATTTAATTCGCCGATTTGACTTAATGCGTTTATTTGAAGGTGATCGACGGTTTGCCCGCTTGCAAATACTCCATTTGGCTCCGGTGGCGGCGGGGGAACCGTTACTGAGTGGGGCGCTGGTGCTGTCACCGGAATGGTTGCATCGCTTGACCACGGGCGTCGATCGGAAACCTAATTTTAATAGCGAATTTCCCGCCCGTTTAATCGAAACCCATCTGGACTGGGAGGATTTAATTTTGCCTGCTTCCACCTTGGAGCAGTTGGACGAAATTAAACATTGGATTTTGTACGGGCAGGAATTGCTGCAAGGGTGGGAAATGCACCATCGCCTCCGACCGGGTTTTACCAGCCTGTTCTATGGCCCACCGGGAACGGGAAAAACCTTCTCTGCCTGCTTACTGGGGAAACATTGTGGCTGTGATGTTTACAAAATTGATCTCAGTATGATTGTTTCTAAATACATCGGTGAAACTGAAAAAAACTTAGCGAAAATTTTCGATCTCGCGGAACATAAACAATGGATTTTGTTCTTTGATGAAGCCGATGCCCTCTTTGGCAAACGTACAAAGGTGGATGATTCCCACGATCGCTATGCCAATCAGGAAATTAGTTTTTTGTTACAACGCATTGAGGATTTTAACGGCGTCGTTATTTTAGCCTCTAACCTCAAAGCTAACATTGATGACGCTTTTATTCGCCGCTTTCAATCGATCGTGCATTTCCCCATGCCCAAGACGGCAGAACGGTTACAAATTTGGCAAAATGCCTTCTCTCCTAAGGCGGTTTTAGAAGATAGAATTGAGCTACATCGCATTGCAGAAAAATACGATTTGTCGGGGGGCACGATTATGAATGTCGTGCGCTACGTTTCCCTCAAAGCCCTCAGTCGCCACGAACATACTCTTTTATTAACGGATTTAGAAGAAGGCATACGTCGAGAATTGGTCAAAGAAGGCAGAACGCTATAACCCTTATTCCCAAAACCTCATTCCCCTCAGGAGTACCCTATCCGTGGAAACGGCTCGCCACAAAACTGCTACTCGATCGGCCTCCCCTCAGCCGAAACCCGCTGCTGCCCCTCGGATTCAGCGGAAGGTGGTTGCGACAGCCGCAAAAGTGCAGTGCCAATCAGCGATGAAGGTTTCTTCCCCCCACGATCCCGCTGAAAAAGAAGCCGATCGTACCGCGCAGAAAATTATGCGCATGGCGGTACCCGAAAGTTCCATTTCCTACGTTCGCACGGAGAAAGGCAGCGTTTTTCGCCAAGTTAAGCCGGAGGAAAAGGAGAAAGATAAAAAAATTCAACGATCACTCCAGTCACCCTATATCCAACGCTTTGCCAATACGGGCATTTTCACCCAGCGCAATCTAGACGATCGGATTCAGCGCAAAGCAGAAGGTCAACCCAATGTCGCCTCGAATGTCGCCGCAGAAATTCAAGCCAGCACAGCCACGGGAGCACCCTTACCGCTGACAGTACGGCGATTTATGGAACCGCGTTTCCAGGCCAATTTTAGCCAGGTCAAAATTCACACGGGTGATCGCTCGGCCAAACTGAATCGCCAACTCAACGCCCAAGCCTTCACCGTCGGCAATCAAATCTTTTTTGGCAAGGACAAATTTAAACCCGATATCCAGGAAGGCAAAGAATTAATCGCCCACGAATTGACCCACACGATTCAGCAAGGGGCAGCTATTCAGCGCCGCGAAGCGGTTTCTGTAACGCCAGTTTCGGTGACGCAGCAGGCTCCCGTCCAGGTACAACGACTGGGCCTCAGTGATGCGCTGGATTACTTTGCGGATAAGGCCAATCTGATTCCCGGCTTCCGGATGTTTACGATTATTTTGGGGGTGAACCCCATTAACATGAGCCGGGTGGAACGCAGTGCGGCCAATATTCTGCGGGCGATCGTAGAATTTTTACCCGGTGGTGGATTGATTACTCAAGCGCTGGATAATTACGGCGTTTTCGATCGAGTGGGTGCCTGGATTGAGCAACAAATTCAGAGCCTGGGAATGACGGGAGCGGTGATTCGGCAGGCGATCGACCAGTTCCTCGACTCCCTCAGTTGGACGGATATTTTCGATTTGGGGGGCGTGTGGAATCGGGCTAAACGCATCTTTACGGAACCCATCGATCGCATCATCAGTTTTGGCCGCAATTTAGTCACAGGGATTATTCGCTTTGTCAAAGAAGCCATTCTGCGTCCTTTGGCCCGTTTGGCGGAGGGCACCCGAGGCTATGACTTGCTGAAGGCCGTGCTGGGACAAGATCCCATTACGGGTGATCCCGTGCCGCGCAATGCGGATACCTTGATCGGCGGCTTCATGAAGCTGATCGGCCAGGAAGAAGTGTGGAACAACTTGAAGCGGGCCAATGCGGTGGCGCGGGCTTGGGCTTGGTTCCAGGGAGCGTTGGCAGGGTTACTCGGCTTTGTGCGGCAAATTCCGACGTTGTTTATTCAAGCGCTGCAATCGCTGGAAATTGCCGATATTGTGCTGTTGCCTCGGGCCTTTGTCCGGGTAGGCACGGTGTTTGCAAATTTTGTCGGACAGTTTATTTCCTGGGCAGGACAGCAGGTGATGAGCCTGTTGCAAATTATCTTCGAAGTCGTGGCTCCTGGGGCAATGCCCTACATCCGCCGAGCCGCTGGAGCCTTCCGCAGCATTATCCAAAATCCGATCGGCTTTGTGGGGAACTTAGTGCGGGCTGGCATTCAAGGGTTCCGCCAGTTTGCCACCAATTTCCTGACCCATTTACGCGGCTCGTTAATTGGATGGCTCACAGGGGCAATGAGTGGGGCCAATATTTATATTCCCCAAGCATTTACCTTGCGGGAAATCATCAAGTTTGTCCTAAGTGTGTTGGGCCTGACTTGGCAAAATATTCGTCAGAAATTAGTCCGGGTGATTGGCGAACCCGCAGTGCAGGCATTGGAAACGGGTTTTGATATTGTCATGACCTTAGTGACCCAAGGCCCTGCGGCGGCCTGGGAAAAAATTCAAGAGAGCCTCTCGAATCTGCGGGATATGGTCATGGAGCAAATTATGACCTTTGTACGCGATCGGGTCGTGCAAGCAGCGATTACACGCCTGATCACAAGTCTCAATCCAGCGGGAGCCTTTATCCAAGCGATTATCGCCACCTACAACACGATTATGTTCTTTGTAGAACGGTTGCGGCAAATTGCTCAAGTGGCGATGGCGTTTATTGATTCTGTTAGCGCGATCGCGAGTGGGGTTCTCACTGCCGCTGCCAATCGTGTAGAAACGACGATGGCGGGATTGTTAACGCTAGTGATTAGTTTCCTAGCCAGAATTGCAGGTTTAGGCCGGGTCAGTGATGCAGTGACCAACATTATCAACCGTGTTCGCGCACCGATCGATCGGGCCTTAGACCGAGTAGTGGACTGGATTGTGGCCCAGGCCCGACGGCTGGGGCGGCTGGTGGTTAGCGCAGTTTCTGGCGGGCCAGATCGTCGCACCCCCGCAGAGAAAGCAGCCGATTTACATGCTGCTGTTACCGAAGTTCGGAGGATTGATCCGGCAAGGAGATCGCGAGTGTTGCTGGTGCCTATGCTACTCCTGATTAAGCGACGATATCGTCTGACAACACTCAGCGTAACCCGTGAAGCCGGTACCACAATCACCATTTTGGCAGCCGTGAATCCGGAGATGATGTTCGATTTGCCAGGTCGTCGAGAACCGGGAGCCGAACGTTGGATTGCAGATCGCCTCTTACAAGCATCACGTACACAACTACGTTTACTTCGCCGGGAGGATACGATCGATCAAGTTAGAGTCATTCTTGATACAGCATTCCGGAGCATCACCGGAATTCCCACAGGTTCACGTCTGGAAGTGTTGGGCAGTGGGGGACGAGGAGAGGTTCGCGTGCATCTTGCTGAGGTTCCACCGCGTGTCGTTCTTGTCGGTAGAATTATCCCACCCAATGAAGGCTTTGTGGACATTGCCAATCCTGATCCCAGGGGTCGAGCCAACGTGGCACGTCACATTCGTACCAGGATGATTGTTGTGAAGGATGCACGCGGGGCGTATCTTGGGCCTCGTGTCATTCGCGATCTTAACGAGACGGATGCTCGTCGTCTCCGGCGAGGACAAGGAATTGAACCTGTTTCACCAGGGTCTTCCGCCTCGCTATTGGAACATGTAGAGGGGGCTGACTCCAGCTATACCTCGACAAGTAGAGTACCCCGCACTGAACACATGCGCAGTGGCACGCGCGATCGCAGAACTGGAGAGTACCGTCGCTTTTTCAGTCCTACCTCTGGTCGAGTCGAAATTAATTTATTCCGCATCTCATCATCCAACATCTTCGACCTCAGTACTCGTGTATCACAGCAGCATTGGGGGATTTTTGCAGAAAGCGCGCCACCTGTTCAGGAGCAGGCAATGCGAGATACACTTCGCACTATGGAGGTTCTCATTCGAGGCGATATCCCATTCGATGCCGTCCGCTTCCTGGATGCACCAACACGTCCTCCACGAGATGATCCGTATTAAACAGGAGGGTTTCATGCCACCACCCATAGATCCATTTCTGTACTTCGCTGGCACCTGGATCGATCTCAATGATTCATTGCGCGATCGTCTATTCCAAACCCTCGAACCAGATGCAGCAACTCAACGGTCAGCGTGGGAATCCCTTTTTGAAGAGAATAACCGTCTTATTCTGGCACTTGCGCTCGATCTGGTAATTCAAGAACAAGCCACATCTCGTATGGGCGATCGCATAACGTTGCAGCGGGATTACATGAGGAAGGCAGCGATTGCCCTGTTGCAAATTGATGGAATTGATGGACAAAACCATTGGAATGGGCAACCCATCCCTGACGCATCACATATTGTTGCACTTCGGATACTGAGCAAGGTTGCGACACCAGAGGATGGTCTTCTGGTAGCTTCTATACGCCCTGATCATACTATGACCACCGACTGGGAAAGCGCGTGGGTTGCTGCTGCTGCTGCCGTTTTGCGCGAAACTCCCAGCGGCCAAAGTTCTCCACTGATTGAGCAATTGCTCTGGCTTTCCCGTAATAGCAATCTTGCAGAAAGAGTGCGCCGTGAGTTAGTGCTAGCAATTGGTGCATCACAGGATGTGAGTGCAGAGTGTGCGCTTCACGAGATCTATCGAACCACGAATGGCAGTGATCGGATTGAAGCGATAGCGCAGCTCGCAATTCGTAACGCACTTAATGAAAATGAATTAGAGTTTATCCAGACGATTCTTGAGGGAGATATTTTATCGGGAGTGATCTTGGAACGCAAATCTATTTTATTGGCAGCGCTTGCATCATGGGAAAGGGAACGGGGGTTTTGAGATCCACAGCATTGACAAACATTGACAAATTTTTGGAAAGCACATAATCCTCAAGCGATCAACCTTGCAGGATATAACTTCGATTACTTATCGATATTCAGTGCTCAAGTTCAGGTAAGGCTACTTGCATCGTTATGCCGTAGTTAACTTGGCTCTCTACTTGAATCGTGCCGTGGTGGTTATCCACGATCGCCTACGAGATCGCCAAACCTAAGCCCGTCTCCTTAATGCTTCTACGGTGTACACGCATCTCTGAAATCTGTGATCACAAGTTCTGAAACCCTTGCCCAGCCTCAATTTCGGAAAACGACTTGATTCTCAATACTTTTAGGTTGTTGAGAATTGGCAACGAGAAATCAAGGTTTTAGAGGGTAAAGTTTTTGGAAAACGAGCCTGAGATCGACTTGTGTGTACACGGTAGCCTCAATGCTTAGGAAACAGAAGTACAAATCGCTCTTGTAATACATTCACTTCATCAAACATCAGCTAGTTGCCTAATACCTCGATCGTATCTAATCAACAATGGCTGGCTATTGTCAAAATACTACAGTACTCATGAACCCGAGCACTACGATCGAGGGATTTTATCCGCAGTAATCATCCTTCTACAATCAACATGGACACAGGCACCGACCCCCTACGCCTTCCCACCCGATCGGGTGATCTGAGAATCTCTGCATCTATCCAGCACTCAAGCTCCGAAAAACCATCAGGAATTATGAATAATCCCTTTGTTTTTATCGACAGTGCCCACAAATTCGGCACAATCTACAGTACCCCCTTACCAAAATCGCCCCCGTTTTTAAACCATCTCGTCAGGATGCTAGGAGATCATTTATGGATAGCTCAATCCAAACCGGTTGGATTCCCGATCAGCAAGACGACAGGGACTTTACCCTCAATAATCAACTAATTCAGCAGTTATTGATCCATAGTCAATCCGATCGACGAGTGATCCAAGTCACCCAGGAACTCATTAATTGGTTAAATGAACTGATTAGCTATTTACCCATCGATAATCAACCTAATTCCTCCTCTCAAGATGATAACTGGCAGAAACTCGTAAAATTTGTCCCAACCCTACTCGATCGCCTTAACCCTAATCACAGTAAGTCCTTAGACAGTCAAAAAACAGAGCTCTCCTCCCGGCAATCCCTGGGAAATACGTTAGAAATCCTGCAAAAACTCACCCCAGACAACGATATCACCCTCCTAACCATGGTGCCAGCCAGACTGGTACCTGCAAAAGTCCTTTCCCCCCAATTGCCAGCCAGCCCCAACGCCCCAACCCCCTCGCCAGTCTCTACCGTCATTCAATTACAACCCGCCGAAATTAATCAGACCGCCACCCACTCCACCCCCGATCCCCAGCAAATTTATCTTCTCCTAAGGGGTACCCTACAGCAATTAGAAGCACTGCTACAAGATAACCTTGAGATACCGTTCCCAGCTAAGTTCTTAGAACTTAAAAAGCATTGCCACCGCATCGAAAATCAAGCGGATCATGGCTACAAAGCCTGCACGGCCCACGCAGGCATCGCCCTCATGGAATACTTCGCCTCCCGCTACAGCCAAGGCCAAGGCAATGGCCCCGACGATAGCCGTTTTTCCAGTCGCTTTCTCTATCGCATCACCCGCTTGATCGATGGCACCCAGGATGAAGATAAAGGTGCGTCCCTACGATCGACCCTCAAAGCCATGATGATTTTTGGATTACCCCCAGAAAAATATTGGCAATGGCAACGCCCCACCCCAGAAAACCGCGATCTCGACCAAACCCTCAACCCAGACAACCTGTTGAGCGATCCCCCGGCCTTTTGCTACGCCTACGCCCAAAGCTACCAAACCCTGCGTTACTTCCGCCTCGATCGGCCTGATATGACCCAGCCCGCCCTCTTGGCCCAAATCAAAGCCGCCCTCCTCGGCGGATTCCCGGCTATTTTTGGATTCCGCGTCCTGAGCGACACCCTATATGCTGACTCCAAAGCCACGGGAGACATTGCTTTACCTGACGAAATCCCCGACTTCCAAACCGATCTTTTTATCCAAGGTCACGCGGCTTTAGCGATCGGCTACGACGACAACCACACCATTCCCAATCACAGCCCTGGAGCCATTCTCTTTAAAAATTCCTGGGGAGATGACTGGGGCGAACAAGGGTTTGGCTGGTTGCCCTACGACTACATCCTCAAAGCCGACAAGCAGAATCAATTATGCAGCGATTGGTGGACGTTGCTGGATGCAAAATGGATGGAAACCAATAATCTCGGCATTCCTGCGGAAGAACAAGCCAAAATGATAAGCCTGGGAGAAACGTCTAATCCCAAAATCAAGCCCCCCAAGAATAAACCCTAGGAAAAAACATTCTAGGAATCTAGACCATCTTTTAACCTAAAATTCCCCACGATCCAGCATTCCATTATGACGTAATTTCTGCTGTTCCTAGGTTTGATTGCTATGTTCTTGATTGCTGTGTTCTATGCGTAACTCCGAGCATTCTTCCGATCGCCCCCCGTCCCAGCCACCAACTGAGGATGACTCCAATCAACTTCCTGATAGTCAATTCGATCTTTTCATTTCCTACTGTCGGCGCAATCTTGAGTTCATTCAAAGATTCTATCAAGATCTACAAAAACAACAGCGCAACATTTGGATTGATTGGGCTGACATTCCTCCCAGCGTTAATTGGCGGGCTGAAATTCATCGAGGGATTTCCGCAGCGGATAGTTTCATTGCCGTGCTGAGTCCGGAATACCTAGCGTCCTATGAATGCCGGGTGGAGTATGAAGCAGCGCTTAAAATGAATAAGCGTTTAATTCCGATCGTCTGTGAAAACGTCAATCCCAAAGATACACCCAAAAACCTAGCGGATTTAAATTGGATTTTTTTTCGACCTGAGGACAATTGGGATGAGTCCTTTGCCAAATTAGCAGAGGCTCTAGATACAGATTTACCGCACGTGCGAGCCCACACGCGGCTATTACTCCGCGCCCAGGAATGGCAGAATCATGGCAAGGATGAAAGCTTTTTGCTGCGGGGCACGGATTTAGAACGAGCAGAGCAATGGTGCATTGAAGGCGCGACTAAACAGCCCGAACCCAATACGCTGCAACTGCAATATATCGACACCAGTCGCCGTACTGAACGGGCACAGCAGCGATCGCTAATTCGGCTGCAACGGACGCTGCTGGGTACCATGACGATCGCCTTTGTGATTGCCAGTGGATTGGGCTTTTTTGCCTATCGACAGTATCAAATGGCCGCAGTGAATGAAATCAAAACCTTGGGAGCCTTTTCTGAAGCGCTGTTTAAGGAAAATAATATCTTTGATGCCTTAATCCAAAGTTTGCGGGCCAGTCGGCTCTTGAAACAAGCAACTTGGGCCGATGCAGAGACGCAACAAAAAATTACGGATACAGCCCTGCAAGCAGCCTATTGGGTCATGGAATCCAACCGATTGGAAGGCCACAAGGATTGGGTTGCAGGAGTAGAGTTCAGCCCTGATGGTCAAATTTTGGCGTCTACCAGTGGCGATAAAACCGTGCGGCTGTGGCAGTTGAACGGCCAACCAATCGCCACCCTAGAAGGTCATCAAGATGGCGTCTTTTTTGTCAGTTTTAGCCCTAATGGTCAGCAGCTTGCCTCTGCCAGTAAAGATGGTACCGTGCGGCTGTGGCAGCGCGATGGCACCCCTGGCCCCGTCCTATCTGGTCATAAAGGAGCCGTGAACAGTGTCTTCTTTAGTCAAGATGGACAATCCCTGTGGTCAGCGGGGGAAGACGGCACGATTCGCAAATGGTCGATCGAGGGCAAACCGGGCGTTATCCTACGCCAACATCCCAAGCCCATTTACAGCTTAGCGCCCAGTCCCGATGGCACCCTGATGGCTTCCGCTGGCGAAGATAAAGTCGTGCGCCTCTGGACAATCAATGGCAAAGTTCTGAAGCAATTAAAGGGCGCAAAGGATCTCATTACCCAGGTGAAATTCAGCCCCGATGGTCGCACGATCGCTGCGGTTGATATTAAGGGCAAGATTTCCCTTTGGGATCATCGGACGGGTAAACTATTGCGCCAGTTTTTTCAACCCGACCCCGAACGCGCCGATCGCCCCCTCTATGGCCTCGCCTTCAGTCCCGATGGTCGCATTCTCGCTACGGCCAGTGCGGATAAAGTGATTGACCTCTGGCGCTGGCAGGATGGTACCTTTCTGGAGTCGCTCAAGGGACACAGTGACATGATTAACGGGGTGAGCTTTGCCCCCGATCGTAACCAGTTACTCCTCGCCTCTGCCAGCCAAGATACCACTTTAAAGCTTTGGCGATTCGATCGCAGTATTCTTTCACCCCTCATTGGCCACAAAGAGCCTGTGAATGCTGTTAGCTTCAGCTCCGATGGTCGGAAAATCATTTCGGGTAGTAGTGATAAAACCCTCCACCTGTGGTCGCCAAATGGGGATTTACAGCAAATCTTAGAAGGACACGAGAATCAAATTTATAGTGTCAGCGTGAGTCCTGATGGCAAGTACTTTGCATCCGCTGGAGCCGATTCCTACATTATTATATGGGATTGGAATGGTAAAGAGAAACAACGCATTTCTACCAATGGCATCATCCATCGAGTTCAATTTAGTCCCAATGGTCAATGGATTGCTGCGGGAGATACAGATGGAAGGCTGTATGTCTGGCAAGTTGATGGAACACCGATCGCTCAGGTAAAAACTTCCAGCAGTCGGTTAGACAATCTGAACTTTAGCCCCGATAGTCAGTTGCTTATTCTAGGCACTCAGAAGGGAGAAATTCAACTATGGAGCATGGATAGATTCCTAAAAAAACAACTAACCCCGGTCACAACTTTTAATGCCCATAATCAGCAGACCATTCGAGATGTTGCCTTTAGTCCTGATGGTCAAATCATTGCTTCGGCTAGTAACGATCGTACGATCAAGCTCTGGAAACGGGATGGGACTTTTCTGCGCTCCTTAATTGGTCATCAAGGGATTGTTTTAGCAGTGCGCTTTAGTCCCGATGGCAAAACGATCGCGTCTTCCAGCGACGATCGCTCAATCAAATTGTGGCGGTTGGATGGTCGCTTGATTGCTAGCTTGAATGGGCACCGCAGCGGCATCTATGGCCTTGATTTTAGCCCGGATGGGCAAAAACTTGTTTCTGCTAGTGATGATAAACGAATTCTTGTTTGGAATCTTCAGAATTTGCAATTAGATTCTCTGCTCGATCGCAGTTGCAGTTGGCTCCATGATTACTTGACAACTAATCCGAAAGCGTTAAGTAATTCAGATAGCATTCGCGATCGAGCCTTTTGTGACGATCTTTCTCGTAAGGCAGTGCATTCCGGCCAATAGAATATCGTCTCTTCTCGATCATCAACTTTCAAATTTTTACTTCAAAAAGAAAAGTTAACATTTTTTGATAACTGGGGAGGAGTTTGTTTGTGCGGTAGTTTCTCATAGCGATCGCCATGGACATCCTTCTTCGACGGGTTGGCATGCAACATGGGGTCGCTGGGTTCCCAACAATTTAGGGACATGCAAGTAAATAACATCCCAGTCAATTAGGGAGAATGGTGATATCCCATTTGGGTAACGTTTCCGAGGGTTGCCAGAACGGGAGATCGGATTCTAATTCCTCAGCGAACACCTGAACGCCCTTTTCATAGAGGCCCTCCACCAGATAAACCACTGGAGCAACAGCTTTCCAGGTCATATTCGTGGCCCATTGAACGGCGGCTTCGACCGAATCTAAGATCGCTCCATTCCAGTAATTCTCAAGGGCCGCCCAGCATCGCTCAATGGCATTGTATTTGCTGTGGTAAGGCGGATAGTAAATTAATCGAATGGGTCGGTCGATCCGTTGAGCCAATTCAACCATGCGTTTAATGAACTGGGTACGATCGCTGCGAGTTGCAGATCCGCTATCTAGATTAATCACCCACGCCTCAATCTCAGTGTAATCAACTGGATTGTCCTGCCACCACCAGGCCAAACAATCGACAATACAATCACTGGTTTCAGCGGATTGACCGAAGTAAATCGACAGCTCATCGTTATCAAGATTGAGAATGCCAAAAGGCACCAATACCGATTGCCATTCAGTATCATGGTCGTCCGCTTGTTTGGCTTCTAAACTGCGATCCTTACCATTGCGCGACAAATTGCCAATCTTGACTTTGACTTTTGTGTCAATCGAGAGCCTCAACACTTGCGGATTGGCATCAGTCCGTTGATTTTCCTGCGCAACATTGTCAAAAATAGCATCGGTTTGGGCAATCTTTTTCAACGGTTTGACTTTTTGTGTTTTTTTAGGCGATACCCCATGCGATTGAGGATGGCCCCAATCGTCTGACGTGAAGGCAGCTCGGTCTCGTCGTAGCCCTTCTCCTCGATCAAGGCTTCTCGCACGGCTCGAGCACTGATGCGCGCATACAAAAAGGTCGATTGAAATTTCGGATCTGCTTAGGCTTGCCCATCCACCAAACTGGCAATATCGGCTTCTAAATTTGCCAACACCACTTCACTTTTACGCCGTCCTCTGGCTTGATAGTGTTCGACACAGACTATCCCACTGCGCCGTTCATGCAACCCTAGTTGTACAGCCTCTCGATTCCACCCTAATACCGTTTCTGTTTCCCGCGCTGACCCCGCAAAATAGTCTTCAGCCACTTTTGCGATAAAGTCTCGCTTCTTGGAGCCAGTCAGCTTCCGGGCGGCATCTTTGAGAGTTGCTTTAATCGTCTCATTGAGCATGGTTTAGGGCATCCTTTTCTCAAGAGTCTGGGCAAACGATCCCATCATTCTGCTCCATTACCTTCTAGAATCCCCGGTGTCTTATTTATTTGCAAACCCCTAAGAAAGGATTAGCCTTGCCTAGTTGATTGGATTGTAAGATTAGGGTTTTTGCTGTCGCTTTTGAGATTCATTTAAGCGTTTCTCCCAATCAGCATCTAGTTTGTCCCGTTGTTCAATTTCTTGATCGAGTAGATCCCGTTCCGTTGTGTAAGCCAGGTTGGTCTCATCGATCGACTGCATTTGAGCAAACTGTTGGGCAAACTGGAGCTTTTCTTGGATTTGGGTATCCGGTTCTTCCAAGCGAATCGATCGAAACTGACGATCGCGATTGCGGGCAGAAATCTTATCGTTTTTCCCCATCAAGGCAAACCAACGTACTAAAGGGACTCCCAAATAAAATCCACTGTAGCCAATCGCAATTTGGGCAATCGATCGAAAAAAGCCCCGCGCAGGAATTGAACCCGGTAAAATGCCCGCAGACCATAGGGCCAAAATCAGCAATAGAATCCCCAACATCGCCGCCCACGTTAATAGCGTGCCATCGGCATTGCTAAACCGCCATAACTGTTCCTTTAAAAACGGTTCAGTTGCTTGTAGCCGCGTCTTCTGGGTCGCAGTCTTCTGCACTTCTGGAAAACGGTACACCAATTGTCCCGTCTCACTGACCTCTGGACTGCCACCAAACCTTACCAGCACAGGCAGCATATATTCCTCATACTCCTGGCTAAATCCTGTACCCAACTCATCCAAAAAAGGGGTCACCTGTTCCGCAACCACCACGCCACGATGCTGCCGAATCACCTGCCCGATCGACTGCCAGCGCCGCGCTTCTAAATCTCGGTTCGGGTCACCATCCCCAAACACAAAGGAAAAGACAGCTTCTAGGAAATTTGTGGGTCGATCGCCCTCCCGATAACGGGGCCGACCAGGACGGAAGGAATTGAAGTCAAACAACCAGAAAGGATTGAAGTTAAACCAAGTTCCAAAGCTACGATCGTTGTCATTACGAGAGGAATCAGACTTGTAGAAAGAAATGCTGACAATTACACCGATGACAACTAGAGTCAGCAGAATTAGTAATGATGCTCCAAACGCTAGACGAATTAGATAAAACGTGACTGTCCAAATTTTCTGCAACCATTCACGAAACTGAAGTTGCCAAAACTTATTCCGCAGAATATCCCGAAAATTTTCAGGGAACTTGTAGGCAATATCCCCGGTTTCCGTAACTTGCAAATGGCCTCCCACGGCTGCAGCGATCGCTTGAACTTCCCGCTCTGTGGTGGCTAGATCTAACCCCGACTGCGCCGCAACATCGCCAACGGTCACCCGATACCGCAGTCGTTCGATCGTCTTCATCACCGTTGGATTGAGGGGAGCTTGTTCTAGTTCAACCATGGGAATTGTCCGGACTCCTAAAAAATTTTATTGAGAGTTTATTGCGCTAGATGACGGGTGAGTACCTGATGTTTCCAGTATAAAGTTCACCACTGAGTTTGCCATTTCAGGAATTGGGTGGGTAGAACTTGTAGCTAATGGCATCTACCAAAGCCTTTGCTGCTGCCACTTGGAGCGATCGTAGAGTTGATATCCTTTCTATTACTTCGAGGGGAGACTCTGGGATCCTGCGTTGCGATCTATCCGTGCATTCTCTACCCATGCATTAAATTGCATAATCCAGGCTTGGTTGCTGCAAAAGCTTGCATCAGCTCCTTTCTGTGGGCAGTATACAAATCAGAGGGGTCATTCAGCTTCATTCACCATTACCTTTGTGAGGATTCCGGTTATGTTTGGTCTTTCCCCATCTTGGTCGAGACAGGTGTCGAGACAAATTTTGAGCGCGATCGTGCTCGCTAGCGTCGTGGTTCCGTTGGCTCCGGGGGCATGGCAGACACCCTTCACGCCCCCCGCTGCTGAAGCTTCCAGCTATATTCAAAAAGAAATTGCCAGTCTGAAAAAATCTCAACAGCGTTGGATTGAAATTGATCTATCCAGCCAACGTCTGATTGCTTGGGAAGGAAAGCGCTGGGTCGATGCCAAAATCGTTTCTACAGGCAAAGCCTCTACGCCAACTCGGACAGGCGTTTTTGAAATTCAAGAAAAATTTCGATCGGTCACCATGAAAGGTGCAGATTACGAAGTTCCCGACGTTCCCCACGCGATGTTTTACTCCGGTAACTACGCTATTCATGGTGCTTATTGGCACAGCAGCTTTGGTACTCCTGTCAGTCACGGCTGTGTCAATATGGCTCCCGATGCGGCGCAATGGCTCTATAGCTGGGCCAGGGTGGGGACGCCTATCGTGATTCACGATTGAGCGAATGCAATGCAATTCGCTAGATGCAATTCGCTAGATGTAATTACCAGAAGCTAGATAGCGATTTTTGGGCGGCGATTTTTGGATTGCTAATTCTGAATTGTCAATTAGGGCTAACTTTTGGGCTGCGGTATCTCTCCTAAGGGCATTAAGATAAATAGGAGCAACCTCTAGAGGGTGTAAATAGACTCGATCGACTCTCTAGGGCAAATTCTGAGGCTAAGAATGACTTCTATTCTCGTTCGAACCCCCATAGTGACCCCACTGAATGTCCCAACCATTCACCGTCTGGCCAATGGCATGACCGTCATTGCTGAACAGATGCCTGTTGATGCAGTCACGCTTAATTTGTGGCTGAATGTGGGTTCGATCGTGGAAAGTGACGACATCAACGGCATGGCGCACTTCCTGGAACACATGATTTTCAAAGGCACTGAGCAGTTGGCCAGTGGGGAATTTGAATGTCGCATTGAAGAGCGGGGAGCCGTCACCAATGCTGCAACTAGCCATGACTACACCCACTACTACATCACGACTGCACCCCAGGATTTTGCCGATTTGGCTCCGTTGCAACTGGATGTATTACTAAACGCCGCCATTCCCAACGACGGCTTTGAACGGGAACGCCAAGTGGTTCTGGAGGAAATTCGTCGATCGGATGATAATGCCCGTCGGCGCACCTATCAACACATGCTGGATTTGGGCTTTAGTACCTTGCCCTACCGCCGTCCCGTTTTAGGGCCAACCTCGGTGATTGAGCAACTGACCTCGAGTCAAATGCTAGATTTCCATCGCCATTGGTATCAGCCCCAGCACATGACCGCCGTAGCCGTGGGCAATTTGCCCGTGGAAGAGTTGATTCGCACGGTAGAGCGCAGTTGCGAGCAATGGTCGGGGGCAACGGAGCGATCGGCGGGGCAGTCGATCGGCGGTTCGCGATCGATCCCTAAGCGCCCCACCTTCGTCGGTGAACAACCCTTTCAGCAAATTGTTCGCAAAGAATTTGTGGATCCAACTTTGCAGCAGGCCCGATTGATGGTTCTGTGGCGGGTTCCCGGCGTTGAGGAATTGGAAGAAACCTATGCCTTGGATGTTCTATCTAATATCTTGGGCCACGGTCGTACCGCGCGGCTGGTGCAGGATCTGCGGGAACAGCGAGGTCTGGTGTCTGGGATCGGTGCGACTAACATTACCTATCAGCACCAAGGACTATTTTGTCTAACAGCCCAATTGCCTGTGGAATGTCTGGAGGCCGTCGAAACGGCGATGATTGAACATGTGCACCGCCTCCACACGGATTTAATTCCAGCGGCAGAACTCGAGAAGGTCTGTATCCAAGTGGCGAATCAATTTGTCTTTGGCAACGAAACGCCCAGCGATCGCACCAATCTCTATGGCTATTACTATGCGATGACGGACAGTTTAGATCCGGTCTTTACCTATGCTGATCGGGTGCGATCGCTCACGCCCCAAGCCTTACAAGCAGCGGCCCAAAAATATCTCACCCCTAATGCCTATGGAGTGGTCGTGGTTAAACCCGGTGCGTGATGCTTGATACTCCCAACGCTATATTCAACAAGAACGTTATACTCAACAAGGTGAGTATTTAGTTTGGGGGACGTATGGCGTTATCCCATGCCATTTTGGTCGCGATCGCGGAAATGCCTTGCAGTGGGTATGACCTGTCTAAGCGATTTGCGGGATCGGTCGGGTACTTTTGGTACGCCAGCCAACAACAGATCTATCGTGAACTGGCGAAGATGGAGGAGCAGGGCTATCTCTCCGGCACGATCGTGCATCAGGAGGGACGGCCCGACAAACGCCTGCTAACAATTACAGAAGCGGGGCGAGAGCTGTTGTGTAGTTGGATTGCGACCCCCACTGAGGTATCCCCCATCAAGGATGACCTGCTGGTTAAGGTCTTTGGGGGCGGACAGGTGTCTCCTAGCGTGCTGCTCCGGGAACTCCAGAACCACCAAAATCAGCACCAAGTAACGCTCCAAACCTATCGTTCAATTGAGGCAGAATGTTTCCATCAGCCGGTCGAGGTAATGCCCTGGGATAAACGGTGTCGCTATCTCACCCTGCGCAACGGTATTCGCTACGAAGAAAGTTGGCTGGCCTGGTGTGAAGAGGCGATCGCGGCCTTGAACCTTGAGACGAATGTTGAAGCTAACACTAATGTTGAAGCTAACACTGAAGTTGCGGTTTCTAGACCATCCTGAGGTTTAAAGTAACCCCGTGGGGCTGTTTGTACCATTGCCTAGCTCAGGTTTAGCCCTGTTGAACTGGACTCAGACTTGCAACATTGCAATCTGATCACTAACCACCCCGATTTCCAGAGAGAATGCTATTTTGGTGTCTGAATCAAAGCCTTCCAGTTCCATGCGTCTCTTTTCCTTGCCTTCTTTGGCCCCTTCCTCCCTGCTCAAACGCTGCCTCAAGCTCTTAGGGGTAGGTCTGATTGTCACAGCGATTGCGCCAGTCCCCGCCCAAGCGGCAGAGCGAATTTATTTGTCCTACGGATTGCTAGAGCGATCGATCTCCTTTGAGGAATTGGAAAAGTACGCCGATTCGGGGGAACTGAGTGATGACCTGTATGTCTACACCAGTTACGTGAATGCGGAACAGCGCCAACAACTGCGATCGGTTCTCAAGGCCAAGGCAGAGCTGAGTCCGATCGCGATTTCCCAGTTTCTCTACAGTCCCCAGGGGGAAATTCTGCTGGGACGGTTGGGCCAAGTGATCCAGCCAGAAGCGCGGACGGATGGGGCCAAGGCGATTCGGGCCGCGTTAATTTTGGCAGCGGTCGATCAACAAAAAGGACTGTCTCCGCTGAATGTTGTGCGTAATTTCCCCACCCGAGGCATTCGCGTCGATCTGTTTCGCACCCTCCAGATTGCCGATGAGCTGGAAAAACTGGTTACTTCGACAAATTTGTATACAAAGGCGATCACAGCGCAATCTAGCCAAGACGCAAGTAGGCTACCCCTTCCTACGCCATTGATGGATCTGACGCAGCGGGGTCGCAACAGTTGGGAAGTCTTGCCGTTTAATTTACGGGATGAAGGGCGGGTCAGTTCGACGGGCTTTGTGAAGCGGCGATCGTTCCCGATGAATCTTTATCTACCCCGATCGGTCACGCAATCTGCCAGCAGTCTTCCCCTGGTCGTTATTTCCCATGGGTTGGGATCCGATTTAAATACCTTTAAATACCTGGCCGAGCATTTAGCGTCCCATGGGTTTGCTGTAGCTGTGCCTGAGCATCCCGGCAGTAACTCTAGACAGATCAAAGCCTTGCTACGGGGACTCACCGATGAAGTCACGGAACCCAGTGAATTCCACGATCGGCCCTTGGATATTACATTTTTACTGGATGAACTGACTAAAAAAGCCCAAGGGGATAGTCGTTTACGGTCCATTAATTTGCAACGGGTCGGTGTTCTTGGCCAATCCTTTGGAGGCTATACGGCATTAGCCTTGGCGGGGGCACCACTGAATGGCAAATCCTTGGCAGAGACGCAGTGCACCCCAGAGAAGCAGGTTAATACATTTAATATTTCGCTGGTACTACAATGCCTAGCATCGCAGCTGTCCAACCAGACTTACTATTTGGGAGATTCCCGAGTGGCGGCAGTCATTGCGGTCAATCCCATTGATAGCGTAGCTTTGGGGCCAGAGAGTATCGGCCAAATCAAAGTGCCCACGATGATGATTACTGGGAATGCAGATACTGTTGCTCCATCAATTCTGGAACAAGTTATACCGTTTACTTGGCTCCATACCCCGGAACGATATCTCGTGATGGTCGATCGGGGAACTCATTTTTCATTCCTAGCCGATTCCGAGTCCAACAATAACTCCTTACCGATTCCACCGGAATTAATTGGTCCCAATCCTCTATTAGCCCGACGTTATTTAAATGGGCTGAGTTTAGCGTTTTTCGGCACCTACATTATGAATCAACCGGCCTTTCGTCCATACCTGACTGCAAGGTACACACAATTCATCAGTCAAGATCCTCTGCGTCTAAGCCTGATTACTCAATTTGATTCCACTCAGGTTCAGCGTTAGGATTAAAATCTGGTTCTTTAACAATGGACAGAGTGATTTATCTTTCATCAATTTAGCGGTGTCCTAATTTGACTATTGTGGGCTGGAGATAACGTTTAATCTATGGATGGATTTCTCAATTTAAATAAACCCTTGGGGATGACCTCCCATGATTGCGTATCACAGCTCCGGCGATTACTTAAAACAAAAAAAATTGGCCATGCGGGCACCTTAGATCCGGCAGCGGATGGAGTGTTACCGATCGCCGTAGGACGGGCCACTCGGTTATTGCAATTTTTACCCTCGGCAAAAACCTATCGGGCGATCGTGCGGTTTGGCATAACCACGAACACCGATGATTTGGAAGGGGAGATTTTGACCCAGCAGGCTGTACCTGAATTGACGTTAGAAACTGTGCAAGTAGCCCTTCCCAAATTTGTTGGTACTCTTGAGCAAATTCCCCCCGCTTTTAGTGCCATTCAAGTGCAGGGACAGCGGTTGTACGATCTAGCCAGATCGGGGAAAGTGGTGGATGTGCCGATGCGGACGGTGGAAGTATCCGCGATCGAGATCCTAGAGTGGCGCAGTGGGATGTTTCCTGAAATTGATCTCACGGTGGTGTGTGGGGGTGGCACGTATATTCGCGCGATCGCCCGTGACTTAGGCCAAACGGTGGGGGCAGGTGCAACCTTAGCCGGATTGACCCGCACCGCCAGCGGTGGGTTTGATTTGGCAGACAGTTTGACTCTCGACACGATCGCCCAGCAGGTAGAAGCCAACGAATTTCATCTCAAGCCACCGGAGCAAGCGTTACAGTCTCTAGCGATGTGGAGCTTAGAGCCAGAACTTGCTCGGCGGTGGTGTTTGGGGCAGCGCATCTTTTTCCCAGAGGTGACGCAACCGATCGCGGAATGGGTACGAATTCATGCAGAAACGGGGCAATTTCTGGGAGTTTCGCGTTTAGAAGCCCTAGAAGACGGCTGGCTACTGCGGCCCGCGATGGTCTACGAGCCGGGAAGTTAACCTCAGGAAGTTAACCTCAGGAAGTTAAAGTTAACCTCGGGAAGTTAACCAGAAACGAAATGCAGCGTGCAAGTTGCCGGGGAGCTAGGTGGAGGGCTGGCGAAGAGGTGGCTAGCAGAAGCGCGTGTTGTAGGGGGTATTAGGGGCGATCGAGCCTGCGGCAAGCCAGACGAGCTTTCTACGACGACCGGCAGTTCCATCACAAACTCAGCCCCCTGTCCCGGTTGGGAAATCAGCTTCAGTTGGCCTTGATGCTGATTGACAATTATTTGATAGCTGACCGTTAGACCCAACCCCGTCCCTTTCCCAACGTCTTTTGTAGTAAAAAAGGGATCGAAGATTTTGGATTGCACCACAGGTTCAATTCCTGGCCCATTGTCTTTAATCGCAATGCGTAAAGTTGCTCCAAGTTCAGAAGGATTCTCTACAACGTTTGAGTTCAGCCAATTGTGTTGGATTAAATGAGTCGCGATCGTAATCGTTTTCTCTGTATCTGAGTTTGCCCCTGGCCAATCCGTTAATGCTTCCACAGCATTCATTAAAATGTTAAGTAATGCCTGATTAATTTGACGAGGATAACATTTCACCTTAGGAAACTCGCTATATTCACGAATGATGGTGATGTCGTCACGGATATAACTTTGTAAAATCGTCAATGTGCTTTCAAGACCTTCGTGGATGTCCACTGCTTTGTAATCAGCCTCATCCAATCGTGAAAAGTTTCGGAGTGACAGAACAATGCTGCGAACCCGCTCAGCACCGCTTTTCATGGATTTTAGCGTGGAGGGTAAATCCGTCAACATGAATTCCACATCCAAATCATCTTGGAGATCTTGTAACTCCAAAGAGGGATTGGGATAACGCTGTTGGTAGGCTTTGAGCAGGGTGACTAGATCCACCATGTAGGTGTCAATGTGGGTCAAGTTGCCCAGCACGAAGTTAATGGGATTATTAATTTCGTGGGCAATTCCTGCAACCATCCGCCCCAGACTGGACATTTTTTCGCTCTGAATCAATTGGGCTTGAGTTAACCGTAACTCTTGGAGGGTCGCTTCTAAGTGGCGAGCTTGGGCCGCACTCTCGATCGCCTGTTGTTGAGTTTTAGCAAAGAGCCGCGCCTGTTGAATGGAAATGGCTAGCTGGTCGGCTACGGCTTGCGCCAATTTTTGATCATTTTTCGACCAAAAGCGGATGTGGGAACATTGGTTCAAATACAAAATGGCGTATAGCGTTTCTTTGGTTTGAACGGGAACCACCAAGGAGGATTTAATTTCCGCCCGTTGGTACTCGGGGTTATCTGGCCCAATGCGAGCATCGGTTGCCACATTGGAAATCACGACCCGCCGTTGATTGGCCATCACCCACTGGGTAATCGGGCCATGTACATCAAATTCGTCCGTGGATACTTCAAACGGGGGACGACAAACTTCGTAGAGGTGCTTTTCCTGGGAAACGGCATACTGGGAAACCCGAGCTTTGCCCCCGATCGCCTTGTCCGATGATTCCTCGGAGGGAATTTCATCCACTAAGTGAACGAGACACCGATCGACCTGCAACACATCCAATAGCTGGGCGATCGCGCCTTTGAGGATGGTGGGTAATTCAAAACTTTGGCGAGTTTGTGCGGTAATTTGATTGACTAACTGTTCGCGCTGGGCTTGCTTTTGAGTTTGCTCGTAGCGTTGCGCCTGTTCAATGGCGATCGCGAGTTGCTGGGCAATGGTTTGTAACAATTCAACTTCTGTGAGGGTCCAGCGCCGAGGCTGATTGGACAAACAACCAATAAAGCCTAACGTGCCATCCTGCATCGGGCAGGGCACCATTAAATTGGCTTGGGTGCCCCAAATAGGTGACGGCTCAGAGGATGGCTTGCTGGATGGAGTGAATGGAGCGGGTAACCACTGTCTTAACCCTTGTAAGTGTCTTAGCCCTTGTAAGTGTCTTAACCATTGCAAGGGGGTAGGCAGGTTGATGGGAGTGGGTTGAACTAACAATTCCCCTTGGGTGATGGCCTGGGTAAACTGCCCGAATATTTCCAGGGGATAATAGCCAAGTCGTACCATAGGTGGCGTTTGCGTCTCTTGGATGGCAGAGACTGTTGGGGTGTCTGAAGAACCTGAACAACCACTTGTGCAGACTAACTGAATGCGTTGGGTATCCTGGAAATACCAGAAAAATGTACACCGATCGAGGTTGAGCAAAGCAGTAATTTCATCCACCGCAGTTTGCAGAACAACTCGTAGCTCTAGGGAACTCCGGATGCGATCAATGATTTGCCGCAGCGCAGCTCCTTGGTGATCAATCATTGGAAATGGCTTCACAAACAAACTCAAATAACTGAGAGAACACAGGATATTACGGACTAACGCAAGATTTCTGGTTGGAGAAACTCTCTACGATGACTGTGAGGGAATCCAAAGGAATCCTGAGTCATGGAATTTCTTCCTGTTCACCATTAGCTAGTTAACCATTGGCTAGTTAATCATTGGTTAGTTAATCAACGCAGGGTTAAACCCGATCGAATTTAACCGTCAATGCACCCATGAACCGATCGCTGACTCCAGCTCTTGAACTTGACTGCCCTACCGACACAGTTTGTGTCCAGTGAATTTAGTGTCCAGTGAGTTCAGCATTCAGTGATCCTTTATAGATTTAGTATTCACTAAAACTAGACCGTAAGATCAACTAAAGTTCAGTAACTTTAGTGTTTGTGTGGTTTTAAATGAATATTTTCTAAAAAGTTAATTCCTGTGCGGAATTAACTGGAGTCTCAACTTCTAAAATACTCTCAACTTCGTCAATTCTTGAGCTTCGTTCACTTGATCCGGGCTCCAAGTTAACGACCCATTGCCAGCGACTTTTCATACCAATTGCTTCACACCAATTGATTGTGGTTTGCTTGGCTCGTTTATTCAGTTTTGGGAAACGTTTTGGGAAACAGTAGACTCCAACTGATTTTACCAACAAGAAACTGTACGGGATATGGGACTAGCAAAATGTAGTCAAGCTTACCAACAGACGTTCAATACAAGTTTTCTGGCTAGCCCTACATGGATTCGAGCGAGGCAAAAGTCATCTCTTGATCAAGTAGAGGAACTGCATCGGGTTGCGATTGGGCAATCCCGATCGCGCGATCGAGTAAGGTGACCCCTTCTTCAAGGGAGGTAATTTGGCTCAACTGACGGCGCAATTCTGCTGCACCAACAAAGCCCTTACAGTACCAAGCCATATGCTTTCGCGATTGATAGACCCCGCGATCGCCTTTGTACACCACCAGCATTTGCAAATGGTCACGGGCACATTGCAGCCGCTCAGCGATCGTAGGTGTGGGTTTCAGTTCCCCCTGCTTTAGGAAATAATCGACTTCCCCTACCAAAAAGGGATAGCCCAACGTGCCTCGAGAGCACATGACCCCATCTGCCCCCGTTTCCTCTAAACATTGCACCGCCGCTGCCACGGAGAAAATATCGCCATTGGCAATCACAGGAATCGAGAGCACCGATTTTACACGACGGATCCACTCCCACTTGGCCGATCCCTGGTAACCCTGGGATCGCGTGCGACCATGAACCGTCAGCATTTTTGCGCCCGCTGCTTCCAGTTTCTGGGCAAAGTCTAGGATATTGATTTCGTTCTCGTCCCAACCAATGCGGGTCTTAACAGTAACGGGAACATCCACCGCTGCCACCACTTCCCGGACGATCGTGGCAGCTAGCTCCGGTTGCCGTAGTAGCGAAGATCCCCCACCATTCTTGGTGATTTTATTCACCGGGCAACCCATGTTGATATCCACGGTATCGGCCCCTTCCGCTACAGCCTTCTGTGCCGCTTCCGCCAAAAAGTCAGGCCGACAGTCAAAGAGTTGAATGCTGATGGGGCGCTCCTGGGGATCGAGTTCCATGATGGTGGGAATCTCCCGCAGATGGCGCAGACTGGAGGCTTGAACCATCTCGGTATACATCATGGAATCCGGGGCATAGCGCCGTACTAACCGCCGAAACACTAAATCCGTAACACCAGATAGGGGCGATTGCAAAACTCGGCTAAATAGGGTTACGTCCCCAAGGCGGAGGGGCTGGGACAGCCGAGTTTGCAGGTCAGGAGAGAGGACGGGCATGGCGTTAGGAATATTTAGGCCGCTTTACCAAGGATTTGACCTTGAGATTGTAAGCGATCGCTTCCAGCACCGTCACCAATCCGGTGGTATTGATCATTTCGATCGGTTTCCCTGTTTTCTGGGCGGCGTGCTTGGCTTTTTCGGTAAGCTTGTGGCTGGCATAGCCTGTCAAAATCATCACCAGATCGGCGGTGGGAATGTGGGATTCGATCTGCTCGGCACGGTTTAAGCCTTCCTGAGCGGTACACCAAACCAGTTCCACGTCTGAATCCCGTAGGCGGTTGCGCACAGCAGTATACAGCCGATCGTGGCCACCAAAAATAACCACCTTGCCCGTCAGATCAGTGTAGGGATTGGGGCGTTTTTCGGTTTTGCGGTGGCGGACTTGGGGTTGAAGATCGGTGTTGCGAGGACGGTTGCCTCGGTTTTCCCAAGCTTTGTTGTAGATAAATTGCAGCGCGCTTTCGTGGGTGCCTTGAATACGAGCAACGGGGCCGCGATCACTGTTATCGTTAATCTGTTTAACTAGAGCCTCTACAACTTCTTCCAGCGCACCGGGGACTGCTTTGAGATCATGACGATACCCATAAATGGTGATGGCGGCATCGGTAGCGTCATAAAAATCATCTTGCTCAGCAATTAATTCCAACAAATCTTCCTTCAACTCCTGCCGCCACTGGGACAGGTCAACCGCCGATCGCTCATCTAATCTTCGTTCTTCAACTTCGAGTAGCTCTTGCTCAATTTCTTCATCGACCGCTGCTTCAGCCAGTTCATCTAAGTGATTTAGGTGCTCTTTGACTTGATCGGCTTGGGCTTTCAGAGCGAGGTATTTTTCGTTCTCCGCCATTTCCGCTTTAGAAAATGCTGCGATCGCGGACTCCACCTTTGTTAACAATCCATTTAAGCGACCCGCGATTTCTACCCTCCGTTTCTCAATGCGTTCCGCTCGCTGTCTACGCAATCGTTGCCTTTCTAATTCTTCTTCAGCCTCCGACACTAGTGATGTAACGGAAACTTCTAATTGATCCAGATCTGCAAGGTTCATAACAAGTTAACTAGACTAAAGGATAAACAGGGAAAAAATGGACTACTTAGGCTGAAACCCTAAATCTGACTTTTGTTTGTGAAAGATTCGTGAATATAACCTTTATACGATTTAGGATGACGCCAAGATTACGTCAAAACCTCCTCTGAAGATAGAACTAGGATGGATATTAATCAACCGGATAGGAATAAACGTCTCCATTTTCATAGTATCTAGCAGCCGTCCAGAAGGGTTATCTGGCGAAGGCTGAAGCATCTAGTTCAGCTAATGCAGCGCTCTAATATGCTCAGAATTCCCAATCAGGTTTGATCAGGATCACCCACCTGGGTGATTTTCACCATCTTTATTCTAGATTGCTACAGTTGAGTTGCAAAAGGTTTCAAGAAAATTGTTGGGAATGAGTGTGAGTCCTCGATCGGAATCGGAACTGAGAACTATGAATCGGCCTGCTATGCAATATCGACGATTTGGACGCACGCAGATCAAGATGCCCGTGTTTTCCTGTGGGGGGATGCGATATCAATACACGTGGAATGACACACCACCCCATCCAATCCCCCTGGACAACCAAGAGAACGTGGAACGCACGGTGCGACGGGCTCTGGAATTGGGGATTACCCATCTCGAAACCGCTCGGGCCTACGGAACGTCGGAACTCCAGTTGGGCCCCGTCTTAGCTCAACTGCTAGATCAACGGCCCCGTGACCAAATTATCCTACAAACAAAAATATTAGTGAAGGAGGAGGGGACGCAGTTTTTAGAGGAATTTGAGCGATCGCTGGCTTATTTGCAAGTGGATTACGTGGATTTGTTAGCGATTCATGGGCTGAATTCGGCTAGCCATTTGGCCGATTGCCTCAAACCGGGGGGATGTTTGGCGGCGGCCCAGAAGTTGCAAGCCCAAGGTAAAGCCCGATTTATTGGCTTTTCGACCCATGCGCCAACGGAACTGATTGTCCAAGCGATCGAAACGGATGCCTTTGATTATGTCAACCTGCACTGGTACTACATCAACCAGAGCAATTGGCCCGCGATCGAAGCGGCAACCCGGCATGATATGGGCGTTTTCATCATCAGCCCTTCGGATAAAGGTGGCAAACTTTACGATCCACCCCAGAAGCTGGTCGATCTCTGTGCGCCCCTCAGCCCGATCGTCTTCAATAACCTGTTCTGCCTCAGCCATCCCCAAATCCATACTTTGAGTATTGGGGCCGCTAAACCCAGCGATTTTGATGAGCATTTGAAGACATTGCCTCTCCTCGATCAAGCGACGGAAATTATGGACCCAATCATCGAGCGTTTGGAGCAGGCGGCGATCGACACTCTGGGTGCGGATTGGTGGCAGCACTGGTCGATCGGCTTACCCAAGGTGGATGAAACCCCAGGAC
Source organism: Alkalinema sp. CACIAM 70d (assembly GCA_002148405.1). Classification (GTDB taxonomy): domain Bacteria; phylum Cyanobacteriota; class Cyanobacteriia; order Leptolyngbyales; family Leptolyngbyaceae; genus Alkalinema. The sequence goes on along the minus strand of MUGG01000034.1, from coordinate 28,066 downwards.
GGCTGAATATTCCGGTGATTCTTTGGCTGCGGAACTTGGCCCTAGCCTACGACATGAAGGATTATGCCAAAATGCGCTATAACCTGCTAGGCCAAGCCAGCCATTGGTTTCCTGGATCCCGCGCTGAACACTTTGATCCAGAAAGTCTGAAGCCGCTACTCCTCAAGAGTCCCTTTGCAGAAAAAATTCCCCAACTGCTCCGGGAAACCCACGAATTACTGGGCGGAGAAGTCGGCAAGCGGCTCTCTCAATCGGATTAAGACAATGGGGGTGGGAGCAGTCAATTTAGGCTTGGATTTCTACACTGCTCCCTAAGCCTACGGTTCCCTGAGCTTACGGTTGGCTGGAAATCGTTTGGGTGCGACTTTGCTCGGCATACATGGCACGGAGAACTAGAGCTGGATCAACCCATTGCTTGGCATATTTCAAGCCCCAATGGAGGTGCGGCCCTGTGGTTCTGCCTGTCATTCCCACCCGTCCGATGCGAGTGCCAGCGCTGATGTCTTGGCCTTCATAGATTTGCAGGCCGCCGCCCCGATCGCTGAGGTAGGGCCGTCCTTGCCCATCCCGCTCGACATAACCCTGCATATGGCAATAGATGTGTTCCCACTCGCCGGATTCGATTACCACCGAAGTTCCGCAGGCGGAGTCGTCCGAAACTTCTACCACCTTACCGGTCCACCAACTGCGAACGTAGCTCCCTTCAGGCGCTGCCATATCCAGTCCCCGATGAAATTGGGTGCCGTCACCTGTGGGCGAAGCACGATACCCAAAGGGGGAGGTATAGCCTTGGAAATTTTCGACGGGGAAAGATGCGCCCTGCCAGGTGCTGCTCCCCGTTGCGTACTGATTGGCTTCAAAGGCATTAACAGCATGATGGCCGACCCAAGACAGGCTTAAAGTGGCGAACAGCCCCAACCCCATCAGAACGATTCGACGGCTCAGCGAAGCTAACTTGCAGCCTTGTAAATAGCCTTGCAATTTGTAGCCTTGCAATTTGCATCGTTGTATAAGTGCTTGGATCACTTGCTTCATGGTCTTTACAACAAATCTTGTTCGCAACTTGTTCACAACAAACTTTGCCCGTGAAAAGCATGCCCGTGAAAAGCATTGCTCGCAGCAAACTGTGCACCCTCAAAGGGGTGGTTCGTACGAGAAAAATGGGGATGGATAAACGGTGGAACCGAAGATATTTAGGGGATCTCCGCCCATTTAAACACACAAACTTTTTTTTGAACCCACTTGTTTTAAGTTGTCCAAAATTTAGTGTGCGACTGCCCTGGTTTAAGTATTCTCACGATCGATCGAAAATCATGAACAAAAATTAATTTCGCTGGATAATTTATGGATCTTGCTTCTATTAAGCTTCATTCAGCCAGTTTTTCGACAGGTTGCCAAGCCAACTGCGCTAGGCCCTGATAGCGAATTCCTTCTGGGCTAATGTCAAAACAGCAGGGTAAAACTTCTAAGCCTTGGGCAACGGCCTGTCTAAGCAATTTGCCATAAAGTGGATCTTTGCTATCTCCCGGTGCAAAGCGATCGCAATCCCCCCGGTTGATGAAATACAGCATGACCGCACGGGACTCAGGAAGCAGCGCCGCCAGTTCGCGAATGTGTTTTTGGCCGCGCGTCGTCACCGTGTCAGGAAAGAGGGCAAGGCTGCCATCGGTCCAAGTGGTGTTTTTGACTTCGACGTAGATGGGTTTGTTGGAGGTGGTGAGGAGAAAGTCGATGCGGCTTTTTTCTTGGCCGTAGGGAACTTCGTGGCGTAGGGTTTCGTAATCTTGCAGGGTGGGCAGGATGCGCTGTTCTATCGCGAGTTTAACGACTTTGTTGGGCAGTCCGGTGTTGACACCGACCCACACAGGTTGCTCGCGATCGTGCAGTTCGATCATTTCCCAGGTGTAGGGCAATTTGCGCGTTTTGCTATCGCTTTTGGACAGTAAAACACGATGGCCGGGACGATAGATGCCAGTCATTGGCCCCGTATTGGGACAGTGGGCCGTCACGATTTCTCCGCTATCCAATTCCACATCGGCAAAGAAGCGTTTGTAGCGAGTCAGGAGGGTGCCTGAAAGTAACGGGGGATAGCGGTAAATCAAATCGGACATGGACACGATCGAGCCAAAACTGCCCCCCAAGATTACCGCGATTTGGCCCCTGGGAAAAATAGACCTCCCTAGAAAAAAGAAGCATTAAAAATGAACGAACGAGACCTGCAAGCTAAGAAGTAAGCGAAGCCGCTTCACAGCGCAGTAATTTTTCCAGAATGACGATCGCGGGGCTGGGTTTGGCTTTTGGATTTAATGATTTCGCCTTGCGGGAAAACTGCCGAATTTTTTGTTCTGCACCAATGTTCCAGAGTTCCATGGTTAACCGTCCTGCGTAGGTATTGGCCAATTCGTCTGATTCTTTGAGGGGGTTCCGTTCCAGATTAGTGCTTAAGGACAGTTGGGGATTGAATTTCAACCGTTGGGTCAGCGTGGCGACGACGTGGCGCTGGTCGGGACGGGCAAATTTCAGCCACTGGTTAATCGGTTTTTCTAAAATACGATCGCGATCGGTCTCGCTCAATTGTTCCTGTAACCAAGCCTCGGAGGTGGAAATGGGTAAGTCGGCAGCCTGTTCATCGACTTTGGCAAAGGCATGGGCTTCCCGAAAGGAAATGCGTCCGTTGCGATCGTAGTCGGCGGAGCTCACGGGCTTGCCCACACGATTGATCCCGCTCAAGCCCGCAAAAAAGCTGGAACTGTAATCTTGATAATCGGCTTCGTTGACTTCCGGGGTACAACCGACGGAGGGAAGTTGCTTAACAGTCGCGAAAAAGCCGCAGCGATCGTGGGGTGCAACGGGATTTTGCGGATTGCCGCCCTTATAAATTAAGTTGGCAAATGCGCCAGCGTAGCATTGCACCATGACGGAAACCACTGGTTTTTTAAGTGGTAATTGATCCAGCATTTGAGTGAATTTCTGTACTGTCAGAAATCGATCTTCCCAGAGAATCATGGCGTTATCATTTTCATCTTCTTTGTTGTGATAGCCATGACCTGTAAAGTAGAAAAATAGTGGTTTTAAATGTTGCTGTTTTTGTAATGATTGTTTCAAATTCTCGATCGTTGATGCACCGTTAAGATTTGGAATTTCCGGTGCTTTAAATGTTTCTTTTTTCCTATTATCCAAAAAACGAACGGTTTCTTCTCCAGAGTTGCCGTTGGCGAACCAAATAGTTGCTTTTTGGGGATTGAATCCTAGGTTCTTTAAGGTGCGTTGAAAATACAAAACATTTTTCTCGATCGCGATTTCATTGGACTCGGGGGAGCCCCCACCGGAGAGGACTAAAAATTGCTGATTGGAAGGCTGAGGTTGCTGGACAGGCTGCTGGACCGGCTGCTGGGTAGGTTTCTGGGGGCGGGTTGCTAGGGGCTGAGCTTGGGCCTTGGCAAGGCGATCGGCTGCGCGATCGGGGTCAATTTTCTCCGCAAGACAGCCCCCTAGCAACAGACTCCCGGACAGCATACTCCCTGTAACGCCTGCGATCCAGCGCCAAATTTGAGTCATAAAATGGAATAGTCTACCTGAAAGATAGCTTTACCATAACGATTTCTGGACAGACCTGTCTAGGGTTATCGAGTCCTGGGACTCCCCCTGGCGGACTGCCAAGGAGGACTGGCTCCAACGCTCCCTGATTACGCTGCTTGGACTGTATTGATGTCGCTGCTGAATCTAGGTTGCTCCACTACTAGGTTCCCCATCTGTGGGGATAATGCTCAAGCGAATGCACCTCCTTGTGTCTAGGTTGAGTAAGTATCTAGTACCAGTTCTACTCTGCCTGCAAAAAAGCTAAATAATCTTGGGTGATTTCCTTCACGGCTAACTCGTAGAACTGCTGGCCATGTTCCGGCGTTGCCAAGGCTGGATTCGACCCCATGCGCCCATCGGGATAGCGCCGCCGAAAATCGATCGCGCCATAAATCCTATGCCCCTTGGCCACAGGTTCACTCAACGGCGCAGTTTTAATCGCCTCCGGATAGACAAACTGCGTCACCGCCACTTCACTCGGCGTCGCGTGGGAACCCTCCTGATCTCCATAGAGTTCCTTGGCGAGCCGATACACCCCACCCCCCATATACCAATTGCACACCGCACACTGTACATCCTCAGCCCCTTGCAGACCTATTTCCCCCAGGTAGGCATAGGTTTCCGAAAAGGCTGCCTTCAGCGTCGCCACATTACCGCCATGGCCATTGATAAAGAAAAACTTACGGAATCCTGCCTTGGCCAAACTCGTGACGGTATCACGAATTACTAGAATTAACGTACTGGGCTTCAGGCTCATACTCCCTGGAAAGGCCATGTGGTGCAACGCCATCCCCACATTAATCGTCGGTGCCACCAACGTTTCTGTTGCCTCGCCCACGCCCTTCGCGATCGCCTCAGCACAGATGGCATCCGTTCCAATCAACCCCGTCGGCCCATGCTGCTCCGTAGACCCGATCGGCAGCAAAATCCCCCGCGATCGTTGAAGATAGGTTTCCACTTCCGGCCAAGTACACAGATGCAGCAGCATAAATCCAATCTCAATTAGGCTTCCGTCTCCATCTTAAGGTGAACCCGAATCGTCTGATCTTGACTGCCCGTAATTAAGCGATCGTCCGTCCAAAGGATCGTATTCACAAAATTATGATGCTGTCCGTTCACCCCATTCAGCCCAAAACCGCGCCCCTGCTGCCATTGCCACAGCCGCACCGCAGGCATCCAACTGCCACTAGCCAGCCATTGCCCATCGGCCCTAAACGCCAGCGCCGTAATGCTCCACCCATGACCTGGAAGCGTTTGGAGTAACTTACCATTGTCCACCCGCCAAATCTTAATCGTGCGATCGTCGCTGCCCGTCGCCAACCATTGCCCATCGGGACTAAATGCCACTGTTGTCACAGCCCAGGTATGGCCCTCCAACTCCTGGTGTGGTCGCAACGTCGCCAAATCCCAAATTCGCACTGTTCGATCGTGACTGGCACTCGCTAACCATCGCCCATCGAGACTGACTGCGATCGCGCTAATCGGCAATCGATGGCCTGTTAACGTCTGGAGTAATTCTCCTGTTTGCCAATTCCATAATCGCAGTGTTTTATCCCAACTACTACTCACGATATGACTCATATTAGGAATGATGACTAATCCTGTAATAATTTGAGCGTGAGCAATCCACTCCCGGACACAAGTATTGCTCTGTAAATCCCACACCCGAATCGTTTTGTCATGACTCGCTGAAATCAATTCCTGGTGATTCGGGGTCAGTGCTAGGGCGGATACGGTTTTCCGATGGCCAAGCAGAATATGGACGGGATCCGATCGCTGCAAATCCCACACCCGAATCGTTTGATCCTGACTAGCACTGAACAACCGCGATCGTGGCCCAGACCAAATCAGTGCCGTCACGCCTCCCCGATGTCCGACTAACGTTTGCTGGCAGCACCAAGGACTGGCGGGTGGAATTGTTACAGAAGATGCAGGAGAGATGGGTTCTCCCATGGCCTGTAACACCTGGTCAACACTGGTAAATCGATCGGATAAATTGGGTGCAATTAATCGATCGAGTAAAGACTGCAAGGATTCACTCACCGCTTCCGGTAACAGAGCGTCCCATCGCCAATTCTGTGCTCCATCGTCCCATAGGGCAAAGGGTGAAAGCCCCGTCAGTAGGTAGAGACAGGTGACGCCCAAACTGTAGAGGTCACTGGCCGCCGTAGCATGTCCTTGTAATTGTTCCGGGGCTGCATATTCCGCACTGCCAACCAATTCTGGGTTTATATCCTCTACCGTTGAATCTTGTAATTGAGAATCTACTGACTCGAATGTTGTAGAGGGTTCCACTGTATCGATTTGCTGAATTGACTGCCAACCGACTAAGTAATACTGTCCTTCCACAGTTTGTAACAGGTGACTGGGCTGAATATGACGATGTACAATTCTCGATCGATGTAATGCTTGAAGAATCGCTAAAGTTTGCCGCAGAAATTGCCAAATTTGCGGTTCGGTCAATAGGCTACGCTCGTTAATGACAGTAACTAAGTTATCAGCAGTAATGTATTGCCAAACCAAGTAAAGATTTTCATCCGTTATCCATACATCTAGCAGCGGAGGAATTCGAGAATCTGCCTTCTTTGTCAGAATTTGCAATGTGCGATAAAGCGCGATCGATGCAGCCGATCGAGATACCACCTGCACCAAGACGACTCTGGACTGATTGGGGTGGAGGGGCAGGTTGCTCCAACAGTCCTGCGCCAGAATCGTTTGGTGTCGGGTACTTTGCCCCAGCCGTTGCACCCCGAAATACCGATCGCGCAATCGTAAAGGCTGACCACAATGGGCACAAAGATAGTCACCCACTGGACTGCTCAAGCCCTGATCGCTTAAGTCCTGATTCAAAGCACCACGATCGGGATTTTCGGGATGGGCACAGCTTGGATTAAAGCAATAGGCCATGGTTTTAAGGCATGTTGGAGGGGGGCTCAATCACACGGGGCGGATTGGCAGGCCGATCGCTCGGGCGATTTGGATGGGTTGGATTGTCTGGATTGGCTGATTTGTCTGGATTGCCTGCGTCGCTCCGTTCCTGGGCTTGATTCCACAAAATCATCGACAACAACCCATCTACGAGCCCGGAACTATTGCCCGATTGCCCCACCAAAATATCGGGAATCAACCGCACATGCCGATCGCCGATAATTTGCATCAGTTGCATTGCGGTGTAGCTGTGGGCACCCAACGCTTCTACCCCAGCTTGGTAGGTATCCGCCTTGGCTTGACCGATCGATCGGACGGCATCCGCTTCCCCACCGGCCCGTAGGCGAGTGGCTTCCGCTTCCCCGGTAGCCTGCTTAACCTGAGAATTAGCTTGCAATTCAGCAATTTTGACGTTTTGCTCCGATCGCACCAGATCCGCCTGAATTTCCGCTAAGGAGGTTTCCCGCACCAGTTGCTGCCGTTGGGTTTGCGCCTGCTGTTGCACTTCGTAGGTTTTGCGCTGTTCCTCGGCAATTTTGCGATCGGTCTGGGTTTGCATCAGACTTTCCGGCGGTTGAATGTCGCCAATCAGGGTATCGATCGCCTGCACGTCGTAACCCCGCAGTGCGATCCGAATATATTCCGCTGCCTCCGTCTGCCGCTCACTCCGAGCACTCAGGAAATCCAACACCGTGTAATCCTGAGCCGAGTTACGGAAATAGTTACCGATCGTCGGTTCCAGCACATGATCGACCAAATTCTGCATCGAGCCCACGCGGGAAATCACCTTCGGCGCATCCAACGCCCCCACATGGATAATCTGCGCCACCTCTAGGTCAAAGGCAAATCCATCCCGCGATCGCACGGTTAACGCGCCCAGCTTGGCGTCATAGTTATGGCGTTCCGTCCGGCCTGACCAGTTCAACACAATATTTGTCGTTGGCACCAGTTCCACCTTCATGACCCGCGTGTTGATGGGATGCTTACCGGGATAGAGCGGTTCTGTCCACACCCCTTTGTGGCCGGGATGCACCAAATCCCCATGGGTAAAGGCCGCGCCACTGATATCCTCGTGGGCCTTGCCCACATAGGAAATCACTACACCCACATAACCGATCGGAATTTCCGTCATCGGCACCTGCTCCACCTGTACCAGCCAGGGATTCAAGTTCCACGACCCCGATAGCAAAATCTGTTCCTGCAACCCTCGCCGACCGCCCCCTTGAGTAAAGGCTTGGCCATTTTGGAAATTGTTGTGGCCGGGAATGGTACACCCAGCAATCTCACCTGGTTCGATCGGCATCCCATCCAGGGTCGTCACGATGCCCACTTTATCGGGAACGATGTGCTGCACCATTAACTGATCGTGCGTCATCCCTTCCTTAGAAGCCGTTTCAGCAGTAATCACCTTAAATAGGGCCGTATTGATGCGATAGGTTCCCGTCGTTAGAAAGCCCATCTGCCGACCTTTTTCGCCCTTATGCAGCAAAAACTTGCGGGCATCCTGAAAATTGTCACACTCCACCACTTTACCCAGAATACGCTCAGAAGGAATCGCCTCACCATCGTTGGCCACCAGCAGCGCAATTTGGCCCTGGGGGATCACCACCACCGATTCCTTGCGCACAGAATATTGCCACGGCCAGTAGCCCCAGTGCCAACCAGGAGCCAGGGTATCGGCTTGATAACCTGCCTCACCGTTCAGCGCAATTAGTCGTCCCGGTGGCAAGCTTTTGCCCGCAAAGGAGACTTTTTTAACCACAATGCCCACTTCCCGTTCACCAATAATCACCAGACCTGCGGCGAACATGACGACTAAACCCGTTCCAATTACGGCCAAGGGGAAGCTCCAGATTGGCAAGCTACTGACGACGATCGGTTGCAGGGTCGCGATCGATCCAGCAGTGTTGCGTGAAGAGGCTGACTGGTTGGCTGGATTGAAGGAAAGGGTCTGCGCGAAGGTCGGTTCTGGCGTCGAACGGAGTAACGCACTAGATGGTATAACGGGCTTACTGAGGGGCTCGGCCCAGGCTGGCTGGAGGATAGTGCTGCTTGCCACGATCGCGCTAGAAGCTACAACAGAAGCCGCAACTTGAGCCAACAGACGAGCTGGCCGCAACGACAAGGATTTGAAGCGATTCATAGGTAAAAGCTCGAACTCGTAAAAGAATTTGAAGGAATGTAGGGGAAACGTCAAAATTCAAAATTGAACCAACACAAAATCCTGTGTCAGCGCAGGTTGGCTGGGGAGACTCGGCCTAGCATGAGATGACGGATAGAGATGATCGGTATCCCAGTAGAGCGGATCTCCCAGCACTTATGCACTAAGGTTACCAAGACAAGACTGGGGAGTGTCATAAATTGATGGGGGCTGACACGATCGCAGGGTAGCTACAAATTAGCGATCGGCGTTTCCGGAAACACCGATCGCTAATTTAGGATTAACTGAGTATTAATGGAGCTTTCTACTGATTCCCTTCTGGGTTTCAACCACCCCTGTCAGCGCACGCGATTATAAAATACCTTGCAAACGTACAATACCTTGCAGACGTACCACATTTACACTCGCTATGCATTCCTAGTTTAGGACAACTGCAATTGCGGCATAGACATTGCTGCGCCCTGTTCCACAGACTGAACGGTTCCTTCGTAATGAAGAATCTTGCCCCGAGCATCTCGGACAGCATAAATATTTTCAGTAATCCACAGGGTACTTCCATCTTGGCAATACACCTCGGAGATTGCACCCAGGATGTGTCCCTGTTGCCGTAATTGCTGAATCAGGTCTTGCCGTCGCTCTGGTTGCACGTAAAGCTGAGTGCTAATGTCCGTCATGGCAGCAATCAGGTCTTCGCAGGAAGCGTACTTGTAGAGATTGGCTAAGGCGCGATTCACTTTCAAGAACCGCCCCTCTGGACTGCTTTGAAACATTCCTTCGTTCGATCGTTCAAACAAACTGAAGTAACGCTCCTCCATTTGCCGCCGTTCGGTCAGTTCATCCTGGAGCCGCACGTTCTGGTTTTCTAAGCGTTTTTGCAGGCTGCGAATTTTCAGTTGGTTATCGACCCGTACCAAAACTTCTTCAATCTGAAAGGGCTTGGTAATATAGTCCGAGCCACCTAGCCCAAAGGCTTTCACCTTACTGGAAGCGTCATGGATTGCACTAACAAAAATGACGGGAATGTCCTGCGTGAGGGTGTAGTTGCGCAGATACTCACAGACGGCATAACCATCCATATCAGGCATCATAATGTCCAACAGCACCACATCGGGAATGGCATTCTGAATCGATGCCATGGCTTCCTTGCCAGACAGGGCCGTGTGAATGTCATAGCCTTGCCGCTTCAGCGCTGCCGATAGTAGGGTGAGATTACTTTGGACATCATCCACAATCAGGACAGTGCCCTTATGATTGCCATCAAAGGGTTTGAGGTGCAGCAGCGAAAAAATCTTTTCTTCCGTTTTCTGCAATTCTGGGCGATTCCTAGCACCCTGTCCACTCAAACTTTGGTGGACGAGGGCTAGCCGTTCCAGTTCATCCACTACCGAGTTAGCCCGCTGCTCATTGTCGTAGAGGCTGGAAAGGACTACATTGAGATCGCTGGTTGCATCAGCTTGGATTCCTTCTCCCTGCTGGCTGTCAAATTTTAAGCGATCGAGGTTTTGTCGAAGTAACTTACGAATGTAGTAGCTAATGCCGGGAGACAACTGTAGGCGCATAAGGGAGCACTCGTGCAAGGATGAAGTAATCGGCTGTACAGACCTCCTCCCATCTGCCTAGGGAGATCCCAATACTAATGTGATCAGGATGGCATTTGAGGTAGATCCCAGACGATAGGTTCAGTGTTCCCATTTCTAGCCAAGATCTCATGGTATTCCCAGAAAAATCAAAGTGAATTAGCTGATCTTTGCTGGCTCTAAACCCTGCTTAGAATTTGGTTCAAAATCTGGTTCTAGACCGACGTGGATAGTCGGTCTGCTGAATTAAGGGGGAATTAGGCGCGCCCGCTGGAAGAAGGATAGTTGGGGAAAGAGCCTGTGCCCTAGGCTCGTATTTGCTGCTGTACTGTTGGGGTCTCGGTTGGAGCTGAAGCCTCGCTTGGTTGGCTCTGTTTTAGGGCCACACTCCGACGAGCTGCTTCCACAAATCGGCTGACGCGAATGGGGTCGATCGGGTTATCCCGTTTGCCCTGCCGTTTGAGGGAGCTGGAGACAATCACGCCATCCGCCGCTTGCATCAGTTGGGGAATATTCTCCCAGGTGGCTCCACTACCGATAAAGACGGGGGTATCCTGGGCGGCACTGCTGGCAAGTTCCAAATCCTGGAGATCGGGAGGACTGCCTGTGGCCCAACCAGAGAAAATCACCGCATCGGCCAAGCCCCGTTCGATCGTGTCTTGAACCGCAGTGGTCAGATTGGGTGTGCCTAAAGGACGGGCATGTTTCACCAATACATCGGCAAAAATCTTGACATCGCTGCCCAGTTCCCGGCGATAGCGCATCAGTTCGTGGGCTTTGCCTTCAATCACGCCCTGATCGGTGACCATTGCGCCCGTCCACACATTCACCCGGATAAAGGGAGCCTCCACACAACTGGCGATCGCGATCGCACTGCGAGCATCGTTGCGCAGGACATTGATCCCGATCGGTACCGTGACTAAGCTTTGCAGCCGCTGGATCACCACCGTCATGGCACTCACCACCGCTGGATCGACCTGATCCTTGGGAAAGGGTGCATCAAAAAAGTTTTCCACAATAATGCCATCCACGCCCCCTGCCGCCAAGGCCGTTGCTTCTTGTTCGGCGCGATCGACGATCGCCCGTAGACTGCCTCCCCAACGGGGCGAGGTGGGCAGGGGCATCAAATGCACGACACCAATGATAGGATTAGGGGTTCTGAAGATCTGTTTTAAGTCCACGTGAGCTATGAGTCTTGGCGTTTTAAAGCAAGGTCTATCTTACATCTATCCTAAAACGAGAGCTGTTTAGATTTAATCTAGATTTGCTTTTTGCGGGGATTTGGCCTAATCGATCATGGTGAGTAATGCATGGCGAGTCATGGTGAGATAATGGCGAGTTGCCAACTACGAAGTGATTTAGACCCCAACTTTCGATCGAGAAATCGGGCATAGTGTAAATCGGGCATAGTGTAAGAAGGAAACAGCCTGATCCCGTCAAGGATCCACCCTCAGCCTTTCATCTGTGGAGAACTGCCGTGCAAGCTAAGGAGATTATTAAAGAGGCGAATCTGCTGTATAAGGCGCTTGCCCCAGTGTTGCAGTTGGGCCCAGCCTATGGCGACTATGTTTTGACGGACTTGGCGCGGGTGGTGCGAATCTGTGGTCGCAGCAATGCGGATATTAGCTCGAATGAATTGCTGGCCTACTTGGTGCTGTTTGGGCTGGTCAAAGCGGATAAAGATAAATTAAATGTGGCGTTGCACCTGTGGGACTACTCCAGCCAAACTCGGCGGGAGTATGAGAAGCAGACGCTCAAGCTGATCATGGACTTTACGCAACAGGATGGAGCCATCGATCGCTTGGATTTGCCAGGACTACTAGAGGCGATCGACCGCAATCAAGGGGCACAGTACACTAGCCATGTCATCAACGCCATCTATCGATTTGCCCAGATTATTATCAAAGCCGATAACCAAGTCACAATGCAGGAGATGGATGCCCTGTCGTTGATTTGGAAGTTACTGCATAACAGTTCTAGTAATGCAGCCAATCCGGCAGTTAATTTGTCAGGAAACGATCGCTCTGTCAATCCAACCGCTGCTGCCCAATCTGCGTCCAATCCTGCCCAGCTTTCAGATGTGATGGCGGAGTTGAATCAGTTGATTGGCATGACGGAGGTGAAAGAAGAGGTCAAAACCCTGACGAATTTCTTGCGGGTGCAACAGGTGCGATCGCAACGGGGATTAGCCAAAACCCCGGTGTCCCTCCATGCTGTCTTTTGTGGCCCACCGGGTACCGGAAAAACCACCGTAGCAAGGCTGATGGGCAAGATCTACAAAGACTTGGGGTTCCTGACTAAGGGACACTTGGTGGAAACCGATCGATCGGGGATGGTAGCGGGCTACGTCGGGCAAACGGCGCAGAATGTGGACGAACTGGTCAATCAAGCGCTCGATGGGGTGTTATTTATCGATGAAGCCTACACCCTGAAGCCACCGGGCGATGGCCGTGACTTTGGCCAAGAGGCGATCGATACTTTGCTGAAACGCATGGAAGATCACCGCGATCGGCTAGTGGTTGTAGTGGCAGGCTATCAAGCGGAAATGCAAGCGTTTATTGAGTCCAACCCTGGCTTAAAATCCCGCTTTAACCGTTATTTTTACTTCAACGACTACACGCCCGATGAACTCCTAGAAATTTTCCTCAAACTGGCTGAAAAAAGCCATTTCACCCTCACGCCCCCCGCCCAGCAAGCTACCCTCAAGGTCTTGCAAAGTGTCTATGAAAATCGGGACAAAACCTTTGGTAATGCTCGTCTGGTGCGGAATTTGTTTGAAAAAATTGTGGAACGGCAGGCCAATCGCCTTGCCTCGGTGAGTCAGTACGATTTAACCGATCGCTTGCTAACGACGCTTCAGCCAGAAGATATTCCCGTGGATGAGTATTTGGGGGCTGACCATTGGATGCCGCTGGAAAATGATGGCCAAGAGTCTGTACAGGGCAGTTTGACGCAGTTTGAACAGGAATTAACCCAGGATGGGTTGTTGGAACAGCCCGCGATCGAGGCGAATTTTGAGGGAAACAATGGGCAAGGGAAACCGCAAAATACTGCTACGGTCGCAGGCTCAATTAGCATCAGCTCCGTGGGTAACAGCGCTGGAAGTAGTAACACGGTTAGTAACACGGGTGCGAGCTTAAGTCCTACGATCGACCCCGCCCTCGCCTCTGTTTTTGACCAACCCCCGCCCCCCGTTCCCGCCGAACTGACGGAGCGATCGAACCGCCCCATGGAGCAACCCCCAACTGCCGCCTTACAACCGCCGCCCCCGGTTCCGAGTGCTGCCCCACCCCCAGCGACCCCGGAAAATACATTGATGCAGATTCAGGCATTGATGGCGCGATCGTTGCAAGCCCAGGGGATTCAGGCCAAAGCCAATTTGCGTAATGGCTGCTTGCAGGTGATGTTTGAAGCGACTCCTGCGCCGGAGATGCCCAAAATGATTGCCCTAATGCGCCAGTTGATTCAAAAAGTTGGCACCCAAAATATTTCGCGGTTGCAACTCTATGGCCGAGAAATAGGCCAAGAATTTCCAACTTGGAGCAAAGAGTTTCGGCTGGGCTAGGTAAAGAAGATACAAAAAAGGGGAAGAGCATTTGCTTTTCCCCTTTTTATGCGGATGGCGAGACTCGAACTCGCAAGGCAATGCCACACGCACCTCAAGCGTGCGCGTATACCAATTCCGCCACATCCGCGCACAGTTATCACTTGGTTTTTCCAAGCTTTAGTATTATAGCAAAGAAATTTCGCTTGGCTAGCGTTTTGCATAGAAAATCTTGGGAATGACGGTTGGCCGATCGAATGAGCCGACGAAAAATGCTTGTCAAAGCAAGCCATTCAGTTTTCAATGGTTGGCTAGCGCGATCGTTGTTACTCATCTGCGACCCCCAAACCTATGCCGTTCCATGCGTCTCTGGCTCAATTAATTGCAGTTACCCAGGCCACTGGCTTGAATTTGGAAGATTTAGCCCAAGTTGCCCAAGGGATTACGACTGACAGCCGTGCAATTCAACCGGGACAACTGTTTCTAGCGTTACGGGGAGAACGCTTTGATGGGCATCAGTTTGTGAAAACCGCGATCGCCCAGGGAGCCGTCGCCGCCATCGTCGATCGACAATATTCCGTTGCAGACGCTGCCCTGCCGTTAATTCAAGTAGACAATACCCTGCAAGCCTATCAAGCGATCGGGCGGTGGTGGCGGCAACAGTTCAAGATTCCGGTGATTGGCATTACGGGATCCGTGGGCAAAACCACGATGAAGGAACTGGTGGCGGCGATGCTATCCCACTATGGCAAGGTGCTCAAAAGTCAGGCAAATTTTAACAATGAAATTGGCGTACCGCTGACCCTGTTGCAATTGGAAGCGGATCATGACTTTGCTGTGATTGAAATGGGGATGCGGGGTCGGGGTCAAATTGCGGAACTGGCGCAGATTGCCGAACCGACGATCGGATTAATTACCACCGTTGGCACAGCCCATATTGAGTTACTGGGTTCCCGCGAAGCGATCGCCGAAGCTAAGTGTGAATTGTTTGCAGAATTGGCCCCGGACAAGATCGCAATTTTCAATGCAGATAATGCGTTGCTGACCCAAACAGCCGCCAAGGTTTGGCAGGGGAAAACCTTGTCCTATGGCTTTACCCAAGGGGATTTGCAGGGCCAGTTGCCGGATGGAGAGACGATCGAAATTGCGGGAGTGCAATACCCACTGCCGTTACCCGGAGAACACAACGCGATCAATTACCTGGGGGCGCTGGCGGTTTTAAAGGCGCTGAATTTGAGTTGGCAGCCCTTTGAGGCCGGATTAGCGATCGATTTGCCGGGTGGACGGGCTAAACGCTATGAGTTACCCAATGACATTGCGCTCTTGGATGAAACCTATAACGCTGGGCTGGAATCCATGCTGGCCTCCCTCAAGCTGCTTTCGCAAACGCCTGGAAATCGACGCATTGCAGTGTTGGGCACAATGCGGGAATTGGGGGAATTTTCGGTTCCGTTCCACCGTCAAGTGGGGGAACAGGTGCGGGAACTCCAGATTGATCACTTGCTGATTTTGGCCGATCCTGCGGAAGCTGAAGCCCTAGCCCAGGGGGCCACCCCAGTGCCGACGGAAACCTTTGACAGTCACGAAGCGATCGTAGAACGGCTGCAAACCTTGATGCAATCGGGAGATCGGATTTTATTCAAAGCCTCCCGCGCCGTCGGCCTTGATCGAGTGGTGAATGCCCTGCGATCGCAGGAGTCAACCCAGTAGAATTTGAGCGTTTAACTGAATTTGTAGATAGGTTGCTCCAGGGTGAAATAAAACGTGGTGCCAATGCCAAATTGAGAGTCTACCCAAATTCGCCCTCCATGGTTTTCCACAATTTTTTTACAGGTTGCTAAACCAATGCCAGTCCCTGGATAGGTCTTGCTGTTATACAAGCGACGAAATGCTTCAAAAATCTGCTCTCGGTTTTCGGGTTTGATGCCAATGCCATTGTCATGAATGCTAAATAACCAAGCATTGCCTCGTTTTTCTGCACTAATCTTGACTTGGGGGAGTACATTGGGTGGAACAAATTTTAATGCATTGCTAATTAGATTTTGAAACAGTTGAATTAACTGAGTTTCATTACCCTGTAGTGTTGGCAAGTCTTGGTAAAGAATGGCAGCATTTTTTTCATCGATCGTAACTCTTAGGTTTTCAATGACTATTTCCAAGAGCAAATTGCAATCTATTGCTGTCCAGTCGAGCGCTTCTCGCCCGACCTTGGCATAGATTAACAAATCATGAATTAACTGTTGCATTCGGCCACCGGCTGCTGCCACCCGATCGAGATATTCGAGTACGGTATCATCCAGTGTTTCTTGGTACTGCATTTTAACTAGTTTGATAAACCCAGTTACACTCTGTAAGGGTTGTTGGAGATCGTGGGAAACTATATAGGCAAATTGTTCTAATTCTCGATTGGATTGCTCTAAGGCTAAATTACGTTCAATTAATTGTTTTTGTAAGCATTGAAGCTTTAACTGATGTTCAACACGGGCTAATACTTCTGCTTCTTGAAATGGTTTTGTAATGTAATCTTCAGCACCTACTTTAAAGGCTTTGACTTTGTCTAATGCTTCGTCAAGGGCACTCAAAAAAATAATGGGAATGTTTTGAGTCTTTTCATTGTCTTTGAGCGATCGACAAACGCTATACCCATCCATTTCCGGCATCATGATATCCAAAAGAATCAAATCGGGTAAGCAAACATTGATCGATCGTAGTGCTAATGGACCACTGGGAGCCAGCCGCACAGTATAACCATGGTCAGTCAAAACTTTGGCCAGCAAGTGTAAGTTGGCAGGGGTATCGTCAACGACGAGAATATTCCCTTGAGTAAAATGCAAACTATCTGAGGTCATAGTTTCAATGTGTAGTGAGTGCGAAAGATCATGAAGGCTAAAAAGTATAGAGTCATTTCTAGAATCAAGTCAGTCATCTTTAGATTAAATCTAAGGTCTATTCTGAAATGGGATAGTTCTAGCGAAGAACAGGCTAGGAATGTCAGTGAATCACTAGTGAATCACTAGGAGAATGACGATAATTTAATTAAGATTGAGGCAATCGAAGTCGAAGTAATGAAGAAAATGTCTATAATAAATTTACCCCCTGTAAAAGATTCATTAACTGATCATATTGAAAGTTATTACTCATCTGAATCAGAGTCCTGGCCAATGCAGGATGTTGGGCTTCAATTTCACCAATCAGGGTAACCATACGACTGAGATTGAGTTCCAAAACGGCTTGCTGAAATTGAACTTTCCAGGCTAGGGGTAAAGTATCTAAGATATCCGAGGCCAATACTGTTTTGGGTAAAGCGAGGGCGTCTTGGTCTACAGAAGCATCAGCATAAATGAAGTGAATGCCCAAATGCTTTTCTAGTTTTTCAATAATGACCTCTTCACGAAAGGGTTTACGGACAAAATCATCACAACCCATATCCAGAATGAGGGTTCGATCGTCTTCGAAGGCACTTGCGGTCAACGCAATTACGACGGTTGCCTGTCCCCGGATATGGGATTTGATATGCTGGGAGGCTTCATAACCATCCATGACTGGCATACGCATATCCATCCAGATTAAATGCGGTTGCCAAGTTCCCCAAATTTGAATGGCTTCTTGTCCATTCTCCGCTTCCTGCACTTCAAAGCCCAAGCGATCGAGCATTTTGACCAAAAGCTTACGATTCGTCCATTTATCCTCGGCGACTAAAAGACGGTAGCGAGGTTGATCGGGAGCCACACTAATCACTTGGCGAGACGGATGGCATTCTTCTAACTCGCCTACCTCGGCAACGCCGACAGGAATTTGAAATTCTACAGTTGTACCACTTCCTAATTTGCTCTTAAGGATAATTTGACCTCCCATGAGTTGAATAAACCGATGACAAATTGCTAGGCCGAGTCCTGTTCCTGGTTGAGAGGTGTGTTGAGTCTGGGTTTGGACAAAGGGTTGAAATAATTTGTCTAAATCATCGTCAGCAATGCCCAAACCCGTATCTGTAATTTCAAATTGCAAGGTTTGCTGATCTAAATGTCCTTTTTCAGATAAACTAGTCACTAGTCCCGATGGATCGGAAATCACTCGAACCCGCAGTGCTACGCCCCCTTGGTTCGTAAACTTAACCGCATTTCCCAAGAGATTAATTAAAATTTGCCTTAACTTACTTTTGTCCGTTTGAATGTAACGAGGAAGTTCGGGGCAATAGTCAAAAATTAGTTGAATTCCTTGAGTTTCAGCCTTGAGGTGAAACATTTCTTCCAGGGTTTTTAACAATAGTTTTAAATCAAAACAATTAATGTTGAGAGAAACTTTGCCTGCTTCAATTTTAGACATATCTAAGATGTCATTAATCAGTGCGAGCAAATGTTCTCCACTATGAAGAATAATATCTAGACCATTCTGCACTGCTGGTGTCAAGAAAGGTTCGTGTTGCAACAGTTGACTGTACCCCAAAACCGCGTTGAGAGGAGTCCGTAGTTCATGGCTCATCCTTGCCAAAAACTCACTTTTTGCTTGATTGGCTGCATCGGCTTGTTCTTTTGCTAATTGTAGTTGAATGTTTTGTTCCTTGAGTTGTTGCTGTTGCTCCAGTAATTGTTGTTGCAAGTGTCGGATGGTCAGTTGATGCTCAACCCGTGCGAGAACTTCTTCAATTTGAAAGGGTTTAGTAATGTAATCTGCACCGCCTACGGCAAAAGCCTGCACTTTGTCTACGGCATCATCCAGCGCACTTAGAAAAATAACCGGAATTTCACGGTTGTGATCGTTCGCTTTCAGCAATCGACAAACTTCAAACCCGTCCATTTCAGGCATGCGGATATCAAGCAGAATTAAATCCGGAGCGGAGGCTTGAACGCTCATCAATGCTAGGGAACCACTCTTGACACAACGGATGGAATACCCTTGCTGGCTTAGGGTTGCAGACAAAACTCGGAGATTATCCAAAGAATCATCAACAATTAAAATAATGCCTTTTCGGGGAGACAATTTGGCGTTCATCATGCGGTGGGATCAGCAGAACAGGCGGAACTTTGTAAGACAAACTCTTCTACCTAGGATGGACTGATAGACAGGATAAACCATCACCCAATTGGTTTGATCTCAGGGAAGTAAATTGGGATATTCCTGAACAATCAAATTTAAAATTTGTTCAAAGTCAAAGGTCTGGATCTTGTGGGTAATCACAAGGCCAAGGGCGGATTGCTCCTCTGGAATCACTTGGATTAATTCCAGCAGCCTGTCTACGTTGACTTCGATCGTGGCTTGTTGCAGTTGATTGACCCAGTCTATCGGCATGGCCCGGAGTCCGACAAGGGCGGACTCGATCGACGGCACCTCGGCAACCTGCTTGGAGCATTGAATGGAAGAGGCTTCTGCAAATAAGTAGCGTACTCCTAAATGTTCTACCAATTTGTCTAGAATGAGTCCATCTTGTAAGGGTTTGCTGACAAAGTCATTGCAGCCGATCGCTAAGGTTTTCGCCCGCTCTTCCGTGAAGGCTCCGGCTGTCAAAGCAATAATTTTGGTGGGGGTTGAGGGCGGGAAAGACGGATTGGTGGCTGATGGGGGTTGGTGGGGATCTTCGATCGGTCTATTGGATTGCATGAGGCGTAATTGTTCTCGTTGGCGAATTTGTCGAGTGGCTTCATAGCCATCCATGACTGGCATGCGAATATCCATCCAAATCAGATGAGGTTGCCAACTTTCCCAAAGTTCCACGGCTTCTTGCCCATTGGTCGCTTCGCGTACCTGAAACCCCAGGGGCTGTAGCAGGGACAACATCAGTTTGCGATTGGCAAGATGATCTTCTACCACGAGAATGCGGTAAGTTGGTTGACCTGCAGCCAGACCGATCGGGCGTTGGGCAAAATTGGTCGCAGGGATGAGATCCGAAGTCACCCGTTCGATCGGTAAGTGGAATCGGAAACAAGATCCTTGCCCCACTTGGCTTTCTACGGTGAGTTCTCCTCCCATCAACCGGACAAACTCGCGGCTAATAGGTAACCCTAAGCCCGTTCCTTCCTGGAGCCGAGGTTGGGTCGAAGATTGGATAAAGGGCTCAAAGAGGAGATTAATTTCTTCCGGAGCAATGCCCATGCCCGTATCTTCCACTTCACAGATCAAGTAAGCTGCCCGCTCCGGATTGATCCAGTCGGAGGTGATGGCTGTGATGGCCCAGTCTTGCGCTGCCAGTTCACAATAACTCACCCGAAGCTGTACTTGGCCCCGATCGGTAAATTTAATCGCGTTGCTGAGTAAATTGATGAGGACTTGGCGTAGCTTATTTTCATCCGTTTGGATGTACTGCGGTAGGATCTCTGTTCGTTCCCAAACCAGTCTCAGCCCCTTTTGTTCTGCTTTGAGCTGAAACATTTGGATTAAACTTTCTAAGAATGCTTGGATATCGAAGCAATTGGGATGGAAAATACTGCGTCCTGCTTCAATTTTGGACATTTCCAAAATGTCATTAATCAGTCCTAGTAAATGTTCCCCGCTGCGGTTGATAATTGAGAGCTGTTCATGGTGCGTTGCATTGAGATTGGGGTCATGGGAAAGCAATTGGCTAAATCCAAGAATGGCATTGAGGGGCGTGCGGAGTTCATGGCTCATGTTGGCTAGGAACGTACTCTTAGTTTGGTTAGCTGCTTCCGCAGATTCCATGGCTTGTCGGAGTTCTGCCGTTCGTTCTTCCACACGGTGCTCTAGCTCAAGATTGGCTTGGCGCAGCACCTCTTCCATTTGCTTGCGGACCGTCACATCCCGAAATACCGCAACCCCTCCAATGACCGTTCCCGTTGCATCGGTGAGGGGGCGTGCCGTGATTTCAACATGTAGCCCCTCGGGACGCATAGGATTACATAAGATCATTTCCACCTGATCAACGGCATGGCCTTGAATAGCTTGGACTAGGGGAAGATGGGAAACCGGATAGGGGTTACCATTGGGTAAATAAATCCCCCATAGGCTCTGCCAGTCCTGTGCCTGTGAATGGAGCCCCGGAAGTCCGGTAATCTGCTCTACGGCAGGATTGTGCAGAATCACTCTTCCTTCGCAATTGGCCACCACGACGCCATCGCCCATGCTATTTAGAATGGTTTGTAATAATTGGGTTTGTTGTTGTAATTCCTCCGTGCGTTGATGGACCCGTTGTTCTAATTCTTGGTTGAGATTGGCAAGGGCTTGTTCCGTTTGTTTGCGATCGGTTATGTCCATGGCAATTCCAGCGGTTCCTAGAATTTCACCACTATCAGTGACGATCGGGGTTTTGATGGTTTCAATCCACTGTTCCTTGCCATCAACGGTGATCAGCCGTTCTTCCACCCGCTTTTGTTGCCGAGTTCGCATCACTGCCAAGTCATCTCGGATATAGTCATCCGCGAGTTCAAGCGGCCAGATTTCCTGATCTCGCATCCCAATCAATTGTTCAGAAGAGTATCCACAGGCTTGGGCAAAGGGCTGATTCACGGCCAGGAAACGACTTTCAGTATCCTTTAACCAGGCAATGTGGGGGATATTATTCAGCAATGAAATGACCTGCTGTTCCCGAATTTTTGCTTCGGTTTCGGCTCGTTTCAGATTTGCTTCTGTTTCTTTTAGAGCAGTAATGTCTGTAATCGCTCCTAAATACCCGATCGTACAGCCGGTGGTATCCAGTTCTGGCGTAATTTGGCAGTAGAACCAGGAAATTTGTCCATCGGGTAATAGATAACGACCTTCGCCTTGGTAATAGCCGCCCTGCTCTGCCTGAGCTTGCTGCCAAGCCTGGATGGCCCACTCCCGATCGTCAGGATGAATCGTTTGCACCCAACCATACCCCATGGCCGTTTCTGGTGGCCGCTGGGTCAGTTCACACCAGCGCTTATTGACATAGACACATTGCCCTGTGTGGTCAAAACGAAACAGTCCAACGGGTACGGCTTCGGTCAGTGCAGCATAGCGCCGCTCACTGGCCTTACGTCCGCTAATATCCGTCACGGTGCCCACGTAACCCAAGATTTGCCCCTGGTCATCCCGTTCTGGCACTGCTTGCCCCATCACCCAAGTCACGGTGCCATCGGGCTTTTGAAGACGATATTCGCTAGCAAAGGGTTGCTGAGTCTGAACGGCTGTCTGCCATTCTTGAACGACTCGATCTAGATCGAGGGAATAAATTGCCTGTTCCCAGTTGTTACTAATGAGATTCCCTAACGATAGTCCAGCCATCTCCAGCCATTTGGGGTTGTGGTAGAGGCTGTTGCCGGCGGCATCGGTTCGGAAAATGCCCACGGGTGCGTATTCAGTTAGGGTTGCATAGCGGTGTTCACTCTGACGAAGGGCTTCCGTTCGTTCCTGTACCCGTTGTTCCAGGTTTTGGGAATAGGCTTCCAATTGTTGGTACAGTCGCGCATTTTCCAGGGAGATAGCCGCTTGAGTACAGAGAATTTTTAATAAATCCACTTGCCCATGACTAAAGGCTGCGGGCGCGACTTCATTTTCTAAATACAACACTCCCATCAATTTCCCCTGGCCCAAAATCGGCATGGCTAGAACGGAACAAACGGGATGGGTTTGCCAGAAGGAGTCGTTGATAAACCAAGAAGTCAGATGAACTTCATCCAATACGATCGGTTCTTGGCAATTAATGACATAGTGAATGAGGGATCGGGGTACATCCGATCGTGAGTCCAACAGAGCTTGGGTTGGGAGGATGACTTGCGTTGCAGGATGGCTCGCGATCGCTGCAATTTTCCAGTCATATTTTTCCTGCAAAATAACGACGCCACGGGTTGCGCCAGCATTTTCTAACACCACCTGCATCAACTTGGTTAGTAGCTGATCAAGCACCACTTCCCCTGCCAGAATTTGTGATGCTTTGACGATCGATGAAAAATCTAGAACCTGCCCCAGCTGCAAACTGGTCGGAAAATTGTGGGCAGTGCTGGGGCTGGAGAATTCTACAGGTTGCAGTGGAAGCAGCAATAGGTTGCCATAGCGTGTTTGTAGGTCATCTGTTTTTGCTGTCGCGCCCCACCGGGCGTAGGCGTAGTAGGCATCGGTGAGATACACTTGAGCCACCTTGGGTTTGTCCCAAGTGAGATAAAATTCGGCAGCGCGCTCGTTGGCAAGGGCTTCGTCTTGAACAAAATGATGTTTTTTCGCATTGGCGATCGCGCGATCGTACAATTCCATCGCTGCAAGGTGGTTGCCCAAAATTGCTTGCCGTTCTGCTTCGACCAATTCCCAGCGATGTTGATGATTTTCAGGGATCAAATTTGCCCACCGTTGCAGTTTTTGTTGATGAACCCTCACCTGCTCTAAGTAGATGGCTATCTGGTGAGAAGTTGCACCTCGACAACAGGCTAATAAGATTAAAGCGTGATAGAACGGGAAACGATACCTTAAGCCATTCAACATAATCTGAAGTCTAGTCTCATCCCCTGAACTTGCATCCAGATTCAAGCGGGAGAGTTCCTGGTTTGCCAGTGTAAAATGACCGAAGAGATAATACAGAAAACATTGATGAAAACAAAGCGTTGGTAGAACGGTATAGTCTGTATTGGGTAGGAAAAAGCGATCCTCATAACACGTATCTCCCTGTAAGTTGTAAAAGTCAGAATTTAAAAGTCCTTCAGCAGATTGAGCCGTTCCTCGACGACCTAATAGAGTCAGAACTAACTGCTGATTAATGCGATGGGATTGTAGCGCTGTAATTTGCTTGACTTGAGCAATCGTTTGGCCATATTGCTCCATATCATCGGCTAACTGGACTAACTCATGGCCACAAAAATAACGATGCTCACAATACATCACCGCATTTAAGGCCATACATTCCCAATCACCTGTTGCTAAGCCCCAGTGGTACCCTTCTAGAAACCGAGGAAGTACTTGCGACAGGGGTTCTTGCCAGTGCCGAATAAAGGTGGATGTAATAAACAATGCCCGACTTGTCCAAGGTCTGGCTTGCAAGCGTTCTAACAACTGTAGGGCCAATTGACCAAATTCGTATCCGGCACGAGGGTCCTCTAGGACTCCACAGAGCAAAATTCCATAATCTCCATAGGAAATTCCTGAAATCATGCAATTTCCACCTAAAAGGGAGAGCTCAATTTGTTTGAAAATCAATAATGCGAGTAGATGGGGAGCAATCACTGCGGCAGATCCAGAAAGCTTGGTGAGAATTTGCATTGCCGCTAAGTAGTTGGGATCGGTCATAGATGGCAGATCTAACAATCCCAGAGGCGAAGGCTCGGGCTGGTGAATCGGGAAACCAGTTGAGGCAGACGCTTGATCGAGGCATAGGCGATCGAGCCATAATTGACGGATTCTCTGCCCTTCTGTGATGACGTCCATTGACGTAGGCTGTTCTGGAAAGGTGATACTCAAGGATTGGAGGATATCAAGACCTGTCTTTAATGCTTGATGCAATTGTCCCTGAGCCCTTGCTGTCACGAGGCGAACTTCCTGCACCGCGATCGTGTCTAAGACATCCTGAGCCTGTTGCAGAACAGTTGTGCTCCAGGCTTCAATTTGTTCATAGTCGGTATTGAGATAGGCCGCTTCAACGCGATCGCTGTGTAACGCTAGCGCTAAGTCATAGTGTTGCTGCCAAGCCTCTGCTGGTAATAATTCAATCCCTTGGGTGAAATATTCGATCGCGGCAGCATAGGCCGTAGTCGCTTTTGCTTTATGACCTGCCTGCCAATTCAAGCGGGCTAGGGTTATGGGCTGAATTTCAGCTAGGTCTGCGGACGCCAGATTAATGCTAGCCAAAGTAAGGTCAGGTAACGTTTCAGCCCCAGCCATTATCCCTGTATTTAAATGTTGAACAATTTCAAACAATCGTTCTGTTTGTTCGGCGGGGGATAATTTTTGAAGTAGTAAACGGCCAATATAGCTATGAATGGTTGCTTGTTCAGTTATAGAAATCAGTTCATAAGCCGCTTGTTGAATGCGATCGTGGACAAATTGATAGGCTAATTGAATGGATGATCCTGGCTCACGATCCTGGGCTTGCGATAATAGGATTAGACGATCGTCAGAATTGCTATGGTATAGCTGATAAATGTCACCTGTTGCTGTAATTAAGCCAGCTTGTAGCGCTGCCCAAAGTTGATTAGCGGTCTCTGTGTGCGACTGATTGAAAAGTAGGCTTAAGGTCTCCAAATTAAATTGATTGCCCAGACAAGCTGCTAATTTTAAATGCTCTTGGGTCGGTTGGGGAAGTTTGTGAATTTGCCCAATCATTAATTGCACAATATCATCGGTCAATGTCCACTCCGAAATTTGAGCTACGTCACATTGCCATTCTCCCCGTCCATGGTTAAACGTAATCAATCCATCTTGGTACAACGCACTCAGAAATTGTTTGGCAAATAGTGGATTTCCCTGAGTTTGTTGATAGACCAACTGCGTTAAAGCTGCTAAATTGTCTGGATAACCATTGAAAGTGTCGGCAATTAAGCAACGGAGATCTGAGGGTGTGAGGGGTGTAAGGGTAAAAGTTTGTACCCGTACTCCAGTCTGATGCAGGCTCTCTAAGGTAAGCATCAAAGGGTGGCTGAGCAGCACTTCATTTTCACGATAGGCCCCAATCAGTAATAGAGCGTGCTGGCTTTCCAGTAGGTGTTGCATCATCTGGAGGGATGCCCGATCGGCCCATTGCAAGTCATCCAAAAAGATCACTAAGGGATGGGTTTTGTTGGCAAAAACTTGAATGAATTTCTGGAAAACACGACAGAAGCGATTTTGCAAAGCACTTCCAGAGAGTTCCACCACGGCAGGTTGAGGGCCAATAATTTGTTCTAAATTGGGAACAAATTCCAGAATCACCTGACCATCTTGGCCTAAGGCCGCTAACAGTTGCGATCGCCAATGGTAGAGTTGTTGTTCTGATTCACACAATAACTGCTGGATGAGATCTTGTAGGGCTTGGACAAAGGCGGAGAAAGGACTGTCCCGTTGGGATTGGTCAAATTTGCCTTGAATGAAGTAGCCGCGCTGTCGCATGATGAATCGATGAACTTCGTTCACCACCTCTGTTTTGCCAACCCCGGAGGAACCTGTGATTAAAATTAGTTCACCGCGATCGCTCTGAGAATTTGCTTGCTGAGAATTTGCTTGCTGAGAATTTGCTTGGGAAGCTTCAGATAGCGAACTAACGCCAGAAATGCGGTCAAAGGCACTGATTAGTTCTGCAACTTCGGTTTCTCGTCCATAAAGCTTGTCTGAGATGTGGAAGCGATCGCAGCGATCCTGTTTTGCTAAGGGAAAGTTGGGAATTTTGCCCTGAGTTTGCCAAGCTTGCTGACAGGATTCCAAATCATGCCTTAAACCTAGAACACTCTGATAGCGATCGTTGGGATCCTTAGCCATCAGTTTGTTGATGATTTCAGACAGCATTGGTGGCACGATCGGGTTGTACTCATGGGCCAGTGGCGGTTGCTGAGCAATGTGGCAATGCACCCATTCCAGCGCATCCCCTCCATGGAAAGGTAGCCGTCCCGTCAAGAGTTCAAACCAAGTGATTCCCATGGCATAGAAATCACTGCGATAGTCAATTCCCCGATTCATGCGGCCCGTTTGTTCCGGCGATAGGTAAGCCAACGTTCCTTCTAGGCGCTGGAGTGGGAGTAACGTTGGGCTTGCTTTGGGAAGCCAGGACGCCAAACTAAAGTCTGTTAATTTGACAAGTTGGGTGTCAGGATTAATTAAGAAATTGCTAGGCTTAATGTCTTTGTGAATCAAATGATGTTGACCCAACAGTTCCAGAATCTCTACAAGCTGGCGGGCGATCGAGAAAAATTCTGCTAAGGGCAATCCAGCGGAAGTGGGGGGAACGATGGGTGAGGCTGTTAGCGTAGACTTTACAGGCTGGACGCGATCGAGATAGTCCCGTAAGGAAATTCCACCAAAATCTTCCATGACCAAGGCGAACCCATTTTGCCAAGGTTCCAAAGCGTAGGGTTGAATGATGTGAGAGGATGGGATGGATTGTGCACAGTGGAATTGATTCTGAAACCGAATCAGTTCTAAAATAGTGGGATAGGACGTGCGCAAGAATTTAATGACAACAGGTTGATGATCGTCCCTACGAATGGCTCGATAAACCAGAGTATGAGCACTTTCATAAAGAACTTCCCCGAGGAGATAGCCTGCGATTTCGATGATTAGATCCATCTAAATACCCATCCCAAGTCTAGCTGCAAGCAATCATTCATGGTGATGTGCGTCATTTATCGTTGTTCGCAATGGGAGGCTTTTGGTCAGTTAAGACATGCATGACCCACAAACGTTCTCAACGCATCATCCATTATTCAACAGTGCATCAGGACTAATATCAAGCTGATATCAACTTGAACTATAGGTTCACGATCGAAATACAACTGTTTCTATAGTAAGTGATAGTCATGGAAGGACTGAAGCCCTAGTCTCTCAAATGGCTTCGATCTCCACTGCGAACGAATGGCCAACGATAAACGTCCCCCCGCCAAGTACTGTTTCAACGAGGTAAAAGTTTCAGAACAATTACGCCTCAGGGATTCTACCACTATGGCCCAGCTCAGTATTAAGATCAGTCCTGCAAACCCTATCACAGACCATCGTTCATCTTGAATTAATTCAAGAGATGGTTGCCGTGGATTGTTTAGAAAACTTTTTAATTTTTCTAGGTTTTGATGCACCACAACCAATGGCCCAAAATTATTGGTAAATAGAATTTGATTTGTAGAGTTAAATGATCTTAGCTGAGCACCATAAAAACCGCGTTGTTTGCCAAATTTAACCTCAACTGATGTTGGATCAGATAACAACAATGATTGAATTTCAGAACTGCTTTACCAAGCTTGGGATGTAAGCTGACACCTTTCAGGATTTTGTGTCCGATTGCAATTGAGCCAATAAAGTCGTCTAGGAGCAAAAGCAATGAGTAAAATAGCAACCATGATTGAACCTAACATTACTAATTTAACTAAGTGCGATTTGCGTCTAGGTAATGGTGGTAATGGCTGTAGAGGTTTGAATTTAGACATTTAACGTAACTACTCAGGCTGAGGTTCAAGCGACACAGGATGTCCCGAGAACAATGCAACGAGAGCATCGAAAAGATTGATATGCTGCTTGCGCAAGGTGGATAAATAGCCCCGAATACGACAGAACATGCGAGCCCCGTCCTCAGAGCGGAAGCAACCCGATATTTTCTGCTTGAGTTTCATCATGCGCAGATCGCGTTCGGCTTGGTTGTTATCAAAGGGGACTTCAAAGTCATGCATGAATCCAAGAACCGCCGCTTGTTGAGAGTGTAAGCGCAGC
>MUGG01000121.1 GCA_002148405.1 Alkalinema sp. CACIAM 70d | reverse complement strand
GTCCCGAGAATCCAGTTATCGCGATGGTGCAAACGACTTTGAACCCATGTTCAGAATCTTTGAAGAGTGCCCAGACACCCTATCAACGCTCTCTCAGGTGAAGGACGCCAAGCGCGTTTATGAACCCTGGTTAATGAAGTACGCAACCACAACCCGCAAAGTCAAAGCGCGTTTATGTCTAGTCTCCGTCAAGTTGGCTGGAGCAACGATCGGCATCAGCGCAGAATCCCGCGACGATGCCACCATCATCTTCCCCGGCATGAAGGGCATCTCTAAGGCTATGGGTGACGATCGGATGCTCAAACTAGGCACCAAGGCCAATCAGCTCCTAAGAGAACGCCTGCTCACCTCCCTGGAAGGGTTACGCCATCCCGCCTTGATATTCCACCAGGGCCAATGGTACCCGGCCTCCATCCCAGAACTAGATGCCCATGGAAACCCCGCTGGCCAGACCTATCACCCTGAGCTGGCCGAATATCTCGACTCCCTCACGTCCTACCTCAAATCCAAGGGCACCATTACCAGCCGGGAACTCAAGAAAAATTGGGGCAGGAACAACGGAGCCAACGCCCAAACCGTAGACCAGTTGCTTTCAGTCTTGGAAAACTACCAGAAAATCACCCACCAAGACGGCATCATCGAATGGCGTGAAAACGCGCCGTAACCCAGTCCCATCAATAGCCGTAGCCATTCGGCACAATCCGTAAATCTCCCTCAATGCCGTGGTTCCCTCTGTGCATCACGGCATTGAATTACACCAGAACTCAAAAAATGCAAGACTCTCCAAACACCCCAGACGACAAGACGCAACTCCCCCATGCAGTTGTTTCGCTAGAACATCTCTACCACTATCGCTGTGGAGCCTGTGACGCCTGGTGGTCGATCGCCGATCGCCATCCCAAACTGGGGACTCATGTTTTCTGCCCAGAATGCGGCGCAAAGAACCTTATTCTTCATATCGAATTCGCCATCACCAACGAAGAATGCTCTAGCTGACTCCTTGTTAAATGCCAAAACGATTGCTAATCCCCCAGATGACCCGCATCTGGACGGCCTACACCGAATTCAAAAAGACCTTCCTACATCCCAACACCATCAACCAGGAGTACAAGCGCTGGGGCAAAGTTATCGAAAACCTCCCCCCCTACCTAGACACCCCCTCCGAGGTGGTTGAATGGCTTCTCAAAAAATACTCCGCTGAAACCGTCCGGCGATTCGTCCAAGACCAGAACGCAGCCTACCGCTGGTCACAGAAGCAAGGGGCCGTTCCCAACAACCCCTGGGAACCCTTAGTCGGAACCATCCGCAAAACAGCCTACAACCGCCGCGAAGCCTTCAGCGCAGTCGATAGAGACATCATTATCCAAGCCTTCCAAGACCGCGACCCGTTCTACGCGGCCTTCGTGCGCTTCCTATTCAAAACCGGATGCAGACAAGAAGAAGCACGCGCCCTGCAATGGGAACACATAGGCCGCGATCGTATCTGGTTCAAAGTAGCGATCGCTAGCGGCTCCAAACAAGTTGCACCCCTCAAAACCTGGGAGGAACGCACCTTTCCCCTAACCGAACCCGTTGAAACCATCCTGAAATTTCAACGCGGCCTCAATCCTCAGTGGGTGTTCCCCAGTCCCCAGGGCAGTCATATCGACGGGACAAACTTCCTTCATCGTCACTGGGAGGGCATCGTCAAACCCCTCGCCCAATCCCGCCAGATTGACCGATACTTGCCGCCATCCCATACCCGTCATACCTTCATCACCCTCGCAATCCAAGCAGGAATGACCGTTACCGACGTAGCCAAACTGGTAGGCAACAGCCCAGAGACAATCTGGAAGCACTACGCCCAAGCTGCCAAGACCATCGAAATCCCAGAATTTTAAACCCTCCCTAGAGAACTCTCTACGGAGGGTTTAACTGTTAAGGAATAGTGATTTCCTGTATTCACAATGGCTCAGGCGGGATTTGAACCTGCGGCCTTGGGCTTATGAGTCCCCTGCTCTAACCACTGAGCTACTGAGCCTTACCTGAATAAATTTAACACAGGTTGTTGAAATATTGCTAGAGGTTTCGGAAAAAAGATGAAAGAAATTGGGGAAGCTTACCCAGGTGAAGCACTGAAAGACAAATGACAAGATAGGTCATTGCGTTAATTTGTAGGAGCCGACGTTTTAAGTAGATGGGTTAGTACATCAATGCTCTGGCGAACCGATCGGGCAGAAGACAACAGTTGCTCATGCTCGTGAGCCGTCAGCTTGAGTTCAACCACTTGATCTACACCTCGACAGCCCAACCGACAGGGAACCCCCAGGAAAATATCTTTTAATCCATATTCTCCGTTGAGATAAACCGCTGCGGGTAAGAGGCGCGCTTGGTTATACAGCACGGCTTCCACCATCAGCGCCGCTGAAGAAGCCGGGGCGTAAAAGGCACTGCCCGTTTGCATAAGCTGAACAATTTCTGCGCCACCATTGCGAGTACGATCGATGAGTCGGGCGATCGTTGATTCGTCCATTAACTCCGTGATGGGAATGCCACTGACTGTCGTATATCGAGGTAGCGGCACCATTAAATCCCCATGCCCACCCAAAACAGTTGCATGAATTTCG
This sequence comes from Alkalinema sp. CACIAM 70d, assembly GCA_002148405.1. GTDB lineage: Bacteria > Cyanobacteriota > Cyanobacteriia > Leptolyngbyales > Leptolyngbyaceae > Alkalinema. Next base: position 98,794 of record MUGG01000121.1, on the reverse strand, counting down.
GCTACCGAAACCCCTAATTCCATGGCAACGAAAGTTTGGAATCGGGAAGCATCTAAGACCCCAGCCATGCCCATAACCCGATCGGAGGGTAGATCACTCTCCTGCCATGCCAGATAGGTCATGACATCGAGGGGATTCGTGACCATGATAATGACAGCATTTGGGGAATAAGCGATCGCGTTTTGCACCACTTTTTGCACAATTTGTGCATTGGTGAGCAGTAGGTCATCCCGGCTCATACCCGGCTTGCGAGCCACGCCTGCTGTCACGACAACGATGTCTGAACCAGCCGTATCAGCATAGTCGTTGGTTCCAATAATCCGGCGGTTGTGCCGCTCAACACCCCGCGCTTCCATTAAATCTAGCGCTAACCCTTGGGGCCGACCAGGCACAACATCTAGTAAAACGACATCCGCAAGATTTTTTTCCGCCAGACGCTGGGTTAGGGCACTGCCAACATTACCAGCCCCAATGACTGCAACGCGAAACTGCGGGCACCCGATCACTTGGGTCGATAGCATAACTCCTCCTTCCAAGCTCCTTCTGAGAAGAGCAACGGAAGGAAGCTTTACCCGCAGTCTAGCAAGTTCTAACCAGAGAAGGCTTCTAGTTGATCAATCCTTAACCAAATATTCGGAGTTGGCACGATGCCAAACTTGATAAATGCATAATCGCCGCGAATGTCTAACACTTCCCCAGGGGTTTCAAATAAATAGGGTGGAAAGCGGCGATCGCTAGCCTGAGCTTCTACACTATTTTCTAGCTTCTCGCGAATGGCCTTGACCATGGCCCCTTTTTTGATTGTCATCATTCCACCTCTTGAGCAACTTTGAGGATAATTTGCGCAATTGTTAATTTGCACAATTGTTAATTTGACAGTTAGCCAATTTGACAGTTAGCCAGTCAGTTAGTTTCTGCCAGGTTATTAATCACTGATAGTCAGTTAATTAACAATTAGACATGTAGTCAATGGTTAATCATTGGCCAATTGCCAATAAGAAAGGGTGAAGCCAATACTTCACCCCTCTATTTAAGCAAAATTCACAGGTTTCTTAACACAGGTAACATTGATCAATTTATCTATACAATGTACCCCTGTCGCTCAATCTATCGGTTTAGCCCTAGTCTAAAGAATCTAGAACTCATACGATGGATTGTCCCGGAATGACCAGTGGTTTTGTATGGCTCTGGTCAAAATCCTGGATGCGACATGATTGAAACGATCGCGTCTAACCTATGACCCCGTCGTTTGGGCTGCAAGCAGTTGCTTCAGCTTCTCCAGTTCACTAGCCCAGCGCGGATCAGGCTGGAATCCTTCAGAATCTGATGTACTGGCGACTCGACGATTATTGCCACCCTTGTTATTCCCCCCCTTGTTGCGGCGGTTGTTGGAGGCAGGCGCTGTAGAAGGCGCAGCGCCTTCTGCAGCATCATCGCCTTTGGAGCGAGGCAGTGCCTTTTCAATCTTGATGGCGTTGTCCTTCACTGAGACCCCATTAAACTTCTCAATGAATTGATCAGCTTCTTCATCGGTTTTGACGGTAACAAAACCAAAGCCCCGGCACTTACCAGTTTTACGATCGGTGATCAATTTCGCGGAAACCCCCGCTTCAGCAAACACCGCTTCTAGATCTTGACGAGTTACATCCTCAGGCAGATTGCCAACATACAGACGAACAGACATTGGAAAAGACCTCCAGACTCAGAACTTTGAAAGGAAAAACTGTTTCATAACTGTGGGCGTTTCAGGCGAGGATTCTAGAAGGCGGGTTGAATTGTCACCCTCAGCGAAACATCATCCGGCTTTGTACCATTCCTCAACTGGCTTGCAAACGACCTAAACCCCATCCACCATCATGACATCTTTTCTCTATCCACCTTACCAAGACCTCTTCTTTTTTCAGACTGAACCTACAAATTTTTTGGATGTTCTTTTCCCACGCCTGATCACTGAAGAGAGAACAAGACTCGAAAGTCTTATCTTGGTGTGCATTGACACCTCGATAGCGATGTCGCTCGATACAATGTTGTCCGATACAATGTTGCTCGATACAATGCCGCTTGATAGAGTGCCAGAAACAACGGCGACAGACGACCTCACTCTAACTGAAAAATCAACCATTCAATAAAGTAGCATGCTGGTTTCTTCAGAGCTAGGTAATTTCACAGATTTCTCTTAGATCTTCTAGCAGATTGATCAATCTGATTTGATCAATCTGTTAACGCAGGCGAGCTGAAATCAGCCTAGCAGTAAAAAGCCAGCCATGACATGGCTGGCGAAGCTTGCTGTGTTGGGAGGAGAAATATCTGATACCGAGACCATTCAAGAAAACCCGATCGAGCTGGGCCAATCCCACTGGGTAGACCAAAAACGATGGAGGCTTAACCTGTATGTAGAACGTTCAGTCTCCTTGTTAAGAAATGTAACATGTTGTTCGTCAAAGCTGCAACTGTTTGTTACTAATCTGCGGGAGGATCGGGCCTGAGGCTAATGACCTGGGAATTGCCAGCAAGTTACAGCAAGAGGTAGAGACCTGCAGCAATCGCCAGTATGGCAATGACCGTAGACCAAACGGGATGGCTACCGTAATTGCGTCCGATCGGGCTGCGCAAGAGTTCCATATCCAGCCAAGGGGTTGCCCCCCGGCGTAGCCAGCCGACTACAGTTACAGATTGGCCAATTTGATTGCTAGGTCGATGCTGATATCGCAGCCAATTCCCGATCGGCCCGAGTTGGGACATGTAGTGCAATCGCAGGACGCCCAGAGCAGTCTGTAACCACAAATCTTGTCCTAGCCAATTGCTGATCCCTCGGCGACCTAGCAGTTGACCTTCTAGTTTGATCCGATGGGGCTGGAGGGGATCCAATGAGGAGTTTTGGAGAAATTCAGCCAATTCGCGCAAGCTTTCATTCTCCGTTTGATCCCGTTGGACAGGTTGTCCACTGCGGAGGAGCGAGAGGGGAATTTCAGGAAAGAACTGATTAAATCGCCAAATGGTACCTAGCCCAAAGCCGAGTAAGGGCAATCCCATAAATAATCCATAGTCACTACCCAACCAAGTCAGGCGATATTGACCCATTTGGAAGGCTAACCATCCCAGCCCCCAAGCCAGCACAGCTAATAGGTAGCCCCCTAACGCGCACCAGAGGGGAGCTGCTACCTTAAAAAGACTGGCTGGACGGTTTCCAGAGGCACGGGTGTGGGTGGTTGTTGATCGCGACTGTAATGGATCTGCAATGGTGAGATCCGGTTGCAGATGCCAGGTTTGGGCATAGGTCATGAGGGCAATCAGGCGATCGGCCAGAAAGGCACTGGGTTGATTGAGGCTGAGCCAACCGCGTAAAGGATGGCTGGTTTCCCAGGCGAGCAATTGGGTTGGAGACAAATACTGCAAAGCGCTCCCTAGGAAGAGCGTCGATCGATAACTCAAGGGTTGCAGTAGTTCAAACCCTTCGAGCACGGGATCTACGGTTCCCTCTTGGCTGAATACTTCTGCTGTACCCACGGCAAGTTTGACCAAGGCTCGAGCCAAACTGTTGGGATTCCCCGTTAGGTTACAAGCAATGCGATCGCTATAGGCACTGCGATCGCGGCTCAGCTTCAGTCCTGCCCAGCGGAAGACCCAAAATAGGCTATAGGCCAAAGTTGAGATTACCCCTAACCCATAGGCAGGAATCCTTATTAACCCACCCAGCCAAGCCTTTTGGCGCGTCACTGTGTCTGCCCACCGCAACAACCCGTCTCCCAGATTGGCAGCTTGCCAATAAACTAGATAGGGGATCTGGATCACCGTTGTGACCCAAGATAAAGGTACAAAGGTTTTGTGAACAATGTGCCCTAGCTCAGCTGCATAGAGGGTCGCAATCTCTGCGTCTTCTAATCGATCGAGGCAGCCTTGACTCACGACAATGCGAGCATTTTTAGCGGAAAAGCCGTAGCTCATGACGACCGGAACGGCGATCGGTAGGATGCCGAGGGTGGGAATTGGTATTTTCTGCTGTTGGCAACTGCGCTGAAGCAGACGATGGCTTTCGGGGCTGTATTGTGCCAAGGTGCCTGTAGAAAAGGGTTGTAAGCCATGAAATTGCCGTAGAACCCAATCTAAGAACCACGGGGAAGCAAAATAGCAAATGACTAATGAGGGAAGAATCCACCAAGCTGGAAATTCCCAACTGGGTAGAGTTTGGCTCCACCGTAAGATCCGGGTGGCAAAACTGACCCGTAAAACATCTAAGACATATTTGGCTATAAAGAGCACCAAGGGAATGACAATGAGGGCGATCGGCACACTCATCTGTGCCAAGGTGAGCGGTAACTGAGATCGTGGGGGCAAAGCAGACCACTTAGTTGCCCGTTCCTGATGGGGTGCCTCTTCTCGATCCTCTAGGTGCCACTGAGTTTTAGGTTCCTGGGCAGAAATTGGTGGCAAGGTTGCTTCCATTGAAGGCGTAGGCAATCGGCCTTGTTCTGCATCGATGATCGATAAATTTTCAGAAATTTCGCTAGCGCTGGGTGGAGTTGGCTGGCTAGGGCGGGAGGGCAATTCTTCCTGGTTGTCTTGGGTGGGCAATGGGATACGGCGGCGGCTTTCAGGGAGAACCGGGGCTTCGTCTAGGGGGACAAACCCCGTTTTCTGACTGTCTTGAGCCTGGATGGTTGAGTTCACAAGTTGGCTGGATTTCGACGCTGATGAAGATTCCAACTCCACCAACTGCCGCTCAGCCCACTGCTGTACTTTGGGATTTTCTTGCCGTACCAAGCTGTGAGCTAGGTCGATCGCCTTTTCGGGATTCCCCACTTGGGCATAAGCCGTGACTAATCCCATTTGAGCCTTGATACATTCCGGCAAGGCTGGTTCGGCCTGGGCATTGGGAGCCTGGATAACCTGCTCTAGGAATGTAATCGCTTGGGGATAATTTTTCTCCTTGAGGGCAGAGAATCCTGCTTCTAAGCATTGTGTGATCGATGTTTCAGCCATGGTCATGCTCCCCCATCACTTGCCCCTTTAGGATACCCAAAGGAGCTAAATGGGATGACCCAAAGCTCAAAAATCCATATTGGATCCGATCGCTATTTAATCGAAGCTAAATCGCCATGGGTTCCTTCCCAGAAACCACAGGTGCAACCCGACTTAACTGGAGTTCAGGATGATCCCCTTCCAGTTGTTGACAGTTCCATTCATTGCGGAACAGTAAAACCGGGCGTTCCCAACTATCTTTTACCGTGAGAGTATTGAAGAGGCGGCCTGCGGCTTTTAAGGCATCCCAGCCTCCATCGACCCAGCGGGCAACAGTATAGGGTAACCAATCGAGCTGGGTTTCTACCCCATACTCATTTTGTAGACGGAATTGGACAACTTCCATTTGGAGCTGGCCCACCGCTGCCAAAATGGGATCCCGTTTCGATTCGTCGGCGGAATACATAATTTGGACAGCGCCCTCTTCCCGCAGTTCAGAGACACCCTTGCGGAATTGCTTAAATTTAGATGGGTTTGGATTACGCAGGAACGCGAACAGTTCTGGGGAGAAGCAGGGAATGCCCTCATATTCCAACCGTTGGCCTAGGTAAATCGTATCTCCGATCGCAAAGACGCCGGGATTGTTTAAGCCAATAATGTCACCGGGATAGGCTTCTTCAATCACTTCCCGATCTTGGGCAAAGAGCTTTTGGGGTCGGGAGAGCCTTACGGTTTTGCCCGATCGAGCATGGCTGACGGTCATGTCTTTTTCAAACTTGCCGGAACAAACCCGCACAAAGGCAACGCGATCGCGGTGTTTGGGATCCATGTTGGCTTGGAGCTTAAAGACAAAACCTGAAAATTCTGGATAGGTGGGGGCAATTTCGCCTTGGGTGCTTTCGTGGGCACCGGGCTTGAGCGCGTAGTCCAAAAAGGACTCCAGGAAGAGTTCCACCCCAAAGTTGGTCATCGCACTGCCAAAAAAGACCGGGGTCATCTGACCAATGTGAACAGCTTCCGGATCCAATTCTCCGCCTAACTCATCCAAAAGTTCCAGCTCATCTTTGAATTGGCTATACAGGTCAGGTTCTAGCAATTCTTCCAGTCTCGGATCGTCCAGTTCCAGAATGGTATCTTTAGCAACTCGCTTGTTGTGAAGACTCCGTTCAAATAGATGGATCTGCCGCTTGCGTCGATCGAAGACCCCCTTGAAGCGATCGCCCCCACCGATCGGCCAATTAACCGCATAGGTTTGCATCCCCAGCTCTTTCTCAATTTCGTCCAGCAGCTCCAGTGGCCCCCGCCCCGGTCGATCGAGCTTATTGACAAAAGTAAAAATCGGCAGCGATCTCATTTTACAGACTTCAAACAGCTTACGAGTCTGAGGCTCTAACCCTTTCGCCGCATCGATTAGCATCACCGCATTATCCGCTGCTGCCAAGGTGCGATAGGTATCTTCGCTGAAGTCTTGGTGTCCGGGAGTATCCAAAAGATTGATGTAGTAGTTGCTATAGTCAAATTGCAGCACGGTGGAAGTAATGGAAATCCCCCGCTGTTTTTCCATTTCCATCCAGTCAGAGGTCGCATGACGTTGCTCCTTGCGAGCTTTTACCGCACCTGCCTCGTGGATTGCACCTCCGTACAGCAACAGCTTTTCCGTTAACGTCGTCTTCCCTGCATCCGGGTGGGAAATAATTGCAAAATTACGACGACGGTTGACAGCTTGTTCTAACTCGGTCTGCAAATCTGGGGACATAGCGACGCTCTGAGCGAAATTAAGAAAGATTGCAAGAAGCTTACATTGTAATCGGAAAGGGTATGCGATCGAGGCTCTTCGATAAATCGCCTCTGACAAATCGCCTCTATTGATTCTCTGACAACTCAACACATCCTCTGCAACATGATCCACCATCTTGATTTACTATGTTGCTGTTGATTCAGTGTTGCTGTTAATTAAGTAAGGTGTTGCTAATAAACGATGTGTCCCTAGAAGGATGTGTCCCTAGAAGGATGTATTGCCAGAAGGGTAGGTTGCCAGAATTCATCATGCCAGCCTATTAAGCCTAAAGTCAAATAACCCGTAAACTGTAAATCTCTTGAATTAAGAACTCTATTGAATAGGGATGAATGTTTCGATCGAATTCTGAATTTTGCTTTAGTGATTCGTCCACGTAAAACTGACGAATAGAAAACTGACCCATAGAGATGAGTTGGGAAGAATATTTTAAAGAAATTTTATCTCCCAAAAAATTTTGACGTATCCTGGCAATGCTCGATCGTTTCCTACCTAACAAACTTCATCACTTCTTCACTCAATATCAGGTCAGCAATCATTATAAATTTAGAACTTTTACCGCAGTTTTCCGGATATTTTTCTGTAGGATGGAATGTAGGATATAGGTCTTCTATAAACCTTGTAAATATAACCTTTCAATCTCCCCTAGACTGCTTTACTCTCTATAGCGCTACTAAACAACAATATATTGAATCAAAATATATTGTTAATCGCCAATATAGATCAACATAGATCTTTGTATTTGAGGTGTGGTACATACTCACACATTACCAAATACTATTTTTTCAGGGTTGCGCCAGAAGTCATAGTCAATAAAATCCATTGCTCACTCAGGTCACGGCTCTCAACGTTCAATACACTCAATCTCCTTAGGTTTCTCAGTAATAGGCAAGGTTGTCGCTGGTACTAGGGGCATACTTATTTTGTTTGGATGCTGCTAGTCAAACTGGCTTATTTCAGTCCTAGATATGGAGTTATACACCGTTGAGATAGCCCTCAAGTTAGGGCTGAAATGGCTTATGCTAGACGGCCCGTGACTGACAGCAATTGCGTTTTAGGTTTTTAGGATCTGAAGTCCCGTATGTTGGAATCCTACAGTTCGGTTAGTGCGTCCAGTTTGGCCAGTTCATCCAGTATTAGTCAACAAACACCCTTCAACTATTCTGTTGACTTATTGTGGCGTGAAACCGGATCTGGAACAGGTGTTCGCTGGGGCATGAGTGGGGCAAATGTTATTAGTGGTGGCCTATTTACGATGCCTGATCTAGGCTGGAAAGTAGCTGCCACTGGAGATGTCAATCGGGATGGCGAAACAGACATCCTTTGGCGACATAGTCCCTCTGGAGCCATGGCTTGGTGGATACTTCAGAACCAGTCCCTTTCCAGTGCCTTTGCATTACCAACCCTCTCCGATCTGAACTGGACGATCGCAGGAACAGGAGACGTTAACGGCGATCAAAAATTGGATATTCTCTGGCGCAATACTGTAACAGGCAACAATGTCTGGTGGTACATGCAGGATAGTCAGATCATTGGAAGTGTGGCGTTACAGACAGTTGATCCAGGGTGGAAGATTGTCAGCACTGGAGATTTCAATCGCGACGGTTTTGTGGATTTGCTATGGCAACACCAAGCCACTAGCACACTGCAATGGTGGGTGATGAAAGGTAGCCAAATTATTCAAGGCGTGAGTTTACCCACTAGTTTGCCGACCGCCACCCTAGCTGGAGCTTATGATCTCAATCAAGATGGACATCTAGACTTAGTTTGGCGAGATTACAATACAGGATCCAATAGTCTTTGGATCATGCAAGGGAGTACGGTTCTGGAAAAGTATGACATCCGTTCTGTCGTAGGCAGCTCTTGGGACATTGTAGGATTTCTCTCTCGCCCTAAATCCGAAGAAGTGGATGCGGGCAATTCTCTCCTTAGTGCAACGATCGAGAGTACCGCGCAATTTTTCCGAGCCCAGCGAGTCAGTGTAGGTGATCTCAACGATGTCTATCAATTTAGTGTTGCACAATCGGGTATCTTCACAGCCCACCTCACGGGACTGAGTGGGGATGCCGATGTCAAACTCATTCAAAACAGCAACGGCAACGATCAAATTGATTCTGGTGAAATCTTAGCTTGGCAATGGGAGCGGGGCACCACTGGAGAATCCCTACGCCGTTTTCTTAACCCTGGCAACTACTATCTCCAGGTCAATAGCTACAATAACCAGTCCGCTAGTTATGCTGTCTCGACCAATTTTCGAGCAGCCGCAGTGGATGACCAGAAATTTAGTTTAAGCGTGACCTACGGCGAGGGTACGAGTGGTTTGAATGCTGCCGCCCGACAAGCGATCGCGGAGGCTGCTAGCTACTGGAGCAACATCATTACCAGTCGCAGTGCCATTACCCAGTATCAGAATCTCAATATTCAGCTCGTGGGCCTTGAGCTGAGTGATTATAATTTGCTCGCCTACGCAGGCCCCAATGTCACCACGGATTGGGCAAATCTTTTTATCGTGAGTGGCAACGCCACCGTCAACACCCGGAGATTGGCAGAATTCAATAGTAACCCCAGCTATCTCCGCAGTTTGATGATCCATGAATTTGCCCATGCGTTGGGGTTGGGAACGCTGTGGGTACCTGTCGAATTTCAGCAGGGGAACAGTTCTACTCTGGTGGGGCGAACTTACATCAACAAAACCACGGCAACCTATAACGCGAATACCTATGCAGCCTGGGCCTACGGCGAACTGCTAGGAACCTACAGCCCCACCGCCATCCCGATCGAGGCTGGGGTCTTTCAACATTGGGACGAGTATCAGTTTGACACAGAACTCATGACACCCTATGCCGAGAGCATTGGCATTGCCACCCCGACCAGTCAAATGACGCTGGCGGCACTCCGGGACTTGGGCTGGAATGTCAACTATGGTGCGGCACAACCCTATACGCTCCCCAGTTATGTCACCGCTAACACACTGCGAGCGGGAATTAGCAGTGATCCATCTAACTCCTCCGCTTTGTCCTCAGAAACTACTGCGATCGCAGCAGCTAGCCTGGGAGAGTTCGCTGCACCCACAGATACCCCTCTGAGTTCCCGCACAGTGGCGAAGGGTAGACTAGTCTGTGGCTGTGCCAAGCATCTAAGGGCCAATGGGTTGTATACGATCGGCTCGACCAATCTGAGCCATTTGGTCTAAGAAATCAACTTAGGTCACAGATGGCGGGACTAAGCAAACGTAGAAATCGTGGAGATTGTGCAGCCCTCCAACAGTCGCCAGTCATCCGCCGCTAAGTAATAAGCCTCTAATAATAAAATTGCCCTGCAACAAGACAGTTGCGGGGCACAGGGACAGTTGAACGCTGACCTCAATATTGCCCATTTTGAGGGGAATGTTGTCGATTAGGGGACAGTTCATTGACTGTCCATCGGCAAATCGCAGCCGCTCCCCCTCAAGCGCTATGACGCTTCAAAGACTGTCTACTTTTTCCCATCCAAGCCGTGATTTCACGAGACAATGGCATTGTCACAGCAATAAAAGACACCAAACTTAAGACTTAGATTACTAAAAACTCAGATCATCTCAACACCTGGATCAATGGATTCCCTCCATAGTCCGGAAACCGGAGTGAATCATTTATTGTTCATCATCATGTAACTCAAACCTCATGCACTACCGACGGCAGCCTCAAGGCTGCTTTTTTTTCGTCGATTTTTTGGCCGATCGTTCTTTTGGCCGATCGATTTGCAAATTTAGAGTACACTACATATCCAAAGATGGAAACATCTTAAACTCTACTCGTAGTGCTATAGGCCATGAACTTTCTTTCACTAACCTATGCCGTTTTCCTGCTTGGGGTTGTTGGAGTTTACTGGACGCTGCCGAAGCCCCAATTGCGAATTTGGGTGCTGTTGCTGGCCAGTTTAATGTTCTATGGCACGCTATATGTAGAGAACAGCTCCCAGGTGGTGAACCAAGCTCAATATATTCCTTTGCTGCTGGTCATGACTTGGATCACCTTCCAATTAGGGCGCGCGATCGGATCACCCCCCGATTGGCGTATTGAGGATTGGCAGTTTGCTCAGCAGGACTGGAACCGCCGCCGCATTAAGTTACTGGTTCTCGGAATTGGCCTCAATCTCTTTTTGCTGTTGAGCTTTAAGTCTGTCGTCTTGCTGCTGGTATCTACGATCGCCCAGCTATTTAAAGTTGATCTGGCGTTTACGGAGTCCGCTTGGAAAAATTTGAATCTGCTAACCCCGATCGGGCTCAGCTACTTTACCTTTGAATGTATTTCCTACCTGGTCGATGTCTATCGGGGTGCGCCTGCGTCACGGAACTTTGCGCGATTTTCTGCCTACAAACTGTTTTTCCCAAAGTTAACCTCAGGCCCCATTACCCGCTATCCACAATTCGTGACTCAATTACAATCGCTCACCTTTCCCAATGCCGATCAAATTTCCGAAGGGCTGTGGCTGATTGCCTGTGGTGCGGTGAAAAAAGGGCTGATTGCCGATCGGTTAGGCACCTATGTGAACCTAAGCTTTGACAACCTAACGCGGGCGGGCAGCGGTGATATTTGGCTAACCACGATCGCCTACGGCTTCCAACTGTATCTCGATTTCAGCGGCTATGTGGATGTGGCGCGGGGTAGTGCCATGCTGCTGGGGTTCAATTTGCCGCAAAACTTCAATTTCCCCTATTTCAGCACTAGTATTGCGAGTTTTTGGCGACGCTGGCACATGAGCTTAGGGGATTGGCTCCGGAATTATCTCTACTTTCCCCTGGGGGGTTCCCGCAAAGGATTACTAAGAACTTGTTTTAACCTCCTGCTCGTGATGGTGTTATGCGGGTTGTGGCACGGGGCAACTTGGGGCTTCATTGTCTGGGGCGCAGTCCACGGTCTGGCCTTAGTGGGTCATCGTTTGGTGGATGGGTTGTCCAAACGCCATGAGTGGATGGGGCAGTTTTGGCAAAGTTTACCCGGAATCGCGATCGCATGGTTGGCAACGCAACTTGTAGTGTTTCTATCCTGGCTTCTCTTCCGGCTCCCTAATTTAAAAGATGCCATTTATGCCCTGCAAAATCTGGTGGGTAAGGCAGCGGATCCTCAATTTGCGATTAAGATCTACCAAGAAACCCTAGGGATTTCCCCCCAACAAATTTGGGCATGTCTGGGGGTTTTGACAATGGGAATGGGGATCTCCTACCTCTTTCACCAGGGGCTGAAATTGCAGTTAAACTGGTACCTAAAGCTATTACTCGTGCCCCTCTGTCTGTACGCTGTATTTCTGTTTTCTCCTCAGGGTGCCGCCAAGTACATCTATTTTGATTTCTAGGATTTGATTTCTAGGATTTGACTTTTAGGGCTAATTGAGGGTTTGTCACTCTTTTCAGTTGATTAGAGTCATCGATCGACCATTTCGATCGAAACAATCAAATTGTTCTTCGTAGAATACTGGTAGTGAATTTTTAATACCTGTAAGGAAAGGCAGCTATGAGTCATCCCGTGGAGTTCCCGCGTCCATCCATGACGCCCCCAACGGCCACAACCCGCACCCGCCGCTGGGGAACGGTTACACTGCTGGAAGAAAGTCAGCGTTATCGGATTAATCGCATCGAAATTGCGCCCGGTGAGCACATCAGTACACAAATGCATCACCATCGCAGTGAACACTGGATTGTGGTAGCAGGGACTGCCAAAGTTACCTGTGGCGGCGAGGAAAAAATTATTTTTCAAAAACAATCCACCTATGTGCCGATGGGGTTGCCCCATAAGGTGGAAAATCCTGGGGTGATTCCGTTGGTGATGATTGAAGTCCAGAATGGGGAATATTTGGGCGAAGATGATATCGTGCGGTTTGAACCCGATCCAGACGATCACGACGATTGACCCGATCGCACAGATTGGCGATCGCCCCACGATCGAGAACGCCCAAGGAGCTATCTATGTCTGCGTTGCCCATTCCTGAGTTTTTTCAGCCCGATCGTGGGGGGACAGTGTGGCGTGTTCCCTATCAAGAACGGGCTTCCCAAGCCGTGATGTGGGCCAAGCAGCAGGGGATTGCTCCTTCTAGTACGGATACTGCTCGGGTTTGCTTATTGGCGATCGATGTGCAGAATACGTTTTGCATTCCCGATTTTGAATTGTTTGTGGGTGGGACCTCTGGCCGGGGGGCGGTGGAGGATACCCAACGGCTGTGCGAGTTTATCTATCGCAACCTGGGGACGATTACAACGATCGTACCGACGATGGATACCCACACCGCTATGCAGATTTTCCATCCGATCTTCTGGGTGAATGAGCAGGGTGAGCATCCGGTACCCGTCGCGACAATGATTACGCTGGCGGAGGTGGAGGCGGGCCAATGGCGCGTTAACCCCAACATTGCTGCAAGTGTGGCCCAGGGGGATCTGGAAACGTTGCAACAGCACGCTCTGCACTACACCCGTCAGTTAACTGAAGATGGCAAATATCCGCTGACGATTTGGTGTTATCACTCAATGCTGGGGGGGATTGGCCATGCGCTGGTGTCGGCCTTTGAGGAAGCGTGCTTTTTCCATTGCATGGCTCGCAGTGCCCAAACCCAATTTGAACTGAAGGGCAGTAATCCGCTGACAGAAAATTATTCCGTGTTGCGGCCTGAGGTGTTGGATGGGGCCAATGGTCGCCCGATCGCCCAGAAAAATGTGTCGTTAATCCAGAAGTTGTTGGACTACGACGCAGTGATTATTGCGGGACAGGCTAAAAGTCATTGTGTGGCTTGGACGATCGCGGATTTGCTGAATGAAATTCAACTGCGGGATCCCAAGTTGGCCAGCAAGGTCTATCTCTTAGAGGATTGTGCATCTCCGGTCGTGGTTCCGGGGGTGGTAGATTTTTCTGAGCAGGCTGAGGCGGCTTACCAACGGTTTGCTGAGGCGGGGATGCATGTGGTCAAGTCCACTGACCCGATCGAAACTTGGTTGCGGCTTTAGAAATTACAACTCAGTCAAACGGGGTAGGAGATCGGCAAAGTTACAGGGGCGATGGCGGGCATCGAGTTGATCCTTGAGAATGTGATCCCATGCGGTTTGGCAAGCTCCGGTCGAACCCGGTAAACAGAAAATGTAGGTACCATTGGCCACCCCCGCGATCGCCCGTGATTGGATGGTTGACGTTTTGATATCGGCGTAGGAAATCCAGCGGAACAGTTCCCCAAAGCCTTCGATCGCTTTATCCAACAGTGGCCCGATCGCCTCTGGAGTCCCATCTCGCCCAGTCAGCCCCGTTCCGCCCGTAGTGAGGATCACCTGAACGAGATCGTTGGCAATCCATTGAGAGACGATCGCGCGAATTTGGTAGATGTTATCGGGCACGATGGCTTTTTCGGCCAAGTGATGGCCCGCTTCCGTCAAGCGATCGACCAGTAATTGTCCGGAGCGATCGGTGGCTTCCGTGCGGGTATCGGACACGGTCAGCACTGCAATATTCAGCGGTAGAAACGATCGATCGACAGGCATGGCAATCACTTAGGAAAAACAGCAAAGTAGATTTCGACGATCTTCTAAAACGTTCTTTATCCTAGCCCGGAAATTTCCCAACAAATTTCTAGGTTTCCTCAGAACATTTTCGACGGAGTATCGCTAAAATGAGAATCGTTATCGCACCGTTGAAATGAGAATCATTATTGCCGCAGGCTATCTATGCTAGAAGTGCACCAGTTAGGGGTCAACTATCGCGGAGTCAAGGGATTAGAATCCGTGACGTTTCAGGTCAGTCCCGGACAGTTGGTGGGGGTGGTAGGCCCGAACGGTGCAGGCAAAAGCACGATGCTGAAGGCATTGCTGGGGCTGGTACCCGTAACCAGTGGACAGGTACATTACTGCACCTGCCCCTTGCACCAGCAGTTAGAAAAGGTGGCCTATGTGCCGCAACGATCGCAGATTGACTGGGATTACCCCATTACCGTGCAGAATGTGGTGATGTTGGCGCGTACCCGCAAACTGGGCTGGTTCCGCAGTCCCGGTCGATCGACTCAGGAACGGGTCAAGGCTGCCTTGGAAAAGGTGGGCATGTGGGATCTACGCGATCGGCGAATTGGGAATCTGTCCGGCGGGCAACAGCAACGGGTCTTTTTAGCGCGGGCCTTGGCCCAGGAAGCAGAGATTTTTCTATTCGACGAACCGTTTACGGGCGTGGATGCAGTAACGGAAGAGATTTTATTTCAGGTTTTTGATCAACTACGACGATCGGGCAAAATTCTCCTCATTAGTAGCCATGAATGGGGACATTCCCTGCATCAACTCGATCGCATGTTGCTATTAAACCAACGCCTCATTGCGGATGGCACACCGGAACAGGTGATGACGCAAGATAATTTAAAACACGCCTATGGTCGGGCTTGGATGCAGTCCATGCATCCAGATTTAGGCGATAATCTTTTTTGCTAATTCCCGCTGCTTGGCTACTTTATGCTGCTTAGCTAATTTACTTAGCGGGCTAGTGTGGTCTGTGAGATTATTTGATCTGTGTGTTTGAAAGATTGGGACTGCGATCGCTCCCAATTGGCACTCCCTATTGATGTTGACCTATGCTGCAACTATTAACCGATCCCCTCCACTATGAATTCATCCGGAATGCCCTAGCGATTAGTGTCATTATTGGGATTCTCTGTCCTGTGGTGGGGAGTTATCTGATTGTGCAGCGTATGGCGCTCTTAGGGGATGTCATGGCACACTGCGTTTTGCCGGGATTGTCGCTTTCCTTTTTCCTGGGCATCGATATGATGTTTGGAGCCTTTGCATCGGGAATGCTGGGTTCGTTTTTGATCGCCTGGATTCGATCGCAGTCCCGCGTCAAAGTGGATGCAGCGATGGCACTCACCTTTTCCAGCTTTTTTGCCCTAGGGATTATCCTGATTACAGTATTGAAAAATAAGTTAGATCTCGACAGTTTTCTCTTCGGTGATATTTTGAGTGTTACAGGCCATGACATTATTCGCACCTTAATCATTGCTGTCATTATTCTGGTTGCAGTCAAAGCTTTTTATAAAGAACTGCTGTTTTTTACTTTCGATCGAACAGGAGCACAAGCCCTGGGATTACCTGTCAATCTATTACATTTAGCATTTATGGCAGCAATCACGCTCACCATCATTGCCAGTATGCAAGTTGTGGGTGTAATCCTTGTCATTGCCCTATTAATTGGCCCAGCACTGACAGCTTATTTACTAACTACTGAGCTACATCAGATGATGGGCGTTGGGGCACTCTTCGGGATTTTCTCTAGCTTGGCAGGTGTATATATTAGTTACTACAACAATCTACCGTCTGGGCCTGCGATCGTCTTAGTATCCTCCAGCTTATTTCTATTAGCACTCTTTTTCAGTCCTTCCCAAGGAATTTTGACAAGACCCAGCAGCTCAGGATCGCCCCATTAGCGCTGTGAGATACATGGGGGATGCATAGATCTAGGCATAAGTTGGTATAAGTTGGCATAAAGTTGGTACGAGTTGGTATAAATTGAGCGGAAGTTGGTGATTTGGAAATCATCTACTCCAAGACTCCGCGTATCTAATCGAACATGATAGAATTCCAGCTATTACCAAGAGATAGGGAGGCCTAGGATGAGTAATGTACGCGCAACGCTACAGGCGGCACTGACCGTAGAAGGCTCACTAGGCGCAGCCTTAGGGGATTGGAAGACAGGAATGTGCTTGGGATTAGCCGGAACCGATACGCCAGCTTTTCCTTTAAATAAGCTTGAGCTTGCAGTAGCAGGCAACACCGAGGTTATTCGTGCAAAACTCCGAGTGGCACAATCTTTGCAGCTCAACGATCGAATTGAAGATATTCTAATTACTCTGACAAGCCAGTATCATTTGATTCGGCTCACCCAAGCAGTTGAAGGACTCTTTTTCTATCTGGTGCTCGATCGGGAAAAAGGGAATCTGGCTTTGGCCCGTTTCAAGCTAGCACAGTTGGAAAAAAATCTTGTCATTTAAGCGCGTTAATTTTACAAGGAATTTTAGCTAATCTTTTGCACTGAACCTAGCTTTTGCACGCAACCTAATTCTTGCATTCGGGGCAAGTTATTCGGCTTCATCGGTGTCATCTAACTCGATCGGTAAGCGATGACGATAGTAGTCTTGTAAATCATCCCAACTGAGGGTGGTGGTTCCTGGGTCAGAAAAGGCAGCTTTAACTCTCAGATATCGCCGTAATCCTTCAGCTCCGGCATCATCACAGGTCGCTTCTTGAAAATCTTCAGGAAAGGTATGGGTTACATGCAGCCATGCTTCTTGCAAAATCTCCGAAATTGCAGGGGTCGGTGCTTGTTCAAGCAAAATTTCTAGTCCTTCGAGAATTTCGATGGTTTTGAGGAGTTCTGGAGTTACTTCAAAGTCTTCCATAGTTTGGTGCGTGGACGATCGAACTTAGAATTCTAGAATTTAGTATTTCACTTTAAAATACCAAAAACATTTATCTATTCATCAGATTCGCTAATTCAGAGAATCAACAGGCTGTCAGTGCAACTTATTCCTTGGTGCTGCGATCGGCAGTGTCAAAGAACTGCGTATAAAAGCTAACGGTTGTCGAAGAGGTCTATTTTGTTGTATTCGACAATTTTGGCTGTATACGTTTGAGCCTTTACGCTGAAATACCCGGTGATCAAGCGTTCGATCGGTGATTTTGAGAAACTGCGGGGATTTATAAAGTTGAAATGGGGCTGCCATACCGAGGTAACATCTGCCCTTTAACTTGAGAATGAAGCTCTCAAGCCCCGTTTTTCGACTTCTCAACCTAATACCCCGGATCAAGATGTTATGCGACCGAATCGTCACTCCATTCGATGGATCTATACCTTTTTAGGAATCATTACTCTCTCTGGCCTTGTGGCAGGAAGTATGATCGTTCCCCATAAGCTTCAAGCGATTTCCCAATGTCCAACGGAACCGGAATTTGACCCCGAAGTTGAAATGATGGCTGCTGAAGAGTCGCCAGATGAGCACGCCCTAGGGCAGCATCTCCGTCAAGTAGTGCGACAAACGCTCCATCACCCCCCTCAAAAAATGGCCCAATCTACCGATCAGGCCCCTTCGGAAATAGCGCCATGGGAAAAAGCAGAGAATGCCGCACCCACTGATCTCACAGGTATCAAACCAGAAAGAGTCGTCGTACAACCTTGGCGCGGACGTCACCATGTCTATGGCTTTTTTAAAGTACCTGCGGGGTATGAGCCCAGTTCCTTTTTTCAGGTGGCAGTTGACCAAGGGCAAAAGCAATATTGTGGCCATGCTTCTGTGGTGAAGGTGGTTGATCGCAAGGCTGGGAATTGGAATTCCGGCGATCGTATTGTGGTAGGTCGCTTCCGTACCCGCACCACATTATGGCTGCTGAGCCAAGGCCAACGGCATGAACTGAATCAAAAAGATAATTGGACACTGCCCGTCCGGAAACAAACTTAATGGAAGAACTAAGTGTATAGAGCATAGGGATGGGAGGGTGGAGGAGCGGTTGGTGGAATGCTGGGGCGATTACTGGGAGGGTCGATCGCGTTCCATCATGCTGATGTATTTCCAATCGGAGCCGAGGACGGGAATGGGGGGACTCCAGCGAGTGCGATCGCAAAACCGTACTACTTGCAGTTGGTTGATGGTGGATTGGATTTCTTCGCGGGTGCCGAGGAGGTAGATTTGGAAGGGTCTGCGGGAGTCGTCGATCGGATGATCTGGTCGATCGTTGCCGATGAAGCCAATAAACATGGGGATTTCTCCTGGATGTTGAGGTAGGAAGAAACCCCAAAAATTAAAGCCACCCTCTTTGCAGGACAAGTAGGGTGGCCCGATCGAATGTTACAATCCGTGTCAGACCGCCTTGCTGCTACTATCAGCTTGGGGGTTTAGCTGCCTTCCGTTGTTACCAGCAACTTAGGCAGCGCCTTAATTTTTGGGAGACAAGCTGATCGAATCGGGAAGTTAAACACGGTTGTAATCAGCTATGAGAAATAAGCCTACGGATAACGAGGGGAACTGTCAAGCCTCGTGAGACACTTCGCAACAATGGCGATCGGCAACATTGAGGAGGGCGGAGCACCAGAACAGAAGCACTATCACGAGGTTAGGGTTGATAGATAGTCATGCGCTACACTATAACTACTGACCTTTCCTGCTGTGTTTGTCATGTCGCTCCAAAACACTGAGTACAAGTACATTAGCGTCGGTGACGATCGGATTCCTTACATTGCGGGGAGTACGATGAAGGTTGTGGAGTTGGTGACTTCGCATCTCACCTATGGCTGGAGTCCGGCAGAATTACATTTTCAATATCCCCATATTTCCCTTAGTCAAATTCACTCGGCGCTGGCTTACTACTGGGATCACAAAGCAGAAATCGATGCAGATATGGCACGCCGTCTTGAGTTGGCTCGAACGCTCAAGGCAGCCTCTCCTTCAGCGATCGCGTCTAGACTGCGGGCGGATGGATTGCTGTAATGAGTGTTCGGTTTTACATGGATGAGCAAGTGCCGCGCCAAATCACACTCGGTTTAAGAATGCGGGGTGTGGATGTTTTGACGGTGCAGGAAGATAGCCGATCGGGATTATTAGATCCTGATGTATTGGCAAGAGCGACTGAATTACAGCGGGTTTTGTTTACGCGGGATGATGACTTTTTCCCGATCGCGAATGAGTTATTAGCCGCATCGATCGATTTTTGTGGAATTGTTTATTCGCATCAGCAACTGGCGAGTATTGGCGATTGTGTTCGTGATTTAGAGATTATTGCCCAGGCTTGTAGTCTGGAAGAATTGATGAATCGCATCGAATTTTTACCGTTGTAATCTAACCATCTGGCTCGGTTCCCCCTTTATTTCTAGCGTTAGCGGCGCGTAGCGCGGGGGTTAGGGGGGATCGGCTTGGTGGAGGCGTTGTAGGATTTGTTGGGCGTGGGGATGATCGGGAAAGAGATTTAGAAACTCGGTGAGGTCTTGGCTGGCCATTTCTAGCCACTCGGTTGGGGCGTTGAGGTTGTTGAGGTAAAAGGCATCGCTGGCTTCTGGGTTGCCTGCGGCAAGGTGATAGAGAGCAAGATTAAAGATATTTCGCAAGTCAGTAGGATCGTTTACATAGTTTGTTTGGGTATTAGCAATCGCTGTTTGGAAGTCCGCATAGGCGAGGTCAGGTTGATTGAGTTTAAGGTAAGTCAAAGTACGGAGACAAAGATACCAATTATTTTCAGGATCTAGTTCGATTAAACGATTAAGGTCTTTCAATACATTTTCAAACTGACCCAATGCCTGATAAATTGCTCCTCGCGTCAAGATTGCCCAACGGTATTCAGAATTTAGTTCGATCGCGCGGTCAAAATCCTTCAATGCTTCCTCATAACGTTGCATCAAGCGATAGGTTTCCCCTCGTTGGCCATATTTCCAAGCAGTAGGATCTAGTTCGATCGCACGGTCAAAATCCTTCAATGCCTCTTCATAGCGTTCTAACGCTTGATACGTTTGACCACGGGAAGCAATTACCCATTTATATTCAGGGTCAAGCTCTATCGCGCGGTCAAAATCCTTCAATGCTTCCTCATAGCGTTCTAACGCTTGATACGTTTGACCACGGGAAGCAATTACCCATTTATATTCAGGGTCAAGCTCTATCGCGCGGTCAAAATCCTTCAATGCTTCCTCATAGCGTTTCATTAAGTGATACGTTTTCCCTCGATTAGCGAATACCCACTTACATTCAGAGTCGAGTTCGACTGCTTTTTGGTATACTGCTATTGCCTCTTCATAACGCTTCTGATCTCTGTAGACATTACCCAAGTTATTGCAAGGATCGGCATCTTTTGGGTCGAGTTCGATCGCTTTTTGATAAGCTACAATCGCCTCTTCATAACGCTTCTGATCGCTGTATACATTGCCTAAACCATTATGAGGAGTGGAAAATTTCGGGTCGAGTTCGATCGCTCTCTGGTAGGCCATGATCGCCTCTTTATGCGATTTTTGATCGCTATAGAAGTTGCCTAAGTTATTGTGATGACTGGCATCTTCTGGGTCAAGCTCGATTGCTTTTTGGTATGCTTCAATTGCCTCCTTGTACAGTTTCCACTCTTTATACACATTACCTAAGTTATTATGAGGACTGGCATTTCCTGGATCAAGTTCGATCGCTCTTTGGTACGCCATAATTGCCTCTTCATAACGCTTCTGATTGCTGTATACATTACCTAAGCCATTATGAGGAGCAGCAAATTTCGGGTCGAGTTCGATTGCTTTTTGATATGCTGCTATTGCCTCTTCATAACGCTTCTGATTGCTGTATACATTACCTAAGCCATTATGAGGAGCAGCAAATTTCGGGTCAAGTTCGATTGCTTTTTGATATGCTGCTATTGCCTCTTCATAACGCTCCTGATCATAGTAGATAGATCCTAAGTTGTTGTGAGGATAGGCAAATGTTGGGGCAAGTCCGATTGCTCTTTCGTACGCTGCAATAGACTTCTTATCCTGTTTTTGATCACCATATACATTGCCTAAGCCATTGTGAGGGTAAACCAATTTTGGGTCGAGCTCGATCGCTTTCTCGTAGGCCGTGATCGCCTCCTCATAACGTTTCTGCTCTTTATAGACATTGCCCAAGTTATTGTGAGGATAAGCATTTGTCGGGTCGAGTTCGATCACTTTTTGGTAGGCTGTAATCGCCTCCCCATACCGTTGCAAGTTTTGATAGGTCACAGCGAAATCAAACCAATATTCTGCTTCCTCACCATCAATCTCCACCGCCTGCTGCAAGTCCTTCAGCGCAGCCTGCTGCTGCTGGTTCTGCCGATGCCACCGCCCTCGCCAATCCAGCGCCACTGCCCGCAACTTCTCCTCAATCCCCGCCTCCGCCAACAACGCTGTCAGCACAGCAATCGCATCCCCATAGCGCTTCTCCCGCTGCGCCACCAGCCCCTCCACCAGCCGCTCTCCCCAGCGCCGCAACCCCTCACACCGCGCCTCCAGCCCCGCCTGCACCATCACCCCCGCCCACTCCCGCGCAAACGCCCGCGACTGCTTCAGCGCCCGCAAAAAACCATTCAGCGCCAGCCCCACCTTCCCCTGCGGAGCCACACACAACTCGTGATACAGCCCCTCCAACGCAAACTCCCGCCACACCTCATCCTTCGCCTCTTTGCCCGCCTCCAGCCCCAACGCCCCCTGCCGCTCGGCGTAATACCCCGCCAACTTGCCATGCACCTCCGCCCAGCGCTTCCCAGACCGCTGCATCCCATAGCGCACCATCTGCTCCCGCACCACCGAGTGATAGCGCCAGCACGCCCCATCCCGCACCACAAACGCACAACCCTTCAACCACTCAAACGCCCCATCCCCCAACACCGCCACCACATCCTCATTCAGCACCCGCGCACAGGCCCCCTCCATCGCCAACTGCCGCCGTGCCCCATCCGACTCCCACTTCAAAAACCGCTCCACCGCAAACTCACAGGGATCCTCCACCCCATCCCCCGTCGTCGGAGCACTATCTGCCATCATCGACACCAACATCGGCAACCCACCCCCCGACAACCGCCAAATCTCCCCAATCACCGCCTCACTCGTAATCCCCTTACTCGCCAAAAACCGCCGCGCCTCCTCCTCCGTAAACGGCTCCAACGGCGATCGGGCAATGCAAGCCTCCAACCCCACCCAAGCATTCCGATCCAACGGTTCCCGCCCCGCAATACACAACCGAAAATTCCCCGTCAAATCATCCCCATATCGCCCATCCAACACCGCCCGTACCCAATCATCCAAAAACGTCCCCGTCACCTCATAGGTATCCAACAACAGCACCACCATCTGCTTCTCTGCAATCCGATTCATCTCCTCCAAAAACAGCGGCGTCAGCACCTCCAACGGCTCCGTCACCAACTGCACCTCATCCTGATTGCGCAGCTTCTTCCAAGCAAACGACAGCAACTCCCCACCCTTCTCCGCCAACGCATCCCGATCGACAAACTCCCCCATCACCTCCCCCACCCCAGGAATCGCCTTCACGCCCCCCAGCAGCACCTTCGTTCCCGTCCGACCAATCCCCGACAAAATCCCATTCGGAGCCTCCGGATCAGCCTCCAACTCCTGCCGCTTCTGGCGATACGTCCGGTAACGCTCCTGAAACTTCTCAAACTTATAATCCTTATTCTGCGCCGCAAAATCCTGCGCTAACCGATGCAACGCCTCCGGCACATCCTCCACCCGATTCGTCGGCGACCCCTCATCCACATAGGCCGCAATCTGCCCACATTCCGCCGCAATCCGTCCAAACTCCTTCAGCAGCGTCGTCTTCCCCACACCCCCCTGCCCCGAAATCCCAAAAATCATCGTCTGCGCCTCCGGATCAGTCACCGAAGCCCGAAACGCCACCAACTGCTCCTGACGCCCCACAAAATCCGATCGCACCATCCGATCGCGCTTCTCTTTCCAAGTCCGACGAGAATTCGCAGCCATACCCAAAACGCTATGACAGAAGGAAACTACCCCCTGTTATAACACCACTCCCCACCCTCCTACTCCCCACTCCCCAACACCCATCCCCTAAAATAAAAACACCCTCCTACCCTCCCACTCCCCCCATGCCCACCCTCCCCCCCAACACCCTCCGCACCGTCCACCACATCGCCCTCAACGTCAAAGACATGCAAGCTTCCTGCCACTTCTACGGCACCCTCCTCGGCCTGCACCAACTCTCCGGCGACGAAATCCCCTCCACCCTCAAAAACCTCGTCGCCAACGGCAAAGTCACCAACTTCAAAACCCCCGACGGATTGATCCTCGATCTCTTCTGGGAACCCGATCTCCAGCCCCCCAACCCCGACCCCACCCAGCAATTCACCCGCGCCAATCACCTCGCCTTCGACATCCACCCAGAAAGCTTCGATCGCGCCGTCGAAATCCTCAAAGCCAACCACATCCCGATCGACGCAGGCCCCATCTCTCGCCCCACCGGACGCGGCATCTACTTCTTCGACCCCGACGGCTTCATGATCGAAATCCGCTGCGATCGCATCGACGAAATCTACCACATCACCACCGCCCCCGCTTGGCAACAAGCCCAAACCAGCGGCACCTACCGCGCCCCCAGCCTCGATACCGAAGGCTTCATCCACTGCTCCACCCGCGAAAAAATCCTCTGGGTCGCCAACCAGTTCTACCGCGACCAACCCGACCTCATCCTCCTCTGCATCGACCCCCAAAAAATCACCGCCCCCTGGCAATTCGACCCCGTCCCCGACCTCGGCAACTTCCCCCACATCTACGGCGAACTGAACTGCACCGCGATCGTGCGAGCCTTCCCCTTCCAATCCCACACCCTAGAAACCTTGCTATCTAAACCACCCATTGATTAAAGCAGCAGTAACCGAAACAGTAATGACAACGCTAGTGTACTTCAGGTGCATTATGGGATTGATCCATTGGTTCACGGAGGCGCTGTTGTTGGACAGCTGTGAAGAGATCATTAGCCGGAAGCGAATGATCGTCTGCATAGTGAGGATGCAGCCAACACGTTAGCAAGACAGTGGATTTGCTACACTAACAGATAAAGGTATGGAGGAAGCAAAGTGCAGAAACTTCACCCACCCAAAGAAGAAGTTGCTCGTCGTGGCAAAGCACTTTATGAAGCTCAGGTTAGATCGCAAGTTGAGCCAGAATTCATTGGAAAAGTGGTCGCGATCGACATTAATTCAGGTGAATTTGCGATCGGGGAAAATAGCTTGAATGCAGCAGATATTTTGCTAGAACGCTTACCAGAAGCACAAATTTGGTTTGTTCGAGTGGGGCATCGGGCCGTGCATCGGATTGGCTATGCAGGCCCCATGGAGTCGTCATGATTTTTGGGACGGTGAATGGAAATCGTGAAGCTCTAGTACAGATTGTTTTACTGGGAACGGAAAAACAATTGAGAAATTTAACAGCAGTCATTGATACAGGTTTTACTGGTGACTTGATGATTCCTGAACAAGTGGTGATGGAATTGGGTTGGGCCTATCGCGGTGTTCAAG
Source organism: Alkalinema sp. CACIAM 70d (assembly GCA_002148405.1). Classification (GTDB taxonomy): domain Bacteria; phylum Cyanobacteriota; class Cyanobacteriia; order Leptolyngbyales; family Leptolyngbyaceae; genus Alkalinema. The sequence goes on along the minus strand of MUGG01000121.1, from coordinate 74,021 downwards.
AGGCAGTTTTGGGAGATGGGAGTTTTTGTGACTTTGAGGTATATGCAGGAACTTTAATTTGGGATGGGCAAATTCGATCGGTGGAAGTAAATGCCTGTACCTCAGGGATTTTGGTCGGAATGGGGTTGTTAGAAGGGTGGAAGCTAGAGGTAGAGGGACGGGCAGGGGGATCCGTGAGGATTACCGATCTGTTTGACAGGTAAACTGAGTTGAATTCTTTTCTCTTCACAAATCATTATTCTCAGTCAACAGTTTTCTTTGTATCAAGTTCAGTAACGACGGCAAAGGCCCAAAATAGCATTGCTAGATTATTGGGGAACGGAAAGTACATAACCCAAGTCATCGGTACCACCACCCCCCCAGTAGAAACTGGAAGTGAAAACCGAAACGACAACCGTACTCACCCTATACTCAATTGTTTGGTGAAGCTTTATGAAACGCCCCCCTTTAGTTCTTTCGTCTCCCACCTCACTCCGTCGTGGATTCACCCTGATAGGTCTATGCTCCAGCTTAGTGCTTTTGGGTGGAATGCAACCCAGCCTAGCACAGTCGCCTCAAGCCCCTTCTCTGCGGCTAGAACGCCCAACCCGCCCAATCCCGATCGCCCAAACCAAGCTTCCCGCTGACGTTGTCACAGCCATTCAAAAAGATCACCAACAGCGTTTCGGCATTGAAACTATTCAGGTTGTCAGTTATTCCGCACAGGAATGGCCCGATGGTTGTTTAGGGTTGGCCAAAATGGAACCCTGTACATTGGCAACCGTATCCGGATGGCGGGTGGTCGTTAGCGATGGCAGCCAGCAAACCTGGGCCTACCGCACCGATCGTAGCGGCAATATCGTGCGTCTCGAAGACTCCATGCAAACCACAAAACCCGCGATTCCCCAACCGGGCAGTTTGTCCAAACAGGCTGCGGCCAAATTATTGCGACAGGTTTCCCGCGATACACGCATTCCTCGCGGCAAGTTGACAATTACAGAAGTCAAAGACGCTGGATTCGATGGCTGCTTAGGGATTTATCGGCCCAATCAAGCTTGTACCAAAATTTTCATTCAAGGGTGGCGCGCGATCGTCACTAGCCCCGATCGTACTTTTGTCTACCATCTCGATCAATCCGGCGATCGTATTGCCCAAAATACAACCGCCAGCGGCGCAAAGACGCCCCCCGTCCGGGTTTCCTTTGAACAGTTCGGCGGCGGTGAAGCCCCCAGCGTAGAACCCAACGTGGTGTTCCGCAGTACCGTTTCCGGTGGCCTTGCCGGGATGGTCACTACGGTGACGCTGACAGAGGATGGGAAGGTTACGGAATGGACGATCGGGCCTACGATTAAATCCCGCCCCGTTGTCCGCAAAACCTTAACGCCCAAGCAAGTCGAAGCCTTCAAGCAAAGTTTAGAACAGGCCCGCTTCCCCAACCTGAATGGCCTCAGTTACCTCACCTCCGCTGCCCTAGCAGACTACCCCACAACCACATATCAAACGCTATACACAACCGTTCAGTTAATTGATCTGGAAGTGAAAAGCCTACCCCGATCGCTCCAGCAGGTGCATAAACAATGGGAAGCTTTAATTAAATAGTGAAATCAACGTCAGTATGACAGAGATTCCAACACCAACGCCCACACCTGATCCGCCATTACAGGGCTGGATTGCGGAATATAGTGCCCAAGGGATGGAAGGAGAGGTGTGGCGGATTTTTCAGGAGGGCCGAGCGGCTCAGAGTCGGGAGGCTGGTTGGCAGTTAATGGGAATGCATCGGCTGCAAACGGGGCAGGAATTGACGATTCTGGCGGAGGATGGCACAGTGCTTTGGACAGGCTCGATCGCGCCACTTCGGGTTGGCTGGTTCCGTTGGCGCAGGATTTTTCCTGACGATCCCGATTGGGCTCCCCCTGGAATTCCTCTAGCTCAGTGGGCAAGCTGGTTTCGGGCCTCACCTCCCTTAGCTGCCGTGTTGAAATATCCCGATTCTGCGGTTAATTCCAAATGATGCTGAGCTGCATTCAGGGCTGTTTCCGGAGAGGTTCGTCCTAGCAATACCGTTTCGATCGCCCGTCCGATTTCTTCAGAAATGCGGTTATAGCCCAGAAAGATCGGTCGCGATCGCCCCACAGCAGATTGCGCGAGAAAGACATCTACGGCGGGCTGCTGCGATCGAAACTGTTGGTAGGCTGGATTTTCCCGCGCTTTAAGATTGACGGGCAAATAGCCTGTTTGCACGCCCCAGGTGGTTTGAAAGGCTTCGCTGAGGACGTATTGGGCAAACTGTAGGGCAGCCCGTTCCCGATCGGGGGTAGATTTAATCACAAAAAGATTTTCGCCACCGATCGCCGTTGCCGATCGGGTTTGCTGGGGCAGGGGCATCACCGCAAAATCGACCCCCGTTTGTTGCAATTGTCCCAGCGTCCAAGGCCCGGTTAGCTGCATCGCGACCTTCCCCGCCAGAAATTGATCGAGTTCGTAGCCTCGCTCCGGTTGCGACAAGGTAGCAGATCCGTCCTGAATTAAATCTTGCCAGAATTGCAGTGCCGCGATCGCGCCCGATGAGTTGACTGTAATTTTGCCATTGTCGATTAATTCACCGCCAGCACTCCAGAGAAACGGTAGCCACATGAACACCGACCATTCCCCTTTGCCTAGCGGTAGCAATAGGCCATAGCGATCGGGTTTACCATCGCCATTGGTATCTTGGGTTAACTGTTGTGCAATCGATCGTAACTCCACCCAGGTTTGTGGCAGTGTTGTAATCCCTGCTGCTTTAAATACACTTGGACGATAAAACAAACCGACATTGTTGGTTCCAAAGGGAATAGACCAGGTTTTGCCTTCCAGTTCCATACTCTCTCGCAATGCTGGATCGATCGAGGCGCTTTCCGGAATCGTCGGCAACCAGTCATCCAGCGATCGCAGCACGTCCAGTTCCACGAGTTGCCCGGTCAGGGTAGGAGCATACCACAATAAATCGGGTAAGGCATTCCCCACCGCCGCCGCTAGAATTTTTGGCAACTGTTGATCGCCTTGACCGACATAGAGGGATTGCACTTGAATATCGGGATGGCTTTGGTTAAAGCGATCGACTAAGCCTTCCAAAACCGATCGATTCGCAGGCGGATTGACACCCTGCCACAGGCTCAAGGTTATCGGCTGGTCTATCTTCTGCGGAACCGCTTGGCATCCTAGTAACAAGACAGAGAATGTACAGCACAAAATCCAAATAATGATTGAGTCAACCGTTGAACGAATATCTGTGCGAACCCATCGTCCCATATCATTGTGCCTCTACCTCTTGCTTCTTCAACTCTACAAAAAAGAAGCCTAATCTATCGCTTAAATATTAAATTTCCTAGCCATCCCAGAATGCTGGTTAAGCAGCCAGTAAACGGGATTATGACTTGAGCCTGTCGTATTCAGAGTAGGTGTACTGATCGTTATAGTCGCGGCGCGTTAGAATTGATATGGGAGAGTTGGCTGATTTCAACGATCGGGAGGAACTGATGGCGTTATCTGAAGCATTTCTAACCTGGGAAAAAGAAAAGGAAACTCAGACAAAAATCACGATCGCCCTCAACCTGTTACGAGAAAATATTTCACTAGAGACAATTGCTCGTACTACTGGACTCACGATAGAGCAAGTCCAACAACTCCAATCTCAAGCTGACCAGAATTAAAGCCCGATAACTAGCTTCAAAAGGCTGAAATTGTGCAGTTAAGATACTAGCGGTAGCATTTTAGCGATTAAATTTACAACACTTAAGAAGTCGTTGCTTCTACATAAAAAAGAGGCCCGATCGAGCCTCTCAAACATTACATTTCTCAGCCTATTAGCGTAGTTGTTACCATTAGCATTACGCGCGACCTACAGGGCTGACTTAAGCCGCGCCATCAGCCGAGGAAGATACCCGTAGAAGCGTTCATTCCGCAACTGCATCGCATCCGTATGGCAACTGCCACAGTGCGACCCATCACTGGGAGCCGCCAGCCCATACACCACCGAGTCCGACACCCCCATCCACGGTAAATGCCCCACAGGAGCCTTCTCTGAGTAATTCAGTTCCGACTCATTTAACCAATCACTACTTAGAAAATCATTGTCCTTACGCGGCTGAGTTAACTTCCAACCCACCCGATCGCGGAACTGATTGATCGCCGCAGCTTCATCCTTCGGCGACTTCGCCCGAATCGATTCCCAAATTTTAGCCTGCAGACTCAAGCCAAACCGACCTTGACTCGCCCCCAACCACGCTTCATCGATCGCCCGAATCAACTCCGGCGTTAATTTAATTTCTGGCAACGGTTTCAATGAAACAGACGAGGGATCTAATAACCGCCGCGTTTCTCGATCGGCCAAGGCCCAATCCTTCGCCTTCAGCGCTTGCTGGAGTGGCGCTAGCGTTTTCAGTAGAGCCGCCTCCGATTGACATGCCCCCGCCTCCGATCGCACAAACTTTTGAGAACTTAAATAATGAACAATTTGTATTTTTTGGGGCTGTCCACTGGTCGGACGCAAACTGATATACAGTCCATTAGCCGACGCCTTGACACGATATAGCCGGAATCCATCATTGGGCTTTCCACGAAAGTCCCCCGTAAATGGCAATTTAGAATAGTCCGCATCGGGGGCAACCTGTTCATAATCCTCAACGGTTGCTTGATTCAGTAAAGTTTGAACTTTTCCCGATCGATCGCGGCGCTGCACCGTTAGCGTTACGGTTCTACCAACTGGATTTTGGGGCGTATCAGGTGCCACCCGATCGGGGAAAGCCCCCGTTAAACGGTAGGTCAAACGCCCCCCTTGATCGATCGGAATCGTCGCTTGGCAAGTCACTGCCGGGGGCAACACTTGCGCAGAAACCGGGGGAATGATTGCAGTCCCCAGCACTGTTACAAGACCCATGATTGCCAATCGATTAACAACTTGCAATGGCATAAAACACCTCAATTTCCAAGTAGGGGAATAGATTCGCAATTACAGAGGACTCTTACAGTTTAATAACGACACTCATCCTAGAATGTCAGGTTACTCAAATGGATACGCACTGTATTGCAATCATTCCGAAATTAGCCCGAGGAATAGATCGACAACGCCAAAAAAAAGAGGCCCTATCGAGCCTCTAATACATCCATTGAAGTCCTATGAAAATCCTGATTTACTCAAGGATGCAGCCTACTGATGTTTTGAACCAGCGAGGTAAAACAACAAAGTTCTGAAAACGAGCTTGCAGAAACTGCATCACTGAACGTAGAAGCTGCTGGAGTCACAATTAATTTTGTGCCGTTCGAGTCGGGAAGGCACCGGGCTGCACCGCGATCGTCTGGGTTTGGCCATTGCGCCGCACTTCCATTTGCAACGTGCCACCCACAGAGCTTCCCTCCACGGCTTGCTGCACTTGATCCGCAGTCGTCACGCCGTTGCCATTAATTTTCTTAATCACATCCCCCGATCGTAACCCCGCCTTTGCCGCTGGCGAATTGCGTTCCACCCGGAAAATCAGCACCCCCTTATCATCATCTACGGTCACATTACTATTGGGATCATCGTTGATCTGCTTCTTCAATTCCGGTGTCAACGTCGCCATGCGAATCCCCAAATAGGGATGGTTCACCTTGCCATTGGCCATCAACTGATCGGCAATCCGTTGTGCGGTCTTAATTGGAATTGCAAAGCCTAACCCTTGGGCACTAGCAATAATTGCTGTGTTAATCCCAACGACCTCACCCCGTTGGTTCAGCAACGGGCCACCGGAATTGCCAGGATTAATCGCCGCATCGGTTTGAATAAACCCGACCCGCTTGTCCGGAACGCCCACCTGGGCACTGCTACGGCCCGTTGCACTAATAATCCCAGCCGTCACCGTATTATCTAATCCCAGCGGATTCCCGATCGCGATCGCCCATTCCCCCGGTTTCAAACTATCGGAATCGCCCAATTGCACCGTCGGTAAATTATTCGCACCTTCGATTCTTACCACGGCTACATCCGTGACGGGATCTGCCCCCAAAACCTTTCCTTTCAATTCTCGGCCATCCCGCAGCACCACCGTCACCGTATCCGCCCCATCCACAACGTGGGCATTGGTCAGCACTAAGCCCTCTTTGTTATAAATAAAACCTGAACCCGTCCCCCGTTCCACGCGCTGGGACGGCGTATCCGGTACATCTCCAAAGAAATTGCGGAAGAAGGGATCGTTAAAAATTTCAGGACGACGGGTTGTGACCGTGCGCGAAGCATTAATCCGCACCACCGCTGGGCCAACCCGTTCCACCGCCGAAGAGATAAAGTTGTCTCCCGTCGCCGCGAGTGCCCCAGTACGATTTTGAGCCACGATCGCCGGACTGGAGTTTTGCGCCACCGCAGCCGGGGGTGGAGCCAACAAACGGCCTCCCAAGAGGGTTGCCCCCGCACCGATCAAAGGTAAGGTTGCATACAGCGCCATCTTCTTAAAGGTCGATTTCGATGTAGGGCGATCGGATTCTGGATGTGGGTTCAACATAGTCATGGGATTGTAATACTCCTTCCTTTAGTCTAGCAATTGGGCATGGGGTCAGGATTCTGAAATCGAACCTTGCGTCGGCTAGAATCCTTTGGGATCCTCCGTGGGCCGAATCTGTTTTCACGATAGGCAATGGATATGACATTCAGTTCACGATCGCATTTCACCAATGTGACCCCAGCCATGCCCTGTATATAGCCCTAGGACAGGCTTTTCAGGTTTTTTGTGCCCGTCATGAGGACTTCATCGGATCAACACAGGGATGACAAACCAACCCTCTACTTTAGTTATCACAGGTGAATGAATGACGAAGGCAGGCAGGCTTGTAACAAGCCTGTCCTTTTATTTTGTAGGCACTTTACTTGGATAGACTTTACCTGGATGGACTTTACCTGGATGGACTGTTGATTTTTTTAGGGGTAACGGCGCTAGGGGAATTGGGCTGAAGCGATCGAAACTCATAACCCTGCCCCCTTCGCTTTCGCCACACCTGCACTAATTGAATCGCCCCTTGAGGATCTCCCGTGGGCAAGAACTGCACCGGTCGAGTCGATCCCGGAGCCGTAAACTGAGGATTGGACAGCACATTTTGGATCCCCTGACGAGTGGGGGCTTGGGCGATCGCGCGACCCATCGCCATTGTGGCATCATAGGCCAAGGCACTGCGCCACGTCGCCTCCCGTTGCCAAAGACGATTCGCCTGCACTTGAAATTGCGATTTTTCTAAGCCCACCTGCTGGGTGGGTACCGCTAGCACCATGCCCTGGGCGTTCTGACTGCCCACTTGCAAGGTTTTATTGGAATACATGGCATCCCCCGCCAGTAAGGGAAGTCGATTTTGGTTAGCCTGTAACAGTAACAAGGCCCGATCGCTGGCGTCGCTACTGTTGGCCAAGATCAGAACTTCAGCTTTTTTCTGAGCGATCGCCTCCAAGGCTTCAATGGGATTGAAGTCCGGTTGATTTAAGTTGATTTCTGCAACGACTTCACCGCGACTACTGTAGAAGAGCGAGTTTTTAATCTCCGCTTTTAAAGACTGGCTGTATTTACTATTGGAGTTGTAAGCAATGGCAACTTTATGTTTCTTTAACTGATTCAAGATATATTCACTTAACTGTTTAGCAGGCAATCGATCGCTGGGCATGGTGCGAAAGAAATAGCGGCTGATCCCTGAAAGCTGTACCGCTGAACTCAGGGGCGAAATCGCTACCATACTGGCCCGTTGATAAACGTCTACCGCTGCCAACGAAGTATCACTGGTTCCATGGCCCACCACACCTAAGATCGTGGGGTCAGCAACCAGATATTGGGCAATTTGTTGGGCAGTTTCCGGTTGATTTTGATCATCGGCGATCGTGACTTTCAAGGGCTTGCCCCCCAGTCCCCCGGATTGATTCAGTTGCCATTGGGCCTGCGCTACGCCTCGCAGCAACTCCTGAGCAGACTGGGGATTACTGCCGATCGGCACCACTGCGGCAATGGTATAGGCGGTGGTTGGATCAATGCGGGCATTGTTGAGATAGATGAGGTTTTCAGGATCGGCGGGGGCTTGTTGTCTGGCCTGTTCCAGTAAAGCGATCGCCGCTTTGAGTTCGCCTTGCTTCATCTTGGCCACGGCTTCTACTTTGGCAGGCAATAAATTGTTATTGAATAAGATTTGCTCCCCCCCACTGACCCGTTTGCTCGTTTGGTCCTTCAGGATCGGACTCAGCGTGGGGCCTGAAGATTGAACTTGCAACCGAGAGAACCAAGCCTGGGGCCATCCGAGCAAAACCGTGGCGAGCACTCCAGCACTCGCCACTGCCCCCAAACCCCCGATCGTCCGCCCATTGAGCCAACGACGTTGTAACAGGGTGGGCAAAGGGTGATCTAACTGAGTCACCCCCGCTGGGCCTGCTGGAACTGACGAGCCGGGTCGCTGCACCTGCAACGGGGATAGGGGCATTTGAGTTCCCCCTTCAGAATGAGGCCGCAACTGCGCTAGGGCCTGCAAGACTTCCCCCGCAGAATGGTAGCGATCGCGCACATGGAAGCGTGTCATTTGATCCAGCAGGGTTCTCAGTTCTGAACTGACGCGCACCCGATCGTGCCAAATTAATTCGCCCGTCTGGGCATCGCTGGGTAACTGGGTGGGATGCTGTCCCGTCAACGCTTGGATGGCGATCATGCCTAAGGCGTATAAATCACTGCTATATTGCGGTCGTCCCAAACACTGCTCTGAAGCGGCATAGCCTGAGGTGTAAACCGGGATGCTGGGTTGGCTGGGATGGGGGTGGGGGTGCAGTTGGCTCGTGGGCGGTGGCTGGGTAATCGCCACCGGAGTTTGAAAGGCGTCCTGGGTTTTGACCGCCCCAAAGTCAATCAAGACTAAGCGATCGTCCGTAGACCGTCGCATGAGGTTATCGGGCTTAAGGTCACGGTGGATCACCCCATGGTCATGGACAAAGACTAAGGTTTCTAAAACATCCTGGAGGAGATCCAGAACTTGCGCTTCGCTGAGCCGATGACCGTGACTGATCTCGAAGGTAAGTGGCTGTCCGGTAATTAACTCCTGGATCAGATAAAATTCTCCACCCTCCTCGAAATACGCTAGTAATTGGGGAATACGATCGTGGCGACCCAGTTTTTCCAACGTTTCTGCTTCCTGGGCAAACATCCGCTGGGCTTGCTGGAGTAGGGTTGGATCAGGGCTGCTAAAGCGAAACTGCTTCAGGACACACCAGGGATGACCGGGACGTTGCAAATCCTCGGCAATATAGGTATGGCCAAAGCCGCCTGCACTCAGGCTTTGGATAATCCGATAGCGGCCTCCCTTGATCGCTCCCAGCATTGCCCCTCTGACCCAGCAGTCTATGGATGAATATTGGCATTGTAGGCGCTCATCGCCCGATCGGATGGATTCCTCCTCCACAAGCCTTCTCAAGAACGGAGGAATTCCCGCAGATTTCGCAAGACTAGAGCGAATTTTTGTTACGCTGCAAATAGAACGTGTGTAAGTCCCTGTGATACCCTGTTGGTGACGCCATATCTGACACTCAGAGAATTTTTGATCGGGCAAGGCTCGATCGTTCCATGCATCGGTTTAAGCGCCAGTTCTATTGTTTCAGCGTTTGCAGCGAAGTTTTGGCGGATAGTGAGATCTCTGGTAGTGATTGACGGTTTTCGATCGTTGTTTGCCAATGGATCGCCGCTACGGAACTGGTTTGAAAGGGGTGTATTCAGCATTGGTGTCACGAAACTGTGTTCCATATCAGGCTCTGGTCTACAAGAATCTGGTCTACAAGAAAATTAATTTACGTCACGAACCATTAGCCCGACGGGCGGGGGTTCCTCAATGAATATGTCGTCTGCATCTCCTGTTGTGCCCACGAGCACCGTTGGTTTTCTACCGCTCCATGATTTTCAAGTTCTACCGACCACACCGCTTTCCGTCGTAGTGACCCAGTTTAAGGCGCAACCTCAACTTCCAGGGGTACTGGTGATGCATCAGGAGCAACTTTTGGCGGTTCTGTCCCGATCGTTCTTTTTTGAGCGCATTATGCTGGAGCGGCCCCTCGCCAAAACAACGGCGATTCAGCAATTACTCTCTCTGGAGCAAGATCCACCCCTCATTGTCTCGGATACCTGTAGCATTCCAGAAGCCGCTGACCAAGCGCTCCAGCGCAGGAGCCCGGTTACCCTTGATCCGCTGGTTCTACGGTTTCGGGATGGCAGTTTACGCATGGTGGATCTGCGCGATCTATTGGTTGCCCAGGCTCAAGTGCAGGCCCAGACCCAAGTGCAAGCGCAAACAGTCCAAGCAGCGCAACAACAACAACTCTTGCACTATCAGACCACTGTGGAACAGCTTCAACAGGCGTTAAGCGAGGCGAATCAAACGATCGACGTTCGCAACCTAGTGCTACAAAACCACCAACAGCACCTAGAGCGACAACAGTCCCACCTGTGCCAGAAGAACCATGAAGTTAAACAACTCCACAAACGTTTAGAGACGCTTCAGTCGTTGTTGGATACCCGCATTCGCCAAGTGTTGCAACAGACGCTTGACAACATTTCTGAGATTGCTAGTGGTACCGATCGGCTGATTACCACGAGTGTCGGTTTAGCAAAGGATTTAGAAACCGTTCGCAACACGTCCAATTTAATCCAGCAGGTGAGTAAACAAGCCCGATTCCTGGGTTTACACACGGCCATTTTGGTCAATCGATTTAGTGGCGAAGGTTTGGAGGGATTTAGCCAAGTCATCAGCGACATTACCCAATTAGTCAACCAGACGAGCGAAGCCGATCGCCATATGGGGCAGACCCTACATCGAATTAAAGGGAATATTGCTGATCTGGCTCAAATTGCCCAAATTGGTGCGAACTCAACTCAAACGCTCATTCAACAAGTGGGCGATATTGACGAAGTGTTGGCGCAGTTAGAGCACTTGATTCAAGCGGAACTGACGATTCCCGAAGCGCCTTTGTTAACTGTGGATCAAAAATCAATCATTCAAACCACTCGTCAATTAATGCGGCGGATTGAACAGGTCAGTATTGTCCTCGCCGATCTGTATACCCAGCCGCAACACTCCGATCTGCGCATCATGATCCAAAACATTGAACAAAACCTCAAACGCAACGTCCCGTTAGCCAACGCGATCGCCAAATCCAGCGGGGAAGCGGCTTCTCCACCTGCCAAGACGCTGGTCTAATTCCTCTTGATTGAATCCTAGGAAACTGCGTTTTACGAGTTTGCACTATTCCGTTGCATTTTTAAGGCGCTTTAGTTGATACTGTGCATCCCGATAGCAGCCCGTCATCCCTTGATCGACACAGTACTTTGCGGCCCGCTCTAAATCCTGAATGGCACCTTCTTGATCATCCAGCTGAGATCGCACTAAGGCCCGTTGATAGTAGGCAAAGGCATGATCGGGGCGAAACTGGATCGCGGTATTGAAATCCGCAATTGCGCCAGCACGATCGTCGAGATCCATCCGCAGCAAGCCCCGCTGGTAATAGGATTTGGCATCTTCTCCATCCAACTTAATCGCCACATTTAAATCCGCCATCGCCTGCTGCAGATTGCCCGTCCGGTGGTAGGACAGTCCCCGATTTTGGTAGGCCGAAATTAAGTTGGGATCAATGCTAGCCGCTTGGGTACAGTCGGAAATGGCTCCTGCTTGATCTGCTAAATTCGATCGGGTCAGACATCGATTAATATAGGCCGCTGCTAAATTTGGCTCTAGGCGAATGGCGTTACTGTAGTCCTTTAAGGCCAAGCCCGATTTTCCCAAAGCTGACTGCGCCTGCCCCCGTTGGACATAGGCTTCCGGCAATTCACCGTTTAACTGAATGGCTTGGTTATAGTCTCCGACGGCTCCCTGTGGATCCCCAAGGCTCAAGCGAATATTACCCCGTTGGAAAAAAGCCCGCGCATCTTTTCCATTTAATTGAATGGCTCGGGTAAAGTCTTCTAAAGCCCGCCGCAGATCCTTTAAGCGATAAAATGCGACCCCCCGATCGTAATAGGTTTGGGCATCCGATCCATTCCACGCAATTGAGCGATCGAAACTTTGCAGCGCCGCCCGATAGTTCCCTTGCAGACTCTGGTTTAAGCCTGCTTGGTGAAAGTACCCCGCTAACCAACCTTGGGGCACTTGGTATCGCCATCCTAGCCAAGCCGTAGTCAAGCCAAAGCAACCTGCAACAATCCACCCCATCATTCCCCAAGATAGCCAAGAACGGTGGGGCGGCGCGGGCGCGGAAACCGGTTGGGAAACCGGGGGCTCTCCCGGTGGCTGCCGTGAACCCTGGTGGCTCGTCGCTTGGGGCGCGGGTGCGGCGGGGGCGATTGTCGGAATGGGTTGGAGGGGGGTGACTTCGGGTCGCGCCGACTCCGGGACAGTCAACCGCGCCGCAGGATTGACGTCGAGTTGCAAGGCGGTCGGCTCAAACCCCACGATCGCCCCCGCTGGCATATCTGCTACATCTACCCCGTCTGTCGGGAGATTAGCAGTCGTCTGGGATGCCGGAGTGTTCGTTTCCACCGCAGCTTCCCGTAGGTGTTCCAAGGGATGATGCCTCTGCGGTCTTCCCTGACGCAGTAAGCTCGATTGTAGGGAGTCGGGGCTTTGGGTCATTGTGCCATTCCGGGCCCCATTCCGCTGGGCTTGGGGACTCGCAACCGCCCCCACAGGCTGAACAGCCGCGTAACCTTCAGAGTGACCTTCAGAGTGACCTTCGATCGAGTCAGAATCTTGGCGGGGCAAATAGTTGACTTCTAAACTATTTGAATGAGTAGAATTCAATGTAGAGGGGGGCACCGGCGATCGCCGCTGGGGAGAACAAGGTGGGGGGAGATCGGTGGTGGGATCTTCATCCATGAGCAGATTTTTCAGAATGCGCCGCGCAATCATTGCAGAGGGATATCGCTGTTTAGGATTCACGCAAGTCAGGCGATCGATCACTTCCGCTAAATCCCGACTGACGGTAGTTTTCCCCTGCCACTGTGGCTTGATTAGCAGAAGCTCCTCTGGCGTCAGCCCGGTCAGAGCTTGAATCGCAATCATGCCGACTGAATAGAGATTGCTGCTAAAGAGAGGGTTGCCTGCCAGTTGCTCTGGGGGAAGATAGGGCTTTGGGTCGGGGCGGGCGGGGGTGTGGGTTGAGGCGGGATCTTTGAGAGGCAAAACTAATAAATTAATCAGCACCAACTTGCCATCGGACTGTCGCCGCAGCAAATTATCAGGATACAAGCCTCGCAAAATCACTTCATGGCGATGCAAAAAGACCAAGATATCCAGCAGTTCCAACATCAAGTGGATCACTTGCGGTTCCGGCAAGGGCTGTTGCAATTCTTGACTGAGGGGGTGCCCCGCCACGCACTCCTCTGCCAAGTAAATCTGCTGATCTTGCTCAAAAAAGGTCAACAATCCAGGTAAATGGGGATATTTACCCAGTCGAGCGATCGCTTCAAGCCGCTGCTCCAGAATCAGCTTGGCAATTTGAAACGCCTGCGGGTTGCCTGTGGGCATGGGGAGTTTTTGAATGACGCAGCAGGGATACCCCGGACGATGGGTATCTGAGGCAAGAAAGCCATTTCCTGCTTCGTAAATTTGCGTGACTTGAAACCGATCTGCTAGCAGTTGCCCAATCATAGCAAGGCGATCACTTTCCGTTAGGCCATTGTTCCGTCAGGCCATCATTTTGGTAGGCCATTGTTCCGTCAGGCCATCATTATGTCACGAAAAAAATGTAACCCTTCCTTCCCACGAAAATTCAGGGAAGCGAATTGCCCAATTTTGCCCAGTTGTATCCACAATAACGGCCCTAGGCAAGAATTTCGCATACTATGCAGTTTGTTAAGCTCTCAGTGATTCAGCCAAGTCATGTTGTAATAATGACATCCTAGGCTTGATCATTGCTGTCCCTACCCCTGTCCCAATCTACACGGATCCTTCCAGTCCTCCCACTGCATCTTGCAAGGACTCGCACCTAGGGGACGATCGGTTCGCTTGATCCAACTCTGTGCTGTAGCAAGCCCCTTTTGAGTATGGGACACTTTGAGAAAGTGTCAAATCTAACTTGCGTTCTCGTAAACGATCGGTCAAAGTGTTACACAGAGATGCTTATACATTTACTCAGATTATCCAGGTTTGTCATCAATCCTCCGGGAGACAATCCTCGGAAGTTTGTCGGAGATTGTATCAACTTAGGATTGTGCAGCTTGGGGTTGTGCAGCTTAGGATTGTGCAACAACTAGGGGCTATATTTTACGGGTGCTAAACGTTCTTTCAATGCTTACTTAATGGATTGAAATTGAAGTTAACAAGGTTTAAGTTGTTATTTTTTGTTTCTACCCTGCAATGCAACAATTTATTGCTTTGCTATACCCAATCATTGCCTTAGCAGCGATCGGGGCAAGTGAGTCTAGCTAAATGCTCTAAAATCAGCAAATCGATCACTTAAAATGAGCAATTTGCAAGATTGGGTTTAGATTTAGTTTAGATATGAGTCTAGTTTTCTATCCATCTCCTTCGAGTTGCCTATACTTCAACATTGCCCCATAGCTATTCTCCTTTACGCAATTCATCGGCGGTGCTTTCACCATGAGAATTCTGATTGTTGAAGATGATGAACTCATTGCAGAAACACTCACTACAGCGTTAACTGAACAGCATTATGTCGTTGATGTCGCTAATAATGGCAAATTAGGCTGGGATTTCGCGAGTAGTTTGAGCTACAGCTTGATTTTGTTAGATGTCATGCTGCCGGAACTGGATGGGCTGAGTTTTTGCAAACAGCTACGATCGCAGGGAGATACCACCCCTATCCTATTTATGACGGCAAAGGACGCCCGCACAAATTTGATTCGGGGGCTGGATGCAGGGGCTGATGATTACGTCACTAAACCGTTTGATATTGAAGAGATCCTGGCACGGGTACGAGCCCTGCTGCGCCGGGGCCATGCCGTTTTGCCGCCTACATTGAAATGGAATGACTTAGAACTCGATCCCAGTACCTGCGTTGTGTCTTGGCAGCAGCAGCCCCTCAAGTTAACCCCGAAGGAATACAGTTTACTGGAATTGTTGCTTCGCAACCCTCAACGAATTTATAGCTCCAGTGCTTTGATTGACCACCTGTGGGCCTTAGATACCCCACCCACGGAGGATACGATCCGATCTCACATTAAAGGGTTGCGCCACAAACTCAGAAAAGCAGGCATTACGGCAGATCCGATCGAAACGGTCTATGGCATTGGCTATCGCCTCCGAACCCCTCCAAATCGGCTGACCTTGGAGACGCAGTCTTCCCAGGCACCCACTTTAAATTCACCCGCCTTCACCTCCCCTCCCCCAGTTTTTCCCCCTTCGCTGGAGCAGCCATCCCCAGAACTATCGACATCGTTGCAGCAGGGCATGAGCGAAATCTGGCAACAATCCCAACCCCAACTACAAGCCCGTTTAACACTCTTGGATCAAGCGATCGGGGCGCTCCGCCAAGGGCGATTGGATGCTGAACTGGCAGAACAAGCCAGCCAACAGGCTCATAAATTGGTGGGCACTTTAGGCATGTTTGGGGCGGATGCAGGTTCGGCCATAGCCCAGCAAGTGGAGCGGACGTTTCAAGGCGGTTGGGCAGGAGACTGGCTCGATCAACCCAGGGTTCTCGATCGCTTGGAGTCCCAAGTCCAAACGTTGCGCCAGACGATCGAACAACTGACATTAACCTTAAGTCAGCCGTCATCCAGCCAACCGTCATCCAGTCAACCGTCATCCAGTCAGCCCCAGCAGTCCCCTTCTCTCACATTCCAGCAGTCCATTGAACTGGAAGAGCTCGTCATTCCCCTCCCCCAACATCCCGAAACCATTGCGGCAACAGTTATGGTTTTAGACAGCGATGGGAGCACCTTGCATGCCCTGGAAACGCTGTTACAACCGTGGGGCTTTCAGGTGATTACTTGCGATCGATCGGAACACCTATGGGCAAAGTTGCAGGAACACAGCCCCCAACTGTTAATTTTGGATGTGGACTTACCCCAAAGCAATGGAATTAGTCTTTGCCAAACCTTGCGCAACTCTCAGCAATGGAGCAGCTTGCCGATTTTGTTCCTGACGACCCGTACAGATGCGGAAACAATGCACCGGGGATTTGCAGCAGGAGCCGATGACTGGGTCAGCAAACCCTTTGCAGGGCCGGAACTGGTGACTCGGATCCTCAATCGACTGGAGCGATCGCGCCTGTTGCGCAGTCTTGCAGAAATCGATCCTTTAACAGGCGTCACCAATCAGCGCAAAGTGAGCGAAGAATTGACCAAATTTTTAGCGCTGTCTGAACGCCACAACAAGCCCTTTTGCCTTGCATTGTTAGAGATTGCTCAGCTCCAAGACATTCAGTATTACTATGGCTCTGCGATGGGCGATCAAGTGTTGCAGCGCTGTGGGCAGTTGCTGAAACAAACCTTCCGGAGTGAAGATTTAGTAGGGCGATGGGGCAACGAAGAATTTGTTGTGGGAATGTACGGTACGACAGTTATGGGAGCGATGCAACGACTCCTCGATGCGGTGCAATCCCTACACGACCAAGTCTTGGTTCCGGAGCAAAGTTTTCCTTTTGAAGTGACCTTGAATATTGGAATTGCTACCACACCTCAGGATGGCCAAACTCTGGCGAGTTTGTACCAAACGGCCCAACAATCCCTGCATCAAAACCGATTGAGCCCTCGGGTGCGACGGCACCAGGAAGCCCCGGTGAATTTCTAGGAGGTGGGTCATGCCAAGGCTGTGGAGTCCGTCTAACAATAAACGCAACTGGCATCCCCATCCTGCGGAGGTGCTGCCTTGGCTGTTAGGGGTGACGGTAGTCTTTTTGCTCTGGCATCTGTGGCAATCCCTCATGCCCCTCCCCAATCTCCAAGATGAACGCTTGATTCTCTGGACGATCGTTGGAGTGGGTGCTAGTGTAACGATTTTGATAGTGTGGGCATTACGCTTAGTGCAAATTAGCCAGCGTTCGGCGCGCCAAGTGGAATCCATCAACGCTAAATTAACTCAGCAAATCCAAGTCCGGCACCAAACGGAATTAGCCCTTCAGCAATATATCGAAGCGATCCAAGATCTCTATAATAATGCTCCCTGTGGATATCACTCCGTGGATGCCAACGGCACGGTGGTGATGTTGAACGATACAGAACTCAATATGCTGGGCTATAGCCGCTATGAAGTCATCGATCGTAAAAAATTTACCGAACTGCTTGCACCAGAGAGCGTAGAACCTTGGTTAGCATCCTTTGAATTACTGAAGCAGCGAGGGTGGATCAAGGATGCAGAATTCTGGATGCAACGCAAGGATGGTACAACCTTTCCCATATTGATTAATGCTACGGCGATTTTTGACAACAACGGGAACTACGCCATGAGTCGATCGACCGTGCTGGATTTACAGGCTCGCAAATTAGCCGATCAAAAATTGCAGGAACGGGAAGCCCAATACCGCGCCATTGTGGAAGATCAGACGGAACTCATTTGTCGGTTTCGACCCGATGGAACTTTAACGTTTGTCAATCAAGCCTACTGCCGTTACTTTGATCGGAAGGCAGCCGATCTAATCAACCAGTCGTTTATCCCCCTGATTGCCCCAGAAGATCAGGCAATACTGACCCAGCATTTGGCTCAACTCAATCTAAATTGTCCGATGGTGCAGATCGAGCATCGGGTGATCATGGCCTCCGGCCAACTGCGCTGGCAGCAATGGACGAATCGCGCTATTTTTGACGATGCAGGGCAGATGATCGAGATTCAAGCCGTGGGGCGGGACATTAGCGATCGGCGGGAACTGGATCGTCTCAAGGATGAATTTGTCTCGATCGTGAGCCATGAATTGCGTACCCCCTTAACAGCGATCGCGGGAGCCTTGGATTTACTGGCCAGTGGCAAGCTCTCCCTACAATGCGAAGAAGCGCAACAGATGCTAACGATTGCAGCTAGTAATACCGATCGCTTGGTTAGGATGATTAACGATATCTTGGATATGGAACAGATCAAGTCTGGTAAAATCGCCATGACGCAAAAACCCTGCGATATTGCTGAAATTGTGCAGCAATCCATTGCAGTGATGCAAACCATGGCACAACAGGCAGGAATCCAGCTTCAAGTATCGTCCATTAGTGCAATAGTTTTGGCAGATCGAGATCGACTCATTCAAGTGTTGATTAATTTGTTGAGTAACGCAATTAAGTTTTCCGATCGAGGTTCTACTATTTGGATTGGCGTTGAGCGAATAGACAGTGCGAATAAATTACTATCCCAAGATTCCATCAACTATTCTCCATTAGACTTTCCAGCATTACTGGTCACTGTTCAGGATGAAGGTCGAGGGATTCCAGAAGAGAAGCAGCAAACGATTTTTGAACCCTTTCAACAGATTGATGCCTCCGATTCCCGGAAGAAAGGGGGAACGGGGTTGGGACTTGCCATTTGCCGCAGCATTTTGTCCCAACATGGTCTACCGTTTTGGCTAGACAGTGCGATCGGCATCGGCAGTCGGTTTTCCTTTGCCATCCCAATCCTGCTGAGCACCCCAGAACATTTTTCGAACCAGGGAGGTCAGCTTGAAGGAGGCTCACTGGAATGACTGCTTCCGGCCCCCAACCGCCCAGACATATTCTGATCATTGATGATGAAATGGATATCCAAGCCGTGGCGCGGTTAGCGTTGCAAACAGTGGCAGGGTGGCAAGTCACCACCGCCAGTTCAGGGGCGGAAGGCATTGCCCAGGCCCAGCAGTTACAGCCCGATGCGATTTTGTTGGATGTGATGATGCCAGAGGTGGATGGGCTATCGACATTGCAACAGCTCTATGGCAATCCCCAGACCCGATCGATTCCCGTGATTCTGATGACGGCAAAAACGCAGCTGCCGGGGATGGAGAATTTTTCGACCTTGGGAATTGCGGCGGTGATTACGAAACCGTTTAAGGCCATGCAACTGGCACAACAAATTGCCCAAGCGTTGGCTTGGAAGGATTAAGAAGTTGAGTGGATTTAGCTAGCAGGTTGGCTGGCGGAGATCAGCCTGAAGAGATGGAGTCTATGGGTTAGGGGGTTAACTCTGTGAGATAGTGGTGATGGCTCGATCGCGCGAGTCACGTCAATTTTTTCGTTATTATTGCAATTCCAACCTCCAATGACCGACCATCAGGCGATTAGTACTGCTGTAGCAAATCTTTATAATACCTATCCCTTTCCACCGGAGCCACTGCTGGATGAGCCCCCGATCGGCTACAACTGGCGCTGGAATTGGCGGGCGGCCTATCACTTTTGCACCGGACGGCAACCCGATCGCCAGGATATTCGGATTTTGGATGCGGGCTGTGGCACGGGCTGCGGCACGGAATATTTGGTTTACCTGAATCCTCAGGCTGAGGTGACGGGCATTGATCTGAGTGCGGGGGCCTTGGAAGTTGCGAAGGAGCGCTGCCGCCGTAGTGTGGGCGATCGGGCGACGTTTCACCATTTGAGTTTGTTTGATGTTGATCAGTTGCCGGGGCAGTTTGACCTAATCAACTGTGTGGGAGTGCTACACCATACGCCGGATCCGGTACGGGGGATTAAGGCATTGGCGGAGAAGTTAGCGCCGGGTGGTCTGTTTCACATATTTGTCTATGGGGAACTGGGCCGATGGGAAATTAAGTTGATGCAAGAGGCGATCGGGCTGCTGCAAGGAGACAAGCGCGGCGACTATCGCGACGGGGTACAGGTCGGTCGGCAAATTTTCGCATCGCTGCCTGAGAATAATCGCTTACGGCAACGGGAAAAGGAACGCTGGGCGATGGAAAATAATCGGGATGAATGCTTTGCCGATATGTATGTGCATCCCCAGGAAATTGATTACAACGTGCATACATTGTTTGACCTGATTGATGCTTCGGGGTTGGAGTTTGTCAGCTTTTCTAATCCGGCAGTGTGGAACCTCGATCGTTTAATTGGTCAGTCGCCGGAATTGCAGGAACGGGCGGCTCAAATGAGTCAGCGCGATCGCTATCGCCTAGCGGAGATTCTCGATCCCAGTTCCTTTACCCATTATGAGTTTTTCTTGGCGAAGCCACCGTTTACCAAAACGGATTGGAGTTCAGATGTAGCGTTGTTACAAGCGATTCCGGAACGGAGTCCCTGTATGGAGGGGTGGGAAAGCCCCTGCATTTTCACCTATGATTACCAAGTGGTTAATCTAAGTGATGCGGAGTTTAAGTTCCTAAAGGCGGCAGATGGTAATACCACTCGGACGGTTGCAGACATTTTGACGGAGGTGGAGTTGGGCCTCGATCGGGTACGGGCCTTGCAGCAGCAGCAGATTGTGCTGTTGACTGCAACCCATTCCTGATGGCAGATCCCCGTCTTTCGCAGAACGCGCTATCCTGTTGGGTAAAATTGTATGAACCCTAGGGATGTCCCATGTCTAATTCTGCTGCTCTTTCTCCTGAGACCGCGCTCCAGCAATTGCAATGGCGCTATGCGGTGAAGAAGTTCGATGCTAGCCAGCAAATTCCGGATGAGGTGTGGCACGCGCTGGAGCAAAGTTTGGTACTGGCTCCGTCTTCCTTTGGCTTGCAGCCTTGGAAGTTTTTTGTGGTGCGCAATCCGGATTTGCGGGCGCAGCTTTTGCCCCATACTTGGAACCAGGCGCAGGTGGTGGATGCATCCTATTTAGTGGTGCTGGCGATCAAAAAAGATTTAAACGGCGCAGATGTCGATCGCTATATCCAACGCATGGCGGAGGTGCAGGGCACGACGGTGGAAGCACTGGAGGGCTTTGGCAAGATGGTGAAGGGTTTTATGGGCAATATTGATGTCGATACTTGGTCGGCGAAGCAGGTCTATATTGCGCTGGGGCAGTATATGACGACGGCGGCGATGTTGGGGATTGATACTTGTCCGATCGAGGGCTTTGTGCCTGCGAAGTATGATGAGGTGCTGGGCCTACCGGAGAAGGGCTATTCTGCGGTGGTGGTCTGTCCGGCGGGCTATCGGGCTGCGGATGATAAGTATGCGGAGAGGCCGAAGGTACGGTTTGTGACGGAAGAGGTGGTGGAGTACATTAACTAATTAATCCATTGATCGTGTGTTCGATCGACATCCACGATCGAACACACGCCCACACATCATGCTAGAGCGTTAACTAGATGCACTAGCGTAATGATCTAGTTCACCAGCGATCGGTTAATGATCAATATGATCAATTGAAATCACTCAAGGATTGGATTGTAACCGAGCCGCCTTTGATCTCATCAAACTGCACTCGATAGCCATAAGTAAACTCATCCCAATGGATACCGTTCAAGTAGCCTATCCGAAGCAGTTATTGTATCTTTAGCAGTTATTGTATCTTTAGCAAGTTCAAAGGCTCCTGTCTCAATATCGATAGCGACAATCTTACCAAAATTACCTTCCTCAACTTGGGGACGCACCTGAGATTCATAAATCTCATTACCTCGTTGAGCAAATGCTTCTTTACTGTAAGGAAGTGGTTGAGCATTCATGAATTTAACCTCTTTCCAGTGTCCTTTTAATCCATTTGAGCCGATAAAAAGGTGAGCGAGAAATGCAGGGTAAGCGCATCTTAAACGCTATCTACAACTAGGGTTTGAGTCTTCGCCCGAGTCGGGCAATGCGGCGGCTAAGACTTGAAGCATAAACGTGTCATCCATTGCGGCTCGATCGCGACATTCAGCAAGCAGTAATCAAACCCTAATCAAATCCTAATCAAGTACTCTCATTCAAAATGATGACTTTTAGCGGTTACTTTCATAATTACCCAAATGTTTCGGGCTGACTACCAGGATCAACGTAGCCAGCCCGATTCCTGCGATGGGTGGCACGACAGGAATCCACAGGCCCCGCAGCAGCAAAGCATATCCCCCGAACAAGAATCCCCCCCAAAACACTCCAAAAATCGCGATCGTCCCCCAAATAGAATGCTTGAGCCAACGGTATTGCACGAAGGAAATCAAACTACTTCCCACCACTGTCCAACCCAGTATCCAAGCAATTTCGTACCCACTTGACCAACTGCGAATAAAAGGCCGCCGATCGAGCACATGATTCAGAAGTTGACTCGTCATGTGGGCTTGAATCACGACGCCTTGTACCTGTGCATCCGTCGATCGTCCCAGCGGTGTCATCCAATAATCCCCAGCGCTGGTGGCAATCGTACCAATCAAAATTACGCGATCTTTAACTAACTCTGGCGCAACTTGGCCCCGCAAAACTTGCATCAAACTAACTTGCTGAAACGGTCGATTCCCACTGCGATAATTTAATAAGATTTGGCCACCCCGATCGTCGATCGTTTGGTAGCCCCCCATCGGACGGCGAATGGTCGGAATCAACGTTTTGCCAAATTGCAGCTCACCATCGGGGGTAAATTCAGCTTCATGGCCTTCTGAAAATAAATACTCGATCGCCAAGCGTGTCCCAAACCCATAGGTCGCTAAACAAGGGGACGCTGGGTCAGGATTCATGAACATCAATTGCCGTCGTAAAACGCCATCCCGATCACTAATGAAATCACTAAAGCCAACTCGTTCGATCGGCACATCCGGTGAAGCTGCAATGCCTGCTTGCTTTCCTTCAGCGTCACTATGCTTACAGAGGGTGATGAGATGATCTAATTGTTGCAGTTGCTGCTTGAGCTGGAATTGTTGTTTAGCTTGTGATTGCTGCTTAGGTTGTGATTGTTGCTTAGATTGTAATTGTTGTTTAGGTTGTGATTGTTGCTTGGGTTGTGATTGTTGCTTGGGTTGTGATTGTTGCTTGGGTTGTGATTGTTGCTTGGGTAGCGGCTGGACATTCGTGGGAAAATCGCGATACAAATCTAGCCCGATCGCTCTGGGTTGGTAGGAGGTTAGCCGTTGCAATAGTTGATTTAATGCCGTATCGGACAGCGAACCTTGGCCCCGATCGGGTTGCTCTTGAATATCTGTTTCATCGATTGTGACTAACAAAATACGGCTATCCGTGGGTTCCGCCGGTCGCATTCGCATCATCCTATCCAAGGTTTGTAACTCCCAGTCTTGCAATGCGCCCAAACTCCGTAAGGCCAGCATTACACACCCCGATAGGAAACCCAATCCCGTACACCTAAGAATTTGGGAAACTCGATGAGCGTTGGGCGGGACTGCTGCTGGAATTGGTGGAATCGGGGAAATTGGGGAAATTTGAGGCTCTAGCACTAGATCCGCAGTGTCTACTTTGCCCTGACACAGACTCTGCCAAGTGGGTGGGATGTGGGCGGGATTTTGAAATAAAACGGGTAGCCAGGTCGCACAGGGCGCTTCGTCTTCTAATGCCTGTAAACGCTGCCTTGCCTGTCGCACCGATACACTGAGTGAATCCCCTTGGGAAAAATGGCTGAGAAAATATTGCAAAAATTTCTGGGCTACTCGATCGGGTACCATCTCCCGCATCACAATCAATTCTGGAATTTTGAGGGTGGCTAATTCCTGCGCCAAACCTAACCCATCACAGGAATTGAAAATGGCAAGCTCTAATCCGGCTTTGAGTGCGCGTTCTAAGGCATATTTCAATTCACTCAGGCTTAAATGATCCTGCGCGTTAATGGCTAAACGTCCCTTAGCGCGATCGGGCTGGCTCGAACTGTGTCCCGCAAAAAATAAAATATCCCAAGTCTGTTCCCACAACACATCACTTAACTGACTCCGGGACGGCTCTTGTAGCACTTCTAACTCAACCTGTGGGAGTTGTCTGAGTAGCTCTACGTCAGTGGTTGTATCAATCCCTTCACTGTTACCAATAATGACTAAAATACGAACTTTATTCGATCGTTTGACGATTGGAGCAATCCGATCGAAAGAGGGCCGACTCAGTGCAATTTCCGCTTGACCATACCGTTGCACAATATCCCACAGATGCCAAGGGAGACCTTGAACGATCGAATCAGCGGTTTGCAAAACCACCCGAACGGCTTGATCGCTGGCCAATTTTTCCAACCAGGTTTCCCGAATTCCCCGAAAAGACTCTGCGGTTAACCATTGTTGAAATTCGGCTTGGAGTTGTTGGGCTAGCTGCTGCAAGCCTGAAGTACTCGGAATTTTCGTAGTTTGTCCAAGCTTGGCGGAAAGCCGTGGGGTATGCACGAGGGCTTGATAGGCCGCTTGCCATTGCCCATAAAGTTGCGGCAAATGGGGATTCGCGGGAAGTTTTCCGGCCATTTCTGTAGTGATTGCCTGTCCTACCTCAGCGATCTGCAACACCACTGGAAACCCCTGTTCCCAACTGCCTTCTGTAAACTTTAGGACAACCAAGGCGACCATGAGCGTTCCAATGATTTCAAAGTTTTCAACCGCTACTTTCAACCGCTAGTTTTCAACCGCTAGATTTCAAAGTGTTCAATCAGCGTCTCACCCTGCCAATCCAATTGCACGGTAAAACTCTCTCCCTTTTCCCCTTCAAACACTAATTGCAATCCCCGATCGTGATGTCCAGAAACCGTCTCCAGAAAAATATGACCCGTTTCATCCAAGACTTGCAGCCGCAAATCCTGGGGGAGATTGCTAGTTGGCTCGATCGCGAAAACTTGGATGCGTATCCTCACGGCTTCCGGTAATTCAGCAACCCCCGCAATGAAAATCACGGGAATGTCTCCCCGCTGCCAATCCAACCGTTTCGCTTGAGTGACCAATGTGACGGCATCCGGATCTTGCGGGTCATGACGCACGGCATAGGCGGGAGCCAGTTGTGCGGGGGATAATAACTGTTCGATCGCCTGCCAACCACTCTCCATGAATCGATCCAATTCTTCTAAGGGAACTTCTAACCATTGCGTTAATTGGGTTCGTCTTGGCTGTTGTGCAACTTGTGGCTGGACTGGTGTGGAACTGGCCTGAGTTTGGGTGCGTAATTCAAACAGATGGGTCAACAGGTCATCGATCGTGCCCAATTGACTCAAGGGCAAATTTTCTTGGGTGACCGCAGGAACAAAACCGAGAATTAACCCTTCTTGTTTGACATCCAGATCAAGATGAACAACGACATAGCCAATGCGATCGTGCCAAACATCGGCAGGGACATAGCAAGCAGCGGTAAAATCAGTGATAGGCCGACATTCCAAACGCCCCACCCCAGGAATGACTAAATCCGCAACATTGCTACAGAGTTGGGTCACGGCATTCCAGCTATCACTGTCTGAGACAGCGGTCGCAATTCCCATTAAATGCAAATAGTCCGCCACCACTTGCACGGCTAAGGTATTTTGGCGGACTTGATCCCGCTTGCTGCCCGCTGGTTGAGCTGCTGCAAAGCGATCGGCGATCGCGAAAGCGCTCTGGGTTAACGGCATCGGTAAGGCAATTTCCTCAAAATACTGGGCATTCATCTTGGCTTTCTCCTATGCACTCAACAGCCTGCCTACCCATCATCCTCATCTCCCTGTGATGAAGACTCATGGGCTAATCGATATATCCCTCCGCTGCTCCGAATTTACGCAAACGGGTCAAACATTGCCGTTGATAGAAACTACTCAACGTCGAAACCGATACCTTAAATTCTGTCGCCAATTCCTGCCAACTGCTTTCTGGGGGGAGCCGTCGCAAAATTAAGAGCTGGCAATTCACCTGGGGATGCCCTTCAATACAAACTTGGCGTAACTCTCCTGTTGCATCAGCACTGGCCCAGGCCTGCACGGCTTCGAGAATGGGGGGAATGCTGTCCGGGGCTGGCAAATGTTCGATCGGATCAACCACTTCCCCCTCGCCCCCCGATCGTTCTACTCGGACGTAGGCAGATGCGGTTGTGATCTTTTGGTGTTGGGCTTGGGTAAACCCATCTTGGAGCCGTCGTTTGAGGTAGTAGTTCAACCAAGTGACAACGCTCCCTCGCTTTGGGTTATAAGCTTCTCCTGTACCTGCTTCACAAATGTTTTGGCAGAAGAAAACCCAAGTTTGCTGTAAAGCATCTTGATAATAAGGAACTGATTCTCGCCATAATCGCGACGAAATCAATCGAATGCCTTTCGTGAGATATCGCTGTCGTTCTAGACTTCCTGGTGGATGACTACAAGCAACTTGGATCAACGACTCCACGTTATCTGCTTCTGGCATGGTGCAATTTTAGCGAGTATGTATTTGTATAGATGCTTGCAACTCAGACTGGATTGCTAGAGATTCCACAAATGATAGAACATTGCTCCGTAATGGAGGCAAATCACCTTGTAGAGGTTCTCAGTAGAGATCCTACATTCGCTAACTTGTAGATGGGGGCGTGTTCAAACACGTCCTTTTTATTGCGCGTTTTGGTTGCGGATTGTTATTGCGCGTTGATGGGAATATCGGATCGGTTGGTTCTTTGGGGATTGTAAGGCAGCAGAATCTTAAACTCACAGCCATTGCCTGGGGTCGATCGACAGATGAGGTTGCCCTGGTGCTTTTCAGTAATGATCTGGTAACTAATCGACATGCCCATCCCCGTTCCCTGACCGACAGGTTTGGTGGTGAAAAAGGGATCAAAAATTTGGGATTGAATGTCCTCCGGAATGCCAGGTCCATTATCGGCGATTACAATTTTGATGCGGTTTCTTTGAGTGAATCCCGTCGAAATAAAAATATAGGGTCGCGTAAAGCTAGGGTCGGTTTTCAGACGGTCTTCCAGCGCATCGATCGCGTTGGTCAAAATATTCATAAACACCTGGTTTAGTAACCCCGGATGGCACAAAATCGGTGGGAGTTCGCCATAATTGCGCTCCACTTCTATCTGAGGTCGAGTCGAGTTGGCATTTAACCGATGGCGCAAGATTAAGAGGGTACTTTCTAAACCTTGATGAATATCTGCCCACTTCGTTTCTGCCTCATCCAATCGTGAAAAGTTGCGTAACGACAAAACAATTTCACGGATCCGCTGACTACCAATACGCATAGAGTTCAGCATTGCTGGGATATCCTGGCGCAAATAATCCCACTCAATTTCAGTCAGACGGTTTTCGATGTCCGCCTCAGTTTTGGGATAGTACAGTTGGTAGAGATCAATTAATTCCAAGACTTTCTGGGTTGCAGGTTCCAGATGCTCTAAGTTGCCGTAAATAAAGGTCACAGGATTATTAATTTCGTGGGCAATCCCAGCAACGAGCTTGCCAAGACTCGACATTTTTTCGGCTTGAATCATTTGAGCTTGGGTTTTTTTCAGTTGATTCAAAGCTTCAGAAAGCTCCTGGGTGCGCTCTTCGACGCGCTGTTCAAGCTGGCTGTTGGCGGCTTCTAGAACGGCAAATAAGTGGCGTAGTTGTTCTGCCATTTGGTTGAAGGCGTTGCTCAGTTTGCCAACTTCATCCAATCGATCTACGGGTAAGGCGCGATCGAGGTTGCCCGCTGCCAGGGATTGGGTGGCCTGGGTCAGGATGGTGATGGGCCGAGTAATCATCCCAGCGATCCGAAAGCCCACCAGGGTGATTAACAGTCCCCCCAGCAGCAAAACCCCTAATAATCGGATCCACAGAACTTTTTGAGCAGCTTCCAAGGTTTGGGTAGACGAGAGAACGAGGATAGTCAGCGTTCGATCGCTCCATCGAGGAATTTCCAAGGAGGTTGCAAGGAACTGCTGCCCTTGAATCGTGATGCGCTGCTGAGACCTGGGGGTAAAGGCGATCGAGCCCTGCAAATTCTCCACCATGGACGCAACTACTTGTTGGCCAGAAAGAACCACAATTTGCTTGGATGACCCTTGGGCTATACGAACTAAGTTTGAATGCGTCAACTCCTGACCTAAAATCAGGCCCCCCATCAAGGTTTTGGATTTGATGGGAACGGTCACCACGCCGAAAGTACGAGCGTCATCCGGTGTGCTCACCCAATCGTCTAGGGCAATGCCTTTGGCTGCACTGGTAGAAATTTTGGGATCTAATAATCCGCGCTGTTGGATGGTTTCATTTTGGAGATCGAGCAAATTCTGAGCTTGCAGGTCGAGCACTTTGACCCAATCCAACTTGAGTTCTGCCTTTGCAGGCAGCAGCGCCTGCATTAAAGCCGCCCGATCGCCCTTAGCCACAGCTTGACGAATCGAAGGTTGATCGGCCAGTACTTGCGCTTTGGCAATTAGTGCTTCTTGGCTAGCCTGGAGATCGGATTGCACCCGCCTAGAAAAATCCTCTAATTCGGCATAGCCCTGCTGTTCTAAGGTCTGGGTCAACCAGTACCCGATCGCCATCGCCCCGATCAGCAAAATCGTCATAAAAACCGCTAAAAAGGGCAAGACAATTTTTTGCCGTAGGCTTAAGCGTCTGTAAAACCTCAGGAACTGCATCATTGACCCCTAGGGACTGGGAATAAACCCTTTGCTCTGCAACAGTTTTTCCGCCTCGGGGCTAAAAATAAATTCCACAAATCCTGCGGTAGCTGAAGACGGTTGCTTGTTCCAAATAATGCCCATCTGTCGCAGCATAGGGTAAGTTCCCTTCCGCCCATTCTCAACACTGGGTTCTGTGTCATCTAAGCGGAGTGGATTGACAGGGACTTGCTTAATAAGGGAATAGGCGTGGGAAAAAGCCCCGATCGAGTAAGGGGTTTCTCGCAAGCTCTGAATGAGTTCGCCTTCTTTTTTGAGAATGATCGCCTTGGAAGTGGTGGGGGTTTCACCTAAATAATGTTTGCGAAGTAATTTCTTGGCGGATTCATCTTCGGGCCGATCGAGCACCACGATGGCTGCATCCGGGCCACCTAGCTCCTTCCAATTCTGAATCGCACCGCTATAAATGCCTTGCAATTGGGCTTTGCTTAGGTTCTTCACGCCTGTGACAGAGGAATGGGTTGCCACCATTAAGGGATCCTTCGCAACTTCACGGTATTGAAGTTTGCCATTATTTTCTTCGGGTTTGAGGGGATGGCTGCTGCCCGCAATGTCTACTAGATTGTCACCTACCGCCGCGATCGAGCTACCCGATTGGTTACTGGTGGCAAATTCAATTTTAACCGTCTGCACTTTTGCTTGATAGGCTTCAGCCAAAATCTCGAGGAGCAAACTTGTGGAACTAGAAGCTGCGACTTTGACGATCGTGGGGCTTTGGACTTGGGACTGATTGCTTTGGGATGGATTGCCTTGCGACTGCTCGGATCCAGGACGATTTACCAGCGGACTAGAATTGCAGCTAGTAAGGCTTATCAGAACCAGGCCACTGCATAGTGAACACAACACAAGTTTCATAACAGCGAAGAAGGAGTAAAGGAAGCCCTCTAGAAGGTTAGAGGCAAGAAAATGAAAGGATAAAGGTAGTCGCTCCCTAATCTAACGGGTAGAGTTTCTAATCTCAGTCCACTTTAGTTCAAGATATTCAATCTCCTCGATTTCTGATGAATCAGCAAAAAACATTAATGAGGCAATCGCCTGCTAGATGCAATGGGGTCTCCGGTAACCTGTCTGTTCACGGTTCTCATTCACACGGTTCTCATTCACTATGTCCACTTATGGGCAATATGTCCACTAAAATCAAATATATTTACGGAAAAACCACATATTTCTACGCAAAATCCCCAATTTTGATCTATTCCCCGGAAGCGCTCAAAAATTGGCTTTATTCCACAATTCTCTGGGACTGTCCTCTTCTTGAGAGAAGTTTAGGGAAATCTACTAGCTATTTTGGGTCGTTTTGCCTAGACTATCCAGCAGAATCCTCGGGAAGACTCCCTTCTGGGTTCGCGATCGTTGGTTTCTAGATATTGGATTCACTTGTCTTTTTGTTCAATGGTGTTATGCCTGCTGCTAAAAAGCCTGTCATTATTTGTGTTGACGATGAGCCCATGGTGCTCGCCAGCTTGAAAACGGAACTCAAACGAATTTTTGGGGATGCCTACCTCATTGAAACGACGGAAGATGGAGAAGAGGCGCTTGAGTTGTTTGAAGAACTCCAGACTGATGGTTATGAAGTCGCCGTGATGCTAGCAGACTACATTATGCCGGGACTGAAAGGCGATGAACTGTTAGAACGAGTTCACGATCGATCGCCCAATACGCTCAACATTATGATTAGTGGGCAGGCGGATCTAGAGGGCATTTCTAAGGCGATCGAAGGGGCGCAACTTTATCGCTATATCCTCAAGCCCTGGAAATCGGAAGAACTTGGTATAACGGTTTCAGAAGCCCTCAACCATTACCTCAATCAGAAGAAGCTGGAAGCACAAGCCACGCAATTAGTGGAAGTGAATCGCTATTTGCAGCAATCGCTTAACGAATTGCAAAGCGTCCATCGGGAAATGCAACTTTTGAATGCCCGCTTGGAGAGTCAAGTTCAAGCGCAGACAACGGATCTCAACCAAAAAGAACAACAGCTCCAAGCCTATCGTCAACATCTGGTGCAAACGCTTCGACCGTCAGTAATCGACAGTTTAGACCTGCTCCAGCAGGCGCTCTATGGAGATTCTAGTAGGCCAGATACATCGATCGTTGCCATGCCTAAGGCCACGTTGGAACAATTGGTCAGCCTGAGCAAATTGCAACTGAGCAGCCTGGATCAATTACTGGCTCTTCAGTCAAAAACTGAGCCAGTTGCAGGAACTGAATCCATTTCATCAACTGAGCCAACTTAAGGTGAGGTTTGCATGTTGGCTTGGTGGCGATCGCTCAGGTTTCCCTTGAACTGGCTACTCAGTGTGACTTGGGTGATTCAGTTGGTGGGAGTGGTCGGTGTTGTTGGCTATCTGTCCTTCCGCAATGGCCAAGCGGCGATCGCGGATCTGTCCTTCCAATTGCTTAAAAAGACGGGGGAGCATTTAGACCAATCGATTCAGCAGTTCCTCGCGATTCCCCAGACGATCAATCAAATTAATGCGCAGCAGTTGGCAATGGGACAGCAATCGATCGGCCAACATCAAACCCTGCGACAAAGTTTTTGGCAACAGCGGCAAGCGTTTAAATCCCCCAGTGTTTCCGCGATTTACTTCGGCAGCGAAACGGGTTCCTTTGTGGGCATTGGCTTGCAATCCGATCGGACTTGGCATGGCAGTTTAGTGAACGCCACCACGGGTTATCGCTTTCAGGACTACCACTTAACGCCGGAGGGACGCCTCGCGTCTCTGATTCAAGTCACTAAACCCTTTGATCCCCGCCGCCGTCCCTGGTATCAACAGGCCATGGGTTCCGATCGTCCCCGTTGGAGCCAGATTTATATTGATTTTTTGGAAAAGCGCCCCAAGATTACCGCTATTAAAGTCGTTCAGACTCCCCAAGGGCAGCGCCTAGGGGTGGTGGGGGTGGATTTTGTGCTGACCCATATTTCCCGTTTACTGCAATACCTAAGTTGGGGGCCACAAAGCCGACTGTTAATTCTCGATCGATCGGGTCATTTAGTGGCAACCTCTTTTACGACTCCGCCCCAATCGCTGGCTCTGGCCACCCAAAACCCTGATCCACTCACCCAATTAGCGGCTCAGACTGCCCTGAGGCAGTTGGCGGAATCCTCTATGGCACGGCCCCAATCTGGGGAGCAGGCCCAATCCGAGTTGGTGCAGTTGAATGGTCAACGGCATTTTCTACGCTGGGTGTCTCTTTCTCAAACCACGGGGTTGGATTGGATTTTGGTGGCCACGATTCCTGAATCGACCTTTATGGCGCAAATTCAGGCCAATACCCAGCGTACGATCGTCCTCTGTGGCTTATCACTAGTGCTGGCGATCGGGATAAGCTTACTGCTGGCCCATTGGATTACGGCTCCGATCGAACGTCTGAGTCAGGTGAGCCGCAGCTTGGCCTCTGGGCAGGCAACCCAACCCTTGGCTCGATCGAGAATTCAAGAACTGTCGGTACTGACGGCTTCTTTTCAGCAGATGGGGCAGGACATTCAAGAGGCTCGCCAGCGCTTGGAAGCCTATGCCCGATCGTTGGAGGATAAAGTTCAAGAACGCACCTGGGAATTGGAGCAGGCCAAACAGACGGCGGATACTGCCAGTCAAGCCAAAAGCCGCTTTTTGGCGAATATGAGCCATGAACTACGATCGCCGCTGAATGGAATTTTGGGATTTGCCCAACTGCTCGATCGGGATCCGCAGTTGACCTTAGACCAGCGGGATCATCTGCACATGATTTTAAACAGTGGTGAACATCTACTGACGTTGATTAATAACGTGCTGGATCTGTCCAAAATTGAGGCCGGACACACCACACTGAATTTGGGCGAGGTGGACTTAGATCAGTTGCTCACAACGTTGCGGGACATGTTTCAGTTGCGAGCACAGGAGAAACAATTGACCTTGCAGGTGCAGCGATCGCCTGACTTGCCCCACTGGGTGCGCACGGATGGCGTCAAACTCCGTCAGGTGTTGATCAACTTAATGAACAATGCGATTAAATTTACGGAACAGGGTTTGGTGCAACTTCAAGTGCAGCAGGGCTGGGCTGGCGGTGCCTCTGAGGTGCTCTCCCTACAGTTCTCTGTGATTGATACAGGCCCTGGCATTGCCCCGGAAGACTGCGATCGCCTATTCCACGCCTTTGAGCAAACAGCCACCGGGCAACAACAGGGGGGCACCGGGCTGGGATTGTCCATTAGCCAGCAGTTTGTGGCCTTGATGGGGGGACAGTTGACGGTCACTTCTCGGCTGGGCCAGGGATCCTGCTTCCAATTTTGCATCCCTGTAGAACCCCTAGCCGAGCGCCAGCAGTCAAAATCTCCCAGGGTGAAAACGGTGGTGGGACTCCAGCCGGGACAGCCCACCTATCGCATTTTAGTGGTGGATGATTCGGACACCAACCGGAAACTATTGCGGCATTTGTTGCAGCCGATCGGCTTTGAAGTAAGGGAAGCGGCTCATGGTCAAGCGGCGATCGAGGAGTGGCAGCGCTGGGAACCGCACTTGATTTGGATGGATATGCGCATGCCCGTCATGGATGGGTACACCGCAACTCGGCAAATTAAGAGTACGGATAAAGGCCAAGCCACGGCCATTATTGCCCTAACGGCCAGCGTGTTTGAAGAGGAAAAATCCCTGATTCTGTCGGCGGGGTGTGATGATTTTTTGCGCAAACCTTTCCGTGCTGCCGATATTTTTTCCACGATCGCGACCCATTTAG
The DNA here is from genome assembly GCA_002148405.1 of Alkalinema sp. CACIAM 70d. Taxonomy (GTDB): domain Bacteria; phylum Cyanobacteriota; class Cyanobacteriia; order Leptolyngbyales; family Leptolyngbyaceae; genus Alkalinema. Next base: position 40,986 of record MUGG01000121.1, on the reverse strand, counting down.
GGGTGCAATATCAGTATGAAGATCCGAGCGTTGGGGCAGGGGCTGCTTCACCAACAGATGTGTCGCAACCCATGCCCACCCAAAGGCCAACCCTAACGGCTCAAGAACTCCAAACCTTGCCCCCAGAATGGCTATTCGCATTCCACACTGCCGTCAGGGCGATCGATGTCAAAACGATCGAGCAACTGTTAAGCGATCTACAAACTCAATTTCCGGAAGTTATAACCCAAATCTGCACCTTGATCGATCAATTTGAATATGACGTGATCCTGAGTCTGATCACCGAGGTCATTGCGATTCCCCAAGATGTTGCTGTGCAAGGATAGGATAATTGGGGATTGATTATATTGAATGCAATTGGCCAAATTTCTGCCTATTCGAGTTCTGTCTATCTAGGCTCCGTTCTCCCACTTTCCCACCCCCAGCGCGATCGCGATTTATGACCTCTTCCCCCTTAGCCAATATCCTCGTCGTTGATGACACGCCCACTAATTTACGGCTGTTGATGACCCTATTGACGCAGCGGGGGTATACTGTCCGGCCAGCGGTGAGTGGCAAGCAGGCGATCGCGGCGGCCCAAGGCTTGCCCCCCGATCTGATTTTGCTGGATATCAGCATGCCGGAAATGGATGGCTATGAGGTGTGCCGCTATTTCAAAGCCGATCCCCGGACTCAAGATATTCCCATCATTTTTCTCAGTGCGGCGTCGGATGTGCTGGATAAAGTGAAAGGTTTTGAAGTGGGTGGGGTGGACTACATTACCAAGCCTTTTCAGATCGAAGAAGTGCTGGCTCGGATTAATACCCATTTGCAATTGCGATCGCTACAAAGTCAGATGCAAGCGCAAAATACGGAACTCAGCCAAGCCCTGGCGGAACTACAGGCGACCCAAGCGCAGTTAATCCAGACTGAAAAAATGGCGGCCTTAGGCGAATTGGTGGCTTCGGTGGCCCATGAAATGAATTCTCCGTTGGGGGTGATTCGATCGTCGGCCAAAAATGTCGATCAATTACTGACTCAACGATTAACGACTTTGCCGACCTGTCTCCAGCGCCTTTCACCGGAGCAGCAATCACTTTTTTTGACCCTCCTAGCGCGATCGCGGGAGAACACACCCAAAGTTTTGCAACTGTCTAGCCGTGAAAAGCGGCAATGGCGGCGACAGATTATCCCTCAGTTAGCAGAGCAGAATATCGACGCCGCTGAGGAGATTGCCGATCTTCTTGTGGATATGGGCCTCCTACAAGATCTTTCGCTGTTTGACCCGTTACTGACGGATCCCAAGGCGATGGAGATTTTGGAGCAAGCCTACATGCTGGTGGGATTTCAACGCAGCACGAAAACCATCTTGGATGCGGTTGATCAGGCAGTTACTGTGGTGCAAGCGCTGCGCCGCTATGCCTACCACCGGGACTATACGGTGCCGATCGAAGCAGATGTGACGGAGGGCATTGAAACCAGCCTCACCTTACATCACAACCAAATGAAGCACCATGTGGAAGTGATTCGCCATTACCGCCCCTTGCCGCCCCTGCGCTGCTTTCCCGAGGAACTCAACCAAGTTTGGAATAATTTAATTCACAATGCGCTGCAAGCAATGAGCTACCAAGGCATTCTATCCGTCACCACCAAGGAAATCGATCGCACGATCGTGGTACAGATTACCGATAGTGGCTCTGGTGTGGCTCCAGAGATTCAAGACAAAATTTTTGAACCGTTTTTTACGACGAAGATCTCTGGCAAAGGCAATGGGTTAGGGCTGAGTATTGTCAAAAAGATCGTCGAAAAGCACAGTGGCCAAGTTACGGTTACAAGCCAGCCCGGTAGCACTACTTTTTCGGTGATCTTGCCTTTGGACGCAACCTTTGACATTGGGGAAAATGCAGAATAGCCTTGCTCAGGGCATTCTCCCCAAATCCCACGATCGCTGGCTGACGACTCACGCTCAGCCCCTTCTTTAAGCCCGAACTTCCTGTTGGGCGTCTTCCAAGTTAAACAAAACGGTTAGGGCCTGCATGGCTTGCCGACGGGTGTCCACATCCTTCTGAGCCCGCAGTTGCACCATCGGATCGTGCAGAATCTTGTTAACAATCCCACGGGTTAAGGCTTCAACGACTTCCTTATGCTTATCGCCAAAGTCATTTCCTAAGCGGGAGAGGGCTTTTTCTAATTCCTGGGTACGAATGGCTTCCACTTTGTTGCGCAGGCTGCTGATGGTGGCCACAGCGTCGAGCGATCGCAGCCAGGTTTCAAAGGCTTCCACTTCTTCTTCCAACAGGGACTCCGCTTCCATGGCCATTTGGCGGCGGCTTTCTTGGTTTTGGGCCACGACGGCCTTGAGGTCGTCTACGTTGTAGGCTTTGACGTGGGATAAATCGTTCACATCGGCATCGACGTTGCGAGGAACGGCAATGTCAATGAGAGACACTTGACGCTGCGGGTCTAAGACGGATTCTAATTTTGCTCGATCGAGGATGGGTTCCGTCGCGGACGTACTGGTGAACACAATATCCGCTTCTGCGAGTTGTGCCATCATCTGATCCATCAGGCCCAGCTTGAGATTGGCTTCGGGGAATTCCTTGGCCAGTTCCTGAGCCCGTCCCATGGTGCGGTTCAGGACAGTCATGTCTACCGCATTTTTGGACACCAAATGCTTGACCAAGAGGCGGGACATTTTTCCTGCGCCCAGGATGAGGATTTTGTAGGGAGCCAAATCTCCCAGTTTCATTTGGGCCAATTCCACGGCTGCGGAACTGATGGAAACAGCTCCGGTGCCGATGCTGGTTTCGGTGCGAACGCGCTTCCCAGCAGCGATCGCCTGCTTGAATAACTGATTCAGCGTCCGTCCCACACTGGTGCATTGCTGCCCTGCTTGGTGGCACTGCTTGACCTGCGCCAAAATTTGGCCTTCGCCGAGGACTAAGCTATCTAGCCCCGAGGACACGCGCATCAAATGCATGACCGCATCTTGGTGCAGCAGGGTAAACAGGTAGGGCCGTAGGGTGGAAATCGGAAGTTTGCTATGGTTGGATAAAAATTGAATGACTTCGCGGACGCCTGCATCCACTTCGCGCAGAACTAAGTAAATTTCTAAACGATTGCAGGTACTGAGAACAGCTACCTCTTCAATGTTGGGACAGGCACAGAGTTCGGCGATCGCCCCTTCGTACTGAGGCTCTGGGATACTCAACTTTTCCCGCACTTCAACGGGCGCTGTTTTATGGGTCAGTCCAACAACCGCGATATTCATATTAAATCGTTGATGTTTTAGAAAAGTCCGAAAGCGTGTAATGAGGGAGACGGGGGATGAATTGGCGAATTCGTTGCCGTGGCCAACAATCCCCCATCCCATCTACTAACAGAGCATCGATCCTCGCCATGGGTTCACAATGCTCTGGATCCCTGTAAACCTGGCCTAGGGCATTGACAGGGCAAGGGGTTGATCCTTAGCGCAGTTGAACGCTCTTGGGATGGCCAGCCATGTGGATGGTGTCCACAAAGCGTGCGGTTTTGGATTGGCTGGAAATAACCAGGGTTTGAGTCCGGATGCCACCCCCAAAGAAGCGAACGCCTTCCAGCCAGTTACTGGAGGTGATGCCCGTTGCAGCAAACATGACGTTTTCGCCTGAAGCCAGTTCTTCCGCTTCATAGATCTTGTCGGGATCGGCGATGTTCATTTCCGCCAAGCGAGCCAGGTTGCCTTCCTTGGTCATGTCGGCCCATTCCTTGGTTTGCACGATCGCAGGATCGTACACCAGCTGGCCTTGGAAGTGACCACCCAGGCAGCGCATAGCCGCAGCCGTGATCACCCCTTCAGGAGCCGCACCAATGCCCATCAGCGCATGGATGCCCGTACCCGCAAAACCGCAGTTGATGGCTGCGCCAACGTCCCCATCTCCAATCAGTTGGATACGGGCACCGGCTTCGCGGATTTCTTTGATCAGGTCATTGTGACGATCGCGCTTCATGACGACTACCGTCAGTTCTTCGATCGCCCGATCTAAGCACTCGGACAGGATTTTGAGGTTTTCGGTGGCAGACTTGCGGATGTCTACTTTGCCCTTTGCGGCTGCCGGAGCTGCCAGCTTCTTCATGTAAAAGTCGGGGGCTGCAAACAGGCCGCCTTTTTCAGAAATTGCCAGCACTGCGATGGAACCGGGTTGACCATAGGCACAAAGGTTTGTACCTTCGCAAGGATCCACAGCGATGTCGATTTCGATCAGTTCTTCTGGGGTGCAGAAGTCTGCGGCGTTGGGTTGGTTACAGATACCGACTTCTTCACCAATGAAGAGCATGGGGGCGTCATCCCGTTCCCCTTCCCCGATCACGATTCGACCACGCATGTGGATTTTGTTCATCCGTTCCCGCATGGCTTCCACGGCAGCTTGGTCTGCACCGTTTTTGTCGCCTTTGCCGACTAATCGAGCCGACGCGATCGCGGCTTGCTCGACGACTTCGATAATCTCTAAACCCAGCGTGCTTTCCACTAAGCGTCCTCCAAACTGCTGATGTTGCGCCAACGTTACAAATCTGTCAGCGACTTCAGTTATCAAGTCTATCAAAGGGGCGTAACACGCTTGAAGATGCCAAGCTTGGCTCTGGTGTAAAGTTTTGTGCAGGGGCTTTAAAAAATCCCTTGAATTCAGGGCAATCCCGCTCTCTACCTTGAACTTCCTCTCCGAAATTTCGTCAGAATAGATGTAGTCAACCCTACATAGCTTTCACACTACACAACATAGCTTTACAAGAAGTTAGCTTCACGACAATGGCTGTATGACAAGCTTTATGGCTTTTGAGTTCAGTTTCTACAAGCTATTCTCTTAAGGGCTATTCCCAACAGACTCTATCTCTACAGTTTGCTTTTTTTGAAGACATCGCATTTTGCGAAATGGTAACGAGTATGAAATCGACGGTTTTTCTGGCTTTAGCAGTGGTATTGGGTGGAGTTCCTTTGGCTTGTGCGATCGGTCATCCATTACCGGGGGCCAGTAATCAGGGATCCGCTATGCCCTCTGCTGCTGCGTCCACTCCAGTTGCCCAAGGATCCAGTCCCACGACGCCAGCTCCGACGGTTGAACCTGCTGCGGCTTCCCCTAGCCCGATCGGGGTGGCGGATCATGTGACGGTTACGGAGGAGACGGTTAGATTTGTTCGAGATAAAGGAGATGCCTTGGGACGTCGGGAGGCGATCGTCAAGTATCCCAAAATTTCGGGCGTGGCTGATCCGGCACTTCAGGAAAAGGTGCAAGCGGCGATCGGGTTGCAACAAGCTTTTGGCAAATCTGTAGAGGAGATGCGAGCCGAGTTCCAGGATTACGCTTGGCTGAATGAGTTGGGTTATACCGTTAACTACAACCAGAACTCCATTTTGGACATTACCTACAGTGGCTGGGGTACCGGAGCCTATCCATCGGGCTTTGAGCGCTATCTTGCGGTCAACCTGAAAACGGGGACGGTGATCTATGCCCACCATCTATTTAAAACCGAAGCCCTTGGTCAGGTGGCTCGGTTAGTGGATCAGGCAATGCAAGCGGAAATTCAGAAAAAAATGGCGGAAGTGAAGCAAGCCTATGGGGAGGAAATCGATCTAAAAATCTATGCAGCGCACCAGTTTCGGGTGAAAGATCTGAATCACTTTACCATCACCGATCGGGGCATTCTCTTTCACTACGAATTTGGTTTTCCCCATGTGTTGAAGGCTGCCGAGCCTCAGGATAGTTATCTATTGAGCTACGAGCAACTCAAACCTTATATCAGACCCAATGGTGTTTTGACGGCCATGCTACCGAACCTGTCTCCCTAGCCGGGTTCCTCACACTGCCTAGAACATGATGTCTGGAGCATGATACCTGGAACACAGTTTCCTGGAACAGGGCTCCTGCCACATTACATTGGGTTTACATCTGGTAAAAACCGGAGCTGCATGCGGTAGTTTCAAAGTGGGAGGGTTCTGAAGGAGAGCCGTTTCTTTCAGAAAATCCCAGGTTCGATCGGTTACGTTTTCCTAGGCTACGTTTCATAGGCATTGTGCACAGGCTATGTTTAAGACCATTTTGTTTCCCATCGATCGCAGTCGTGAATCCCGTGAGGCGGCCAATTTGGTAGCGGAGTTGGTGCAGCAACACAAGAGCCGGTTAATCATTCTCTCAGTGGTGGAGGATGGGTCGGAGGATTTGGCCATGGCGTCGGTGAATGCGGTGGATGAGTTGCTGAAAGGGGCCAATGAGCTATTTTCTCAACAGGGAATTAAAGCGGAAACGGTGGAGCGGCAAGGTAAGCCTGCCTTTACGATTTGTGATGTGGCGGATGAGATGGGTGCAGACTTGATTGTGATGGGCAGTCGAGGGCTGGGTTTGACGGGGGAAGGAGCGCAGGATAGTGTGACGAATCGGGTGATTAGTCTGTCGCCTTGTCCGGTGTTGGTGGTTCCCTAGATCTGCAACGATCGATCAATTCCGATCGGATGTGGGGGCGATCGATGCTGATTGATCTGGAATGCCGTTGCTTCCCCACTGTTCGATCGGACTAACACCCGACCAATTCAGGTTGAACCGATGACGATCGTATTGGTGAGTCACCGTTAGAATTGATAGCTCTACAAGATAACTCACACTGCTATCGTCACTTCAGATCTACATTTTAGTTCCACAGAAAGTTCCACAGAATGGGACGCTAAAGTTGCATCTGAGTGAACTCTGCTAAATCATTAATCTAACATTCCGACTAGGTGCGGGAGGATAGAAAAATCTTGCTAAGCAATTGCCCATGAACCAAGGCTGGACATACCACGATCGCATCGGTAAGCAACAAGCAGGGCTGACGGTTCTGCAATACTATGCGCAATACTATCGCCACTCCAGCGCCAGCGAATGGCAAACCAAAATTGCGGCTGGGCAAGTGCAATTAAACGATCGTTCCACCACCCCGGATACTCCCCTGCAAAAAGGCGATCGCCTCGCCTACCACCGTCCCCCCTGGCAAGAACCGATCGTGCCCCTGACGATTGAGCTGCTTTACGAAGATGCCGATCTACTGGTGGTCAATAAACCCTCTGGATTGCCCGTGATGCCGGGAGCCGGATTTTTGGAACATACCCTGCTGCACCAAATCCAAAAACAATATCCCCAGCAGCCCCCCGTGCCCATCCATCGCCTCGGTCGCGGCACCTCAGGATTGCTCTTGCTTGCCCGATCGCCCTTGGCCAAATCCCACCTGACCCAACAAATGCGCGATCGGGCCATCCGTAAAATCTACCGTGCCTTGGCGAGCGGGACGGTCAGCGCTGACGAATTGACCATCCAGGAACCGATCGGCCCGATCTCCCATCCCGCCTTAGGCACAATTTACGCCGCTACCCCCACGGGTTCCTTTGCCCAGAGCCACTGCCGCGTTCTGCAACGTAATCCCCAAGATACCCTACTAGAAGTCACCATCCTGACCGGGCGTCCCCACCAAATCCGCATCCACCTTGCCGCTGCGGGTTATCCCTTGGTGGGTGATCCCCTCTATAGCGTCGGTGGATTGCCGATCGTGCCTGCCCAGCCGGATGCAGATAACGTTCCGGTTCCAGGCGATTGTGGCTACTGGCTCCATGCCTATCAGCTCGCCTTCCAGCATCCCCGATCGCAGGAACCCCTCAGCTTCACCTGTGAACCCGGCTCTCCCCAATTGCGGGTTTCCGCCATCCAAAACGTCGCAAATTAACCTTGCTCCCCGGAATCCATTCGCCTGCTTCTGTAATTTCTCAATAGACAGTGAAAAAACTGTCATTAGCGTCCCATAAATCTACCCTCAGAGTCTTATATATTTCTGAGATAATTCTTTTTACCCCGGCGATCGAACTTGGCGATCGAACAGTTAGCAGCTTCACCGACCCTGATATCACAGCCCAATTCTCCATTCCTACAATCATTCCTACATGTATTGCTGTAATTTTGCCGCACCTAGTCGCACCTATTGTTATAGGTGTTGCTACAAGTGATGATTGGCTAGTCGTTAACGGCGATTTTCCGTCAAAATGGTGGCTTTATTGCAAAATTTCAATAATTGCCTTCAAGAATGCAAGACATTCCAGTTGGAATGGTTTGGTTGAATTGTCCTTTGACTAGCCCAAGATCGCACTCCTCGTTGTTCCCTGGCTTTCTGGTTTCGTCACTCCGTGCTCTGTGGATCTTTCTTAAGGTGGCTCTACCATGAATTTCTATCCTTCCAGGTTGCCTTGGCACCAGGATGCTGAATCCCTGTATCATCACCTGTACGAGTTACGGTATTTGCCATTTCCGAATATTCTCGATCGCCTCACTCAATTGTTTATTGAAGGAACTCAATATCCTGAACCAGAAATTCTAGAAATAGTCTATCGTTTAGTAGCTTCAGAACAGGCCGATCGGGAATTTCTCAATGTGCTCAATCGCTGTTGCTATATCTTAATCAACCATTGGTGGTCGCGATCGGACTTGCGTTACACAGCGGGTTTTGTCCTCATTTTTCAACGCAAACCTACGCAGTTAAGCCGGTTTCCGGTGATCGATCGCTTGCGGAAACTGGTGGCGCAATTTACGCAGTCTCCCCAATATACGGCGCTGCTAGATCGGGTCAATGTGGCGCAAACGGAGGATGAGCCTGAAGCGTCGAATCATCGGCGATCGGTGCAAGATGAATTGCGGCGGTACCCGTTCCTATATCCCCATATCCTGTTGAACGAAGATACGAGCGATAGTGGGCAAGAAGCGGTTTCGCATCTCCAACAGCAACGAGAACATCACTATGATCAATGCCTTGATCAATATCTACGGAATGCCCTACTGCGCAATCACACCGGAGAATTTTCGACAGAGCTGCAACGGCTGACCGGGCTAGAGGAGCCACAACTCCGATTTGCCATCAAACACTATGCGGGTAAATCAACGGCGGCGGGGCGCTATCGCGAGAGTGCTCAGAAATTCTTGCTGGCTTGGGACGGAGCCACGGCTCACCACCAAGCGGTTCACCACCTGTCTACCTATTTGAACAGCAGCATCCAACAGTTTGCCCAGCAGGCCCACCATCCCCATTGCGGAGCCTCTGTCAGTCAATGGCTGGAGATGCAATTGAAAACGATCGCCTCTCCCAAAGCCTTTTTAGGGCAAAGTGATTTATTGCTCACGGAAGTCAGTTGGCAATTGCTCGACACCCTGCTGGCCCACCCCAAAAGTCACGCTGAGCAGCATGTTCGCTTTATGGGACTCCATGGCGGCTTGGGAGCCCCCTTTACCGTGGGCCTCCTGCTCAAACTGACCTTGGTCTGTCGGCGCAATTGGCAGCACACCTGCGATCGCATTGCCAAACGCTTTGCCGCACTGGTACAGCACTATCGCCAGAGCTTTCAGGAGGATCTGCGCTGGCTCCTAGAGATCTTGAATTACTGGATGCTGGCTAAAACCCTGCATGGGCACTCTCCCGAAAGTCGCGCTGGTCGCACGGCCCTGGAGTACGCGCACCTGCTGTAGAGGCGGTCTGTCGTAAAGACTGTCTGTAGGCCCGGTCATCTACGGGCCTACTATCCCACGATCCACCTACCCCCCGATCTACCTACCCTACGACCCTTGCACCGGGAATTTTATTGGTATCCAGTCCCCTCAGGGGATCTCCGGGAAACACCTAGAATCCTCTGCAAGCAGAATCCTCTGCCACGACTTTTTTCCCGACCCGCAAACCATTACAATCTGTAAAGCTGTCTGGACAGTCGGCCTTTAAAAGTTCTTAGGTAGCGTATTTTAGGTGGCGTAATGCGTGTTGCGATCGTTGGTGCGGGTTTAGCAGGGTTGGCGGCGGCTGTTGAGCTGGTGGACGCTGGCCATGAGGTGGAAATGTTTGAGTCCCGTCCCTTTGTCGGTGGCAAGGTGGGAAGCTGGGTGGATGCCGAGGGTAACCACATCGAAATGGGCCTGCATGTCTTTTTCAACAACTATTACAACCTGTTTGCCCTGCTGAAAAAGGTGGGGGCCTACGACAATTTGCTGCCTAAGGAGCATGTCCACACCTTCATCAATCGCGGTGGCGAGATCGGCACATTGGATTTCCGCTTCCTAGTCGGTGCACCGTTCCATGGCCTCAAGGCCTTTTTCACCACGGGCCAGTTAACAGTACTCGACAAACTGCAAAATGCCCTGGCTTTGGGAACCAGCCCGATCGTACCCGGTTTGATTAACTACGAAGTGGCGATGAAACTGATCCGCAAGCTGGACAACATCAGCTTTGCCGATTGGTTCCGCAGCCACGGTGGATCGCAGAATAGCTTGAAGCGCATGTGGGATCCGATCGCCCTGGCCTTGGGATTCATCGACACCGAGGAAATTTCCGCCCGCTGTATGCTGACGATCTTTATGATGTTCGCTGCAAAAACGGAAGCTTCCCGGCTGAATATGCTGGCCGGATCGCCGGGGGAATATCTCAGCAAACCGATCGTGGATTACATCACCGCTAAGGGCGCTAAAATCCACACCCGCCGCCAGACCCGTCGGATTCTGTTTGAAGGGGAAGGCCGCAATACTAAGGTCACAGGATTAGCGATCGCCGATGGTGCGGAGGAAGAAATCGTCACCGCCGATGCCTACTTGGCCGCCTGCGATGTGCCGGGAATCCAACGGCTTCTGCCCCAGGAATGGCGCAGCATGGCAGAGTTTGACAATATCTACAAACTGGAAGCTGTGCCCGTGGTGACCGTGCAGTTGCGGTTCAATGGCTGGGTCACGGAAATGCAGGATGACAGCAAACGCAAGCAGGCGATCGCCGCTGGCATTGACAACCTGCTTTACAGTGCGGATGCAGACTTTTCCTGCTTCTCTGATCTGGCGCTGTCCAGCCCCAAGGATTACTACCGTGAAGGTCAGGGTTCCTTGATGCAAGTGGTGCTGACTCCTGGTGATCCCTTTATCAAAATGAGCAACGAAGACATTGCCCAGCACGCCCTCAAGCAACTGCACGATCTGTTCCCCTCCTCCCGTGATCTGGAAATGACTTGGTTCAGCGTGGTGAAGTTGGCGCAGTCCCTCTACCGCGAAAAACCGGACATGGATCCCTACCGTCCCAACCAAAAGACCCCGATCGCCAACTTCTTCCTCGCGGGCAGCTACACCCAACAGGACTACATCGACAGCATGGAAGGCGCAACCATCTCCGGCAAACAAGCCGCTGCGGTGATTTTGGAACCCCTGGGGCAAAAGGTAGAAGGCAAAGGTCTATTCCGTTACTCCTACGCTTAGCAATCTCAACCCCGCAGAACCTCAGCGCAATCTTTCAGCCCATTCCCTCCGCCAATTCCCTGCGCCAATCGCCAAAGTCAGGAAAACCGTTCCTTTGCCAACACCTTACAACTCAGTGGGTGCGCTACGCTGGGGTGACAAGATTGCGGTGACAAGATTGCCTTGAACGACTGCCAACCTTGGTATTTCGATCGCGCCTCCTGTTTCCTACTCCCCTACCTCGTTATCCTCCCACCCTTACCCCCATCGCTGCTGCTATGTCTGACTGGCTTGAACACACTGTACAGGTTGAAATTCCCACCTCGATCGAACACGTCTGGTCACTCTGGTCAGATTTGGAGCAAATGCCTAATTGGATGAAATGGATCGATTCCGTCAAAGTTCGGCCTGACAATCCAGATCTGTCTGTGTGGAAATTGGCCTCAGGTGGATTTGAGTTTTCTTGGCAGTCTAAAATTGTTCGCCAGATCCACAATCAAATTATTCAGTGGGAATCGGTGGATGGATTGCCGAATAAAGGCGCAATTCGCTTCTACGATCGCGGGGCCGAGGGCAGTATTGTCAAACTCACCGTGGCCTACTCGGTTCCGACGGTAATTCGGCAATTAATGGATGGTCTTGCTTTAGGTAAAGTTGTGGAATCGTCACTGCAAGCGGATATGAATCGCTTTCGGGACTACGCGCTCAAAGACGCCCGATCGGGAAGAGGGGCGTAGAGTCCATAGCGATTGAATCTGCACCAGATTCAAGACGGATCCAGGCTAGGGATTGGAGGGGGGTAGGGGATCGGGTTCCGCTGGGGGCGGTGGCTCTGCCGGAGCAGGAGGGGGTGCCGCATCGATCGGGGCTGCCGCCGGAGGGGGATCATAGGCCGGAGGAGGATCATAGCTAGCCGGGGGTGGAATATCCTCGGGAGGAGGCGCAGGAGCCTCCTCAGGAGCATTGCTGCGGTTCTCCTGGGAATTGGACTCCGATGGCGAACTTTCCTGGCGATCGCGCCAACGATCGGATTCCTTAGGATCTGGCGCAGTTCCCCTGGAGTAGGCACTATTTGGCTCCACGGGCTTCGCTTTGATACTGCCTTTCCGGGTATCCATGTCCTTCGGTAGTTCCGGAAACTTCTCCACAGGCAGATCCTTCGCCACCACTTTCATGAACTGGTTCCAAGTAAATGCTGCCGTTCCGCTACTGCCACCCGTGGGGTAGTTATCATCGTTGCCTAGCCAAACCCCAGCCACCATTTGGGGAATATAGCCAATAAACCAGAGATCTCGTGCTTGTTCTGAGGTTCCGGTTTTACCTGCAACTTGGCGATCGGGCAAGGCCGCAGGAGAGCCAGTTCCCTTTTTAACGACGTTCTCCAGCATCCAAGTCATAATCGCGACCGTTCCTGGATCGAGAACTTTGCGGGACTTAAAGTCGGATTTATAGAGCTCCTTACCCTTGTTATCCGTCACTTTCAGAATGGCATGGGGCGCAGTATATTGCCCATTCGCTGCCAAGGGGCCATAGCCACTGGTGAGTTCTAGCAGGTTGACTTCATAGGCACCCAAGGCCAAGGAATAGGTGTCCTTAAGGTCAGATTTGATGCCCATTTCCTTCGCCAACTTGATCACGGGTTCAAAACCTACATCAATCAAAGTCTTGACCGCAACAACGTTTAAGGATTTGGTCAGAGCGGTGCGCATATCCACCGACCCAGAATACTTATTCCCATAGTTTTTGGGTTCATAACCATCTACCACATAGCGCTCATCCACATAGCCCCGATAGGGCGAAAAACCGGCGGCGATCGCAGCAGTGTAAACAAACACCTTAAAGGTTGAGCCTGGTTGCCGTTGGGCTTGGGTAACGCGGTTGAACTGGCTACCTTTGTAGTAATCTAAGCCGCCAACCAAAGCCCGAATTTCCCCATTCCGAGGATCGATCGCCACCAAAGCGGCTTGCTCAAATCCCTGGGCGCGGCCATCAATTTCGATCGCGTCTTTAACCGCCGATTCAGCCGCTTTCTGCCATTTCGCATTCAACGTTGTTTCGACCGTTAGTCCCCCATATTCGATCGCCTCCTTTGAAATGTATTGCGCTAACTGCTGTTGGACAAAGGATGTGAAGTAGGGACTGGAACTGTAGAGATTTTTCGGCACCGCAGGCTTGAGGCGAATCGGTTCTGCCTTAGCCGCATCGGCTTCACTCTGGGAAATAAAGCCCTGTTCCGCCATGCGATCGAGGACAATATCACGCCGTTGTTGGGCTTTCTTTGGATCCACAAGGGGCGAATAGAGGCTCGGGGCAGGAGGCAAACCCGCAATCATGGCGGTTTCTGACAGGGTTAAGTCTTTCACCGGCTTGCTGAAGAACACCCAGGCGGCATCGGCTACGCCATAGGCTTCTGAACCCAGGTAAACCAAATTTAAGTAGTTTTCTAACAACTTATCCTTTGATAATTCCCGCTCTAGCTTTTGCGCCAGCATCGCCTCCCGGATTTTTCGAATGAGGCTCCGGTCTTGGTTGAGGAATACCATACGGGCCAACTGCTGAGTGATGGTACTGCCGCCTTCTACCATTTCTCCCGATGTCACATTGCGGGCAGTGGCTCGCACAATGCCCCAGTAATCCACGCCTCCATGCTGATAAAAGCGGCGATCTTCCGCAGCAATAAACGCCTCTTTTACCCGCTTTGGCAAGTCGCCGATGGACATGCGTTCGCGGGTGGCTGGCCCACTTTGCAACAGGATTGTACCGTCGGACGCTTTGATGGTTAAAGTGCCTGGGCGGACAAACGTGTTCAACGTGGAAACATCAGGCAATTCCCGTTCGATCCGGTTGTAGCCTACAGTGACCCCAATGGCAGCTACCCCCACAATAGCCAAGCCCAATTGCGTTCTACGTCGTTTGAGCGGCCTAGGGATGCATTGGGTGATCCAAGCCCACTGTTCCGCAACTCCCAGCCTTGCACTGACTAAAGTATGTTGCAACGGAGTCGGGAGTTTAATCCTGCGTCGCGATCCTTTTCTACGCGGCGTTTGTCCCTCTTGCTTGCCTGTCATGGGATCTATCCCGGAAGGTTTCGATGATTTCGATCGCCGGAAGCCGTACTTAGCCACACAAGAAGCCTCTTTTAGTATCTAGCGGGAATTGCCGAGCCAGGGAATTGCCCAAGGTCAGACAACTTTAAAGATTTAAATCCAACAAAATTCAAATCCAACAAGATTCAAATCAAGAATGCACCCAGGGTCTTAGCGAATTAGGGTTAAGGTTTTGCAAATCAGGGATTAGCCAATCCCAGGGGCAGAATGTCGCTCAAATCCAATGCCGCTCAAAAACTTTTACTGTTATTCAGCGACTGGCGGCATCTTCCGACCCTCAACCCGCCCGATTCTCAACCCGCCTGATCCTCAACCCATAAGTTAATCGAACAGTTTACAGGAATGATGAGTAAATTTTGTAGTCTTTTTAGAGTTTTCTCAATCTAAATGTGCGATCGCGATTGTTTGAGAACCCGCGATCGCACCGTAGGCCAACCCCTAGGCCAACCCCTAGGCCAACCCTGAATGCCCTAAGGCTATGCCCGTAATTAACATGCCCAGTACCAAAAATGGTTGAGCACTGGCTTGATATTTCACATCATTTTTCAGCGGATCCCGCAGGAAATACATATCCTGGAAGGTAATTTGGGGAATGACAAACAACAGCAGAATGGTGGCGTAGAGGTTTTGGTGGATCGACATCAGGTAACCAGCTACGCCGATTTGAAAGATATCAATCATCAAGACACAAATCCAAGCTGCTGTGGTGATGCCAAACATGACGGGGAGAGATTTCAAGCCCAAGGCCCGATCGCCTTCCACACTCTTGAAATCGTTAACCACGGCAATTCCCAGACCCGCCAAGCTATAGAACAGGGTCAGCACGACGATCGTCGGATTCAAATCCCCAAACAGGGCATGCCCCGCCCACCAAGGCAAGGCAATATAGCTCGCGCCTAAGGCGTAGTTCCCAAGCCAGCCGTTTTGCTTGAGCTTGAGGGGTGGCGCAGAGTAGATATAGGAAATGAAGGAGCCGCCGATCGCCATGACGGTAATGGTTGGGAAAGCATGCCCTGCCCACAGATCCAGCAGATAGGCTACGCCAATTCCAGCAGCCAGCAGAATCAAAATCTGTGCCTTCACCTGTCCTAGGGAAATGGCCCCGGAGGGGATGGGACGATAGGGTTCGTTAATGGCGTCAATTTCCCGATCGTAGTAGTCGTTAATCGTCTGGGTATACCCCGTCAACAGCGGCCCCGACATCAGCATACAGGCCAGGGAAATCAGGACATTTTCGATCGACCAAGTGTAATTCCCGGAAGATGCCGCACCACACAGCACCCCCCACATCAAGGGAATCCAGGTCACAGGCTTCATCAGTTGCAGCCGAATTTTCCAAATCGACTTTTCTTCTACCTCTGCCCCTTTCATGCCGAGGAGTTGGCGGGCTTTGGCCGATCGATTCTCTTTGTCGTCCGGGGTTTCTGTCAAAATTTCCGTAGATTTGGATTCTGTCATAGGGTTAGGTGCAGTTGGAATATTAAAGGATTCATACCAGGGGTTGGGCAGCCATCATATTGTTGCCCACCGCCGAACTCAAACGATCGAAGGCGTTAAATCGAACGAGTTAGAACGAAATGATCAGGGAACTGTTTTGAAACTTGGCTCCTTTGACAGGTAAACCACTCAACTCCGGCGGCAGAAAAATATTCCGCCGTTGATCACCGGCTTCGATTGTAATTTCTGGCCCGTACTGGGTTAGCTTAACTTGCTTTTTGTCAAAGCTGGGCAGAAACAGCGCAACGGTGCGATCACCCACGTTAATCGTAATTGGACGGGGGGCCTGTACCGCTTGGCTAAAGTCAGGCAAGGCTTCCATGAGGGTCAGCCAGTCCTCCCCGATTTTTCGTGGAACTGAGGTAATGGATAACGGATGGAAGGCATCCCCGGCATAACGGCTTTGGTTGGCAATCACACCGCCGATCGTCAGGCCAACCTGCTGGGCACTGCCCCAGAGATACTGGGCTGTACTCACTGCCAATGGATCATCCGTCGTTACCAAGTAAGCCACGGTGCGCTGGGGGTCAGCGAGCTTGGCTTTCCCTTGATCCAACTGGCTGTTCATTTCTGCGGTCGGTTGGGCAAAGTTATCGGCAGCAAAATTCACGCTCAGGATCGCTGCAGCGATCGGGGGGATAAAGGGGGCTAGCGTTTTGCCAAGGTCAGAGTCAATAAAGACCTGACGGAAGCGTCGAATGTACCAACTGACAATTTCCGGCATTCCCAACATCCGCAGAGTTTCGGGACTGCTGCTACTGTCATAAACAATCACGTCATAGTGACTGTCCCACTGCCGGATGGCATTCAGCGCTAGGGCACTGTCCATCCCCGACAAAACACCTAGTTCTTGGCCATAGACATTGCGAAAGAAAGGTGTGCGGACATACTGGGCTTCTAGCTTTTTCAATTCTTCCCAAGCCCGTTCTAGCAACACAGCCGTCTGGAGTTGGACGGCTTCTAGGTTCGGGGCGATCGAGGTTGGATCGGCCCCCACTTCAGTGCCTAAGGCAATCCCCAAGGCTGGACTGCAATCCTGGCTAGCCAGTAGAACTCGTTTGCCCTGGGCTGCAAATCGCTGGGCAGCGGCGATCGCGACTGTCGTCCGTCCCGTTCCACCCTTGTCCAAAAACGTCAGAATAAACGCCATAGTAGATCTTCTGCTGTGACTCCGATGTCGGGTTTACCCATTCAGTCTATCCATCCCATGCCAAGGCTGAGGGTTACAAGATTGATAGCTGTTAAATTAATAGCTGTCAGGTTGATAGCGGTTAGATTAATAGCTGCAAGGCTGATAACGCGTTAATAACTATAAGTTTAACAACAGCAAGTTTGACAACAGCAATCAATTCTCCAAAACAATAAGGCAGCTAATGATTAACTCACTCACTGCCTCACTCAAGCGTTCGATCGCAACTGCTACCGGACTAACTAGTGAACTAATTAGAGGCTTCCAGTTCGTCTTCAAAAAACCAGGTAGCATACTGGTTATCGAACTGAACGAGACAGCCTAAACCCTTTCCGTCTACAACTTTGAAGTCTTTGACAGTACCGGTTTTACCCAGCTTGCTCACCACTTCTTGGGGAACGCGATCGCGCAGACGACGGACACGTACTTTTTGACCGATTTCCATCACAGCAACATTGATACAGACCATTTCAAAGTTTACCAGCAGTTGGCCCGTGGGATCGCAGTGGATTTGTTCCGTAGCGGAGTATCAAGGGCATGTTGAAAAAGTAGATGTGGGCGAACCTGTGTGGGTGAAACCTGTGTGGACGAAACATTAGGAATCGCCAGAATTTAATGGTGTGCTGAAAGCGTCACAAATTCAATGCGGCATTACTACGAAATCCTGGGACTGGAATGGGGCGCTTCGCCGGAAGCGGTCAAGCAAGCCTATCGCAAATTGGCCAAGACCTATCATCCCGATCGCTATCAAGATCCCGCAGAACAGCAAGCGGCAAAGGAAAAGTTTCAGACCATTCAGACCGCCTACGAAGCGCTAAAGGGATTTTCGCCCAGTTCCGCGCGATCGGCAAAACCAGAGGCTCACCCTTCAGGGGTTTCCATCCGCACAAAATCCCGGCGAGAGGCAGGCCCCCGAAAACCCTCGGAGGCAGAAATTGCCTTGAAAAAAGGAATCGAACAGTTCCAAGCCCAGCAGTACATGGCCGCCTTGGATTTCTTTTCCTTTGCGATTCACCTCCAACCAGATTTCGCGGAAGCTTATTGGTATCGGAGCCAACTTAGACAAGCCAAGGGCTGGACAGCCTCTGCCCAGGAAGATTTGGCCAAGGCCAAGCAATACGGCTGGGTTCCTAAGCAAGAGCCATCGCAGGCACAACAGGCTCAGACGCACCAAACTCAAACCCAACAGGCGGCGCGATCGACCCAATCCACCCGCTCTACTCATGCCGCTTCAACTTCTCCATCCTCCGCAACGTCCAGTCATTCTCCATCAACTTCCTGGAGGTTGCACCAAACTTGGCAGGGCCACGGGGAAGCCATCACGGGCCTAGGTTGGACTGGATCGACTCTGATTAGCATTAGCACTGATACAACCTTGCGATTATGGCACTGGCCCACGGGTGGGGAAGCGGTTTTGACCAGCCATCGTGTGCCCATTACCGCAATTTCGGTGGCGGCTCAGCGTGGGTTGCTGGTCACGGGTGGTAAGGATGGGCAGATGAAAATGTGGAACCTGCCCGATAAGCGGCTGATCAGAACCGTGCCCCTCCATCAAGGAGCCATTCAAGCCTTAGCGATGGACACGACAGAACAGTTACTAGCCAGTGCTGGGGAAGATGGCCAAGTTAAGCTGTTTCGGCTCAATCCCGCCACGCTGTTAAAAACCTTGACCCATCGATCGATCGTATGGTCGGTTTTGTTTAATGCCCCTGGGACTCAGCTCATCACGACCAGTGCGGATCAATGCTTGCGCCTATGGCAATGTCCAACGGGTGAACTGTTGCGGGAAATAGCACTCCCTTCGCCCTGTTGCTACAAAAGTGCCATCAGCCCCGATGGACAAACGTTGGTGGTCAGCGACGATCAGGGTAATTTGCATCTCTGGTCGATCGTTGGGGACTGGTTGAAAACGATTCCTGCCCACGGGGTTGGCGCGATCCAGGGCCTGCAATTTAGTACCTGCGGAACTTTACTCTTTACGGGGGGAACCGACGGTGAAATCAAACTCTGGGATGCTCAGACCTGGCAGCGCATCACCCATTGGGCTGCGGAACAGGGTGCCATCCAAGCCTTCGCCTGGATTCCTAGCGCAAACTGGCTAGTCAGTGCAGGCAGTGATGGGTCAATTAAAACTTGGAAAGCCCTGTAAATAGCGATATACTACGGCGTCTACGGTTCTTTGTGTTATCCATTCTGAGTTCAGCCCATGCTCGCAAAACGAATTCTTCCCTGCCTGGATGTCAAAGCTGGTCGTGTGGTTAAAGGTGTGAATTTTGTCAATTTGCGGGATGCGGGTGATCCGGTGGAGATGGCGCAGATTTATAACCAAGCGGGGGCGGATGAGCTTGTATTTCTGGATATCACAGCCACCCACGAGGATCGAGACATTATCTATGATGTGGTGTACCGCACTGCGGAACAGGTGTTTATTCCCCTGACCGTCGGGGGCGGGATCAGTAACCTCGACACCATTAAAAAATTGCTGCGGGCCGGGGCAGATAAGGTCAGCATTAATTCGGCGGCGGTGCGGGACCCGGATTTCATTAACCAGGCCGCACGGCAGTTTGGCAATCAGTGCATTGTGGTGGCGATCGATGCACGGCGACGCACAGACCCTAACAATCCTGGTTGGGATGTTTACGTGCGGGGGGGCCGGGAGAATACGGGCATTGACGCGATCGCTTGGGCTAAGGAGGTCGTCAGTCGGGGAGCAGGCGAATTACTGGTTACCAGCATGGACGCCGATGGAACCCAAGCGGGCTATGACCTCGAGATTACCCGGACGATCGCGGAAGCGGTGAATGTCCCAGTGATTGCCTCGGGGGGCGCGGGCAACTGTGAGCATATTTATGACGCATTGACAACGGGTAAGGCGGAAGCGGCTCTGCTGGCTTCGCTGCTTCATTACGGACAGTTAACCGTCTCTCAGATAAAGACATACTTAAGCGATCGTGCGCTCATTGTGCGTCAATAGCGGGCTTAAGTCCTTTCCCAGTCAGTCTTCCAGATGACATGCCTCCGTTATCTGGGCAAGTATAGTGAAGTTATCTTGCGATTTTCATTTCGCAATGGGGCACTTTTAATAAGAATCTGTTACAATCTTTAACATATGCTAATAGTAATGCTGCTATTTGTAATTGCCCTCGTGGCGTGGGCCTTGCATTTGATGCAAGAAGCGGTCACGCGGCAGGAGTTCTCCCTGATGTTGGCAGGGACTTTGGTGGCTTCTGCTGCGGCAGGTCTTGTGTCCGTTTATTGCATCATGGGGAACTACATGGGATTCATCAGTCGCTTGGAGCGTGATCCCGAAGTTTTAGAGCAAGTTTATCGATCGGTCCAAAGCTATCTAGAAGCAGAAAGTCTAGAAGCAAATCAGGTTTACATTAGTGATTCATCTTCTACAATCTCTAGCAATCCTTGAAAATGCTTGGTAGTTAGTAAATTGCAGTTATCAATCAGTTATTAATCAGTTATCAATCGTGCTGTTATAGACAATAGTTCTGTTCTGATTTTTGTCGTTCGCAATCTTGAAGCGTTATTGGTTGCTCATCTAATTGCTAGAACGATTATCCTAGGCTGATACCAGCTGTGTCTTCAGGTATGTGCACTAGATTGTATGAGATGGATGATGCCCAGTGAATTGTATCCACTAGGTTGCAGAGTCACCTGTAGGATTGGTATTGACTGGAGTTGTGCATTGGATAGAAATTTCGGTGGTTAACGGGTATTTACTAAACCGATCGAGAAAATAGCGCACATTAAAACTTCGGGGATCGACCCGCTCTCCCGATCGATCGACCAACTGATGGGTGGTGATGCGATCGGCGGAAATCCCTAGCTTAGAAATCAACCAGGCCAAAGATTCATACTGTGCTTGAGAATAACCACTATGGTTTCTGCGACGGCTGCCTCGTCCATCGCGAGGGGTTACGAGGGAAATGTGGTAGGCAAAATTATTCACTGATGGCGGAAACTTGGGATTCGTTTTCACCGTTTCCTTTTGTCGATCGTTATTGACAAATACCGAATTGCCCGCACCAAAGGCCCGCTTGTCTGGTGGCACCATGTAAATGACCCGGCCATCTTCTGGAATCAAGGCATGGTAGCTGACTTGATCGTCATCATCTGCGTGGGGCGTCTGGAAGAAATTGATGGTCGATTCCCCGGAAGCATCGGTCTCGTGGAGTACAACGATCGGCTCATTACTTAAGGGTTGCCCATCAATATCTTGCAGAAATCGCTGACCAAAATTGGTGGGGTGAGCGAGGGCAACCAATTCCTGGGGTGCATTGGGGTCGGGCTGATTGGCCGTCGGACGAAACCGGGTCAAAGGGAGAGAATCTCGGAGAGGGGCAAGTTCTTGCTGAGTTGGGCGGCGGGGTCTGGGATCGGGGCGTAGGGTGCAATCAGTTGATAATCGTGGATCGTCAATTGCCCGTTGAGCTATCGCCGGAGCTCGAGATACATTCAAACGGGGTGCTGATTTTGAGGTGAACTGCTTTGAGTTGAGCTTGGTAATTGCTAGGGTTTTAGCTTTCTCAGGAATGTCGGATTCCGTAGAAGGTGGCACTGACTCATCTGAAGAGCCACCCCGATCGCGGGAGATGGCCGATGGTTGATCCGATCGTGACACAGGTCGGCCTTCAATAAACTCAGCGTCACTATTGCCAATGCTGGCCAACAGCGCGATGACTCCAGCGGCAAAAATAGAGAGGGCGACCCAAAGTTGCTTTTTCATGCGGCGGAATTGGCGATGAGCGATCGGAAGTTAACTTCACCTAAACTCGTGAGAACACAGTAGAAGACCCTGTTACACTTGAGTTTAATGACTTGAGCTAGAATCGGTTGGTCTTGAATTTTACCGTGTAGGGACTTTACCCACCACACTTTTATCACTGATTCCAAGAGTTGAAGGATGAATTCACCGAGATCACAAGCAAATTGCGCGATTCCTTGACAACGCCTGTGATTGCTCTAGCGTCTAATCAAGGGCGTGGGTCGCCTAGCTGATAGCCAGCCTAGATAACTAGCTAAATAGCCTCCGTTCTAATCTTTGACCACTTGGACCAAACCCATTTGTAGGCGCTGGAAAACCCGATTAATCTTGTCGTGCTCTTGAAAGCTGAGGGCATTATCCGAACAACCAATTTGCATTAAGTAGGTTCGATCGGCTAGCGTAATCCGACCTGTAGCAAGAATCCGGTCAATCACTACATCCAATCCCTGGGAAGAAGAAATATTGGACTTTACCATAGTCAATCCCATATTTGTGAGAAATCTTGCAATGCAAATGCAATATCAAGTAGACACAGTGACTGCAAATACAGTCACTGGAGAGCATTGACCTAGAGCACGTTGAATTGAAGAACACGCCTTGTGCTTCGATTCAGGCTCTGTGACAACCACTTTTGACAACCACTTTGGCTATCCTGATTTAAAACTTTGACACCCCAACTTTCTCTGTCCAACTTTTCTCTGTCCAACAATGCCTGCATAACAGCCAATGATTGAACAAATGCCTGAACAACGGTTTTGATGCCCCTCAATCTTTTGTTGAATGCTGCGATCGGCCTAGAGTGTTGGCAGAGATGACTTGCCTGACTCCAGCCTCCCTTGACGGATCAGTGAATCTTCTAAGGTAAATTTCCTGATCAGCCACTGGCTAGCCCATCGCTTGTTGGAAACTCAAATATATTAATCCGATCAATGAGTAGGTTATTCTCCGTATCTTCGCGTAATCCGAAAAAAAGGGTCAATCCTACCCTCTGTTATTTCACGGAGATTTCGGAATCACCGGGCCGGAATTTACTGACTCCTCATAAACCGAGCTAAACTTTACCTACTTAAGCGCTGATTCCTGACATTTAGTTGCCTATAGTTGCCTAAAATTCTTTGCCCCTTGAAACTTTGCCCATCTCAACAGTTGTCTATCGATGGCGTTCTACCCTGGGGATCAATCAGCAATTTTTTCTGTCTAGATGATTATTATTTGCGGATCCGATTTCCCCATAGGAGAGATTGACCTGATATGCTGTTCGATTGATTAATAATGACGTTCGATTGGATAGGCATTCGTCATGGCATCACAGTCTAGTGACTGGTTTTCTGCGGGTGGAGAAGTGATGATCCCCCTTCTGGGATTCTCGATCCTAGGAATTGCGCTGATTTTAGAGCGTCTAATTTTTTGGGCGAAAGTTTTGAAACGCACCGATCGCCTTGTGCAAGAAACCTTGCATCTCTATCGACGTAACCCCCGCGCGGCCTTTGGCTTACTGGAAAAAAATTCGAATATTCCGATCGCCCGGATTTTCCTAGCAGCCCTGGAACTGGAGCAGGCAACTCCAGAAGAATTTCGTCTCGCCCTAGAAAGTTCTGCCCAAGCGGAAATTCCGCTGCTCAAGCGCTTCAACACCATTTTTGAAACCATCATCAGCCTATCGCCGCTCCTGGGGCTTCTGGGAACCGTCTTGGGCTTGATTCGATCTTTCGCGGCCTTGCAGCCGGGAAACGTAGGGGGTACGAATACAGCTAATGTGACCGGGGGGATTAGTACAGCCTTAATTTCTACGGCGGCAGGGTTAACCGTTGCGATCGTCACCTTAATCTTTGCCAACAGTTTTCGCGGCCTGTATCTTCGGCAATTAGCGTTAATTCAAGAATACGGCGGACAGCTAGAACTCCTCTATCGGCGACGGTTTGAACGACGGATGGGCAGCTACATCCCTGGCAATGAGCCTCATCCTTAACAAATTTCTTAACTCAATTTCTTAACTCAACTTAATCTTTCGATTTGCGACCACCCACCTCACCCTGCTAACGCTTCAAACTCCAAGGTGTCGTGGGTTCCAGGGTGTCGTAGGCTTTAAAATATCCTGGCTCCGCGTTGGTTTCAGCGGCCTTAATCTGGATCTAATTTCAGCTTGCGTTTTTGCAGCATCAATGCAGGGTAACCCAGGTAAACCACTGCTTAAGCATTCCTTTAGATTTCGCTACAAACCATAACAAGGATTAATCATTCGCTACAGGATCTCTAAAGTAAAGCTTATTGAGATCCTGATATTATGCTTAAGAACTCGTCCCTAGCTCGCGAGATCAAGCAAATTTGTTAGCTTTGCTACAGTCGAAGGTAAGCAGGTTTTGTGGACCTCAGCGGGTTTGGACAACAGATTGTACTCCGGAACTTCAGAGTTTTTCTGGTCTTCT
Source organism: Alkalinema sp. CACIAM 70d (assembly GCA_002148405.1). Taxonomy (GTDB): domain Bacteria; phylum Cyanobacteriota; class Cyanobacteriia; order Leptolyngbyales; family Leptolyngbyaceae; genus Alkalinema. Next base: position 16,768 of record MUGG01000121.1, on the reverse strand, counting down.
GGAACCGCTCGTGAAGAATTTCACATTTCACAGGAAGGGAGATATGTCTTACGCGCAAGCTAGAACCCAAGCGAAAGCTGGGTACGACGCAGGGGTAAAGGACTACAAATTAACGTATTACACCCCTGATTACACCCCCAAGGACACGGATGTCTTGGCGGCGTTCCGCATGACCCCTCAACCAGGCGTTCCGCCGGAAGAGGCTGGGGCAGCAGTTGCAGCTGAATCTTCTACCGGTACCTGGACCACCGTGTGGACTGACCTGCTGACCGATCTCGATCGCTACAAGGGACGTTGCTACGACATCGAACCCGTTCCCGGCGAAGATAACCAATACATCTGCTACATCGCTTACCCCCTCGATCTGTTCGAGGAAGGTTCCGTGACGAACTTGCTGACTTCCTTGGTCGGTAACGTGTTCGGGTTCAAAGCGTTGAAAGCTCTCCGTTTGGAAGACTTGCGCATTCCCGTTGCCTACCTGAAGACCTTCCAAGGCCCTCCCCACGGGATCCAGGTTGAGCGCGACAAACTGAACAAGTACGGTCGTCCGATGCTGGGTTGCACCATCAAACCCAAGCTGGGTCTGTCTGCGAAGAACTACGGTCGTGCAGTGTACGAATGTCTGCGCGGCGGTTTGGACTTCACCAAAGACGACGAAAACATCAACTCCCAGCCCTTCCAACGCTGGCGCGATCGTTTCTTGTTCGTTGCAGATGCAATCCACAAGGCACAGGCTGAAACCGGCGAAGTTAAGGGTCACTACCTGAACGTGACCGCTGCAACTTGCGAAGAAATGCTGAAGCGGGCTGAGTTCGCTAAAGAACTCGAAATGCCCATCATCATGCATGACTTCTTGACCGGTGGTTTCACCGCTAACACCTCCTTGGCTCACTGGTGTCGTGATAACGGCGTTCTGCTGCACATTCACCGTGCAATGCACGCGGTGATTGACCGTCAGAAGAACCACGGGATCCACTTCCGCGTTCTTTCCAAGTGCTTGCGGATGTCCGGTGGTGACCACATCCACACCGGTACCGTTGTAGGGAAACTGGAAGGGGACAAGGCTGTTACCCTCGGTTTCATCGACCTGCTGCGCGAAAACTACATCGAGCAAGACCGTTCCCGTGGGGTTTACTTCACCCAAGATTGGGCGTCTATGCCTGGTGTGATGGCAGTTGCTTCCGGTGGTATCCACGTATGGCACATGCCTGCGTTGGTGGACATCTTCGGTGATGACTCCGTCCTACAGTTCGGTGGTGGTACCTTGGGTCACCCCTGGGGTAACGCGCCGGGTGCAACCGCAAACCGGGTTGCTCTGGAAGCTTGCGTCCAAGCACGGAACGAAGGTCGCGACCTCATGCGTGAAGGCGGCGACATCATCCGTGAAGCTTGCCGCTGGTCTCCTGAACTGGCTGTGGCTTGCGAACTGTGGAAGGAAATCAAGTTCGAATTCGAAGCTCAAGACACCATCTAATTGCGCTTTGTGTCCTAATCCCCTTCTGTGACGGATTGTGAGGGATGGGTGACTCAGGGTGAAGAAATTTAAATCATGGGTTAATCTCAGATTAACGTCTTTACCTTTCCCGTTCCTCTTACTTCCACGCCAGATATGGATCTCAAGCAGATTGCGAAGGATACGACCAAGACGCTGATGAGTTACTTGACCTACCGGGCGGTGCGGGTAGTTTACGAGCAACTCGATGAAACGGAACCCAAACGCGCCTATTGGCTTCACCAGTTTGCCTCTCGCGAAAGCATTAAAGATGGTGAACTTTTTATGGAGAAGCTGTTTCAGGAACGGCAGGATTTAGCCTTCCGGATTCTGACGGTACGGGAACACTTGGCTCAGGAATTGGCCGAGGGGTTATCCGATCGCCTGTTAGCGGAAATGCAGCAAGCGAATCTCAAGCAGCGATCGCAGCAATTGGAACGTATGACTCGCGTGAGTGTGGAAGGGAACCATCCAGAGCAGCAAGAAATTTCTGAGTCAGAAGACTCTTAATTAGAATTCTTCACTCAACGATTACCGAGGAAACCATGAAGACTCTGCCCAAAGAGCGTCGTTACGAAACTTTTTCTTACTTGCCTCCCCTTACGGATGCGCAAATTGCTCGTCAAATCGAGTACACGATGCAGCAAGGCTACTTCCCCTGCGTGGAATTTGACGAAAGCCCCGACCCTGCTCAGTCCTACTGGACAATGTGGAAGTTGCCCCTGTTCAAGTGCAACTCTCCCCAGGAAGTGTTGACTGAAGTGCAGCAATGTAAGTCGGAATACCCCAACTGCTACATCCGCGTTGTGGCATTCGATAACATCAAGCAGTGCCAAGTGATGAGCTTCATCGTGCACAAGCCCAACCAAAACAACAGCGGCTACCGTTACTAAGTTGGAAGCGTTTGATTAGATTGAAGGATAGGGTGAGCGATCGCTTGCCCTATTTTATTTTGTCAATTTGTAAAATATTCTGATTGTGAATTGCTGCTGAAGTAGGAGTTAAATATATTTGAGGTGAATACACGAGCAACTCTGAATTTGCGATCATGTTGCCTCAATCCCTCTTCACATGAATCATCTGCTTCAAGTTCTTAAATGTATTAAACAAACTTCCGTAAGATTTATTCAATATTACAGCCTGGGTGTGTCTTGGGTGCTCTGTGTCATCTGGATGAAAGTTGACTATTGGAATGATCCTGGCCTGGTAGATAAATACGGTACCAATGCGCCAGGAGCGTTTAACCTTTATTTGATTTTTAGCCTAATTGAACTGACTGCACTTTATTTAGTTTTAAATCCGCAATGGAAGCGGTGGAAAACAGCAAGATTATTGCTGACGATTCTATTTTTTTGGATGTGGACAATCTTGCAAGGCGCGATCGCAATGCATGGGGGAGGGGTTTCAATGATTCATTTGCTATGGCTCCTTTCAATTGATATTGCATTGATTGTCTTTCCCATTCTGCTGAGATCGTAAACCCAATGTTGATCTGGAGAGATGTTAACTGGGGGAGACAGGATTTTTGTACCTTTGGGCAATGCCTGCTCCGTGTCGCTTCCACCGTAAACCCTAAATGTCTCTCTAAAGGCGTTTCCCTTTTTCAGACAGAAGGATTAGAAGTAATTTAGACACACTCATTTGTCTCACCTCATAATTTTATGAAAAACTTTCTACTCCCTGGCTTACTGCTAGGGCTGACTGCCTGTGGCCAAACTTCGCAGGAAAAGCTGACTGACGCTCTTAAAACCACTCGATCGTGGGCAGCCACAGCACAAATGGTAGGTGAAGCTTGGCAGCAAGGGAACGTACCCGATCGGTATACCCAGCAAACCTTAGTGAAGAGCCAACAAGAAATTGATAAGTCAATACAAGAAATAAATACAAAAAATCGTACATTGCAAAATTTAAAACAAACTTTGCAAGAAATGGTGACTTGTGTTGAGCAACACGATAAAGAAAAAATTACGCTTTCTTTACAACAGATCAAACTGGAACAACAACAAATCGAGGATTGGGCGAAAATCCAAGGGGAACAGTCATGAGTAAGATTCTGGAAATATTTCTAGGAATCGTTACGAGTATTGGCGGATTTCTGGATGTTGGCGCGATCGCAACTTCAGCTGAAGCCGGTTCTAGCTTCGGATTTCATTTGTTGTGGGCCATTGTATTAGGCACAATCTGCGTTATCTTTTTGGTGGAAATGTCAGGCCGTCTAGCGGCAGTGAGTCAACATACCCTCGCAGACGCTGTACGTGAGCGGTTTGGTTTTAATTTTTACGTGTTTCCATTAATTGCAGAAGTTATTGTGGACTTCCTCGTTTTAGGGGCTGAAATTGGAGGAGTCTGTATTGCTCTGCAACTGCTGACCGGGATTGACTTGCGCTGGTGGGCCTTACCAGTGGCTTTTGCAATTTGGTTACTTCTCTGGAAGGGGACTTTTGGCTTAATTGAGAATGGAATTTCTTTATTCGGACTCGTTACCCTAGCCTTTGTTGTCGCCATTTTTAAGTTACGTCCCGATCTACCGGCTCTAACTCAATCCCTCCTACCTAGCTTGCCGCATCAAGATACGCCCCATTACTTGTTTATTGCAGTGAGTATTTTAGGGGCTTTAATCAGTCCTTATTTATTTTACTTTTATTCCTCTGGAGCCGTAGAAGATAAATGGGATAAGTCCTACCTAGGTGTCAATCGAGCAGTCGCTAGCTTAGGGATGGGCTTTGGCAGTATTGTGTCGATCGGGGTTCTAATTGTAGCTGCCCAAGTTCTGCAACCTAGAGGCATTACCGTAGACAGTTACGAACAAGCGGCCCTAATGTTGACCCAACCTTTTGGCTATTGGGGGTTTATCTTATTTGCGGTATCGTTGGGAATTGCCTGTTTTGGGGCTGCTTTGGAAGTCACCTTGGACACAGCCTACATTGTTGCCCAAGCGCTGGGCTGGAACTGGGGAGAAAACTTGCATCCTCGGGAAGCGGCTCGGTTCAGTTCAATTTATACAGTATTTGTCTTTTCAGCTACAGTGCTGATTCTCATTGGTCTAGACCCACTGCAACTGACATTATTTTCCATGGCATTAACTGCTGTAATTTTACCGACAGTGATTGTTCCATTTCTCGTCTTGATGAACGATCGTAAATATGTCGGTGATCATAAAAATGGTTGGATTAGCAATGGTGTTGTTGTTTTCACAACAATATTAGCTTTTGTGCTAGCGATCGTTGCCATTCCCCTAGAAATTTTTGGAGGTTGATATGCATTTAATTCGAGATGTTCTCGATAACCAACTCGTCGATCGCAATCAGCGCAAGATGGGTAAAGTGGATGGCATTGTCATTGAGTTGCGCCCAGGACAACCTCCCCGATTAGCCTATTTAGAAACCGGAGCTACTGCCTTAGCCCGCCGCCTCCATCCTCGTCTATATCAATGGATTTTTGCCTTAGAACGACGTTGGGGGAAGTGCGAATTACCCTATCGCATTCCTTGGGCCAAGGTGCGGGATACTGGCATTGATGTTGAAATTGATGTTGAAGCAGAGCAAACTCCTGCTTTAGATTATGAACGCTGGCTGCGGAACCATGTGATTAAACATATCCCAGGAGGCAAATGATGCTTGGAAATGAATTACACCAAGAAATACATTTAGAACTTCTGTTGGGGAATTTAGTCATTGATGTAGAAGGAAAGGAAGTTGGACGGATTGAAGAAGTGCTAGCAGCGCAACAAGGTGATGAATGGGTAATTACAGATTTTCTAGTCGGTTGGGCTGCGATCGCTGAACGACTGTCTGTTCAGCACTTCTTTACCAAAGCCTTTACCTTCTTCCATGAATCCGCAGACCGACCGACCTATCGCATCCCTTGGCATCAGTTAGATTTATCCGATCCTCTACGTCCCTGCTTGACTTGTACTGTGCAAGAATTAAAAGTACAGGACTGTTAATGAAGTAGTTCCGTTGGATCAGAATTTTCCGATGTCATGGTTGATGCCATTGTTGCAGTGCCTGTCTAAAAGCCAATGGATAATCGTTGATTATCTGGAGTTCTCAGGCAATCATGAAACTGGAAACATTGCTGGAACAACGCAAAACGATTCGGGTAATTGGGTTTGATGATGCGCCATTTACGCGGGGACAAACAGAACCTGTCCCTGTTGCCGGAGTTGTCTGTGCAGGAACGCGATTTGAAGGGATGCTCTGGGGCAACATTACCGCCGATGGCTGGGATGCTACCGATCGCTTAATTGAATTGCTACAAGCGAGTAAATTTCTCGATCAACTGCACCTCGTGTTATTGGATGGCATTTCCATGGGTGGGTTGAACGTGATCGAACTGCCACGCTTGGCCACCACCTTGGGACTACCCTGCGTTGCGGTGATGCGGCGTTATCCCAAACTACAGAAGATGCAATGGGCGATCGAACGCTTACCAAAACCAGAAAATCGATTGGCAATCCTCCAGCGATCGGGATCGATTTACCACCATCCCCCTTTTTATTTTCAGGTGTGCGGCGAAAACCCTCCAACGATCGCCCATACTTTAGCTCGCCTCACCGATCGGGGTCATGTCCCTGAAGCCCTGCGCATTGCTCATTTAATTACTGCCGCAGTGTTGAAAGGTGAAAGTGGGCGGCAGGCTTAGGATCCATGCTGTAGGGGGGCATGGCATAAATTGGCCTGCGTCCATCGATCTCACCTCATTATCCTCGCTAGAATCCTGGTGTTGTTATTGGAAACATCTACCCATCATGCCCCACCCCCCCATTGACCTCGCGCCCCATCTGCTCCAGGCAGCCCAGGGATTTATCAACCTCGTGAATAATCCTAGCCAGACCGAAGCCGTCTTTGACCTGGCCGATGGGCTCCGTCCAACCGATCTTTACCAGCAGTTTATCGACTACGCCTATGCCCAGCCGGAAGTCGCCGCGATCGTCCAAGCCCGCTACAAACCCCCTGCGATCGATCTGGAACAACTCCTAACCTATCCCGCTGACTCCTTAGGGTATGGCTATGCCGCAACCCTCAAGGCCATGAACCTCGATCCGAATTTCTATCGCCAAATTCCGATCGAAGATGACTATAGCTACTTAGCGATTCGGATGCGGCAGACCCATGACATTTGGCATCTGATCACCGGATTTGGTACCGACTTAGCCGGAGAAATGGGACTTCAAGCCTTTACCCTGGCCCAAACCCATTCGCCCCTTTCCGTTACAATTCTAGCGGCTACCCTGCTGCATACCCTCAAAATGACTGGCCCACTGAATCAGGTGGTTGAGAGTTTGCAAAGGGGCTGGCAGATGGGCTTGCAAGCAAAACCCTTTCTGGCGCAAACCTGGGAAACCCAGTGGGAAAAATCGATCGCGGACTGGAGATCGGACTTGAACATTACCCTCCCCTGTGGCTAAACCGGATCAGATCAGACCCCTCAGAACCAGTGGACTCACCCAAAATTGGCACAGAATTCCCCCTGTCCTCTATTTGGCCTGGGCTATCTTAGGAATACTGTCCGTCCTATAACCAGTTCACGATCAGCAACCTCAGATGCACTAGGCAAAAGGCTCTGGGGGTTTGCGAACCAAGGAGACTCCGATGTCACAACAGGTCTTAGAACTCGCACAACAGGGGAATGCAGATGCGATCGCTTTTCTGCTGAACCGTACCCTGAAGCCTCAAGGAATTGAAGCCAAAGTCGCCAACAGCGATGCTCGTCTCCAAATTCTCCTAGAAGGATTAGACACTCCGGATGAAACCCGCATGGTCAGCCTGGTGACCCAGGGGGTACAAAAATTGCAAATTGCGACGGTGAGTCAACTGCACATCTACGGCAAACAAACGGGGGGCAAGGAAACGGCTTGGAAGCGATCGTTCCAGCAGGATTCCACGGGTTTAACTGAAGTCAACCTAGAAGAAGCTGCCACCGATGATTTTGGCCAAGGTAATCTGCTAGCTTTGGCCCGCGAAGGAGATCTGAATGCCCTGCAAACCTATGTGGAGCAAGCGGTGGAAGATCTGCTAATCCAAGCGCGGGCTCTCCGTCCCGCCCCCACCGATGAAGAAGAAGTCATCACCCATGCGGATCCCAAAGTCTTTTTAGCGCTGGAAGAAACCTTACTCCAGGTGACGATCGAAACCACTGAATTCCTAGATGGCCCTGCCTTTTCCGCTGATTTGGGTAAAAAACTCAATATGATTGCGTCCCCTGCCGTCAAAGCTTTTGAACTCTACAAACGCAAGCATTCTGCGGCCCAGCCCTTTTTTATTCAACGGTTAGTTCTGGATCAATCTCTGCAAAGTCGGCTCTAAACACTGATTCTTGAATATAGATTCTTGAACATAGTTTATTGCTCGAATAATCACCGCTATCCAACCCAGTCCAAAGAGGGCATTCAAAACGAAGGGACTTCCCGCAACAGTTGCGGGAAGTCCCTGTTTTTTTGAGGTCAGCTTTATGGGTTTAGGAGTTTCGACACACTCAGCACGTCCTTATCCCCACGGCCAGAACAGTTGATGACAATGCGGGGACTGCCTTCCAGTTGTGGGCAGAGGGTTTCCAGATAGGCGATCGCGTGGGAGGTTTCCAGCGCCGGAATGATGCCTTCCAATTGTGATAAGCGTTGGAACGCATCCAGCGCCTGCTGATCGGTGACGGCGTAGTATTCGGCGCGGCCAATGTCCATCAGGTAGCTGTGCTCAGGGCCAACACCGGGATAGTCCAACCCTGCGCTGACGGAGTGGGGTTCAATCACTTGGCCATCCTCATCCTGGAGCAGGTAGCTCATGGCCCCGTGCAGGACGCCCACCCGCCCCTTGGTCAACGTGGCGGCGTGCTTACCCGACTCCACACCAAAGCCCGCTGCTTCCACGCCAATAATACGGATTGAAGCGTCTTCGATGAATTCATGGAACAGCCCCATAGCATTGGAACCGCCACCCACACAGGCCATCAAAATATCCGGCAGACCGCCCCATTTTTCCTGGCATTGCCGCCGGGTTTCCTGGCCGATCACCGCATGGAAGTCCCGCACCATCATGGGATAGGGGTGGGGGCCAGCCACGGAGCCGAGAATGTAATGGGTGGTTTCCACGTTGGTCACCCAATCGCGAATCGCTTCGGAAGTTGCATCCTTGAGGGTTCCGGTTCCGGCTTCCACGGGTACCACTTCCGCACCCATGAGCCGCATCCGAAAGACGTTGAGGGCTTGGCGTTCCATGTCATGCACCCCCATGTAGATGATGCATTTGAGGCCAAAGCGGGCGCACACCGTTGCCGTGGCTACGCCGTGCTGACCGGCCCCAGTTTCAGCGATGATCCGCTGTTTGCCCATGCGTTTTGCCAGAAGGGCTTGGGCGAGGGCGTTGTTAATTTTGTGGGCACCCGTGTGGTTAAGGTCTTCCCGTTTGAGGTAAATCTGGGGGCCGCTGCCATCGGGACGGGCGTAGTACTCCGTCAACCGTTCAGCAAAATACAGCGGGCTGGGACGACCGACGTAATCCTTGAGCAGTTGCTCCAGTTCCGCTTGAAAGTCGGCATCTTGGCTATAGCGACGATAGGCTTCCTCTAGCTCAAACAGGGCTGGCATGAGGGTTTCGGGGACGTACTTTCCCCCAAATTTGCCAAAGCGACCTAGGGAGTCAGGACGATGTTCGATCGCGGTTGGGTTTGAATTCGTGGGAAGCGGAGTCGTAGTCACAGGCCCATGTCTATGTAGAGAACAATCCATATTATAGGATGCGGGGATGGTGGCCGTCGGCGATCGATTGCTCTCAAGAATGCTGCCCAAGAATCAGTAAGATGTTGGATGTGGTCATGTCTGCAAGAGGAAGCCATGGGCAAGGCGAAGGATCAGAATAATCGCACGGTGTATCGCGAGTTTGGCAACGATAGTGAAGCAGCCTTTGAGAGGGCGGTGCCGGATTTGCCACCCAATCAGCAAAATTTGCGCATTCAAGCGTCTCGCAAAGGGCGCGGGGGCAAAACGGTCACGGTGATCAGTGGGTGGCAACATTCACCGGACAAATTGACAGAATTAGCCAAAAAGCTGAAGGCCCAATGCGGCACCGGCGGCACGGTACGGGAAGAGACGATCGAGATCCAGGGCGATCACAAACAAAAGCTATTGGAAATTCTCGTCAAGTTGGGCTACAAGGCCAAAATTAGTGGGGGCTAATGGGAACTAATGGTTGACGGTTGTGTTGTGATCCGGAACGCGCGATCGTAGACCCGCAAAGTGACTTGGGGATCGCCAAACGCGGGCCATTCTCTAGTAGGCTGATGGTCTGTTCTCTCACTCTCGATCGCGATGAACCGTAAGTTTTGGATTGCTGCACTGATTACTTTTATCAATGCGTTAAGTGCGACGATCCTGATTCCGACCATCTACCTATACGCCAAGCAATTTAATCTGACGGATTTTCAGGCAGGTTGTTTGCTGTCGATGTTTGCGGTGGCGCAGTTTTTTGCGACCCCGGTGATTGGGAAGCTGTCCGATCGGTTTGGCCGTAAGCCGTTGTTGATGATTAGTTTGACGGGGACGGTGATTGCGAATTTTCTGGCGGGGACGGCTCCCAATGCGATCGTCCTGTTCTTGGCGCGGGGGCTGGATGGGATTACCGGGGGCAATGTGTCCGTGGCCCAGGCGATTATTTCCGACGTGACGAAACCGGAGGAGCGCGCCAAGGGGTTTGGTATTTTTGGGGCAGCCTTTGGCTTGGGATTTATTTTAGGCCCGGTAATTAGTTTATTGGCGCAACAGATTTCGCTGGGGGCTTCGTTTTTGGCGTCTTCGGGGATGGCGGCGATCGCGCTTTTGCTGACGACTACGCTGCTACCGGAAACCCTTGCACCGGAGGATCGGAGTCGTCAAATTAATTTGTTTGACCTAGGGTTTTCTGAACTGATTCGGGGCTTTACGCTGCCGAAAATTGGCCTTCTGTTGCTGCTGAATTTTCTGATTGGCACGACGTTTACGATCTTCACCTTTGGCTTCCAACCCTATTACATCAATGTGTTGAAGCAAGATAACCGATCCTTGACGTTATTATTTTGCATGATTGGGGTTCTGGGGGTTTTGGCACAGACGAAGGGGGTCAGTTGGCTAACCAAGCGCACGACACTCACCCGGATTTTGTTTGCGGGGATTCTGGTACGGGCGTTGGCATTTTTGTGTATGCCGCTGTGGCCCGACATTCGTTATTTTGTGGAAGTGAGTATTGTGTTTGCCATGTTCAACGCCATGGTGCAGCCAATGATTAGCACGTTGATTTCGTTGAATGTCAAGCCTGAAGAGCAGGGGATTTCTTCTGGTTTGAATGCTTCTTATTTAAGTATTGCCAATGGAATTGGGCCGATCATTGCAGGATCAATGGTGCATGAGAACCATCCGATTACCTATAGCTATCCATTATTTCTAGCGGGTTTTCTGAATTTAGGGATTTTGTGGCTGGCGGTGAAAACCCGGAAGCAATATACCCCAACCGCGATGGTAAGGCGGTAAATTAATAGGGTGGGCAGTGGAGGTTAGATGAATCATCACTTCTACTCTCCCCCTCTCCCACCCTCCCACTCTCCTGCAAGCCATCAACCTGTCTGAAACAATCCTCTGCACCAAAATTACCATGAACAAGGATTCCTGGATTCCTGAAACGCGCCGCAGACCTGACACCAATCTGCCCAAGGGGTGGTTGCCAATGATGATTTGTGGCTCGTTGGGGGCAATAACGATCGGGTTTGGGATCTTGGAAATGGGATTCGGTCGGATTACGACACTGAGATGCCAACGATCGAAGACGAGCATCAATTGTGAAAAGACGACGGAATCTGTTAAAACAGTGCCTACGAAGGTGGTGGTGAAATCTCTGACGGAGGCCAAGGTAGAACAGACGGGACGTAAGTTTAGAAACGCCTATCGCGTTGTGTTGGAAACGCCTTCGGGAAAGATTCCGTTAACTGACCAGTTTCGATCGGATAAGAATGAGAAGGAAGACACGGCGGAGGCGATTAATGATTTCATTGCCGATCGTCGCGAGGTTGATCTGACGATCGTGGAGGACGATCGGCCCCAGAGTAATTTGTTTGGTTTAATTTTTATCGGGGCGGGCAGTTTGTTTGTTTTGATGGCGTTTGTGGTGCGGTTGGCGATTCGTAAGTCGGCGAAACCGTGATGTTGTCAGGTGAGTCAATTTTTTCAGCTCAGAAGCTCAGGCTGCTCCGTCCCACTCGTATAGGTGCCACCAGTACGACACTGTGTTCCGATGGACACCCAGAAATCTACGATTTCCAGAAAGGTTTTGCCTTTCTGACGCGCCGAATCGCTTGCTGGCGAAAGTATTCCTGAATCTCGATACGTTTTTGAGAAACGTTTTTGAGAAATATTTTGCGGACGCTCATGTCATCCATAAAAGTCCTTTAGAATAGGCATTAGGTGAAACGGAAGACCTGATCGATCGATGAATCTTCAAGAAGTCAAGCATCAATTTCCAGAAGCGGTAGCTGAGATCGAGGCACTTGAAAGTCTCGGGTTCGCCTCGCGAAGTCTTGATTGGATTGATACCCTTGACTTGGAGAAGGCAAAGACAGCTTGCTGGTTAGTCGGAAGAGTCGGTGACGATCGAGACGCTGATGCCCTGATCAGTATTTTGTCTGGTCACCGTCGTGAATTATTCATGCAAGCAGCAACCTCCCTAAGTCTCATTGCAACTGAGAAGCACATCCAATCCTTATTATCAATTCTCGCGACTAGTTCTGACCCGACAAAACGCAACAGTGTGGTGTATGCACTTTCATTTCTATCGAATCGCGAAGGAGAACAGGACGTAATTAGTACGCTGATTGAAATAGTAGCCAACAAAGCAGATGCTTCTGTGATTAGAGCGCAAGCATTAGAAGGAATTGGTAATCGGCTCTCCATGGAATTACCAGAAAATCTATATCAACGGGCAGTGGATGTAATGATTCAATCGTTGGATGATACTGAAGCTGAAGTGAGGTTTTGGGCCTGTTTTGCTGCGGGTGCGACCCAAACAAAGGAAGCATTACCCAAGCTGCAAGTACTGGCACAGACCGATCGTACAATCCTCTCCGGGGGGTGGGCGGTGGGCGAGGAAGCCCAAGACTCAATCACGCTGATCAATGGAGGAACCCCTCCACTTCGTCAACCCTACAAACCATCTATGCCCTAATCCCGTAGGGGGCAGGTGAGATAAGGGTTGCAACGAGAGCTTGTCATATTGCTAACGATCGTTTGAGTCGTGGTTATCTCTGTTGTGCGCGATGCTGAAGGATTGTTGCTATTGGCATTGGATAGATTACAGACATACAACGCGATCAACACGATCGGGGTAGCCATTAAACAACGTACAATTTTCATGATTCTGGGTCTCCTTGATAACTTGAGTCAAAGCTGTTGGGAGTCTCTGGGAAAGGCTTGCTTTGCTCCAGATAGACACCTATCGGCTTGAGATTAAGGTATTACGCAAAAATTTCAAAAATCTCTTTTGCACTTTGCCTACAAGATGGTTAACCCTACAAAAAGCCCGTCCGATAAGACTTTCACCGGATTGGTAAGAGTCCGATCGAACGAGCTAACGATTAGGACAGCAATTCAATACAGCAAGGTTAGGCCGTGACTGTGGCATCCCAACTATGAAAGTCCTCTAGAAGCTGGCTCGCCGTCTTGTAGACGATGGGATATTGACCAGTTGGGTTGTTCGCACTTTCTGGATTACTGTGCCAGGGATTGTAGAGGCTGAAGTAGCCCGTATTCGCATCATACCCAGCGAGGATATAGGCATGTTTTCCGACAACATCAGCATTGTCGGGCCGAGTGGTATTGACGACCACCATCCGACCTTGATTGAATGCAGTCATCATTTCAGCGATCGTATTACTGGCCCAGAATAAGGCTCCGCTACTGAGATCCTGATGTGGCATCGCATTGAGTCCTGTGATGTGAGTCAGTGCATTGAATGCCCAACCCCCTGAGATTCCCTCATAAGTATTGCTACCGTCTTGACTAATTCCCAATAAGCCTAGGGCTGGGAGGTTAAAATATTCTTGGTTGAGTTGAGCGTAGGCTTTTTCGGCTAAGGCGACCCAGAGTTCATTCCGGTCATCCCAATAACTCAAGCCCGAGGAATCATTGGCATAGACAAACTTCCCGTTTGCTTCATAGGTTGGCAGATAACGATCGACGGTTACATAGTTTTCTTGGCCATCAACAAAGAAACGGACGGTGAAAGTACCATCAGCATTATCTGTGAACATATCAGCAATTCGATTGGGCGCATGTAACGCAACCGCGCCAAGGCTAGCCAGGAAATAGCAATCACCGACTGCACCTTGATCAATATCGAAGTAGCTAATCCCATTCTGGAAGAGTGAGCCTTCAGCTTTTTGGTAAGCGATCGAAGCCTGATGGTATACAGGCAACAGCACACCGTTTTCTGTGGATAATGTAACTGAATCAATCGTCGCGGGAATTCCGGGTCGATCGGTTCCTAAAAACCATTTCCCGATTAGTTGTTCCAAATGGGCAGCACTACTTCCAGCCCCAAATCCACCCAGATTCGACTTATCATTGGCCAGGTTCCAGTTCAAAACTTTATTGGCTAAGACCTGAGTGGATTTTGAAATTCCAAGGTTGCTGCCTTGATTCACGATTTTCTGGAGATCCGCTAGTTCCGTGGCATCTACAATGAATGCGTCTTGGGCTTGGCGCAGAATATCGCGCATTTCAGTATGGCTGATTACGCCATCTCCAATATAAGCTGCCCGCGCCGTTGTTAAAATTGCGTCATCCGTGATGGAATTACTAAACCAATCACATCCCATCATGATCTGATAGTTGCTCTCACTGCTATAAATCTGGCTTTGATTGACTTGCAGAAAATAGCTACCTTCCCCTAATTGACGGTGCATCAAGGTGATTGGCTGATTGGTCTGACCTTGGTAGTAGTAGTCAACGACGACTTCTCCTTCATCCAGCCGCCCATTATTGTTCCCATCACGCACGAGCCGGAAATCTGTCGTATTTGATGCACTACTTAGGCTGAGATGAAAGTTCTGAGTCCGATCGAGCGTGAAATGATAACTGTCAGAGCTATTGGAATTATTAACAGTCCCACTCGCGATCGTGGCACCTGTGAAATTCATTTCTCTGCTTAGCACATCATTGAATTGTTCATAGGACACCTTCAACTTGTAATCACGGCTAATAGGGAAGGTATTTCTAATTTCAAGATAATACTCGCCCATGTACATCCCTGAAAGATCGATCGTTGCGTCAATAGTATTATTTCTTGCCCACGCACGGCCCAGAATCTCATCCTCTTCGATTTGCTGATTGCCATTCGCATCGCGGAATAAGTGAATATCCGCATCCCCTGAAAGACTAATGTGAATGTCAGCACCCCCCATGTGGTAGAGCGGAACATTAAACTTAAGCATATCGATCGGGTCAACACCCCCCACTGCATCACTCATTTGCCATTGACGTTTACCCATCGTGGATGCTAGCGGAGTACCCGCTTGTGCAAACGTGTCCCCATAGCGATCGTATTTAAGTACCGTCCCCTGACCGACGTCTAACAAGGAACTTGCTGCATTGGATTTGAAGGTGCTAATTGCGCTTAAATCACTGGGGCTGAGTGCGGTGATGGGGGACGCTTGCAGCGGTGTTGTGGCATTTAAGGGATTGCTCGATCTCATGAGGGTATCCATTGTGGGACTCCTATTGGGTGTGAGTATGGAGGGCAAAAATTGAAGAATTGAATTGAGTTAAAGACCTATCGGGAGCGCGATCGAGAATTACGCAAAATCGCTATTTTTTTTTGCTATTCCGTATCAGGGCAATCGCTGCTTCCTTCCAGACTCAGGTTATCCACTTGCACCCAAGCATCTGCGCCCGGTGCCCAGAAGCCCGCAAAAATGTTGTATTCCGTGGCGTCCCCTGTACGAAAGCGAACCGTTAACTGTTTGTACTGCGCTTGTGGCCCAAATTTCACTTCCGCCAAAACCGCTTGATTCCCATGGCGCACCCCAAAATAGCCATCCTGCACATTGCCCGAAGTCCTGACATAAGCACGAATGACATAGTTGCGATTCGGGACTAACCGCACCTTCTGCCGGAGTGCATTCCAACCCGATGTGTTGCGCATCCAGGCATTATTGCGCCCTTCATAGCTATGGCCTTGATTGATATCGATTCCAGCACGGCCTTCCGCCACCCAAGGGGGCAGTATCCGGCTAATTTTCTGTTCTTCAAAGCGGCTATCTTTGAGTGGATTGGCACACATGGCTTGGGCAGAAGTTGCGGCCAAACTCCAGCCGAGCAAACCCGTCAAAAGCGCGATCGAGCAATGAGCTTGAAATTTCATAGGGAGGCTTCTCCATTGGCAAAGATAGTCACCTATCAGGGCAATGGCTGGGCATTATGCAAAGTCTTGAAATTTTTTTGAGCCATTTTTCAGCAGCAGCGATCGCATCAACGGCGATCGTGCCCCATCATCAAGAATGGTGCCCAATTCAGCGGTTCTGGATAGGACTTCATGGCTTTAAGGATGGTCGATCGCAGGGCCTGAGCGTTAGGAGCCTGCGATCGTGAAATGCCCCCCAAGATTCGGACAAGGAACTCAGCGTAGTATCCTTGTTCAGACTGGAGGGCATTTCACAATGACTGCTTGTTGGTTAATCAAAAGAGTGGGTGACGATGCTAAACAATTTGGGAGTCACTCCACTTCACTCACTCGGCAGGAAGTCCCGCCGAAGAGTTAAGCAATGTCGCAACTAGCTAATTATGGCTGCCAACTACCATCAAACCATTTATGGTAGAGCGCAAAATCGCCCCCTCTTACAAAGACATCGATTCTGTTATCGCTCCAAGAAACTGCGGTTGGATCTGAGGTGAGAAAACCACCCAGGGAGTCCCAATTAGACCAGCCATTTTGATCAAACCAGCGATGCCAAAGCGCGTTATCCTCGCCTCGCACAAAGACATCCAAATGTCCTGGGCGAGATGAACAAACGTCAGGACTAGAACTCAGACTGCCGCCTAGAGATTCCCAATCAGACCAAGCACCATCGAACCACTTGTGCCATAGTGCGTTGTCGCCACCTCTCGCAAAAACGTCAATCCGACCATCGCTCCAAGAGACAGCACTGGGATCGGAGGTGAGAGTTCCACCTAGAGAGTCCCAATCAGACCAGCCGTGTTCATCCAAAGTATCGATGCCACAGCGCGTTGTCTGAACCCCCGACAAAAACGATCCAGATGTC
>MUGG01000018.1 GCA_002148405.1 Alkalinema sp. CACIAM 70d | reverse complement strand
GCACGGATGGACTGCGCCATGGTGGCCAGAGATCCCAGAGTGCGATCGGTTTCTTCAGCTTGCCGTCCCGATTCTTCCGCCAATTGCAAAATCGCCATTTCGTTGGCTGCAAGGGATTGGTTCACCTGGGTGGCGGAATCCTTGACCTGCAAGACGATCGTTCTCAAACTTTCAATAATCGAGTTAAAGAAGTCGGCGACTGTTCCGATATCGCCCGCATTCACGTCGGCCCGTACCGTCAGATTTCCCATGGCGGCCCCTTCCACGTTCGATAGCAGTTCCAACAACTGCATCTGGAGATTGTCTTTCTGCTTACGTCGTTCTTCGGAGAGGGTTTCTGCGGTTTGTCGGGCCTGTTCGGTTTGTTCTAATAAAAGAGCTTGGTCGAGGGCAAAGCCGATTTGGGTCGAGAGTTGCTTAAAGAAGTCAATCTCTTCCGCCTCCCAGTGACGGGGAGCCTCGCATTGGTGGGCACAGAGTAAGCCAATCAGTTCTCCTGCCCGCATGATTGGAGCCACCATATTGGCCTTCACAGCTAGCTTTTCCAAAATCTTGCAGTGACAATCGGTTAAATTTTGCTGGCTCCAATCGTCGATCGTCCAGACTCGTCCACTGCGGTAGCGATCAAGGGTGCCGGGTGTCAGGGGATCTTCAATGGTTTGCCCTAGGGCGATCGGCCACCCGGAGGAAACTGATTCAGCGGTAATCACCCCACTGATCCAATCGGGGTTAAAGCGATAGATCACCACCCGATCGCACTTCAGGAAGTCCCGAATTTCTTCCACACCTGTTTTCAAAATATCTTCAAATTTTAGGGATCGACGGATATTGACCACTACTTTACTGAGCAGATTAGACTGTTCCGCACTGCGAGTTTGCTGGGTAATCAGTTGCTCTAACTGGACGGCCATCTGGTTAATGTTATCCCCAAGAAGGGCCAACTCGTCTTGCCCTTGAACTTGGAGACGGGTATCGAGTTTGCCGTCTCCCAACGCTTGCACGGCACGGCTTGCCTCTAGCAAAGGCTGCGTCCCCCGACGGGCTAACCAAGCGGCTAGGAAGCCAACTCCTAGGGCCGTCAGGGCGGTTCCTATCGCAATGGTGGTGAGTAGCGATCGCTGGGGCGCAAAGGCGATATTGCTCGGCAAGTTAATAATTGCCCCCCAGCGCAAATCTAGCCCTTCTAAGCGCTGTACTGGGGCGTACCCAGTTAACTGCTCTTCCCCGTCGTGTTTGCCAATGGCAGTTCCCTCTTGCCGTTGATTGAGCAGACTCGCGATCGCTGGAAATTCTTGGGCAGCGGATTGTCCAAAGTTCTGTTCGCGCCGAGCATCCGATGCCAGAAAAATGTTGCCCGATCCGTCAATTGCGTGGTAGTTGGCACCATTCGCTGCAAAGGGGCGGGCAATGTCATCCAGTTTTTCGATTGGAATGCGCGTCCGCACGACTCCGATTAATTTGCGGCTACTGTCATCAATCAGCGGGGCCGCAATGTGAATAACCCATCGTCCTGTGGTAATGGATTTCTCAGGAGACGTAATGATGGGTGTGCGGGTGGCAATGGCTTGCTGGAAATAGGTGCGATCGCGGTGATTGGCTAATTTATCCCCAGCAGATTGGGCCACCACATCCCCATTGAGATCAAATACCGCCACACTTTCATAGACCCCGTAGGCTTCAACGAAGCGACTCAAGAGATCATCTTTATCTTGTCGATCGAGGGCTTTCCGAAGTCGCTCATTGACGAAAGCGGGCTGGCGCGACAGTACCAAGATATCGCCTAACCGTTCGTTCATGAAGCGATTGAGTTTATCTGCCAACCCTTTGGCCTGGGCAATTTCCGCTTGGGTAATTTGCTGGGAAAGGGTACGGTCGGCTACGCTATAGGCCAATCCCCCGATCCCGATAATGGGCAAAGTACTCAGGACGATCGCCAACGCGGTGGCTTTGGTGCGGAGGCTGGTTTGCTGAGTTTGTTGGATCAGCCGATTCCAGTGGCGTTTGGGCGATCGGGTTTGGAGTTTTGGTAAAGCTTCTGGAGGTGTGGCAGGAATTGCCGATGAACTGAGCGTAGCATCAGCAATCTCAGCCCGAGAGGTAGGACTCATGCGACTAGTGGTTGTTGAGTTGAGTTGGTCAACCATAAGAATTCAGCGAAGTATCCGGACAGAATAATTACGTTAGTAGATGTGTTGATGATTACGTCAATAACCACGTTAATGATGACGTCAATGCGCTTGAGCACCCTCTAAATGTTGGCAGAGATTGCCTATGAACGCAGACTGCCGCGCCAAGTTGTTACAATCATGACCGCACAGTCAACGCTGGAGATCACTCTTCAGTAATGGTCTAAATGGTCTAAGACCCACTAGGCTAAATTTGTAGGACAGGGGCTTGCAGAATGGCTTCGGGATTAAGCACCAGCACAATATCGGTATTCTGTACTGTACAGCCCTGAAGATAGGGTAGTAGGCTAGGGGGGGTGTGGGTCGGCACTTGAAAAGTATCAGGATTGAGGGCAATCATGCCTTCGACTTCAGCGACGGCAAAGCCTACTAGCGTATTCCCCTGCTTAAGAACCACGATCGGTTGGGTTTGGCGATTCAGTTCTAAGCTCCCCACGCCTAACAAATTTGCCAAATCCACAAGCCAAAGAATTTGACTGCGTCGATTCATCAAACCGAGGACTGGAACGGGCATATTGGGGATCGCCGTAATGCGATGAATCGGTAATGCCAGAACTTCCTGGACTGCATTCATGGGGACAACCGCCTGGATTTGATTGGGCAGCGTCACTCGCAAATAACCCGTTTCAAGGGTCGTTAGTGCCCCCCGAGGGGCTGGCGCAGCTAATGTCGATCGATTCATGGGAATTCACGCCTGAAAGGGAGGATTGCAGGAAGAAAATTAGAGTTTGACCGATTAGAGTTTGACCGTTTGAATCGCTTGAACTAATGCCTCACGGGTAAACGGTTTGGTAATGTAGGCATTGGCTCCCTGTTTCATGCCCCACAGGCGATCGATGTCTTGGTTTTTGGAGGTGCAGAAAATTACCGGGATCTTCGCTGTTTCCGGCTGTTTCCGCAGGCTGCGGCAGAGTTCAAACCCACTCATTCCCGGCATAACCACATCGCTGACAATCACATCCGGTTTCTGCTCTAGGGCTAACTGTAGAGCGTCTTTCGCATTTGCCGTGCCAATGACGGTATACCCACTCTCCCGTAGATAATGACTCAGTAGTTCCATTTCTGAGGGAGTATCTTCCACAACCAAAATCGTTGCCATTTTTGTTCCGATAAATGATGAAACCATGTAAACCTCATGTTTTTGCATCGTCTCACTGCACCCTGTTGTGACAGGCTCTCCTAGCGATTACATGCCTAGTGATTGTATGCCTAGCAATTGCCTACTCTAGGTCAAATGCTTAAAGACTGTTTTCAACAGATCAGCTTGGTTGAAGGGCTTGGTTAGATAACCCGATGCGCCAACTAATTTTGCCTTGGCTCGATCGATGAAGCCAGTATGCCCCGTCACCATAATGATAGGAATGTTTTTGCTACTGGGATGTCGCCGCAGTAACGAACACAACTCATAGCCATCAAGGTTGGGCATGCCAACGTCTAGCAGAATTAAATCGGGTTTGCTACGCACTACCTGCATGAGTGCTTTAACGGGATCGTTAATCATGATGACCGAGAAGTTTTGATCATCGAGAAAACAGTTAATGGCCTGGAGTACTGTGGGGCTATCGTCAATACAGACGATCGTGTAGTGGTCTTTGGTACGGCTCGGTTCCAGTGGGTTTGGAGGCTGGTCTGTGACGGAATTAGCACTGGGGGCACTGGGATCAGGACTGAGTTGGGTAAGACGTAGGGCTGATGGAGTGGAGCGGGCAACTGCTGAAGCAGGGTTCTGGCGTTGACGAATCTGAGTTTGGCAATGTTCTACTAGGGGTCGCAGTTCCAAGCGTCCAAAAATAGGTGCTTGGCTGAGCACAGCATTGTCAATCGGTGCAAAGTGACCCGTTTTAATTTCGAGAAAGCCTGCTAAAACTTCCTTAGCCAAATTCTCGATTAGTGCGATCGCATCATCATTTGTGAGATAGCCTTGATCGACTAACCAACAGATGGCTCGATAGTCTGGCTCAATGGTGGATTGGGTTCGAATAGTATGTTCAAACCGCGATCGCATTTCTTCTCGAACCTCAGCAGTTAGGCTCGGTATGTGCGCCGCCAAGGATCCTAGATGGCGCTCCAACCGACCAAAGGGATCAACCAAATTCGTGGCATAGGTCAGTTGCCCACGATCGAGATAAATTGACCAAACGGTTGCCTCACTCGTAACTTGCAGCCGTCCTGTAGTTTGACGACTACTGAGCTGGGCCAACAGATTTAAGGGATGTAACCGTTCAAACGAGCGATAGCTGACGGAAGGTAGCGTATTCATGCCGCGTTCTCTCATTCCTCATAATTTGGTCAACAAAAATCACCGAATAGCAGTGATATAGATGCCAAAAACTCACCAGATTAATTAGTAGAGCGAGTGCTCAGAAATCATAAAAATTGCACGTTAAACATTGTCTTTGTTTCAGCAAAAACTCTGGCAATCCTTAGATCGCCGATTGAATACATTAACATCTGAAAGTAAAATGTAGAGATTGCTAAAAACAACTGACAAAGTTATAGATCGGTCACTTTTAAGATTAGCCAACGCCAATGATCAACCGCTGTTCATGAATAATTACTGAATGACGATTTTAGGAACATCTGACTAATTCATAGGCTGTACGATCGATGAATTAATACCAGAGAATTTTCATGCTCTTGAATTGAGCAACCTGATCAAAGCTACTATTTAGACTGATCAACTGTTGTGCAAATCTTGTGGAGTTTTCAACCGTTAGACTGGAAAACCACATTTAAAGACCATGAAAAGTACATATTCTCTAGAGTTCACGACTGCTCTAATTGAATAAGAACAATGCCTGCAATAGCGAGGTCACAGAATTAGATCAAGCATATGAAGTTTTACCCCATAAGAAATCTATCCGCACTGCGAGCAGTATATTTTGACACCAAAATCTTTATCGAGGGGTTCTCCAATTCAACCGAACTAAAGGTATTTAATTCAGTGCGTGGGATATCTTCTATATCCCTGTTCAAAAGGATCGGTAATGTAATTAAATTGAACGGAACAACACCACTTTGTATCCTAGAAGACAAAAGGAATTTTCATGATGAAAAATACATACGCCCTAAAAGCAATCATCGGAATATTCACCCTGTGAAAGTTTTCGGTTAAAACTTTCAAACTGACTCACAATTCAAACTAAACCCGTTGCCATCATTGAAATGACTAACCATGGAATGGTCGAAATTGAACGACAGAAGTAGGAGATTCCCAATTCATTCATCTATGAACATGCTGCATCAACATCACATTCTTCACTGATATTCAGTGAAGCTCCTGTTGTCACTGCTAGCTTAATAGTTTATGTGGGAAAAAAGCAAGATCTCACTTTGGGAAGATGATTCACAGAAAAAATATAACCTCGTCTTGGACTTCAGACCCATCGTTGGCCCATCGATCGGGATTAACTCTTTCCAAAAGCCTATATACCTTGACAGAACTGCCTAAACGAGGAGATGGCAGAGAAGCAATGAAAATTATTTTTTAAAAGTTTATTCGCTTGAACTTCAATCTTTAGGGGAACTGAAATTAAAAAGCAACAAAAATTAACTCTTTTTAATCTTTTTTAGAAAATTACGTTTGATTCTAAATTCAAACTTTGATGGCTTAAACACTTTGAATACCTACTCTCTGGACAAACAAGATCGGCTTTGAGAAGATTGCGCATTGTTACAGTGGGTGATTGCTAATTGTCGGAAAGTATGAATCTTAGCGGGAGCTAGGCTCCAACTAGGGAGTTGGAGCAGACAAGAAGAGGCCATCTCTAGGCTAAGGGCGAGAAATTGGGGGCAAACCTCAGTGAAGGGTCAGTTAAACAGCAATTTGCACCATTGTTTGCAAAGTTTTCAATAATTCTTGTTCGTTATAGGGTTTGGTGAAGTAAGCGTTCGCGCCCAGTCCCGTTGCCATTCGTCGATGTTTGTCACCACTTCGCGAGGTCAACATTGCGATCGGTAAGGCTTTGAGATTATGGTCTGACTTCAATTGACTCAACAGGCCAAACCCATCCAAGCGCGGCATTTCCACATCGCAGATTACAGCGGAGACCTGCAAGCCTCCTTTTAATTTATCCAAAGCATCTTGGCCGTCTTTTGCCTGTTCCACCCGGTAGCCTGCTCGTTCTAAAGTCAAGGCCAGAAAACGACGAACATTAATGGAATCATCCACCACTAACAGAGCAGGACGTTGGGGACTGGTTGGAGGTTGTGCGATCGTCCCCATTGTCCACATAACTGGGTGCGGCATTCGTTCATGGACACTAATCCACTGCAGCAGTTCACCCATGTTGACAAGAGGCACTACTCGTCCATCGCCCAAAATCGTACAGTTACTGAAGCCAGTGGGTAGTTTGAGCGGCCCCGCTACCCCCCGACTAGCTACTTCCTGTTCTCCCCAACAACGGTTGATTTGAATACCCACTTTTTCCGTGCCCCGGCGGGTGATTAGCATGGCGTCGGCGTTGATAGTTGGGGGAGCCTCTAAGGTTTGGGGCTGACGATTGCAATTGAAGTGTAACCATTCGCTTAACTGAATCGCTGGAATCCACTCCCCTTGATGCCACAACAGCCTGCGCCCCTCCCGCGTTTCGATGGAGTCTGGTTGGAGGAGAATAATTTCTTCCACCGCATCGTTAGGCAGTGCCAAGAGCATGTCTGCACTTTCCACGAGAAGAATGCGGGTGATCGACAGGGTGTAGGGAATGGACAAGACAAATGTTGTACCTTCTCCCGCTTGGGTTTGCACCGAGATTTCCCCTCGAATTTGCTTGAGATGCTCCCGCACCACATCCATGCCAATTCCCCGTCCGGAGATCTGGGTTACGGTGTCACTGGTGCTAAAACCGGGTTCAAAAATGAGGGAGAGCAAATCCGCTTCGCTGGCTGCGGCTAGCAAGTTGCGATCGAGCCCCATCGCGATCGCCCGTTGCCGAATTTTGTGGAGGGAGATCCCACCGCCATCGTCCCGCAAGGTAATCAGGGTGCGGTTACCTCGGTGAGTCGCACTGATCTCAATGCAGCCCTCTTCCGGTTTGCCTTGATTGAGCCGAAGCTGGGGCGATTCAATGCCATGGTCAAAGGCGTTTCGCAACAGATGCATTAAGGGATCTTGCAGGGCTTCTAAAATGTTGCGATCGATGAGGAGATTGTGGCCCTGGACTTGCAGGTGAACTTTTTTGTTGTGCTGCAAAGATAATTCTCGGAGGGCGCGGGGAAAGCGATCGGTGATATCCGAGAGGGGACGCATCCGTAACTGAGATAGGCGACTTTGTAACTGCTTCGTCGTTTTGTTGAGATCGCGGGTCGTTTGTTCTGCATCATCCAGCCCCAAATCCAAATCGGTGGCCACTTCCTGAAGTTGGACGATCGTCTCCATCAGTTCCTGGGACAGTCCATGCAGATCCCCGTAGCGATCGAGTTCCAAGGCATCGAAGGCTTCTCGATTCACCGTTGCCTCGGCGATAGCATCCTCTTCCCGCCGTCCCGGTTGAACCTTGAACCATCTTTGGCCAGGACTGGAGGGCAAAAATGCCGTAGCCCGAAGCTCCGAGGGCCGTTCCAGCCCGACCCGAGGATCCTGGGGATACCCCAAGGATCCTCGATCGTAAATCGATCGCACATCGTTGTTAGCTTGATTCAGTTGTTTGATGCGATCGCGGAGTAACTTGCTCAAACTCCGAAGCCGTTTGAGATAAAGGTCGAGTCCATTGCGTTCGATCGCCAATTCCCCAAACATATCGTTCAGTTGATTAAGATAACGCACGGATACCCGGACTGTCGCATCCTCATCCACAGGTTCGATCGCCGCAGTCGTGTCTGGTTTAACGTCCCACTGGTTGAGCAAAGCGGGGTTTAGCGAAGACGAATTAGCCATTGCAGGCAACCAAGACTCGCCCTTGCCCTTGCCGTTCAGGGGATTGGGGAAGGAGGCAGCACTTTCAGTCGGATCCACGGCTCCCATCATCCAGGGTTCCGCTTGAGCTGCCGCGATCGCGTCATCCCAGGAGAGAGACATTGCCTCGGTCGAGTCTGTAACAGCCTGGTCGATCGTCCCAGAATCTAGATCAACGGCTGGATGGGTAACAAAGGAGGAATCCAGGTCTCCGGATGGCCCTGGGTGGAAACTTGTCGCGGCCACCCCTGCATCACCCTGGTTGGGCTGAATCCCACCATCGGATATCAGGTCTGTAAGAGGGATCACGGGTAAACCCTCGCCGATCAACTGGGTGGGTAACGCCGATCGCTGGCCACTCAGAACTAAGCTCTGACTGTTGCGCCAATGGGCTAAGGCGGCTCGGGCCACCCGATCTACCTGTTCCGGAACTGCCGCCAAGATCATCTGGCCCACACCGTGACACAGGGTCGTAAATGCCGATAGTTGCAGCATTTCCCCCAACCCGCCCAGTTCCTGGGCCAAAATATTGACTTCCTCCCGCAGACAAGGCTGGTTGGCATCCTCTAGCACTGCTTCCAAGCGTTGGAGGCAACCCTCTACTTCCGTTTCAAAGAGCAAGGCCGCAATGTCTTGGCCATCCTCTGGCCCCAAAATGGAGGTTGCATCCTCTTCCCCTGGATGACCTACGCGATCGCACAAAGCCGCAAAGGCTGGCAAGACTTCGCGATCGAGCCATGCCTGATCGATCAACAAAGGGTCGGGCTGTTGTGGGGTAGGCGGCTGCGATCGATGGCGCTCAATGACCTGGCGTAAATAGTCGATCGCTTGAAAAAATTGATTTTCCAAGCTGGCATCCATGACGAGGTCAGCGCGTTGCAGCTTGAGCGCCTTAAGCCCATCCTCCAGTTGGTGCGCCAGATTGCTCAAAGGGTCAAAGCCCATCATCCCAGCCCCCCCTTTAATCGAGTGGGCTGCCCGCAAGGCCGCGTTGACCTTAGCGAGATCGACTCGCTGATCTGCAATCCCAAGAATTGCAGCATCTAACGTATCGAGATACGCTTGGGCTTCATCCAGAAACTGGCGCTTGATTTCAAGTTCCTTATCCATAGTAGGGAGGCTATACAGTAGGGAGGCTATACGATCGCTAGAGGGGGCGAGGAGGATGAGTAAGGCAAGGAATGGCAGAGTGCAACAGAGTCAGAATCTGAAGGGCGTCTGAGCCATTTCTAGGGATGCCATTGAAGGGTAGATGCCACCCGCTAGAGACTAATCCACGACGAAAGTCCCCACTGAAGATTTGAGATCCTGGGCAATGTCTAACGTTTGTCGAAGGGTGGCCGATACCTGCTTAGAGGAATCGGAAGTGCGGCTAGAGAACTGAGTCATTTGTCGCATCAGGTCAGAAACTGTTGAGGCCGTTTGAACTTGGGAAATCGTCGCTTCTGAAATTCTCTGCACCAGTTCATCCACTTGGTGCGCCACTTCTACCACTTGCCCCAGGTTCTCCTTGGCTTCGTTGACCAACGTTGTACTTTGCACCACTTGGCTCGTGCCTTGTTCCATCGCATCTACGACCTCGGCAGTTTCCCGCTGAATCGTAGACACAATGCTTTCAATTTCCCGAGTGGCAACGGTCGCACGATTGGCGAGTTCAGCCACTTCTTCCGCAACGACGGCAAAGCCCTGACCTTCTTCGCCCGCCCGAGCCGCTTCAATTCCTGCATTAATGGCCAGCAAGTTAGTTTGCATGGCAATTTGGTTAATCAGCGAAATGACCTTGGAGATTTCCTGGGAAGATTCACCCAGCCGTTTGACCTTTTTCGCCGTTTCTCCGATCGTCCAGCGCAAGACCGCAATATTGCTCACCGTAGATTCCATGGCAGCGCCTCCAGCTTGGGCATTGTCCGCAGCAACTCGGGTAATGGCGGCGGCCTGCTGAGCATTATTGGCTACGTCATAGATGGACTGGGTCATTGTGCTTAAGGAGTCCAACGTGCGAGCGGTTTCTTTGGCCTGTCGGCTAGATTCGTCGGCTAGGTGGGTAATGGCGGCTTCGTTAGCCGTTAAGGCTTCGTTTACCTGCGTCGCAGATTGTTTCACCTGCAAGACGATCGTTCTCAAGTTTTCAATGATGGAGTTAAAGAAGTCCGCAACCGTGCCAATTTCTCCAGCGCCCACATCCGCCCGCACCGTGAGGTTCCCCATGGCTGCGCCTTCAATATTGGATAACAGTTCTAGCAACTGTCGCTGCAAACTTTCCCGTTGGCGACGGCGTTCTTCGGAGAGCACTTCTGCCTTTTGCCGATCCTGTTCAGTGTGGGCTTGGTCAAGGGCAAAGCCAATTTGGACAGCCAATTGCTTGAAGAGATCGACTTCTTCCCCAGTCCAAATGCGCGGCCCATCACATTGGTGAGCACAGATTAAGGCAATCAGTTCTTGGTTGTGCATGACGGGAGCCACCAAATTGCCTCGGACGGAGAGCGCCTCTAGAATTTCACAATGGCAAGTGGTTAATGTCTGCGTTTGCCGATCGTCGATCGACCAAACTCGACCATTACGATAGCGATCCAGCAGATCGGGGGTGAGGGGATCTTCGATCAATTGCCCCAAGGCGATCGGCCACCCCGGCAGTACAGATTCCGCAGTCACCGTACCCTTGGAAAAATCCGGTGCAAAAGAATAAATCACCACGCGATCGCACTGGAGGAAATTACGCACCTCTTCCACACTGGTCTGGAAGATATCTTCAAAGCGCAGCGATCGGCGAATATTCAGTGTGGTTTGACTCAAAAAGCTCGCCTGTTGAGCACTCCGAACCTGTTGGGAGATCAACTGACTTAATTGATCTGCCATGTCATTGATACTGTTGCCTAACTGAGCTAATTCATCCTGCCCTTGCAGGTGAATTCGGGTGTCTAACTTGCCCGCCCCTAAAGCTTGCACCGCTCGGTTGGCGTCTAACAGGGGCTTGGTTAATCGTTGCGCTAGCCAAGCTGCCAATAATCCCATGGCTAAGGCGGTTAATCCCGTCCCGAACAAGATGGTAGTCAGTAACCCCTTTTGAGCTGCAAAGGCCACATCTCCATCTAAACTCAGTACCGTATTCCAGCGCAAATCCAATCCTGCCAAGCGTTCCACAGGGGCGTAGCTAAACAATGCGGGCTTGCCATCATAGCGGCCTGTCCAGCTGTGAGGTTCGCCTTTTTCCAGGAAAGGGGCGATCGGAGGCAATTCTTCCGTGATATTTTTGCCAACATCGTCGGCATGGTGGGCATCGTTGGCCACAAAAATATTACCTTTTGCATCGGTGATATGGTAGTGCTGACCATTGCCCAGAAACTGGGTAATTTCCCTAAATGCTTCGATCGGGATACGAGTCCGAACAACCCCAAGAAGATTACGGTTACTATCGTCTAACAAAGGGGCAGCAATATGAATGACCCATTTTCCGGTAGAGATTGATTTCTCCGGTGGAGTAATGACAGTCGTACGGGTAGCTATAACCTGTTGGAAATAAGCTCGATTGCGGTGATTGTCTAGCTTATCTCCCGCAGATTGGGCAATCACATCCCCATTTACGTCAAAGGCAGCCACACTGTCATAGACCCCATAGGCTTTGACAAAGCGGTTAAAGATTTCTTCTAAGTCCCGCAGCTCAACGGTTTTCCGAATCCGCTCATTGACCAAGGCTGGATGGCCTGACAATATAATGATGGCTCCAAGGCGCTCATTCATAAAGCGATTAATTTTGTCGGAGAGGGACTGGGCTTGCAGCACACCCGCTTGGGAAATTTGCTCCGAAATAGTACGTTCTGCAATCCAATAGGCCACACTGCCAATGGCAAAGACTGGCAAGGTTCCGATCGTAATTGCGAGGATTGTTGCCTTTGTCCTCAGTTTCATCCTGTACCAGGGTTTAACGAGCTTCTGCCAATGACGTTTTGAAGACTTTGTTTGGAGCTTAGGCAAAAGGGTAACCGGTACGGTATCGGAAGGGTTCGGTGGGAACGTAGGGATGTTTGTCGATCGGGAGACGGACTTTGACTCTACGGGTTTCGTGATATCGATTTGATCAACCATGACTTTCGAGGATCCTGAAATGATTTGACAATACGCTGGGAGGTTTTAGTGCAACTCAATCAAGACTTCGATCGATGAGGATCTACTCATTGATGGTGCAACTACCAACATGAAGTGAAGTGATATTTTCAATGAATGGGAAGCCTGTTTAGAAGCTTATTTGGAAGTTTATTTAGATTGGAAGCTGAAGCTTAATTGAGAGACGAACTATCTCACAAAATGAATTGTACGCCAGATCAATTGCAAGCTAGATTAATCACAAGACACATGAATCAAACATCACAACTGAAGAACTGGTGATTGCAAGATTGCATTCGGATTCAAAATCAAAAGGAGATTTTCCTCCCGGACAACGCAGCCTCGCAAATAGGGTAAGAGGCTAGAGGGTACATGATTGGGAACCGCTTGAAACTCATCCGGCGTCAATTGCACCATTCCTTCCACCGCACTGACTGCACATCCCACCAAAAGAGAATTGTGTTTGAGGATCACAATCGACTGAGTTTGACTATTCAGTTCTAGCCCTCCAATTCCGAGCAAGTTGGCTAAATCCACCAACCAGAGCAGTTGGCTACGCCGATTCATTAAACCTAAAACCGAAACAGGCATGTTCGGAATGGCAGTGATGTGGTGAATCGGGTGTGCAATGACTTCCTGCACCGAACTCATGGGTAAAACGGCCTGAATTTGATGAGGTAGAGTTACTCGCAAATACCCCACATCTAACGTAATGGGCGTACGAGTAATGGAGGCTGTTAACAAAGAAGAACGATTCATAACACTAGCGCTCAGGGGGATAGGGGGCAATCTCTCTGATGCAATCACTCAGAGTTGGGATGAGAGCTAATTGATACAAACAAAGCTAATGGATCAAAGCAGAATGCACAAAACCCAATCGAAGCAATGGGCAGTCATTAGAGCCTGACTGTTTGAATGGCTTGTTGGATGGCTTGCAGCAGGACTTCGCGGGTAAAAGGCTTAGTAATGTAGGCATTAGCACCTTGCTTCATTCCCCACAACCGATCGATGTCCTGGCTTTTCGAGGTACAGAGAATAACGGGCACGTTTGCGGTCTCAGGGTGCTTTCGCAGACTGCGGCAGAATTCAAATCCACTCATTCCTGGCATGACCACATCACTCACAACAATATCTGGCTTGTGATCAAGGGCCATCTGGAGAGCCTCTTTAGCATTTGCCGTACCAATCACTGTGTAACCATCTTCTCGAAGGTAATGGCTCAAAAGCTCCATTTCTGAAACTGTGTCTTCAACAATTAAAACTTTATCCATTGTAATCTCTACGATCATTCCAGAATCATTAAATCTGACGCAAATTAATCTTTAACTGAGTGTAAGCTTCAATATTCAACTGTAATCAATAGCTAAAATGCTAATGCATGAATCAATGCAATAAGTCAATGTGATTTAAAATATTAAAATTTTCAATCACCTAACTAATGAATGTAATGCTTTGAAGATAACTGATTATTGAATTACACAATTCAATAATCAAGAACAATCGCAAGAACCTTGACAGGTTCCATAGCACGGGGATAACCTGCTCAGTTTTCCCTAAGCTTGCGTTAAGTGCTTGAAGACAATTTTCAACAGATCGGATTGATTAAAGGGTTTCGTCAGATATCCAGAGGCACCCACTAATTTCGCCTTAGCCCGATCGATGAAGCCAGTATGCCCAGTCACCATAATGATCGGAGTCGCTTTCACCGCAGGATGGCGTCGCAGCAGCGCACACAACTCATAACCATCTAAATTAGGCATTCCCACATCTAATAAAATCAGATCGGGTTTGCTGCGCACTACCTGCATCAAAGCTTTGACCGGATCGTTAATCATAATGACTGAAAAACTTTGATCGTCTAGGAAACAACTGATCGCTTGCAGAACAGTAGGACTATCATCAATACAGACGATCGTATAGTTTTCCTTGGCGTGAGATCTGCCTAAAGAGGCCGATGCTACAGAAGCATCTCGACTTGGGGATTCTACATCAGGACTGACCTGAGACAGCCGAAGGGATGAAGAGATGGGAGAAGCAGATTGAGAAGAAGGGTTGGGATAAAGAGACATTTTAGCTTGGCAGGCTTCCACCAAAGCACGTAGCTCTAAACTCCCAAAAGTAGGGTAGCCTGTAAGAATTGTACTATCCACAGGACTACAGTAACCTGCCTTAATTGCTAGAAAGCCTTCTAGCACTTCCTTGGCTAGGTTTTCAATTAGAACCATAGCCTCGGCAGCAGATATATATTGCTGCTCTACTAGCCAACAGATAGCACGATAATCTGGATCTACTACTGCTTGCGTTCGGACAGTGTGCTCAAATAGGGCCCGAACTTGTTGACGAACCAGTGTAGTCACACTCGAATTCTGGCTTTCAAGTTGTTCTAAATGCCGTATTAATCGACCAAAGGGATCAACTAAATTTGTGGTGTAGAGCAACTGCCCTCGATCGAAATAAATTGACCAAACGGTTGCTTCACTAGTCACTTGTAGCCGTCCACTCACCTGACGACTATTCATCTGAGCTAATAAACTAAGGGGATGCAACCGCTCAAACGAGCGGTAACTAACAGAAGACAATGTGTTCATTTGCAAATCCTATTTACGGGGGCCAAAATAGAACGCTCAACCTATCAATCGATCAAACTTTCACGCATTCACTTGTAAACAATGCAAAAAACAGCCTGAACAATTGTCGTGAAATCAGTCTTGAAAGCTTTATTCAACCTATAAGAGATCTTGGGTTATCCAACTACTCTTAAGATCGGTTCAATCGCGTATCAATGTCTGCTGATTTTTAAAACAATTGAAAAAACTTGAATTTTACAACGCAAGTGAGAATAGGTGAAAGCAACCCTATCAACATCGAGGACTGATTGACCACAGCATAGGATATTGCTTTAGAGGATGACCAGTTTGGAGGCAATTTTTCAGGAACATGATACAAAAGGACAAAACAGTGTTCGGCAGTAGATCAACCACCCCGAAGCGAACCGCGCTACTCGAAAAATGAAACTAACAAATACTATGAAGCTGGTAGCCTACAACCGTACCAACGTCAAACCCTGATAATATCGAGCGATCGTGCAAAGAGACTACTTGAAAAACAGAGGTTTCAATAGTCGTGTTTTGAAGTTTTGTCAGTCAATCCAGTTGATGACCTTCAATGCACCTAAAGACTCATTACAAAACGAATTACAATGCACCCAAAAGACTAAACATTCCGTAGAAATCAAAGTTAAAAATCTTGCCTAATTTTCTCAAGAAATCGAGTAGAGCTGTTCTAAGACGGACGCTCTTTAAACATTAGACTGAAATAAAAACTTGCGTTGATTTCCGCTTAATTGCTGTAGTTGCCCTAGCATAATAGTTTATCGGGATAAAAAGGAAGATCTACCCCTAGATAGATAATACCTAGAAGCTTTATTTTTGATTCAAGAATTAAATAAAGCTTCCCATAATTGATTTTTTGTCAACTTGATAGATACGCTTGACTTCAATCGCATTAACTGTGCAAAGACAACTATTGATTAGTTATTAACAATGGAAAATCCTTGCTAGCCAAGGCTTACAGCTTGCTTGCCAAAGCTTACAAATTGTTGGTTCAATCTATATTAAAAATCTAAAAAGCTGAAAAATAAACTTTGTGATTTTAAGTCCTGGAAGTTTTTCACTAACTACAATGTTTGACTTGGCCAGCCTAAAAGTATCAAGCCACTACTTAATTGCAGGAAAAATCATAGGGCAAACTACTAAGGGCAAAGTATTTAGAAAATAATAGGTAAACGATATCTTTCTCGATCGACGAAATATTCAACTAACTAAACTTTGGCTAATTTTTGACTATTAACAAAGGCAGGTATTTATTCAAGTAAAAACTCTTATAAAATAGGCACTACCAAATTTAAGAAGAGTTTTCTCAACTTAGTAGCGCCCTTAAATAGACGTGAGTTCAACTAATAAAATTGCCTCTCCCAAATCTCCTGTGCTTGGACACAGAATTTACTTTCGGGGAGTGGAGTAGAGTCCCCTGACAGAGCAGGGGGCAAAAATGAAATTCTTTAAATCAGTCCTAACTAGCAGCACTCTATCGTTAGTAACCGTTTTACCAGGTCTAGATTGACGCTAATTAGAAGAGACGCCTCAGTTGTCTCTAGGCTGCGCTGGCCCAATCCTTAGCCCAGTTCAGCGTATTATGCACTTCGTTCAAGGTAGCAGCTTCGCAGTATAACCGTAGCACTGGCTCAGTTCCGCTAAATCGGATCAATAACCAACTATGGTCTGCTAGCCGAAATTTGTAACCATCATCGGTTTGGCAACTTGCGATCGCTTTGCCAGCAATGGTTTGCAACGGGGAATTTTGCAACTGGGCCAGTAGGCGATCGCGCACATCCAAACTCGCCAACGGTAAGTCAATGCGATCGTAAGCCGCATCAAATCCCGTTTTTTCCTGCAATTGACGGTACAGGTCACTCAAGTCGCAACCCGTTTGCACCACGGTTTCCAGGACATACAAAGCTGAGAGCAAAGCATCCCGTTCAGGAATGTGGTGCCCGTAGCCAATGCCACCGGATTCTTCGCCGCCCAAGAGTGCTGGAGCTTCCAACATGCGATCGGCAATGTATTTATACCCGATCGGCGTTTCAAACACCGGAAGGTTAAACAATGCAGCAGCCTTGGGAATCAAGTCAGACCCGCTGACGGTTTTAACCACTTCCCCCGTTTTGCCCTTGCGGGTGGCCATATGTTCAATCAGGATAGGAATCAGCACTTGGGAGCTGAGAAACTGTCCCGCGCCATCCACCGCAGCAATGCGATCGCAGTCCCCATCAAAGACCAAGCCGACTTTAACCCCATCGGGTACAACGTCGTTTTTCAACCGTTGCATCAGCGTAGTCAAATATTTCGGTAACGGTTCCGGTGCACCGCCCTCAAACAGCGGATCCCGATCGGAGTTGAGTTCCTCCACGTCAATGCCCAAAATCTGGCTCACTCCTGTGGACGAAGCGCCATGCATCGCATCTACCAAAACTTTCAACTTGCCCTGCTGAATCGCCGATCGAATGGCCTCAATATCCACCAATTGCCGCAGTCCTTCACAGTAGCCTGTCCAAGGGTTGAAAGATTTTAGGGTACCCAGTCTACTGGCGGGAGCGGGTTGGGAGCCTGTGTTTAAGAGCGCTTCAATTTTCTGAGTCACTTCCGGCGGCACCGACCCCCCAAAGGCACTCTTCACCTTCAGTCCAGAGTAGCTACCAGGGTTATGGCTGGCGGTAATGACGATCGCCCCTAGGGCATTCATCTGTTTAGCAGCCCAACTAAAAGCCGGGGTAGGAGCATAACATTCGGATAGTAAAACATCAAAGCCAATGGCTTGAACGGTTTTCGCCACCGTTTCTGCAAACTGTTCCGACAAAAATCGCCGATCGTAGCCCACCACCACCGTATTACTGCCCGTGGTTGGCCCATAGACTTCTTTGAGGATCTGAGCCGCCAGAGGGGCCACCCGAGCCACCCGCTCAAACGTAAAGTCGGCGGCAATGACCCCGCGCCAACCGTCCGTTCCAAACTTAATGGGGTGGATCGTTGGAACACTTAAGCCAGTTTGAGCCATAGGTCAGGAACCTCACAAATATACTTTTTTCAGATAATTCATGCACCTGAACTAGTGTATCCGTGAGGTCTTGGCTTCGGCTAGGGCTTGATAAACTCTTGACGGAGAGTTCCTAGCTTATTCTTCGCTGCCCTTGGCCGTATGGCCCAAGCCAGAATAAACCACGCCCTGTTGCATATCCAGGGTGACGATTTCCCCATCCCGAATCACGGAAGTGGCATCCTTGACTCCTACAATTACGGGAACGCCTAGCCGTAGACCGATCGTGGCCGCGTGGCCCGTCACATTGCCATCTTCAATCACAACACCGCCCGCCCGCCGGATGGCGTCCACGTAATTGGCGGTCGTGCTAGAAGCAACTAAGATATCCCCCGCTTCAAACTGAGTCAGGGTTTTCTCGTTCTGCATGACACGGGCGCGTCCACTGACGGACTTTTCGCCGATCGCCACACCCTTGCCCCGTACCGCCGTCACCACTTCCACTTTGATTAAATCAGTGGATCCGGCAACCCCCTTCAAGGTTCCCGCTGTGAGCACGACAAGATCCCCCGCAGCCAACATACTGCGCTCCTGGGCCAAATTAATCGCAGCTTCAAAGGTTTCGGACGTGGTATCCAGTTCCAGCATTAGCAAGGGTTTGACGCCCCAAACTAACTGCAACTGCCGCGCCACATCCATGTGGGGGGTAATGGCCAAAATGGGGGTTCTCGGGCGGAACTTGGAGACATTGCGAGCCGTAGCCCCCGTTTTGGTCAAGGTCATGATGGCGGCGGCATTGAGTTGTTCTGCAATCCGTCCCACCGCCTTACTGATGGCATTGGTAATGGACTTGCCAGCATCTTCCTTAATCCGGTTGGCCTTTTCCCGTTCGGTACGCAGGGCAATCTGCGCCATGGTTGCCACGGCTTCCACGGGATACTTACCCACAGCGGTTTCGTTGGACAACATTACAGCATCGGTGCCATCCAAAATGGCGTTGGCAATGTCTGACACTTCCGCGCGGGTAGGCCGGGGATTGTTCACCATGCTGTCCAGCATTTGGGTGGCGGTGATGATGGGAATCCCTAGGCGATTGGCAGTGGCAATCAGGCGTTTTTGCAGAATCGGCACATCTTCGGCGGGCAGTTCCACCCCCAGGTCGCCCCGTGCCACCATGACGCCATCGGAGAGGGAGAGAATTTCTTCCATCTGCTCGATCGCTTCGTGCTTCTCAATCTTGACCACCACGGGGGTGCTTTTTCCTGCGTTGGAGATCATTTCCTTGATCTCCTTCACATCTTCGGGGTTACGGACAAAGCTGAGGGCGACCCAGTCCACACCGTTATCTAGTCCAAATAGCAAATCCTTGCGATCCTTGTCCGTCAGCGCCTTAATGGACAGATAGACACCGGGAAAGTTCACCCCCTTGCTGTTGGACAGGACACCGCCGACCACAACCCGACAATGTAATTCCCCTGCCGTTTTATCAATCTTTTCCACCTTCATTTCGACTTTGCCGTCGTCCAGCAGAATGGTAGCCCCTTCCGGCACTTCCTCCGCCAACGGTTCGTAGGTGATGGAACTGATTTCCTGGGTACCTGGAATTTGCTTGCTGGTCAGGGTGAACGGATCACCTTTCTTTAAGGTGATGGATCCATCCTCAAACTTACCCAGACGAATCTTAGGCCCCTGTAAGTCTTGCAAAATTCCCACGGGATAGTTCAGCTCATTCGAGACTTGTCGAATCAAACGAATGCTGCGCAGATGATCATCATGGGTACCGTGGGAGAAGTTCAGCCGAAAGGTGGTCGCTCCGGCTTTAATCAACTCCCGTAGAACCTCCGGGCTACTGGTAGCGGGGCCGATCGTCGCGACAATTTTGGTTCTACGGCGAGAAGGTTGGAACGTCATGAACAAATACTCAACGACTGAACAGGTTCGATCGAATTTAGTGAAAGCATATGGGATAGTACCACGGAAGGGGAAACCAAAGAAAAACCCTACCCCATATTGGGATAGGGAAATTGCTAATCTTGCTATAGATCTTGCGATAAAAGATCGAAGGGGATGAATACGACTGCCGTCCCGATCTGCCCATCAAAATCGAGC
The DNA here is from genome assembly GCA_002148405.1 of Alkalinema sp. CACIAM 70d. Classification (GTDB taxonomy): domain Bacteria; phylum Cyanobacteriota; class Cyanobacteriia; order Leptolyngbyales; family Leptolyngbyaceae; genus Alkalinema. Next base: position 103,205 of record MUGG01000018.1, on the reverse strand, counting down.
AGTTGGCGTGGCAAAGGGCTTAACGGAAAATTCTAGGATTCAGTTTGAGGCCAGAGCTATTAGACTTTTTCGTGCTTGCGGCAGGCTTAGCTGCTGGGGTGGGCAGGTTCACGCCATTGCTGAGCCGCTCGCCTGTGCCACCATCGGCCTTATCCAAGAAGGGGCGTAGGTTAATTCCCGCATTACTCTGAGCCGTGGGTGTTGGGCGACTGTTTCCAGTCGTTTTACCCGCACCGGGAATGCCTAAGAGATCCCCCAATTGATTCAAGATATCACTGCCATTTTTCTTGGATCCGTAGGTCAATACGCCTTGGGTCATTTCACCACTATCCGCGATCGCCAGATTTTGGAAAACGCGATCGCGGGTGGCGATGGGATCCTGGCCGTTCGGTACCGTCAGAACAATCCGGCAAGCGGGCACTTTTTCGGTGGTCACACAAATCGTGTTGTAGCCGTTTTCCACTGCAGTCATCATTTCCGTCAGACCATCGGGGCGGTAGGACTCCAAGCGTCGCGCAATCTCAGCACAGCGGCGATCGCCACTCCAGCCGCCCCCCATCTGACTCGGCACTGCCCAGGGAAACATTTTGCTGGGTTGGCTTTCCGGCATGTAGACCACGGTGGGTTGGCCGTTCATCGTTTGGCAAGCAAACCGGACACCGGTGAGGGGAATGGTGGTGCTGGGGGTTGTGGTAGTTGGCGTTGTAGAGGGTGTAGTGCTGCCAGAAGGGGTAGAAACGGTTTCCGTGGGCACAGTGACATCGCCCGTGGAGCGTAGGTTAGATGAAGAAGACGTTTGTGCCTGGGCTATCCCACTGGTCAACAGGAGTGTAGCGATCGCTGCACTACCCCCGCGTAGAGCAAGCTGACTGAACCGAAAACCAGAAAGATGTCGTGCCATGGGAGTTAATCCTTGATCCAGAAAGGTGTGAGTTGCAAAGACAATTGGAAGAGACAATTGAAATTGGGAAGAGTCAATTGGAATAAAGTGGATGATTGATTGAGAAAATTGACGAAGTTTGGAAAATGGTTTGAACCCCTTCAATGGTGCCGTCCATCTGGTGGGCCAAGCTGTTTAACGCTCGAACTCGTCTAGTTTTCCAATGCGCTCAACCATTTTGTCTAATTTGTCTAACTAGAGGTATTAGACCCTTCCCCAATCCTAAAGTTCCCATTGGGTTGCCTAGGATTTCCTGGTGGTACCCCCTTCCTACGATCGGTTGCATCCTGAGGACAACGACTTTGAGACAAATCTTGAGACAAACCTTGAGACAAACTCTGATAAAGATTTTGATAACGACAAACCTGGCAAACGCGACCCCTTTGATGAGAAAAACTTACCAGTCTTTACTTAACTTCATGACATTCCGTATCGTGTATACTACCCGAGGGTGTGAGAAAGGAGAGAAAGCCTGATGGCGGCGGCAAAGCAGCCCCTAGCAGTTCCCCGCGAGCTAGTTGGTGCTCCCGGGCCGGGACAGTTCAATCCCAACCTATTTATGTTTATCGCTGCGGTGGCGATCGCCGCATTTTCAACATGGGGGCATTTTGAACTCCATTGGGCTGGCTGGATAACGTTTTGCCTCAACTTCTTAGCGTTGCATTTGGTGGGAACGGTTATTCATGATGCCTGTCATGGGGTTGCCCATCGTAGTAAGGTCGTTAACGCGATCCTGGGCCATGGTAGTGCCTTTCTGCTGTGGTTCTCATTTCCGGTCTTCACTCGGGTGCACATGCAGCACCATGCCAATGTCAATGACCCGGAAAACGATCCCGATCACATTGTCTCGACCATGGGGCCGTTGTGGTTAATTAATGCGCGGTTCATGTACCACGAGGTCTACTTTTTTCAGCGTAAACTCTGGAAGAAGTTTGAGCTCTATGAATGGATCCTGGCGCGATCGAGTGCGGTTCTGTTGCTCTGGCTGGCCTACCATTTTGGGGTGATCCACTACATTTTTAACTTCTGGTTTACGCCCTTGGCCTTGGTTGGCTTAGAACTGGGCCTGTTCTTTGACTACCTGCCCCATCGCCCCTTTAAAGAGCGCGATCGCTGGTTGAATGCACGGGTGTATCCTGGTCGGATCCTGAACTATCTGATTGGTGGGCAAAATTACCATCTCGTACATCACCTGTGGCCAGCTGTGCCTTGGTACAACTACGAAAAGGTCTACTTTGCCATGAAGCCTTTATTAGATGAAAAAGGCTGTCACCAAACTCTCGGGGTTTTTACAGAGGATCCACTACATTTTATCTACGATGTATTTATCGGGATTCGTCTCCGTCGCCGCACGGCTGAGGCTGATGTTCCATCTGCTGCACCCTCTGTTGGGGAACCGATGTTAGGAGAGCCGATGTTAGGAGAGCCGATGTTAGGAGAGCCGATGTTAAATGTAATCACCGACGCAGTGGAACCTGAAATCCTAGAATCTCAATCCCTAGAATCTCAATCTCTGGTGACCTCCGAGCCGACTTAACCTGTTTGCAGAAGCAAGGGAGAGGGGTTAGAGGAAGAGGGTGAAAGCAGAATGGTTACAGTGAGAGATTGATTATTTGCGAAACACCTGTTGAAGGCTTCTCCCGTAGAGAAGCCTTTTTTGATTTGGAACTTTTGGGGAGAGCGTGCTATTTCTAGGCAGACTGGAAAAGATAGTTTAGTGCGTTCTTCTTACCTTGGCTTGTTATGGCTGTTGTTACCTCCTCCAAATTGGCTCCCTCCAATCCGGCTCAATTGAAATACGCCTATTTCCCAGGCTGTGTGGCTCAGGGGGCCTGTCGGGAACTCTATGAGTCCACAGCGCTGCTGACCCAGGCGCTAGATATTGAGTTATTAGAATTAAAAAAAGCATCCTGCTGCGGTTCAGGGACCTTCAAAGAAGATTCCCAATTACTTGAGGACACGGTCAATGCCCGCAATATTGCCCTAGCGGAGGAACTCGGGCTGCCCCTGCTGACCCATTGCAGTACCTGCCAAGGTGTGATTGGACATGTGGACGATCGCCTGAAGCAAGCCCAGAAGAACGACCCCGCTTATTTCGATCGAGTCAATGGATTTCTCAAAAAAGAAGGCTGCTCTCCCTACCAAGGCACAACCGCCGTCCGCCATCTGCTCTGGGTGATGGTGGCGGACTATGGCGTTGAAGAAATTAAAAAACGGGTGACTCGCCAACTGTCGGGTTTGAAATGTGCTGCGTTTTATGGCTGCTACCTCCTACGGGGACAGGAACATCCCTACGACGATCCAGTCAACCCGAAATCCATGGAAACGCTATTTGAGGCTGTTGGGGCGGATCCTGTTTACTATCCAGGGCGCACTCAGTGCTGCGGCTGGCCCATTTCTAGTTACGCCACAGAACAGTCGTTTCAGATGGCCGGAGGACATTTACAGGCCGCAATCGCCGCTGGAGCCGATTGCATTGTCACCCCCTGTCCGCTCTGTCACATGCAACTGGATTCCCGCCAACCGGAAATTGCCAAAGTTACCGGGCAGTCTCTTCAACTTCCGATTCTGCATCTCCCCCAGTTGATTGCCTTAGCCCTGGGCATTGCGCCGCAGGATCTGGGCCTCGATCGCCATGTCGTTTCCACCCAACCCGTCCTTGATAAACTGCTGCGGCCCTGATAACCCGGAGAGTTGGGAGCATCCTCTTTTAGGAATCGCTCAAGCGGGGCCGCAGGTTTAGTTATTACGTTCTGCAAAGTTTTGCAACCACTTCGCAGGCACAGGAAACCCCCTGGAGTACACTAGGCAATGATTCTGAGGTTTGGTAGATTTTTCTACGAAATCGACGGACTGCAGATATTGCAAACGCACTAATCTGGAGCCTTTCATAACATGTCTCATACAGTCAAAATCTACGATACCTGCATCGGATGCACCCAGTGCGTTCGGGCATGCCCTACCGACGTTCTAGAGATGGTTCCCTGGGATGGTTGTCGGGCAGGCCAAATTGCCTCGTCTCCTCGGACGGAAGATTGTGTCGGCTGCAAACGTTGCGAAACGGCTTGCCCTACCGACTTCCTCAGCATTCGGGTTTACCTCGGTGCGGAGACGACTCGCAGCATGGGTCTAGCGTACTAAGAACGTCTTATACGCAATTACTTTTCATTCATGTGGGTTCAACAGGGGGGCAAGCTTTTGCCCCTTTTTTATGACCATTTTTATAATTAATTGAGATCAATAGATTGAGAGATACACAGATTGACCTCACCTTAGGGACTCGCTAAGAGACGACCTCCCTACCACCTACCCATCTACCCACTGAGAGATTTTATTTGTACGCTGTTTCCTTAAGGCCACTACGGAACTTTATGAATTTAAGATTACTGATGCTGTAGATAAGTAATTCTGTAGATGGGTAGCGATGATGTCATTGAGCACCCTTTGCTTCTAGGAGAAACGATCGATCAACCGGGCAATGGGGATAGGGTGGGGGGATGGTATGCGATCGCGGGTGCAGAATTAGAAAGCTGATACTCCGTAGATTTACGGGATTTGGGAACGGGAATTGTTTGGGGTTTCTAGCTTTATCGGGAGTTCATATTCCTAGAAGCCTGATCAGTGAATACTTGTGCTTAAAATGACAACCCTCTAGTCAATGTAAATTAGGGATTGTATCAAGGTTATGTCCCTAGAGAGTTTATTCAAGCTTTACAGACGACTCAGTGGGAGTACGCTACGATAACCACTATCAGGTGCTTCTGACATTGAAAGTTGTAAAGTCGCTTCGTTGACTTTAACGAGTTGCATATTTTCCTAGATCTAAGAGCTAAGGATTTTTACGGGCTGCAACTGTAGATTTTCAGATTTTATTTTTATCTTGAAATCATTTATCTAAGTTTTTTGAGATAGAACACTGAAATGCTGAAGTTGTCAGTCTCCGTTGTAGGTACCGACGAAGTCTCCCTGCCTGAGGAAGTGATCTCGAATCAGAAGATTCACGGATAGGGTGAAAGCGGGGTTAGGGCTATGAAGGATGGGGTTCTATAAATGCTAGATAATTCGATCGAAACTCAAAATGTAATTGGCGTACCGGTTACGGCCCTGCCGTTTGAAGCCCAAATCAACTGGATTCTGAAATGGGGGCGCGCCCATTTGAGCAAAGTTGTGTGTGTGGCAAATGTACACATGCTGACTGAAGCATCGTGGGACTCCCGGTTGGCCTCAGTGTTGGAAACCGCTGATTTGGTAACCCCTGACGGTATGCCCTTGGTCTGGATGTTACGCCTCCTGACAGGGGCTGCTCAAGATCGAGTTGCAGGATTAGACATTATGCTAGCCGTCTGTCAGCAAGCTGAACGGGAAGGTTTACCTGTTTTTTTGCGGGCTCCGATCAATTGACGTTGGCGAAAATGCGTCGTCATCTCAAACGTGATTTTCCTAATCTCATAGTTGCGGGCATGGAGCCTCTGCCCTTTGGTTCGATTCCCCTACCACCGGAACAAGAAGCCCCGGTTCTGAAAAAGATTCAAGATAGCCGTGCGGGGATTGTCTTTGTCTCGTTAGGTTGTCCTAAGCAGGAATTGTGGATGGCTCAGCATCGTGAGGACATTCAAGCCGTCATGGTTGGGATTGGCGGTGTTTTCCCAGTGTATGCAGGCTTGCACAAACGGGCTCCTAGGGTCATTCGGGAAATTGGTTTAGAGTGGCTCTATCGACTTTTGCAGGAACCTCGCCGTCTTTGGAAGCGCTACTACCGTACGATTCCACCGTTTCTCTGGATGGCTGCGAAGCAACTATGGCAGGCAGCTCGTCACCCTGGCCATTCTGTGGAACTTGTTGAAGGTTCTGCCTTTGTGGAATCTCAATCGCCCTTAGAGCAACTGACCTCGGGTAATCGTAAATAGTCACAAATTCACGATCGCGTAATCTGACCGATCAATTGTGCAATTAATTAAATCGATAGGCGTAGGCTCTGAGATTACTTGAATTCTCTGGCTTCGCCGTTCTGATTGATAATTCTATATAGGAACGCTTAGTTAGTTTGCTACGGTATAGAAACGCTGTAACGAGATTCATTTATGCGAATTCTCAGCATTCATAGTCGCTATCAGATTCGTGGCGGAGAGGATGAAGTTTGTGACGCTGAGAAACAATTGTTAGAGCAACAGGGGCACACCGTTGAACTCTATGAGGACTTCAACCAGCGAGTTACAGAACTGGGAACCGTTAAGAGTGCGATAAAAACCCTCTGGTCACAAGAAGCCTATCAACAACTGAAAACCCAGTTAAAACAGGGTCAGTTTGATCTGATTCATGTGCATAATTTTTTCCCGCTGATTTCCCCATCGGTTTACTATGCAGCCCGATCGCTGGGAATTCCGGTGGTGCAAACCTTGCATAACTACCGATTGCTCTGTCCCAGTGCCTTAATGTTTCGGAATCAGACGGTCTGTGAAGATTGTGTGGGGAAGCTGTGCCTTGGCCGGGGGTGAAGTATGGATGTTATCGCGATAGTCGCACAGCGAGCGCGGCGGTTACTGCGATGTTGACCCTACATAATCAACTAAAAACTTGGACGCAGTGTGTCGATCGCTACATTGCCTTGACTGAATTTGCTCGCCAAAAGTTTATTGAGGGTGGGTTACCGGCGGATAAGATTTCGGTGAAACCCAATTTTGTGGATTTTGATCCGGGTGTGGGTGGTGGCACAGGGGGCTACGGTTTGTTCGTGGGACGATTATCTCCAGAAAAAGGTTTAGAAACCCTTTTAGAAGCTTGGGAGAAATTACAAATTCCTTGCCCACTGAAGATTGTCGGGATCGGCCCCTGCGTCCCTTGGTGCAACAAGCCGCGCAACGATCGCCCAAGATTGAATATTTAGGTCGTAAACCCTTACCTGAAGTTTATGATTTGCTGGGTGAGGCGATATTTTTAGTTGTGCCTTCCCTCTGGTATGAAACCTTTGGCCGCGTTGTGGTTGAAGCCTACGCCAAAGGCACACCTGTCTTGGTCTCTAATTTAGGGGCGATCGCAGAATTAGTGATCCCTGAACAAACAGGGTTCCATTTTCAGGCGGGGGATAGTTCAAGTTTGGCTGCAACCGTCGATCGCTTATTAGCCCAACCACAGCAATTGCAACACCTACGCCAACAGGCACGCCTACAATTTGAAACCTACTATACAGCAGAAAAAAATTATCAACAGCTCATGGAAATTTATCAATCCGTTTGCGCCAAGGGAACAGCGTACAAATAAAATCCCAAGCTACAAATCCCGTCCCACCGAAGCAGTCCCGGTGTAGGATCAAAAAGGTCTTTTACAAAGCTTAACCATGCCACGGGATTTGCGGGGATTTATCAAACAGTTGGAGGATCGCGGTCAACTGCGGCGCATCACGGCCCCCGTTGATCCAGACCTGGAAATTGCCGAAATTGCCCAACGGATGCTCCAGTGTGGTGGGCCTGCCTTGCTGTTTGAAAACGTCAAAGGCGCAGATCATCCCGTGGCCGTTAACCTGATGGGGACGGTGGAGCGCATCGTCTGGGCAATGAACATGGAATCGGTGACGGAGCTGGAAGACCTGGGCAAAAAACTCGCTATCCTGTACCAACCCCGCCCGCCTAAAAAACTACAACAGGCGATCGACCTAGGGAAGGTTCTGTTTGATGTGCTCAAGGCCAAACCCGATCGCGATCTTTTTCCCCCTTGCCAGCAGGTGGTTTTGAAAGATGACGAAGTTGATTTAACTAGACTACCTCTCCTAAAGGTCTATCCCGGTGATGCGGGTAAGGTGGTCACGCTCGGCTTGATGATCACCAAAGACCCGGAAACTAAGATTCCCAACGTCGGGGTCTATCGACTGCAACTGCAATCTAAAAACACCATGACTGTGCAATGGCTGTCCGTCCGGGGAGCCACGCGCCACCTTCGCAAAGCCGCAGAACGGGGCGAAAAGCTGGAAGTGGCGATCGCCATCGGCGTTGATCCGATCGTCATTATGGCAGCGGCCACACCCTTGCCGATCGACTTGTCAGAATGGCTCTTTGCTGGACTCTACGGCGGTTCCGGAGTGCACTTGGCTAAGTGTAAAACGGTGGATTTAGAAGTGCCTGCGGATTCGGAATTTGTCCTAGAAGGCACAATTACCCCCGGAGAAGTGGCGATCGATGGCCCAGCGGGGGATCACATGGGTTACTACGGCCCCGTTAAGGAAGATGCGCCCCTCCTGCATTTCCACTGCATGACCCACCGCAAAAATCCCATTTACCTAACCACTTTCAGCGGTCGGCCTCCTAAGGAAGATGCCATGATGGCGATCGCCCTGAATCGCATCTACACGCCCATTCTGCGGCAACAGGTTCCGGAAATTGTGGATTTCTTTTTGCCGATGGAAGCGCTGTCCTATAAGGCTGCGGTGATCGCGATCGACAAAGCCTATCCCGGTCAAGCACGGCGGGCAGCTTTGGCCTTTTGGAGTGCGCTACCGCAATTTAGCTACACCAAATTTGTCATTGTGGTGGATAAGGACATTAACATTCGCGATCCGCGTGCCGTTGTCTGGGCCGTGACGTCCAAGGTCGATGCAGCGCGGGATGTGTTTATTCTGCCGGATAATCCCTTTGATTCTTTAGATTTTGCCACGGAGCGTAGCGGCCTCGGCAGCAAAATGGGCATTGACGCCACCACCAAAATTTATCCGGAAACCGATCGGCCCTGGGGCGAGGCGTTGCAACCTGATCCAGCGACAGCGGAGTTAGTCACCCAACGCTGGGCGGAATACGGTTTAGCCGACATCAATCTGACCGAAGCGAATCCCAATCTCTTTGGCTACGATGTTCGTGTTTAGATATTTTTGACGATTTCTATTAGCGTTTCGTTGGTGACTATTATTACAAAGGTCATCTACTACAGTTAAGATACTGCTTCAGTTGCAGCTTGGAGAAGCCCATCATGAATGACTCAGATCTCAGAACTAAGGTGTTACAAGAGATTCAGCAAATTCCAGAAGGCAGATTGGTTGAGTTGTACGATTTAGTGCACACATTCCGTCTCAACGCAAAATCCAGACAATCCGCATCTACCTTGCAATTTGCAGGATGTTGGAATGAACTAGACGATGCCGTCTATTCTGATTTTCTAGATGACGTCATGCTACGCCGCCAACAAGCGTTTTCTGAGAGACCCGATCGTGAAACCAGCATTGATTGATACGGATATTCTATCCATGTTTTTTCGAGGGAGATCAGATGTTGTCTCCCGATTTCAGCAGTATCTCAATGAGCATAGTTATATTAATTTCAGCATCATCACTTACTATGAGATTCTCAGCGGCTTAAAACATCGTGACGCTCAAAAGCAGCTAGATTTATTTATCCAGTTTGCGAACCAAAATATTGTCTTACCACTCACTCAAGATTCTGTCTCGGTTTCAGCTGATATCTACGCTAATCTAAGGCGTAAGGGTAATCCGGTTGACGACATTGATTTACTGATTGCAGGCGTGGCAATCAGTAACAATCTGACGCTCATTACTCACAATCAACGACACTTTGGTCGCATTGACGGTCTAGAATATCGAGACTGGAGTGAATCCTAGACCCATGAATTTCAGTTAACGGATGGTCAGCCGAAAATCATTCTAGTTATACACTCATCCCCATATGGATCTGTCTTTTGACCTATTTAACTTAGATTTCTAACCCTTAGATTTTCACCTCTATGTCCTTCACCTTCGAAGTCCAAGCCACTTGCTCCTACACCAACGCCCGTGCAGGGGTTTTCCAAACGCCCCATGGCGTGGTAGAAACACCTCGGTTTATGCCCGTGGGAACATTGGCCAACGTAAAGACCGTCACACCTGCGCAGCTTCAAGACACAGGTGCACAAATGGTTTTATCCAACACCTACCATTTGCATTTACAACCCGGTGAAGACATTGTGCAAATGGCAGGGGGATTACATAAGTTTATGGGATGGTCTGGCCCCATGCTGACGGATTCTGGTGGTTTCCAGGTGTTCAGCCTCAGTGAAATTAATCAGATTAACGATGATGGCGTGACCTTTCGATCGCCCCGCGATGGATCGCTGATTCACCTAACGCCTGAGAAATCGATCGCCATTCAAAACACTCTCGGCGCAGATGTGATCATGGCCTTTGATGAATGTGCGCCCCCTGGAGTCGGACGGGATACGGTGGAAAAAGCCATGGAACGCACCTACGAATGGCTTAAGCGTTGTGTCGCAGCCCACAGCCGCAAGGAAGATCAAGCGCTGTTTGGCATTGTCCAAGGGGGCGAATTTTTGGATCTGCGGGCGGAGGCGGCGCGGCAATTGGTGGACTTGAATTTGCCGGGATACGCGATCGGGGGAGTCAGCGTGGGGGAAGCACCGGAAGTGATCGATCAAGTGGTACAGCATACGGCTCCCCTGTTGCCGCAGAATAAATTGCGCTACCTCATGGGCGTCGGCAGTTACCGTGAAATGGCACGGGCGATCGCGGCGGGGGTGGATGTGTTTGACTGTGTGATTCCGACCCGACTGGCGCGTCATGGCTGTGCCTTAGTGGGTGGCGAACGCTGGAATTTGAAAAACGCTAAATTCCGGGAAGACTTCCGCCCCTTAGATGAGACCTGCTCCTGCTATGCCTGCCAAAACTTTAGTCGGGCCTACATCAGTCACTTGTTGCGATCGCAGGAGTTACTGGCCTATACCTTGCTCTCAATTCATAACATCACTGAGTTAGTCCGGTTTACCCAACGCATTCGGCAATCGATCCTAGCGGGCACCTTCACGACAGAATTTGCTGAATGGATTGCACCAGTCACAGATTAGACAATGCTGAAAATAATCTACCTCAAACGAGGGGGCAACCCAGCAGCTGTGTCTGAATTCAGAACCAAACAGTCTAAATTCAACGGCAAGCTGCGCCTAGGGTAATTGCAAATCCATCAACGGAGACGCCAAGACATTGAGAAATTAGGATTTCGATAGCTTTCCGTGGAAGCCTTTAGGAAAACCAATCTTTGCAGTTCGGCAACTCTATCTAAAGACATACCTCGATTAGTACAAACAGTTGTTAAGGTACAGGGCGTAGCTATTTACTGTAGCTATCTATGTTTTTGTAGCGCTCTACTTTTTTGTAGCGCTCTACTTCTTGGCAATGATCAACGCTTTGTAGTTACCGACCCTGGTTAGCCATCTACCCTGGGTAGTCGTTTACCACATCGAGGTATTCCATGCTACTGTCTACGCTGTCCCCCAGCGGTTTGGTTCCTTTCACGCCTCCCTCAGCAGGCTTAAGATTGGAAGACCCTGTTCCACCCACGGGCTCATTTCTAGATCCCATTTTTGGGACAGGCAAGGCCCAAGCGTTTTTAAATACTCTTAAATCTGCCAGCGGAACCCTCACCCTCGGCGAAAATGGCATCGTCACTGGCAGCTTAACGAGCCCTACGGGTGAACTGTTCAACGCCCCCTTGGACTTGGTGAAGCTGGCTGGAGACTTGGCCTCTGGACTGACGACGCTTAACGGAACCATTAGCCTGGATCAGGGGATTGCCACCACCAATCTGAGCTATGACGGCGGTCAACTCCAGGGAACGCTGAATTTTGCCGATTTGATCAGTTCTACGATCGTGAATTTGGTCAACAGCTTGGAAGGTACGGTTCCCTTTGCAGATGGGAAGGTGCAGGTGAATACGCCAACGCTAGTCGGCCCCGTGACAGGGACGATCGACTTTGGTCGCGGAGCTTTTGTAACGGATTTGCAAACGCCCTTTGGGGATCTCGACTTGACGATCGACTTTGGGGATGATGCCAAAGTGCCCGTTGCATTGGGTGGAATCAGTGGCCTAGTCGATTTAGATCAAGGCGTTGTCACGTTGCAAACCGGGGGCTTTTTAGGGAATTTGAATATTCCCCTGACTGCCTTTTCCGGCGATTTTACCTTCTCCAAAGGGAACATTATCCTCGATATTCCCACGCCCTTTGGCGAGTTAACGACCAGCTTTGCGACAGGGGCGATCGTGGCGGATAAAGTCAAGGATGCATTGCAAGGCACAGGCACGATCGTCTTTACCAATGGCGTTGCGGCGATCGACGTCACAGGCAGCTTAGGGACGATCAAAACCAGTCTGGATCTGCCAAAATTCGTGACGGACACAGCCAGCTTCTTAGCCCAAAGTCAAGGAACTGTTAACTTTAATCAAGGCATTGTTACAACAAATTTAACAACTCCCACTGGCCCCTTCAGCGCCACCTACGACCTGAATACGATCGTGCTCACCGCTTCCTCCGAGCCACCCGCATTGCCCCCAAATCCCAGCCCCACGCCCACGCCACCGACTGAACTTCCCCCGATCGAGCCGATTCAGGGGCTGCCCGGTTTCCCAGGAATCTTCTTCTTTGTATAGGGCGGTTCTGTGGGAGGCCCATGCTCCCCGCGATCGGACTCCCTCTTGCAGAGCGGTTTATGTTAAAATGCGTGTCAATTATTAATACTGTGTTGGAGAGGCAATCGATTCATGGAAGCTGCAATGCTGTTGGCGAAGCTGCCGGAAGCTTACTCGATCTTCAATCCGCTTGTAGATATCATGCCTGTAATTCCCGTTTTCTTCCTGTTGCTGGCATTTGTATGGCAAGCAGCCGTGGGTTTTCGGTAAACTGATTCCTAGTTTGGAATTCATGCTTGGGGGCCAATCTTGGCCCTTTTTTGTTGCGATCTTTTTTGTTGAGATTTTCTTGGGATGATTTAGAAATTCTTGGGCAACGTCTAGAATTTCTTGGGTAACATGGTGGGCACCCATTGGTTTTATGGGGAACTCGTTACGTGGGAACCTGCCATGACATTGACGTGCTGTTCTAAGTTGCTGCCCAAACTACTGCTGGCTAGATTGTTGCCTGGGGGGAGATCGGTTACAAGCCCCACGACGATCGGCAGAATCGGCCTTGCCGCGATCGGGGTCAGCGCGATCGGACTCGTCTCTGGCCTAACCTGGCTGCCGAAACCCGCCCTAGCCATTCCCCAAACGCCCCTAGATACCCTACCGTCCAGCCGCTTAATCGACTATGAACCGCTGCAACAATTACTGCGGCAGGGGAAATGGGAAGAGGCCAATGAAATGACGTCTAATCTAATGCTACAAGCGGCGGATCAGTTGGATCAAGGGTATCTGGTGGCTCGCGATATTCGGCTGTTTCCCTGCCAGGATCTGCTGACGGTGGATAAGTTGTGGCGCTACTACAGCAACGATCGCTTTGGGTTCAGTGTCCAGGCGGGCATTTGGATGCGGATGCGGGGTAAGGACTACGAGGATTCCAAACGATTTGAGGGCAGGGTTGGCTGGCATAACAATATTGTTAATGCAGATTTACGGGCACAGCGAGGCCACTTACCATTGCGGCCTGCCAGCAATGGGGGTGCAACGGATGCCTGGGGTGGGGGCTGGATTGCGGAAATGCCGAAGCGCTTAAGTGTCTGCCTGAATCCGACGAAAGCTCAACCCCAGAAAGTGCAGCCAAGCAAGCCAAAGCCGACGAAGCCAAAGTCCACAAAGCTTCGCACGTCTAGCAGAAGCGACTCGACTAACCTTACCTGATCGTAATCCTCGCACACATTTACCTTGAACAGCGCTACCTTCAAACTGCTTAGAAAGGTGGTAGCAAAGTTGCTCTCATAAATCGCTAATTCACCCAGAGCCAAACTGCCCAATGGTTAGTCGTCACAAACCTGAATTTTATCGAAACCATCCCCCTGAGGATCTGTCACCCATCGACAGGATAAATCGCGTCTAATTTGATCCTGCAATATTCTGCCCGCTTCTTCGCTCTGCTTCTGTCTCTGTTTTTGAACGAGGCTATCATAGGCTTGCTTATCAGCCGAGGAGAAAGTTGCTTTCCACGCTTCATACTCATCCCGTGGAGTGGCAAAAACTAAGGGATCAATCCTGGTATGCCATTGCTCATGGGTTTCATTGCTGCGTCTATTCAATAGGCGCTGAATTAATCGATTACCCGGTTTTGCACCCGTCGGGTGATTGCTATCCTTTACCGTAGTCTCAGAACTGCTTGAGTTCCTACTATCGCGAATAATCGTTTGAAATTCTTGGTCGAGGTCTTGTGGACTTTGAGTCACCTGCTTGGGTGAGAAGCCCATGAGTCCCCCTAACAAATTAGCACCGGCCTGCTGCCGAAGAACTTTTTTGGCTCTCTGGATCACCGTATAAAGCTGCCGCTCATCAGGAGAAAGGCTATCTAGAAATTGTTGCTCCTGAGGACTGATCGGGGCTGGCGGCTTCGGCTGACGAGGTGTCGGAGAATTCCTGGGAAAAGGACTAGGCGGTACTTGGTCTGGCATTTGCGAATCATTTGTGTCCCTATCCCTCGTAGGCCGCTGGGAAGGCTTAGGTGTGCGCCGCTTTCTTCGCGTCTGACGAACGTTCGGGAGAATATCCTTTAACTCAAGGGCCAGCACAGGCACAGCACGATCGTCGATTGATATTTGAGAAGATTGCCCCAACGCTGGAAGAGGACTTACTAATAGAGTACTCATCACAAGTAAACAAATAGCATTCTTACTGTAACGCCGCTCGACTCGAGCCATAATATCCCCATTAGGGTGACGTTGAATCATGCTAGGTTGGATTGTCATATGAACTGCAAAAGCTAAATAGTCATCCTATTAAGTTAGCAGAGAAAATATTTGCTGGGATGTATTAAGACAAACAATCAAATTGTCCGTGCACTTATCTTCAAACCAAGGTAGACACACTACTTCCTTGGACAATTGTTGTTAACATATAGGTCGTTTTCTCCCCCCGATCGCATCGCAAAGCAAACCCCCTCTAAAAACGCTTCCAACTCTATACCAAAATGACCTGCCAGCAGACATCGCCCAAGAAGGCCACCAAACGTATAAGGCACTCAGGCGTAAAGTAAGCCCATGCTAGAATCGGAGCAAATTCCATTCGCCTAAGATAGCTCATGCTAACCCTAGATCAACTCATTTCAGAAGCCGCTGCATTATCCGATGCCGACAAAGCAATCCTGATTGATCAAATCATGGCCAGCATGGTAACGCAAATTGACCAAGACACTTGGCGAGAAAGCATTAAGCAAGCTCAAGAACGGATTGTCACACTCGATCGGGGTGAAGTCCAAACCATTCCTGGTGAGATTGCCTTGGCGCAAATCCGACAACAATTTGCCCAATGAAATATGAATTTCATCCAGCCGCCTTACAGGAATATGCAGAGGCCGTGCAATTCTTCGCCCAGCAAGACAACCATCAAGATTTCATCGACACCATCGAATCCGCTATCTTCCAGATTCTTGCTGCACCAGAACGCTGGCCGATCGTTGAAGATCCGATCCGTCGTTATCTAACCCGCAAGTTTTCCTACGCCATCTTATATCGCGTTTATTCCGACAGAATCGTCATTGCAGCAATAATGAGTTGTCGCCGTAATCCAGACGATTGGAAAAGTCGTATAGAACCGCTAAACTAACCCCGTTTCTAACGTGAAGATAGCTGCATGCGATCGCCAAGATATACGCTTCCGTTCGCGGAGTGACTCCTTCGGAGTATCGAATGAACAGCGAATTTCCCTGAGTTCGGGCAGCCCACGACCAAAACGACGAAACCCTGGAACGCATCTACATCGATCGCCGCTCCAAAAACGACACTGAGCGCCTCGAAAAACGCTTCGACCTCTACACCAAAATGACCAGTAAAACGAAACAAGGCTCTGCCAAAAAGTCCTAATGACCTCACCATGCGAACTATCCCTCAACAAGAATCACTCACCGTAGAATTTAAGAGCGATCGTACTTGCCTTCCCGATGCCGACCTCATTGCAGCCATCGTTTGTCTGGCCAATACAGAAGGCGGCACCCTTTACCTCGGCGTCGAAGATGACGGCACCATCACAGGACTCCACACCAAACACCAAAATATCGCCCAACTTTCCGCCTTCATCGCCAACCGCACGAATCCTCCCATCAGCGTCCGCGCCACCATCATCCACGAAGAAGGGCACAACGTCGCCGCGATCGAAGTCCCCAAATCTTCTCGCCTAGTCGCCACCTCCGACGGACTCCTCCAGCGCCGCCGTCTCCAAGCTGATGGCAGACCCCAATGCGTGCCCTTCTATCCCCACGAATTTTCCAGCCGCCAATCCGACCTTGGCCTACTCGACTACTCCGCTAGCCCCATCCCCCAAGCTAGCCCCACCGACCTTGACCCGATCGAGCGCGAACGCCTACGACGCATGATTGAGTTATACAAAGGTGATTCCTCACTCTTGAACTTAGACGATGATGAGCTCGATGGCGCACTCGGACTTGTCCGCACGATCGACGGCATCAAAGCCCCTACTCTGACCGGGTTACTGATGATTGGCAAAGAAAGCGCTATCCGTACCCACCTCCCCACCCACGAAGTCGCCTTCCAAGTCCTCGAAAATACCCAAGTCCGCACCAACGACTTCTATCGCACCCCCTTGCTCCGCACCTTTGAACGCCTGATGGAGCAATTTGAGGTACGGCTCGAAGAAGAAGAACTGCAATGGGGTCTTTTTCGCGTACCCATTCCCACCTACGATCGACGCGCCTTTCGGGAAGCGCTTGTCAACGCCTTGGTTCACCGCGACTACTCCCAATTAGGCACTGTATTTGTGCGCCTACAAAACGACACCCTCTCTATTAGCAACCCTGGCGGTTTTGTAGAAGGTGTCACCCTCGAAAACCTGCTTGTCGTCGAACCAAAACCGCGAAATCCCACTCTCGCCGATGCGGTCAAACGGATTGGGATTGCCGAACGGACTGGACGCGGAGTAGACCTGATTTTTCAAGGCGTACTACGCTATGGTCGTCCTGAACCCGACTACTCCAGCACTGACACAACAACGGTTCGCGTCATCATCAGTTCTGCCCAAGCCGACATTCCCTTCTTCAAAATGATTGTCGAAGAAGAAAACCAAACGGGGCGATCGATTTCTCTAGACGCGCTGATTGTACTTTCTCACCTGCGTACCGAGCGTCGCATTGATATTGCAAAGGCAGCTCAGGTAATCCAGAAAAATGAATCTATGGCTCGTTCTATCTTGGAACGATTGGTCGAAGCGGGATTGGTCGAACCACAAGGGATCAAAAAAGGTCGCACTTACACCCTCAGTGCCAGCATCTATCGTCAGTTAGGACAGAGCGCCAACTATATTCGCCAAGTAGGCTTCGATCGCATCCAGCAAGAACAAATGGTCATCCAGTACATTCGGAAAAATGGTCGAATCAAGCGCAAGGATGTTATGGATTTATGCCGACTCAGCCGCGATCAGGCTAGTCGTCTACTGCAACATATGATCACGGAGGAAAAGCTGACTGCCCATGGACAGTCCAGGGGAACGTACTATACGAGCCGATAATCGCGCGGCAAAACACGTGACTTGTTTCAAAAAACACGCGCGCACGTTTAAACGCGCGAAAAATCGGCCAAAAGCTGATAGGTCGATCGTTGCACACATCTCAGAAAACGCGCACTATCTAGCTCACATCACAAAAGCAAAAAAATTGGGGGCGATTCATCGATGACTATAGAGATATGTACGCAGTTTCGATCGACGGCATGGACGACCCCGTTCGCGGAGCGACTCCTTTGGAGTATCGCATGGACAGCGAACTCCCATTAGTCCAGGAAGCCCACGACTAAAACGACGAAACCCTGGAACACATCTACATAGATCGCCGCCTCACTCAAATTGCTTAAAAGGTCACCCCCGATCGCGCATCCCCATGCAAAAGCCTACCAACTGTAAAATTAGCCATCTGTAAAATTAGCCATAATAATAACGATCGTCTCATTGACTCCAGCAAACCATGACCGCCGCCGAAAAACTCTACCAACTGCTCCAAATCCTTCCAGAGCAGCAAATCACCGAAGTCCTCCACTTCGCCGAATTTCTCCACCAAAAACAACTGTCTCCTCCGCCAACTAGCCCTCCCGGCACCCTAATCAGCGAAGATGAGCTGCCAGAAAATGAGAGTGATGAAAGCATTGCAGCAGGGTTACGGCGATCGCTTCAAGAATTTCGGGACGGACAAGCGATTCCTTTAGCAAACCTTTGGGACGGTATCGATGTCGCAGGAAGCCCCTAAGATCGAAGTGATTGCCTCTCCTGAATTCAAACGTCGTTTGAAAGCACTCACAAAACGCTATCGGACAATCTATAGTGACCTGCAACCGATCTTTGAAACGCTGGAATCTGGCATTTTTCTAGGCGATCAGATTTCTGGAACAAACTGCACCGTACTCAAACTTCGCATTCCTAATAGTGATGCCCAAAGTGGCAAAAGTGGTGGGTATCGACTCATCTACCAGATTATTGAACCTCAACGAATTCGGCTTTTACTCATTTATTCCAAATCCGAACAAGAAAATATTGCCACTAAGACCATCAGGGAAATCATTGACTCTTGCTCCGATGAATGATTCATTGGCAAGCGATAATTTTTACCGAGCAGATAGATAAAATCAACTATCTCTAACTACCCGCACAATCCTAATCCATGACTAATCCGCTCTCAATCCCCGCTGTCTCCGTTACCTACGCCCAAGACGGCACCTCCACCCGCCTCAATGCCCTCGGTATGCGCCCCATGCAGGAACGAGCCTACCAAAAGTTCTGAACATCGCCTCTACCTCTGTAACCAGTCATCTGTAACCGGTCATCAGGCTGTTTGTTTATCCACACGCTCTGATGGTAAAAATTGCCCAAATCACTGTGGGTTTGGTAAAGGCTTGCCTTCTTCCAGGGTTGATTCAGTGAGCAATTCCAGAACCTCACAGGCATTTTGTAGGGCTTCTTCGTAGGTGTCCCCGTGGGTGTGGCAGTAGTCACCCCATTCCGGTAGGCTCACAACGTAGCATTGATCCTCATCTGACCATTGAATAATAATGGTGTAACGAGTATTCATGAATTCTCCCCTTCGATTTGAGCGATTTGTCTGAGCGCACTCTCAACGTCTTACTCTTGGTAACGTTTCGCATCCTGCCCATCTTTGCCTGACAGTGTTAGCTTTCCAGGTAGCAGAGGATGAGACCATTGAGTGCGACTACCTTTCCCAGACTCGTACGTAAATCCTGCCTTCAATAATAGACTTTTTAACTCTCTGATTTTCCTAGGCATTGGCTCCGTTCTCCTTAGGGCAGCCAAGGATATTGCCGGAAATCAGGCTTACGTTTTTCTAAGAAGGCTTTCTTCCCTTCAGCCCCTTCCTCGGTCATGTAGTACAGCATCGTGGCGTTACCTGCCAATTCTTGCAGCCCTGCTTGCCCATCACAATCAGCATTCATAGCAGCCTTCAAACACCGGATCGCGATCGGGCTTTTCTCCAGAATTTCCTGGGCCCACTGAATCCCCTCCGCTTCCAACTGCTCCACAGGCACCACTGTATTGACCAAACCCATATCCAATGCCTGTTGGGCGTTGTATTGGCGGCAGAGGTACCAAATTTCTCGCGCCTTCTTTTGCCCGACGATCCGCGCCATGTAACTTGCGCCAAAGCCGCCATCAAAACTGCCGACCTTCGGCCCCGTTTGCCCAAAGATGGCATTCTCCGCCGCGATCGTCAGGTCACAGAGCATGTGCAACACATGGCCACCCCCGATCGCGTAGCCTGCCACCAAGGCAATCACCACCTTAGGCATGGAGCGAATCAACCGCTGCAAATCCAGCACATTCAAGCGTGGCACGCCCTCTTCGTCAATGTAGCCCCCTTCGCCTCGCACACTTTGGTCGCCCCCGGCACAGAATGCATATTTGCCATCGCTGTGAGGCCCTGCCCCCATGAACAGAACGACCCCGATGCGGCTATCTTCGCGGGCATTGGCAAAGGCTTCGTAGAGTTCAACGACGGTTTTGGGACGGAAGGCATTGCGTTTGTGGGGACGATTAATCACGATTTTGGCAATGCCATCGGCTTTGAAATATTGAATGTCCTCGTAGTCCTTTACCGAATGCCATTCCATCATTTTGCCCCGTCCCTTTCCCGACGTTAGGATACCGACCCCATATTCTATCGGGTTTCGGGGGTCGGTTCGGCAGGTGGCGACTAATCTACCGCTGTGGGATCAAGTAGAAAGGGTTCCGCCTCCGGTTGGTGAGGGGTTGACCCGTCCAGCAGGCAACTGACGGTCATGTCGCCCATGACGTTAATGGCGGTGCGACAACGATCGAGGAACCAATCCACCGTAATCAACAGCGCAATGTACTGCGTGGGCAAACCAACGGAACTAAACACCAGCGTCATGGTGACCAGTCCGGCTTCCGGAATGCCCGCTGCCCCGACGGAAGCGACGATCGAGGTCAAAATCACGACTAACTGTTGCGGCAGGCTGAGGTTGAGCCCCAAAACCTGGGCGATGAATAACGCTGCCATGGCTTCGTAGAGGGCGGTGCCATCATTGTTGAAGTTACTGCCGACCAATGCACCCATGGAGGCAGACGATTCCCGCAGGCCCACCTTGGCAATTAACGCCTCAAAGGTAATGGGCATCGTCACCGTGGAAGACGCCGTGGAAAAAGCCGTAATCAAGGGATCTGCCCCACCCCGCAAAAAGCGTTGAGGACTAACCCAGGAGCCCAATTTCACACGGGTTAGGTAATAGACGCCTTGGAGCAGCAAGGCCAGAATCACCGTTAGCACAAAAACACCCAAGGCTTTAAACGGTTCAAAGCCTTGGATCGCGATCGTTTTTGCCACGATGCCAAAGACCGCGATCGGGACTAGGGCAATCACCCAATGCAAAATGCGAATCACCGCTTCAAACATCACGGCAATGCCCTGTTCCACGGCCACATAATCCCGTTTTCCGTCAGCAATTTGGTGGGCTTTAATGCCCCGCAGCACAATCCCGAAAGCTAAAGCCAGGAAAATTAATTGCAAAACGTTGTTATCCACCAAGGGCTTAACCACCGACTCCGGCACCATGTCCTGCAATAGTCCCCAGGGATCCAAGCTTTTGCCATGCATGGCTTCGGTGGGGGCTGCCAGCTTGCCAAAGCGACCGGGTTGCAACACGTTGGCAACCAACAGACCAATGACGATCGCGACCGTGGTGTTCGTGACCAGCAAAATCGCGAGTTTCCGGCCCGATCGACCGGGAATGTCGGCGGTCAAAAAGGTGTGCAGCACGGCTAGCAAAATCAGCGGCGTCGCCAGGGTACGCAGGGCTTTGAGGATGAGCGTACAGGGCACGGCCAAGTGATTAGCCCAGCCTTGAACGGCTTCGCTGGCATGACCTGCCCCTAGCAAGATTCCCACCCCGATCGCTAGGACAATGGCGATCGCGATTTGCACGTAGAGGGGAATGGCTTTCCAGTTGAATGATTTCTGTGGTGTTTCCATAGGGTTGTGTAATAACAACGCTGTCGGTGAGCTGGCAGAAATAGGAAATCTGACGGCGTCCCCGCAATCTTAATCCTTACCCCCCATTGGCATAACCGTTTTCCAGGGAATGTTACGGGAACGTGAGAAAGCTCAACTCGCCTTATCCCGATCGCGCCCGAAGGGGCTGGGCTGCTTTTTATTGCAGTCCGGTGTAATGCGGCAAATGCTGGCATAATGGAAAGGTTTTCAATTTAGTTAGAAGTCACGACCAGGAGCCATGCGTAGTCACTATTGCGGTCAAGTTCGAGCAGCCCATATCGGAGAAACTGTCACCCTGTTCGGCTGGGTCGATCGTCGCCGTGATCATGGCTTTGTGATTTTTCTCGACCTGCGGGATAAGACCGGAACCGTGCAAGTGGTCAGCGATCCCGATCGCACGCCCCAATCCCACTCGATCGCCGGAGACATTCGCAACGAGTACGTGATCAAAGTAACGGGTCGGGTGAGCCAGCGGCCTGAGGAATCTCTCAATACCAAGATCCCCACGGGGGAAATCGAAATTTATGCCGATGAGATTGAAATTCTCAGTGCGGTGCGCAAACAGTTGCCCTTCCAGGTGTCCAGTGCGGAAACGGAGACGGTGAAGGAAGAACTGCGCCTCAAGTATCGTTATCTCGATCTGCGGCGGGAACGGATGAGCAAGAACTTGCAACTGCGCCACCAGGTGATTAAGTCGGCGCGGCGGTTCTTGGAGGACGAAGAGCAATTTACCGAAGTCGAAACTCCCATTCTGACCAAATCCACCCCAGAGGGTGCACGGGACTACATTCTGCCGTCGCGGGTTAACCCCGGTGAATGGTTTGCCCTGCCCCAGTCACCCCAGTTGTTTAAGCAGTTGCTGATGGTGTCGGGGCTCGATCGCTATTACCAAGTGGCGCGCTGTTTCCGGGATGAGGATCTACGGGCCGATCGGCAGCCGGAGTTTACCCAGCTCGACATGGAAATGAGCTTCATGGGCCAGGAGGAAATTCTGGATCTGAACGAACGCCTCGTCTGCTACATTTTCAAGGCAGTTAAAGGCATCGACATTCCCCGTCCCTTTCCCCGCCTGACCTATCAAGAAGCGATGGACAAGTACGGTTCCGATAAGCCCGATACCCGCTTTGGGCTGGAACTGGTGGACGTGTCTGACATCCTCAAGGATTCTGGCTTTAAGGTCTTCTCCGATGCGGTGGCCAAGGGCGGCATTATTAAAATCCTGCCGATTCCGGGGGGCAATGATGCCATTTCCAACGTGCGGATCAAGCCCGGTGGGGATCTGTTCAACGAGGCGACCGTTGCAGGCGCGAAGGGACTGGCCTACATCCGCGTGCGGGAAAATGGCGAAATCGACACGATCGGAGCCATCAAAGACAACCTAACCCCGGAACAAAAGGACGAATTGCTCCAGCGTACCGGAGCCCAAGCCGGACATCTCCTGCTGTTTGGGGCGGGGGATACAGCGACGGTGAACAAGACCCTCGATCGGCTGCGGCAGGTGGTGGGTCGGGAGTTGAACCTGATCGACGAAAGCCTGTGGAATCTGCTCTGGGTGACGGATTTCCCGATGTTCGAGTGGAATGCCGATGAAAAGCGGCTCGAAGCTCTGCACCACCCGTTTACCTCCCCGTTCCCGGAGGATCGTGACAACCTGGCAACCGCCCGCGCCCAAGCCTACGACATTGTGTTGAACGGCTACGAAATCGGTGGCGGTAGTTTACGGATCTATCAACCCGATCTGCAAGCCAAGGTGTTTGCAACGATCGGCCTCAGCGATGAGGAAGCCCAGAGCAAGTTTGGCTTCTTGCTGGAAGCGTTCGAGTATGGCACGCCGCCCCACGGTGGGATTGCCTACGGGATCGATCGCTTGGCGATGCTATTGGCGGGTGAGGAGTCCATTCGGGATGCGATCGCCTTTCCGAAGACCCAGCAGGCCCGCTGTTTGCTCACCAATGCGCCCTCCAATGTGGAAGACAAGCAGCTTAAGGAGTTGCAAGTGGTCTCTACCTATCGGCCTAAGCTGAAGCAGGACTAAGGAGATGACTGTCGATCGCAGGATGCTCGATCGCGGGTTACAAAGTGATTCATAAACATGAAGCTCCCAAGCTCAATGCTGGGGGCTTTACGTTTAATTTGGGACTGTGCTAATGCAGATTGACACGTTGATTGACCTGAAAGCCAGATCAGGATTGTTGGAGTGTTTGGATTTCGTCTAATGCGCCTTGTCGCCAAGAGTTATCTTGGGGATACAGCTCCGCTGCTTTTTGATAATCGGCGATCGCTTTTTGGTTGTCCCCAAGTTTAGTACGGGTTGCGGCTCTGCTGTAGTAAGCTTCTGCTAAGTCGGGCTGGAGTTGGAGTGCTTGGTCAAAGTCGGCGATCGCCCCTTGAAGATCTCCTAAATCACTGCGAGTAATCCCTCGGTTAACGTAAACTACCGCTAAATCCGGCAGGATCTGGATGCTTTGGTCAAAATCTGCCATTGCGCCTTCTAAATCCCCTAAATCCCGACGGATCAGACCTCGGTTGTTATAAGCATCGCCTACATCCTCCGGTTGGAGTTGAATCGCTTGGTCGTAATCCGCGATCGCCCCTTCAAGATCTCCTAAATTGCGACGAGCCAGACCTCGACCGATGTAGGCTTCTGCATGATCGGGCTGGAGTTGAATTGTTTGGTGAAAATCAGCGATCGCCCCCTCGAGATCTCCTAAATCATGACGGGCAACCCCCCGGTTATAGTAGGCTTCTGCCAGATTAGGCTGGAGTTGAATCGCTTGGTCATAATCGGCGATCGCCCCTTGGAGATCCCCTAATTCACGGCGGAGTAAACCTCGGTTATTGTAGATTTCTTCATTGTCTGGTTCGAGTTGAATCGCTTGGTCATAGTCGGCGATCGCTCCTTGAATATCGCCTGCTGTACTTCGGATGTACCCTCGACCGCTGTAGGCTTCTGGATTATCTGTCTGGAGTTGAATCGCTTGGTTGAAATCGGCGATTGCCCCTTCTACATCATCTAGTTCACTGCGAGCAAACCCGCGACCAATATAGGCTTCTGCATGGTCAGGTTGGAGTTGAATCGCTTGGCTATAGTCCGCGATCGCCCCTTGATTATCTTGATTGTTATATTTTTCGAAGGCTTGATTGAAATAATCTTCAGCAGTTGGCATAGACATAAATATTCACTGATCTAAGTTGAGCGGATCTCGCATTGAGCGTTGGTTTAACACTGACTGTATGTACTAGATTCACGAGTTGATCGATCGGGCAGTTGAGTCAGTGTGCGTATGATTCAGAAAACTACGAATCCGGTGAACCTCAGCAATCATCACGGCTAAACGATGTTGCCGTTCTTCTGCGGGTAGATCGATTTGTTGATGTAAGTCTTCTAACTGCTGCTGTAAATCTAGAAGCAATTCCCCTAAATTGGGCCCTGCGATCGGTCGAAAAGGAACCGGATGACAGTCCGCTGCCGCCAACGCACTAGACAAAAAAGCACCCGACTCCATTTGCGACAGGGGTAAATCGGGAGGTGCCAAGTTCGAAGGTTCGGCTACATCTGAAGCAGCAGCCAAGTCTGGAGAGGGCGTGCCTCTGGACGGTATTGCCAAATCGGGAGGCGTCCCCTGACCAGATGCTGAAGCGAGGGAAGGCGTGACAGGTGAAATAGGCTGGGGCTGGCGGGATTTTTCCAGTTTTAGTTCGATCGCTGTTTGCTGAAGCGTTTCAACCACACCGTAAATCTCAACGGGGTCAAAAATTTTTAACAAACTGGTTTGGGTGACAATGCCCAACTTGGCTCCCCAATCCCAGGACACCACCAAACGTCGCACCCGTCGCCGTTGCATTTCTTGGTGCGCTGTCCATAGAGAATCATCCGGATTGAGCAGGAACAGCGGACTACTCATCATTTTTGAAGCGGGAACGGTCGCTAACGCTTGCCCAAAGGCTTGAAACTGCACAATATCCCGTTCTGTGACAATCCCGATCGGGCGAATGACCTTCAACTTTTCCTGCCAGTCATCTGTTTCCGTAATCACCACGCAACTGACGCGATGATCCGCCATTTGTTGGGCTAGTTCTAAAACGGACGTTTCCGGTGGCGCATGCACCACATCCGTCGTCATCACATCCGCCACCCGCCGCAACTTCAGCAAATGGGTGGGCCGCAACACTTGGCGAACGCTCTCTGAAGAAACCACACCCACCACCGTTGTACGATCAGTTGTGTGATCGGTCGGATGATCGGTTGGATGATCAGTCCGTGCCTCAGTTTTCGTAATCACCAAATGACGAATGCGATAACGCCGAAATAAAAACAGAGCTGCAAAAACGTCCTGAAACGCTGTCTCCGACAGGGTGATCACCGGATGAATCATGACCTCTTCGGCCATCGTTTTCTCAAAATCCAGTCCCTTCGCTGTGAGTTTAACGATATCCCGCTCTGTCAAAATGCCCAGGAGTTGCTGATCCTGCATGACCAAAACGCAACTAGATCGTGCCCCAGAGAGCTTGCTTGTACCACTACTAGCTGCTTGCAGTAGTTTGCGGCCTCGCGTTTGATTCATTAAAATCACTACTTCAGACAGCGACGTCTGAGGTGAAACCATCAGGGGATGATGATCGATCGCTTCGTCGAGGGGAGGGGAAAGGGAGTCATCAAACGCTGTCATAGCCAATTACAGATACGGGAAACAGATACGGACGGATACGGGAAGTGGAACTTGGGAACTGTCAAAGACAAGTGAAACGTTAAAAGTGCCTCTCTTCCTTGCCAGTAGCTGATGGTACCTGTATCTAGGCTACACGATCGAGAATCAGGAGAAACATAATCCTCCTGATTCTCTTAAGCTCTTAATATTGAGGGATAATTTTGGGATTTGTAGGATATTAAGCCGCAACCAGTTGTTTTTCTGCCTGTTTTTCTGCCTGCTTTTCTACAGACGAGTATGACTGGGTGGCATGGGCTTGGGAAACCGAGCTGCACAGATCCCGCCCAACTGCTTGGGCGATCGGCTTCAAGCTAGTCACCAAGGACGCCATTTCAGACAATGAAAGCGCTTGGCGGGCATCGGAAACCGATTTTTCTGGTTCGGGATGGCATTCAATAATTAACCCATCTGCCCCACAGGCGATCGCGGCGCGGGACAGGTCTGCAATTAACTCCGACTTTCCGGCAGCATGGCTCGGATCAACAATAATCGGTAGGTGAGTAATTTGGCGGAGAGCGGCCACGGCTCCCAGGTCGAGCACATTGCGTGTGTAGTTATCGAAACTGCGAATGCCCCGCTCGCATAACACCACGTTGGGATTACCATGACTCACAATGTACTCCGCAGCCATCACGAATTCTTCGATCGTTGCAGCCAGTCCCCGTTTCAGCAACACAGGCTTATCCACCTCGCCCAGTGCCTTTAACAAATCGAAGTTCTGCATATTGCGGCTACCCACCTGTAACATGTGGGCTTGGGCCGCAATTTCCTCAATTTGATGAATTGCCATGACCTCCGTCACGATCGGTAAATCGTATTGCTGACTCACGGTGGACAAAATCTCTAATCCATTGCCACCCATCCCCTGAAATGCGTAAGGGGAAGTCCGTGGCTTGTAGACTCCCCCTCGTAGGGCTTGAATGGATGATTTTAACTGGGATGCAACCGCTTCCATTTGTTCATGGCTTTCCACGGTGCAAGGCCCACCAATGATCACGATATCACGATCGCCAATGGTAACGCGATCGTTGAGTTGTACCGTAGATTTGTGGCCTGCGTTTAGTTTGGAAACCAGTTTTGCGTCTTTCATGGGATGACTCCTTGAATGGTTTACTTGAATGAATTACTGAGACAGGTTGATCAGTCAGTGGGCAGAATTAGTAATTGAAAAAGTAGATATTTAAAAACCCCGGAAGCCTTTTTGAGTGGGCGTTCCGGGGTTGGTTAGAAGTCTCATCTTGGCAAGATGGCTTAACCGGAACGCCTCGCGTACCAGAAAAAGTAAAAGCCATAAAACCAAGATTGCAGGTTTAACATTTTGGGAAATCTACTGTGAGAACTTCTAGAACAAAAGAAAACAAACAAGATTTAAGGAATTAAAAAACCGTAGATGTCAGCACCTACGGTTCACTCAGTCTCTTAGTGCAAAGCTGCTAAGACTGGCGAACCGGGCTGTACCAAAAGTAAAAGGAAAAACTTTGAGTAAACATAACCTTACTGCTGACTAAGTGGTTTGTTTCTGTATGTTGATTACTTCAGACCTTAACAAAGAAATTCCGGATTCGTCAAGCATTATTTTCTTGATGGCTTTGAGAGCCAACGTGATGGGCTTCCTGTCCCACTCGACGATAGATTTCCTCCACCTGGGCGGCATAGTTCTGATCGGCCAGCACAGGCTTAGACTCAGTGAGGTCGATCGACGGGTCTAGCTCAATCCACGATCGACAGCCGCCATAGCTGTCCTGGTAGGGAATCATCACAGGCTTTACCAACCGAAACACCCGCAACAGCAGCACATAGAGAGGCGATCGCGGCTTCCAGCGAAATCGTTCCGCCGCAAATAAATCATTCCAAATATGCAGCGGGAGCAATGCATCTAAGGCAGATTGTTCCGTCACTTCGATGACATCGGTAATCTGAGCCCAGGAACTGATGGGGATCACCGCTGGGTGCCAGCCGGAGGCAACGAGTTCCACTTTGCAACGGTAGGGGGGCTTGAGTAATTCTGTCCGTTGGTGCTCGTAGGTGGGATACAGGAGCACCCGATCGTGGGCGACGGTAAATCGTCCCCCCACTTCTCGAATGCCTCCTTTGCGTAACAGCATGATGGTTTCCCCAGCCTCCAAAGCTGAGATTGCTACTGACCACTCTTTGAGGGCTATGTCGAGTTGATTGCCCATGAAGATTCCTATGATTGATTCAGTTTTAAGTTTGTAAAAAACTCTATACAAGCCATGATCATCGGGTAGAGAACGCCCATCAGGCCGATCCAGCCGCTGGCTTGCCCTAACCATCCCATTAAAGTTTTTGCACTACCTGGCGCTTGCTCATTATTGAGAGCCATCCAGCGGGAACTCATGGCAATAATCAACGAGCCAGCTAATCCCAAAGGAATACTGAGGGTAAACCAAGTTTTCAGCTTTGGCCCTGGATTGATTACGCCGAGGGCCGGAAAAATCAGCAATCCCACCAGTTCCGCTACGACCCAGAGGGAAAGAGCAGTGATTAGATCTCGGCGCTGGACATTATCAAAGGAAAATCGATTCATAGGAGGGATCTCAAATCTTCAAGTTTTTTCAAGACTTGCCCGATGCGCAGTCATTCTAGTTTATCTACCATGGAGTAAACGATCGAAGCATCGCGAGCTGTATTTTTCTACAGTTCGAGTTGAACATTATTAAGTTAAATTGCCTGAGTTCAATCGTCTGAGTTCAATAGTTTGAGTTGGTAAGCTGCCATGACGACCCATGATCTGTTTATGCTAATTCTGATGCTCATGCCAGGGCTATTGCTTTCCGTGGCCATTATGGCTGTATTCGCCGCAGGGGGTTGAGGTTACGCCCATCAGTCTATCTGCGCCTACGTTCTTTAAAAGCTGGGCTAGGGCGATCGAATACGTTACATGCAACGTGCAGCCTGCTAGCTTTAGTCAGCTAAACCAGCTCACTGTGCCAATCATCCTGCTGAGCCATCAACCTGCCAAGCCAATTTCCTGAAGGCGTTGCTGTAAGTAGGCTTTTGCAGTAGTGGGTGGAAACTTTGCCTTTCCCCCGGTGGCAGCGATACAACCGGGCAACGGAGTGAGATCCACTTCGGGTCGGGGATGTACGAAAAACGGCATGGAAAATCGCGCGGTTTGGGGATTGGCAGGATTGCTGACTCGGTGGGTGGTGCTGCGTAGCCGCCCATTGGTTAACCATTGCAGCATATCGCCACTGTCTACAATGATTTGCCCCGGACAAGCCGCGATCGCTAGCCAGGATCCATCTCGTCGCTGAATCTCCAAACCCGCCGCTGTCGCTTCGCAGAGTAAGGTGATTAAGTTAATATCCTCGTGGGGAGCCGATCGGACACTGGCAGAATCACGATCGACGGGAATGGGGGGATAGTGAATGACCCGTAGAATCGTGTCGCCGTCTACGATCATTTCCCGCAGCAAATTGCGTGGCTCGCCTAGATACAGGGCACAGGCTTCCAACAATTGCGCCGCACAATGCTCCAACTGTTCGTATAACCGCTGCATGGTGCCGTGAAAAGCGGGGATCTCTTGGGGCCGGGGATTGATTAACCGATCGTCCCGACCCACATGCCAAAATTCCTTCAAGTCTGGTGCGGCCTGATCCTTAGCATGTTCCTGTCCAAATCGAGTAAAGCCCCGTTGACCGTTGAGCGATCGATCCTCATAGGTCAACTTAATCTCTTCGGGTAAAGCAAAAAATGCCTGGGCGACTTGATAGGCGGATTGAACTAAGGCTCGATCGATCCCGTGGTTGACGAGGGCAAAAAAACCAATTTCTTCCAGCGCTTTGCCCATCGTCTCGACAAACCGTTGCTGCTGCGCCGAGCTTCCTACCAGAAAATCCTGTAAATCAACGACTGGAATCGTTTGCTCAGCCCTGGTCAAATCGTGGGCGCGATCGCCTTGGGAATCAAACGACAGGTTTGGATCGGTCATCTCGACTCCTTTTGGGCAGGTGTTCCCACTCTGGGGTAATGTAACAATATGTTAAGATTCGAGTAATTAAAGCAAAGCACTTTCTCTTGAGGACAGATCCATGATGACCTATCTCCTAACCAATCCGGCGGTACGCGGCGGCGAATTGTATCTCTGGTTATTCAATGGCGTCTATGCGATCGGGGCTTTAGCAGCGGGCGTATTAGGTGTAATTGCTTGGTATAACTCCAAACGCCCCGTGGGTTGGGAAGATCGCGATCGTCCGAGTTTTATCCCAGAAATCAACCTGGAATCTTCCCCCTCCGATGCTCCCGCTGCGGAAAAATCTTAGTGAATAGAAGCGTCTTATTGGAAGAAGAAGTTAGCACCGAAGGTAATTCCTTAAATTAAGCTTCGAATCCCAAGATAGGTGAGGTTAAGACGCCCTAAGAATGACTAACTAAGAATGACTAAAAAAGGCGCAGGAACTCCTGTGCCTTTTTTAGTTTCGGGTGTTTTGAAGCGGTAATTTTCTGAAAGCGATTCAGTGCCTATCCACTTAGTGCCCATCCACCACCGCAACCCAGCGAGAATAAACCTTGCGAACCATATCCAACACACTATTTCGAGAGCAAGTGCCCTCTTCGCAATGGAGTTCGATCGTTTGTAACTGAGTGAGTAATTTGGCTTCTTCGTTAGCAACGGTACCATCGCTATAAATCAAAGCACTAATCGCTTCAATCAAACGGTGGCAATCTTCAGCGGTGGGATCTTTTCCAAGATATTGCCAAATCCAGTCATAGCACTCTTGGGCAGACACCGATCGCAACTCGTGCAGGAGGGGATAAATTTCTTTATCCTGTTCTAGCCCCTGCTCGCGGGCGATGCGCATCAGGTATTCCCGTTCTTCAATTTGAATGACGCCATCCAGCCACGCTGCTCCGATGAGGATTTTTATCAGCGTTTTCGTATCGGTTTTGGTCATCATAGACGAGGCCCTCATTCACCTTTTCTTTCTAACGCCCTTTGTCCTGACTCCCCCGAACTTTTAACCTTTCTTAAGTCTCACGCTTCTAAAGTCGCACTTTTTGCATCAGACTTTCCCGAATCTGCGATTCCCTGATCTGCGATTCCCGATGCCGTCAAATCTCGCTCTTGCGTAATCTCACCATAAAAAAGCCATCCATATCCTGTTCATGGGGCAGTACTTTAATCCAACCCGCTGGCGAAACTAAGCTGGAAGCTGCATTTTCCGAGGGGGGGAGGTCAATCTGCCACGATCGATGGTTTGCCAAAAAAGTTTCGACCACTTGCTCATTTTCCTGGGGATGCAAAGTGCAGGTGGAATAGACCAAAATACCTCCCGGCTTCACCCAAGTGGCGGCCTGGGTCAGAATTTCCTGTTGCAATTGTGCGAGCTGTTGAACCGATTCAGGTGTTTGTCGCCAGCGGGCATCGGCGTGGCGGTGCAGGGTTCCCAATCCGGAGCAGGGTGCATCGACAAGGACGCGATCGCATTGATTAACAAATTGAGTCAGTGATCGGGCGTCGCCTTCTACAATTTTGATGCTATGCAGATCGAGGCGTTCAAGGTTTTGTTGCAGTTTCTTTAACCGTGATGCGGTGCGATCGCAGGCGTAAACGGTGCCGCGATCGTGCATCAACTCCGCCAGATGCAAGGTTTTGCCACCGGGCGCGGCACAGGCATCCACAATCACCTCACCCGGTTGTGGATCAACGAGATAACTCACTAACTGCGCACTGGCATCCTGTACAATCCAGCCACCTTCTGAAAATCCCGGCAGATCCTTGATGGCACCGGAACGCTGGGATAGGCGCAAACATTGGGGCAAGGATGCTACTCGACTGGTATGAATGCCCACGGCGGCCATGGCAGTGGCTAGGGGTGTTAGGGAGGTTTTTAAAGTATTCACCCGCAGGTCTAGGTGGGGGGGTGATTCATCCACTCACAGAGTTTTTGGGTCGCCTCCAGTCCAAATTGATCGAGATAAACCTGGACAATCCAGTCAGGATAGCTATAGCGAATACCTAAACTGGCGGGATCTTGTCCCAGTTCTGGAAGGAGTATGGCGATCGGATCAGTGGGATTCGTTTGGATGAGGCGATGGGCTGCCCGCAGCAGGGCATTCACAAAGCCCGCCAAGCCCGCCAAGCGCTGAGATTTCGTCAGTTCAACCGTAGTGTGAATCGTTGCAGAAACGGGAATTTGTTGGAGAAACAAAAGTTGATAGAGTCCCAACTGGAGGAGCAGCCGCAAATCTAGGGGTTGTTGGGTGGAAGATTTTTTGGCAAGCCGATCGATGATGGCATCCAAGGTGCGTTGCCGCCGCACAATGCCATAGACGAGTTCGGTAAAAAGGCGTCGATCGCGATCGTTCAGTGGGTTTCGGCTGAGGCAACGATCGATCGCAAAATCCGCATAGGCGCTTTGTTGATGAATTTGTTTCAGCGCCAGTAGCGCTAACTGACGGGCATTAAAAATCACAGAATTATTTAGGGGAGACGATGGCAGAGTTAAGTTAGGGGTTTAGAGAATTGAATGACAAAATTAAATAGAAAACCGCAGGAGCTGCACCCATCCTGGGGAAAGACTATCACTGCATGGACGATCGGGCCCCAGTGATTGCCAAATCCTTCAAAGATTCGTATTCAAAAGCAGGTGTAAGGAGTCTTGGTTCAAACGTCTATTAAAAAGTCTATCTTCAAGGCGTAATTTGGGGGATCGGGCTTGAGTTTAGCTTACCCTAGTTGATTGGGGGTTGACCAGTTGCTGACTCACTCTTACTCCAATGGCTCACCACGGGATATTCGACCATGCCGATGCTCTTACTTGAAGGGATGTTTTCTATCCTCAATGCGGCTCCTGATGGTGATTCTATTCGCTTTATCCCCCACAATCCTATGCTCTGGAAACAGGTGCGAGGTCGTGTTCGTCCTAACCGCCTGGGGGGGGTGCAACTCCGACTTGATGCGATCGATAGCTTGGAAACCCACTTTTCGGTACCGGGGGTAGGGATGCGACTCCACCAACCCGAATATTGGGGCAATGCCGCCGCCGATCGCCTCTTGGCCTTCCTAGGATTTGATCTCCAGACCATCCAACGCCGTCTAGACAAAACAATTACAGGGGCTGAGCCAGCCATGTTACCCGGCTACATTCTGACGCGGTTTGCCGATCGCAATGGTCGCGCGATCGCCTTTGCCTTTGCAGGACGATCGCCTCAGACCCTCACCCAGCCCAGTGGTACTTGGATCCAAGTAGAAGCCGATTGGCTGACTGCGAGTGCGAACCATGACCTATTGGCTACTGGACTAGCCTATCCCACGATCTATTCCAAGCTGTATCCAGCATTACGGGAGGCTTTGATTTTAACGGCACGGCAGGCACGACTGAACCAGGTGGGTCTATGGACGGAGGATGTGACCTGTCAAGGCTTTCAACTAGAAAGTCTCTATACCCTGACCCATGCAGCCGTGATTTTACCCAAGTTATTTCGTCGGTTAGCCAGTTATTGGTTAACGGAGACCAATGCACTCGGATTGGCAGGAGTTCAAGCTTATCTCCGGGCCATTAACGATCGGGTCATTCTTCCCACTACGGGAGAACAAACGAGCCTCGATCGTCTCCTCGAAGTGAAGGACAACTGGCTACGGTTAACGGTGCAGCCGGAAGATTTAGTGTTTATTGAAAAATAGGCAGGGGACTATCGTTGCTAGGATTAGGCGTTGCTAGGATTAGGCGTTGCTGGGATTAGGCGGCTGTGTAAAAATTTTCCTGCTGCCATTGGCTCATACTTTGTTGGAACTGGGAGAGGCGAGTCTCTAAAGCTTGGATAAGATGACCAAAGGCCGCTGTGGGGTTTTCCTTAGCTTGCATTTCGATTTCCGTTGCAATCACGGCTAATGCTGTAACTCCTGTACAGGCGCAACTACTCTTGATGTAATGGGCATGCTGCACGATCTCTGTGGGTTGCTGCTGTTGAATAGCTTCCTTCAGTTCCTCGAGTTTATTAGGCAGAAGGGCCAAGACTTCTTGGAGAAATTCGGCAATCATTGCGTCGTTGCCCTGGGTCACATCTTCCAAGTACACTAAATCGACTAATTCTTCCAATTTGGGGATGGTTGGAGGCATTGAATCGGTGGGTCTATCGGAGTTGATAGACGGTGCGATCGTGCCACTTGCGCTCGTGCCATCTGCGATCAAAGCCGCTTGATCCGCTGCCCGTTGAGCAATAATCTCGCCCCATTCATGAATCTTACGGGCCAGTTCTTCTTTGCGGACGGGTTTACTGAGATAGTCATCCATGCCGACTTCGATCACCTTGGCTCGATCTTCAGGCATGGCATTGGCTGTCAGGGCAATAATGGTAACGGCTTTACCCGATTCTCCCATTTGTCGAATCGTTTGGGTTGCCGTATAGCCATCCATAATTGGCATCTGACAATCCATCAAAATAATGTCGTAGTGAATTTTTTGAAACAGTTCTACGGCCTCTTGCCCATTCCCTGCAACATCCGCAGTTTGCCCAAAGGACTTGAGTTGGTTTAAAGCCACTTTTTGGTTAATCGGGCTGTCTTCAACTAAGAGAACTTTCAGTTTGTATTGAGGAGGATTCAAGCTCGGCTGGGGGGGAGTGATGGGTGCTAGAGAGGTCATAGTGGGATGCTCCGAGAATTGATTGATAGCAGCCATCAAGCAATCTAAAAGGCGCGATTGCTTAACGGGTTTGACAAGATAAAAAGGCAAGCCTAATTGCTTAAGAGTTTTAATTTCATGTTGTTGGGTCAGGCTTGTCTGAACGATCATAGCGGTTTGCGATAGCTCGGGAAATTTCACCCATTGCTGACTAAGGTAATGGGGGCTGATGCCCTGTAACTGAAGATCCACGATCGCAACATCATAGGGTTGTTGCTGTTGGGCCTGTTGTCGCAATTGTTGTAATCCGGTTTGCCAGGAATCTGCTTCTTCTATAACCAAGCCCCAATGGGCAGTTTGTTGCTGTATAACCGCACGATTGGTTGAATTGTTATCAATAATCAGAAGTTTGAGCGCGGGAACTCTAGTTAAAACGAGGGGCTGATCTGATTCATTTTCATTGCTCTGGGCCACTTTCAACGGAATCCGTAGCCAAAACCGAGATCCCTTGCTAACTTCACTTTTGATGCCTAGGGTGCCTCCCATTCGTTCTACAATTTGCTTACAGATCGCGAGCCCTAACCCAGTGCCGCCATAGCGACGGGTAATGGAAGCATCCACCTGGGAAAAGGGTTCAAACAGTTTGGCCTGGGCTTCTTCTGGAATACCAATGCCCGTATCGGTAACTGCAAATTCGATCGTGACCCCGTCTGCTTTTTCCGTAATGACATTGGCAAAGAGCACAACTTCACCTTGGGCAGTAAATTTAATGGCATTGCCCACTAAATTGGTTAAGACTTGCCGAAGACGGCTCACGTCACCCAGAACTCGTTTAGGAAGATGAGGGCTAATTAAGGTTGCCAAGTTCAATCCTTTTTTGGCAGCGGTATTGGCCAGCAGATCGGCAACTTCCTCAATACAAGTAACGGGGTCAAATTCCAATACTTCTAGTTGCATCTCGTTGGCTTCCAGTTTGGAAAAATCAAGAATGTCGTTGAGGAGCGCTAGTAAGTTTTCGCCACTGGTACGAATGGTTTCTACGAAATCTCGCTGTTGGATATCAAGTTGAGTATCTAGTAATAGACCCGTCATACCAATGACAGCATTCATTGGCGTGCGAATTTCATGGCTCATGGTTGCTAGAAATGAGCTTTTAACTTGGGTTGCTTCTTCGGCTAGTTTTCGTGCAACTTCAGCCGATCGTTGGGCTTGTTCTAAGGCTTGGTTTTTTTCTTTAAGTGCCTGTTGTTGTTCGATCGCCTGATCGAGTAAGTCAGATTGGGCGATCGCAACTCCCACTTGGTTGGATAACTGCTGTAAAAATTCAACATCTACGGGTTTCCAATGACGAGCTTCTGAGCATTGGTGCGCGACCAAAAGACCCCAGAGTTTTTGATTGGTCAAAATGGGAACCACTAGACAAGCTTTGACCTGAAACGCTTTTAAAACATCACGATGGCAGTCAGAGACGTCTGCCGTTTCAAGGTCATTAATGGCTTGAATGCGTCCATCTTGGTAAAGTTGCCAATTTCCAGTTTGGAACCATAAATCTTGAATGTAGATTCCTAGCAGCGACTTCCACTCGGGATTGACTGCTTCAACTACAATCTTGCCATCCCATGTCGGATGAAACTGATAGACAATCACCCGATCGGCCTGTAAAAATTCCCGAACTTCGGCAGCAGTAGTATTCAAAATATCCGGCAAATCAAGGGATTGACGGATATTTAAGGTGATATCTGCTAGCAGCTTATCCCGTTGAGCTTGATGTTTAACTTTCTCTTCAGTCCGCTTTTGATCCGTGATGTCAATCCCCGTTGCAATCACATACTCTATTTCATTCCTAGCATTTTTTAAAACGGTAGTTGACCAAGAAACCCACCGTCGTTCTTTCTCTTTAGTCAGTACCTGATAAATCTCGTAGGTTGCATCCAGTTCCCCACTGACTAACTGGGCAAATTCAGACACAATCACCTCAGCTTCTTCAGGAACAATAAAAAACTCCCCAAAGGTATGACCACAGACTTCTTCAGCTAAATAGTGAGTTACTCGCTCACATTCCCGATTGAACGTAATAATCCGTCCTTGGGGATCTAATACCATCACTAATGCCCCTGCTGTATTCAGGATGGTATTAATAAAATCTCGCTCCTGTTCTAAGGTATTTTCAGTATTCCGGCGTTTAAAAATTTCGCGATAAACTAAATAGAAGCCTAATAATAAAAGGAAAAAGGTCACGATTAAACTAACTAAGACTCCAATCACCGTATTGGAGGATTCATGTTGCTCCCACGAAATCCATGCTTGAAGGTTTCTGGCTTCTCGTTGCTCGATCGTTTTAATAATTTCAAGGAGTAATTCGTAATGATCCCGAAAGCGGTTTTCTGAAAGATAACGAGTCGCAGCAGCAGATCCTTGGAATTGTCGAATGGCAATCATAGTTTGGGTTGCCACCATCTCTTGACTAAAAAACTGCTGGAGTTTGTCAAGTTCTTGCTGATGAGGTGAAGTTTGCTTATCTATCAAACGCTGGCGCAAGCTGGATAGTTGATCAACAATTTGTGCGATGGTCTTGTCAACTGCTTTCTGATCGTCTACCTTTCCCAATAAAGCATAGCGATATCGTGCTGTTTCTAAATTTTGGATGGCTAGGAGAATAGCATCCGTTTGGTCAGCAATCATGTATTGATTCATCAATGCCTGGGTGCGATCGACCGAATTCCGAGTTTCACGATAAATTAGCGTACTCATACAACTGAAGCTAATCACTGCGAATCCCAGACAAGCTGAAAATCGTCGCCAAAACTTAAGCCGTTTAGGAGATCCTGAGTTGGGTTTGATTTCGCTTGGTGTCACTACTGTTGCATCAGCAGGAACGATCGAACCAGGTTGAATTTTCCGGGGAGATAAAGACGACATCGTTGATCCTTTTGCCTGAAGGGGGCACAGTCAGTTGGAGCATGGTAGGCGACCAGACTTATCCTCGCTTTAGGCTAATCGTTGCCCTTTGACGAATACTTCAGGAAGACTTCTGATTTGGCAATCTGACGAGAGCATCAATTTCCGTAAATTCTCGGCTATTTTGTTGAAATACAAAAAAACGGCTCAGCATTTTTGCGAGAAACTACTATAAAGACGTGAAAAATCCGGGAAGAATTTCAGTAATCTCTCGTGAATCCGGAAGTTACGGATTACTTGAAATAGTTGTTGAAAATAGCCGTTCAAAATAGCCGTTCAACTTAGGAATTTGGCATAATCCTTTGCATCTCTTCCTCCCATTCCAGTGTAAGTGTTGCTGCATTGGCCGACCCAATCTTTGCGTGAATTTACCCAAGCTATTTGAAAATAGGCTTTTGAGATTGAGGGTTTTGAGATTCAGGCTTGGGTCAAGTGCAAATCTACAGTTCAGGGCTACGGTTCCGTAGATTATTGAACTGATTGTGCGTTTGAAAAGTGAACTCTTGGTGGATCTGCCATTGCTGACCATCATGCTGTAATAACGTCAGGCGATCGGCCATGAAGGTAAACTGATCCATTTCCTGGTTGTCAATCCTAAGGGCTTGGGTCTGAAATTTGGGCCAAGCTCGCTGGAAATTAGGGAGGGTCAAGTCCCGGAATGCCACCGTCATATGGGGGGTAAAGGGGCGGCTAGTGGCCTGCGGGTGAACAAGGTCGCAATGCAATGCGAGATAGGCTAATAGATCAGAATGCACGTCCAACAGTTCGATCGTCCGTTGAACATTGATGTAAATCACCCGAGGTGGAAATGCCCCAAATCCAGACAATGTCACTGGTAATGGAGCACGATCGTGGGCAAAATCAATTAACTTTGCGGTTAACTGGGCCATGTTTATGGCATTCCAGTTAAAGGGGGGATAAAGCGTAATGTGGGGGGGGGACGAAAATGCTTTTTGACTGGCGTATTCTTCCCAAAACTGTTGTTTGATCGCATTGGCGTAGTCCTGAACGCCAGGGGGTGGAATCAGTGCGAGAAACAACCGTAGATTTTGATGCCGTAGATTTTGAGGCTGTAGAGGGTCTTGCATAGGCTGACTGCAAACTAACTTCACAGCAAATTTACAGGAGTCACAGAATTTCAGGAACAGGTCTATCCTAAGCTAAAGCTAGAGCTTCCTGGAAAATACTTAAGCAATCGTCTAGATTAATCTTTCTGTCCCATTAAATTTATCGTATTCCAAGTTTAAGGAAGGAAACGAATGGCTTGGTTTGTCAAAATTGAAGAAGGAATTGTTGATAAACAAACATTTGATCAATATGTCCCTGCCCATAAAGCCTTTGTGCAGGATCTGATCGCTCAAGGCCACCATGCCCGCACAGGGTATTGGGCGCAGCGAGGCGGTGGGATGATGGTGTTCGAAGCCGACTCTATGGAACAGGCGAAAGCCATCGTGGAGCAG
The DNA here is from genome assembly GCA_002148405.1 of Alkalinema sp. CACIAM 70d. Taxonomy (GTDB): domain Bacteria; phylum Cyanobacteriota; class Cyanobacteriia; order Leptolyngbyales; family Leptolyngbyaceae; genus Alkalinema. Next base: position 64,123 of record MUGG01000018.1, on the reverse strand, counting down.
GATCCGCTAATTGTGAATGGGTGTGTGAACTACAAGCTTTATGAATGGAAGGTCGTCGTGGAGTGAGCTTATCTAGAAAAGACGAGATCCATTTAGACGAGATCCGTTTGCAATCTCTAAAAAAAGAGACCCGGAGACTACGCCTGTTCCAAGCATCCCGTATTGCTGCTACCTTCCGGTCCTGACAAGATTTGGGCGTTGAAACCGCGTAGATCCGAGTCGTTTATTACAATAGCACGTTGTGACCGGAGTGCGTCAATTTTTCGCTGGGTGCGATCGAACCACATTCCCTGCGTTATCCTCTACAATTGCAGTCCCAGACATGCAGTCCCAGACATGCAGTCCCAGACATGCAGTCCCAGACATGCAGTCCCAGACATGCAGTCCCAGATAGTGAAGGTAGCGCAACGATGACTGGGGAAGTGGGGAGATCCGCTCTGATTCAGCCCTAGGCATCTTCGGAATTTGACTCCTATCCTTGAAGTATGCAAGAAGGAGGCAGACTGCCATCCTAGTAATGATTGAGCGGCAATACAGGAGAAAACGCCATGGGTTTGGGCGACTTGGTACAAAAAGCGGTTTATCTGGGCATCGGTGTGGCTTCCTATGCTGGAGAAAAAGCAGGGGAAAAGTTGGGGGAACTGCGAGGACAGTTTCAGAAACTGGCCGATGAAATGGTGGAACGGGGGGAAATGACGACTGAAGAAGCCAAACGCTTTGTCGATGACATGATTCAAAAAGCTCAGGCGCAGTCAGGCTCAACGGCTTCTAGTCCGACACCAGAACCCCGAAAAATTGAAATTCTGGACGAAGAAGATTCCCCCAGTTCAGCACAGGCTTCGACTACTGCGACCACTGCGACACCTTCACCCCCGATCGATCAAGTCGCTGAAATGCGTCGTCAAGTCTCGGAACTCCAAGAGGAACTGCGGCGACTTCAGCGGAACAGTGAGTCCCATACAGTGAGTCCCATACAGTGAGTCCCATATTCTGTGCCATTTGGACTATCGATCCCAAGAATCTTGAGAAGGGGGGTTTTGGCATAATTCTGGAACCAGCCCCTCCGCCAAAATAGGATCAAAAGAACCGTTGCAGTGATGCCCATGGCTGCAAGACAGACAAAGTAGCCATAGCGGGTCTTCAGTTCTGGCATGTTGTCAAAATTCATACCGTAGACCCCTGCAATAAACGTGAGCGGGATGAAGATGCTGGACATTACCGTGAGAAACTTCATGATCTCATTCATGCGATTGCCCACCGAGGAAAGATACACATCCATCAAGCTAGATGCCACTTCGCGGTAGGTTTCCACAATATCCAGTACCTGTACCGCGTGGTCGTAGCAGTCCCGAAGATAGATGCGGACTTCTTCGCTGATTAAGTCATTACCATCTCGAATCAGGGCACTGATGGCGTCCCGCTGTGGCCAGATCGCCCGTCGTAGTGTAATTAGTTCGCGTTTAATTTTATGGATTTTTTCCAGGGTTTTAGGGGTTGGGTTTGCGACCACTTCATCTTCTAGCAGTTCCAACTTTTCGCCATAGACTTCTAGAACAGGGAAAAAGCCGTCAATGATGGCATCTAACAAAGCATAGGTTAGGTAATCTGCCCCCTGTCGCCGGATTAATCCCTTGGCAAGGCGGATACGATCGCGCACGGGGTTAAAGCAGTCATATTCAGGTTCTTCTTGGACGGTCAGAAGATAATGGGGCCCTAGGATCAGGCTCACCTGCTCAGTAAAAAATTCACTGGTGTGGTTAGATTGCAAAATAACCATGCGCGTAATGATGAGCAATTGATCCTCGTATTCCTCGATCTTGGGTCGTTGGGGCACATTGACGATATCTTCCAATGCGAGGGGATGCAGTTCAAACACCTGTCCCAAGCGCTGGATAACAGCCTCGTCGCCCAGGCCTTTCAGGTCAACCCAGGATACTGATTCTGAGTCCAAATGGGGAAGGAGATCTTCGGGATGTTGAACCTGTAATTGTTCGTAATGCTGATTCCCATAGTCAATTAAGACCATCTCGGGTGGATGGGCATCTTCTAGGATCCGCAGAGTTCCAGGCATACTACCCGGAATATCTCGGGTATAGTCCATCACGGTCTGATTTCTCCTTCGTTGGAGCCGATGGTTAAGGGAGGAAAGAATGGGTCGATCGCGAAATCGAAGGCGAGGGGGAGTTGCCATAAAATCCTGTATCAGGGCGTTGCGTTGAGAATAGACAAATTTGCAATCAAGCTGATATTACGCCTGATTGAAGCATGAAGAACCTCCCATAGGGTACTGGTTAAGGCGTCGTTCCGTACCCGTCATCCGGTAAACTGCTTTAGCAGTGCTTGCAGAATACGGTGTTTGCAGGATTGAGTGCTTCAGGGATAATCTATGGGAATGGATAAAGAAGTGAAGGCCACGGGGTTAATCAGTAAGGTATTAGCACCAGCAATGCGGCTTTGGCTTCGGTCTCAGCTGGAGCATATTGAGCAACTGGAATTGCAAATTCTGGCAGGCGATCGCCAAATTCTCTCCGGCCAAATTCCTCAAGTTTTGCTTTCAGCTCAGTCAGCAGTGTACCAAGGCATTCATCTCAGTCAGGTCAATTTAGTGGGTCAAGCGATCCAAGTCAATCTAGGTCAAGTGATGCGGGGAAAAGCCTTGCAGCTTTTGGCTCCGGTGCCGATCGATGTGGTCTTGTCTCTGACAGAAGCCGATTTAAATGCTTCCTTAAATGCGCCGCTGTTGGCTCCCGCGATCGGGGATTTTTTTAAAATCCTGTTTGCTTCCGGGATTGCTGAGATAGACAGTGCAAACCCAGAGCTGAAAATTGAAAACCTCCAGGCCAAGCTGGCTGAATCTTGGTTAACGGTGAGTGCGCAACTTCTGGGCGCTAGTCAAGTGACCCCGATCGCCCTACGAACCGGGCTGACTTTAACCCTGCCAAACCAGATTCAACTGACACAGCCCCAATGGTTGCCCCACCCCACGGCAAAACGAGGGCTACCTTTAGAGGATTTGGAGGGGTACAGCTTTGATCTCGGGGAAGGAACGACGATCGAGCAATTGGCGATTCTAGCCGATCGAATTCATCTCCAAGGTCGTTTGCAAGTCTCTCCTTAAGAAATTGTAAATTTGTGATTCTAAGTATCAAGAAATATCACAAATTAAGAATTATTTTATTGCACTCCATGAAGACTTTTGAGAAATTGGAAATTCATCTCAAAAAGTAGCGCTATATTACTGAGGTATAGTCAAAAGAAACTTAATATTCCTACGGGAATATTTTCTGTAAAGTCTATGTCGGTACATGCAAGGAAAAATTAATCCTCATGTTTTTCAATTCGTATAGTAGGAGTTAATCTCAATCGCATTAACTCTTTTGTCTCATACGGATGTCAACATCTGTACTGAATTCAGAGACTGAACACTGTCACATCTAATATTCTCACTAGGGTTTTAACCGATTTCTTGGATGAAGTTAATTAAAGTCAAATGGTACTAACGAAAGCATGAACCAGTGACTAAAATCCCTGAAACTTTGTGCGCGGTTATGCCAATTTTGACTTTATATTTGACTTTATATAGCAATCCTATTTGACCTATGAGTTCCTGGCGACCCCCCTCATCCCCAACCCTTCTCCCAAAATGGCAGAAGGGAGCCGGAGTTCAAAGTCCCTCCTATTTTGGGCGAGGGATTTAGTGTGAGGGCAAAATGCCAAGGATTCACGAGTCATTTAGGACTGCTATATCAGTGCTATTCAATGAAAGCCATTTCCTTGAAAGGCATTTTCTTGAAAGTTATTGTACTCAAGTGGGTTGTTCTAGGTGCTGTTTAGATCCTGAATTTGATTCATGGCTTGGCTAATGAATCAAGATCAAGTGTCTCAATTAATTGAGTTCCTTAATGAATTGATTCATCCTTATATTTCGCTCAATTTGCAGGTCAATTGTTTGATCAAGTTGTTATTAAATCTGCTGATTAATTTGTTACTTAAGTAAGGTGTTGAAATACGCTATGCAGCCAGGACAGTCATCCGAGAAAAATGGCAACCCAGCGGAACCCTTGGTGAATTTATCTGCATCTGCTCGGTTGTCTCCTATTGTTGAGTCATTAGCCGATCGACCAGACAAAACCCCTAGCTTAATTAATACGCGCGATCGCATTGCGATTTTTATCGATGGTGCGAGTTTGTTTTATGCAGCGATGCAGTTACAAATTGAAATTGATTACATTCGTCTCCTAGTTTTTTTGACCCATGGACGACGGTTACTCCGGGCCTACTTCTACACAGGCAGCGATCGCCATAATGAAAAACAGCAAGGGTTTCTGTTGTGGATGCGGCGCAATGGGTATCGGGTTGTAACCAAAGAATTAGTCCAATTGCCCGATGGTTCCCGCAAGGCTAACCTGGATGTGGAAATGGCGATCGATATGCTAATGCTGGCGGATCATTGTGACACAATGGTTTTGGTGACTGGCGATGGGGATTTAGCGTATGTGGTTAATGCCGTGACCTATCGGGGGGTGACCGTTGAAGTGGTCAGTCTGCGTTCCATGACGAGTGATGCGTTGATTAATGTGGCGGATCAATTTACTGACTTAGCAGGGATTCAGCAACATATTCAGAAACAGGACAGCTAGAACCTCGCAACTCATCTGGGAAGCTAAGGTCGAAAGATTTTAACCTGAAAAATTTGTGGCAGGGTTAGGCTCAGGATTGATCGATCGCACCTAGGGCAATAAATGTCGCAATCTGAGCCTCCGTTAAGCCTTGCACTCCGGTAATCACTGTATTTTCATAGGGCCGACAGACTCGCAACACCAAGGGCGATCTCCGACTAGACTGGGTCAATAAATCCTCCACAGTCCAAACGGTGCAAGTGCTATTATCGGCTCCGATCGCGAGAAATTCTCCCTGCTCACTGAAGACTAAATTGCTGTGATAGCTGGTTGGCGTGGACCAAGTGGCTCGACAATCCAGCGTTGGCAAATCCCATAATTTAACGGTTCCGTTTTGGCTGGCGCTGGCTAACAGAGGGAGCGAGGGATGCAAGGCCAAAGCCACTGCTCCGGGATGGGATAACACAGTACAGGTGGGCTGAGGTGGCTGCAAATCCCAAATCTGCACTTGAGCTTGGGAGCCTGCTCCAATGAGATAGCGTCCCTCCTGGGAAAACAGTAGGGCGGTGATGCGGTGGCCAACCTTCGATCGGTTGGTTACACTGGCAGGATCTAAGACCCGTAAGCAAGTCGCAGTTTCAACGTCCCAGAGGCGAATGGTGAGATCCCAACTGCTGCTGGCAATTTGCTGACCATTGGGGGAAAAGATCGCCCCCTGGACGGGGCCAGCGTGACCCATCAGAATTTGCTGGCAGATACCTGTTGCCACGTCCCACAGCCGCAGAGTTTGGTCCCCGGAAGCACTGACTAACCATTGGCCATCGGGACTAAAGTCCACATATCGCACCCATGCTTCGTGGCCCCGCAAAGTGCGGCGCAGTTGCCCCGTACGACCATCACAGAGGGGAATGGTTCCATCTAAGTTACCGCTGGCAATGAGGGTACGATCGGGGTTTAAAGCAGCTTGTAAAGAGGATTGTGTCGGCAGAGGAAATTGTTGAATCGGCTCAGATTGGGTCAAATTCCACCGTCGAAAAATTTGATCGGTGCTGAAGGTCAGTAATTCTGAGCCGTCAAAGGTCACAGGTGTCATGGCATTGTGATATCCCTGAAAGCTATGCAAGCGCCGATGGGTTTGGCCGTGCCACAGGCGCACGCTGCGATCGTCGCCCCCACTGGCAATCAAACCTTGGGCACTGGCCGCCACAGACCAAATTCTGGCTTGATGACCATAGAATGTTTTTTCGCACTGTCCTGTTTGGAGATTCCAGAGTTTGACGGTGCGATCGTCGCTACTACTGATGAGTTTGCCATCACAGGTAACAGCCATTCCCCAAATTCGATCGTCATGGCCCATTAAGTATTGAATCGGTTCTGGGGGTGTTGATTCTAGCGATTGTAGTTGTGACTGTGATTCTAGTGACTGTGATTCTAGTGACTGTGATTCTAGCAATTCTGTCTCTTGAGTCGATCTCGCTTCAGAGGCCAAAGCAGTTTGAGAAGAATTCATTCTAGGAATTGCATTTAATGCAAAGATGCGAATATCCCCACTTTCCCCAGCAACAGCAACTGCCTCGACGCCTAAAATTGCACTGGGTAATACCGCAATTTTGTAAATGGGTTCATCAAGGGCAAGCTGACCACAACAAACTTGGTTATCCAAATCCCACAAACGCACCGTCTGATCCAGACTGCCACTGAGCAAGTACTGTCCTTCCAATGCAAAGGCGATCGTACGGACAATGCCCCCGTGACCCGTTAGTTGACCCAGTTTGTCACCGGACTTCAGGTTCACAAGTCCGATCGTTTGATCGGCACTGCAACTTGCAAGCCATGGTCTGGAGGGATGAAACAGAATTTCACTGACACCTGCGGTGTGATAACTAAACTGTTGTCGCTGATGTTGGCTGTAAAATTTCTGGGCAGGATGGGATGGGAGACTGAGGGAACTAGAACTCAGATCGAAGGGACGGGGAGGAGCCGTTTGCTGGAAATCCTGCCAGTCCCAGACGGTAATTGTGCCATCTAAACTACAACAGCCGATCGATCGCCCATCGGAGCTAAAGACTACGGTGAAGATCCAATAGGGATGGGCTTGCCAAGCAGCTAAGGGTTGGCGGGTAGAAATATCCCAGACGATCACCCACCCATTATCATCACTCTGAGCGAGCATTTTGCCATCGGGACTAAATGCTACGGATAATATGTTGCTAAACGTTTGAATTAACGCTGAATGAGAAAGATCGGAATGGGAAAGATTGACACCCTGTAAAGCCATTAAACAAAGATCAACCTGCCAAAGAATTAAGTTAGACAAATCTTGCTCAACCAGGTGGCCCTGGAGATAGCCCAGCAAATTTACTAAACTTCCCCCGCAATAGCCAACTTTGAAGACAGGTTGACCTTGTAACTGCGGTAGTAGCCGCAAAATTTGAGTTGGTAGCGGTTCTAAACTAGTGAGATGGGACTGTAAGCGATCGGCGATCGGTTCGAGAATTAACTTGGTTTGAACCTCACGAACAAATTCCGGTGCCGTTGCCATCAACCAAGGAAAATGGCGCAATTCCCAAGGCAAGTCTAATTCAGCTTCAGGAACCGATGGGGATGGATTCAACCAAGTGATTAGACTGTGGCTAACCCGATCAAGGAAACGGCGGAGCGCATATTCCATGACCGCTGGCTGCAAGGTGTAACCCTTTGTTGAAGTTTCGAGTAGCGATCGGCGATTTAAACTATCCAGGGTTTCTAAGAGCTTTGCCTTTGCCTCTGGTAACAGCAGTAGGGTTTTTAGGCGATCTAGGGAAATGGGTTCTCGAACGATCGTCAACCAATACAGAATTTCCTGCTCGTTCAGCGAAAGGCGATCAAAATGCCGTGCTAACAAGTCTTGAATATCACTAAACAGCCAGGAGCCTTGGTTTAATAACTCAACAAAAGTAGCTACATCCCGATCGAGCAAATCGCGAATTGCCGCTGCCACAATCTTTAAGGCCAAGGGATTGCCTGCATAGTGGGCCACAATTTCGGAGTAATTTCCTGGGGCAATTTCCTCTGTTAAATTGGCAACGGACGCGAGAATTTGGCCACCTGCATCACTGGATAAGCCTGCGAGAGGTAATAATTTTACCTTTTCGCCCGCCAATCGTGATAATTCTCGGGGGGGTTCTCGACTGGTTAACACCAAACAGCTTTGGTGCCGTTCTTCGCCCACGCGCCGCAGCAACTCTCCGTAAACTTCATAGCCCGTATGGTAAGCACCAATTCCCGCTCCTTCCGACAGCAGTGATTCCGCATTATCTAAAATAATTAAACATCGCTGATTCTTTAAAAGTTGCAAAAATTGATTCAGAAATTGATTTAAACGGGTTTCTTCTGCTTCGCCAACACCCTGCAAAATATCATTCAAAATATCCGATAAAGCAGGGGCATTCCGCAACGATCGCCAAATAATGACATCAAATTTTGCTTGTACAGTTTCTGCTAATCGAACGGCGATCGTGGTCTTACCAATCCCACCCATGCCTAAAATGGCGATTAATTTACAACGATCTTCCACCCAGGTTTGTAGGATTTGCAAATCGCTCTCTCGACCCAGAAAGCTCGTAATTTCGGGAGCTTCGCCCCAGTCAATTTGTGGGAGGTGGGAAGGAGAAGCGGTTTGTGGGGCTGAAGGATGGGTCAAGTCGTCAAAACCGCTAGCATGGATGACATCTTCCGCGATGCTCAGCCAATCTTCGATGCCTACAGCTTGACAAATTTGAATAAAGTTATCTCGGCTAATCCGTTCTCCGCGCCAAAACTGTTTCAGCGTGGCGACTGAGGTTAATGCGGACTGAGCCCAAACGATCGATTGTCGATTCCACCCCCGTCGCTTTCGGGCTTGATCGACCTTTTGGAGGCCAGATGTTGATGCATTGAGAGAACCTTCCACCGTTTTTAAAACCAACTCCTTGCCAACATCCCCATTACTTCAATCTCGCCTCAATCCTGCCTCAATCTCGCTTCAATGTATAGCGTATAGCAGTCCCCAATCATTTGTAAATTTCCAGTGCATTCCATCTCGGAGTTGATTGGAACAGGAGTCTACAATCTAGTATAAATTTTCGCAATATGAATTTATATACCATGGTTCTATCCCACTAGATTTATACAGTAAACTCTCAGTAACAGGATTGCTAGGTTCAAGTTTAAAGACCAACAAATTTGAATTAATAGATTGCTCTACCGAATTAGACTTGTTTGAAATCATTCATCATTTATGTGTGATGTTTAATACAACACGATGTAGTAGAGATAAGGTCAGGATTGATAAATAAAAAAATAGAATGAATATGACAATGATTTATAGATAAAGAATTAATATAATGATTTTAATCCTTGAGCTAAGCCTTGGCAAATTTGCGTCATAAATTCCAAATCCAACGTTTCAATACGATCGCTGGGTAAGTGGTAATGGGGATTGCGCAGAAAGGCAGTATCCGTCACCATAATCGCCCGATAATGATTATCCCAAAAAGGCGCATGGTCGCTAGCGCGAGTCGCCTGCACGATTTGTCCCTTCCACCCCGCTGGCAACCACTGTGTTGGCACACCCGCTGCTTTCAGTGCTCGTTTCAGCCACAACATGTCGAACAAGGTTGGAATATTACCAATTAAACCGACAAAATTTCCACGATCGGGATAGAACTTCTGTAATGGCTGAGGATACTGTTGGCTTCCCCGTTCCTGTCGGCAATATCCCAGCATTTCCAAAGACAACATTAATCGCACTTTCTGATGCTGGTGAAATAGTGCATTGGCATACGATCGACTCCCCACTAATCCATACTCTTCCACATCAAAGGCAATCAGTTGAATTGGATAACGAGCTGGATTGTCAGTAAAAAATCGCGCTAGTTCTAACAACACTGCGACCCCACTGGCATTATCATCGGCCCCCGGCGATCCGGGAACCCCATCATAGTGAGCACCAATCAAAATCGGAGGGCGATCAACACTCCCCGATCGATCGGGCAACTTCAAAATTAAATTCCTATGCTGACGGACGTTGAATGTGAATTCATCGATTTCCACCTCGCCCCACTGTGCTAAGTGCGATCGGACATATTGCTGCACATAGAAATGACCTTGGGGGGCTAAGTAGGGATCCCGTTCCCGCGAAATTTCTAAAAGGTGCTCAAGTAAGCGGAGCTGCAAATCCTGCATGATGGTTATTCCGGCATGACGGCCTATTGCTACCCTACGAGATCGGATTTGCGAGATCAATACACAACCTCACAACCTGACGACTAAACAAATTCCCCTTGGGCCACCAGAATCACCTTGCCCCCAACTAAGACCTCAATTTGATCCTGCGATCGATCAGCCCGCAAATGTAGCAGTGCCGGTCGGCCTATTTCATAGCCCTGTTCTACCTGAACGTCTACCCGATCGCTGCCTAAGTAGCCGTAGTGCGCCAGATAGCCCGCAAAACAGCCATTGGCACTGCCCGTGGCGGGATCTTCAGGAATTCCCCACGCCTCCGCGAACATTCTGGCGCTGAAGTGATGGGCGGAATTGCGCGTTTTTGGACAGAAGACGAAAATGGCGGGAATCCCTTGCTGGACCAACGTTTGATAGCGATCGCGATCAATTTTGATCCGTTGTAGAGCCTCTAAGGTTTGGAGCGGTACTAACAAAAAAGGCAACCCCGTAGATACGGTTTGAATGGGATAGCGATCGTCGAAGTCCGCTTCAGTTAAGCCCAGAATGGGTGCGATGTCCTCGATTGTTTTGTGCTGACCAAATTCCGGTGGATGTTGACGCATCCAAAGAATATCGGGTCGATCGGAACCATTTAGCGGCTGGTTTGCTGATTCTGGATAACTCAAGCTGACAGAAATTTGCCCTACCGTAAGGTTCAAAATCACTTCTGGCACTGGATGCTGCAACAACTTCTGCTGAATCACGTAGGCAGTCCCTAAGGTGGGATGGCCTGCGAAGGGTAATTCTGCCGTGGGGGTAAAAATTTTCACGTCATACCCTCCCGATCGAGGGACTTGGGAAAGCACAAAAGTGGTTTCCGAAAAATTGACCTCGCGGGCAATCTGTTGCATTCTCTCCGTGGAGAGCGATTGGTCGGCTAGGAATACGGCTAATTGATTGCCAGCATATTTCTGTTCTGAAAAAACATCAACAATCAAAAAGGGTAAGGACGACATTATCAACTTCCAAGCTACACCTCGTCACCTTAAAGCCTGGAGTGGAGGATTGTCGAGTCCCTCTGACCCTATCTGCTCCGATCGGCCAAGGGTCTAGAAAGAGCGCTTATAGCAGGGCAAAAGTTGGCGTTCTATCCATTTGAGAGCTACCTTGAGACGTTCCGAAAAACTCTTCTAGTAAGATCCGCCCAAAGAAAGACTATCCAAGGGATTAATCCTGAGGAATTAATCCCTCCTGTCACTGCCACCCCAGTCGCACTCAAGTCGCACACACAGAAAAGACTTAATATTTTCAACCTCAATCGCGTAATTTCAGGATAATTTTTTTGCTTTTTATATAGATTTTGCAAAGATTTGGGTAAACTAATTGCAAAATGACCCAATCGCTTTCTAGACAACCGTTTTAGGTTATCTAATTCTCAGGGATCAGCATCTACGCATTGTTCATTAGCACTGTCAATTTCGTCCATTTTTGTGAGGTAAGCGGGAAATTTCACCCAAAAAGGTCATGTTTATTTATCTAAATACTTCCCCTTAGATAGATATATTTACTTCACAAGATCTTTACCATCAATCTATGGAAAATTGTAGTGCATCTTACATTTTGCTTTATTAACACATGCGTATATCTCGTTTTGCGTGGGGGGTTTCCCTGGCAACTTTGCTGCTTTCTACAGGAGAAGCGTTATCAGGTCAGAATTCACCTTCCCATCCTGAACTGTCTTATTCAAGAGATCAGAGCCATCAGGAATCTTTCCCTGATGCTCATTTCATGGATTTTCAGATTGTTCAGAGCTTGAGCCATTGGTTGATCTCCCCTTTTTCAACGGCCTCAGCCGTAGCTGCACCTGTACCTCAGTCATCCAACACAGGGCTAGATCAGGGGTCTAGTTTAGAGTGGATCAACCATGTAGAACATTTTTTCTTTACGCAAGATGCTCAGCCAAAGCCCTCTTCACTAAAGCTTTCTTCAGTCGCCGTCGCGCAATCAGATTCTGTGAAAACGGTCAAGGCCGAAACACTAGCCCAGCCCTCGTTACCCCAAGGGGCTAAACCAACCCCCAAGGCAAATAGTCAGGATCCAATGATTGGGGGGTTGTTGTTTAAAACGGTGCAGGGGTTTGTCGGAAATGTGCAAGACTTAGCCGCAGACTGGAATGCAATCTTACCTCCCGTAGTGGTTGTTTCAGCGAAGGATTCGGAGCAATTGATTGCAGGGGTCTCCTTTGGAGAATTACGTCAAAATCTCTGGAGCTGCGCTCAACTGGAAAAACCGTTAGGCAAAGTTCCTTCAAACCAAAATTTCTACCACGTTTGGGTGAAAGGGTGTCGGGTGGCAATTTTCCCCGATCGAACTCAGGCGGAAAATTTTGCGCAAATCCTCAGTCAGAAGCTGCAATTCCTTGCTCACAATCTCAATCAGCTCAAGCCGATCCTGGAGGGTAAAGATTTTATTGGTAAAGTCGATAGTCAGGAAATTTTTCGCATCTCTCCTGAATTAGCCCATAAGCTAGGCTGGAATGCTGAACTTTTAGCGATCGACTGGATTAACAACCTACGAGCGGCCCTAGGGCAGCCTCCCCTAGACTTGGCCCAAGCGCAAATTGACATGTACGGGCTACGGGAAACCTCTAGGGTGCTAGATGGCGTTGCTTCTTGGTATGGGCCTTACTTCCATGGTCGGATTACCGCCACTGGAGAAGTGTATAACCAATACGATCTCACCGTAGCCCATCGCGATTTGCCCTTTGATACGTTTTTGAAAGTCACCAATCGCAAAAATGGTAAAAGTGTGGTGGTTCGTGTCAACGATCGGGGGCCCTACGTGGATGAGCACCTACGGATTTTGGATCTCTCCTATCGAGCAGCAACCTGCTTAGATAGTGACGAAACGGGCTTAGCTGATATTGAAGCGGTTATACTCACGCCAGCCCCCGGATCTCCCCTAGCGGCGGGACAGCAAATCGCTAAGGCTCAGAACACCCCGTCTGTGCAGTAGAGGTCTATCCATCAAACTGGAATTGCTTCTAGGCGGGAGATTTTTTAAGAAAAAGGCTCCTATCCACTGTCTCCTGTATGGCAGTTTCCTGTGTTGGAAGAGTGTCCGCCACCCCTCCTTTAGCACTGGAAACTTTTTCTCTAGAAAACTCTTGCTAAACTTGGCAAATTTTCTACTAACTTGCGGGGCTTTCATGCTAAATGGCAAAAGTTGTGGAAGATGATTGAAATGTAGTGATGCCTCTAGTTTAAGTAGTAAACATTTTATCTTAAGCAGGAAATGTTTACTTGCTAGAAAACTTTACTCAATATCACACGTCTTGATGCCTTAAGAAACTGCCCCTAAGACTGGCCTTAAGCGATAAATGATTCTCCCATTGCCTGCTGAATCAGATGCTTACGAATAACCAAGTGACGATGCTCGTCCAAGGTCAGGTAGCCCCGATCGCGCAGTTGTCCTAATAAACGGGTGATGGTTACGCGGGTAGTCCCGATCGTGTTGGCGAGATGTTGGTGAGTCAAACGGGCTGTGAGGCGAGTAGTGCCATCTTCGCTAGGTTGACCTAGTTCCTGGGTTAATAGATCTAGCAAGTGAATCAGGCGTTCTTCTACGCGGCGATAACTCGCTAGGGCAAGTAGGGCCTCCGTTTGTTGTAGGCGACGCCGCATTTGTTGCAGCAAGCATTGGGTCAGTGCGGGGGATTGCTCCACATCTGCCATCTGCAACCGCATTAGATCCACATCTGTGAGCGCGATCGCTTGGTAGGGTTGGGTTACCGTGAGGGGCGTTCCAAAGGGCATCAACGGTACTGCAAAGCCCAAGACGGCTTCATCTCCGCTGGGATAAAGGGTGACCAACTGAACCACCCCGCGATAGACAACCCAGATATCCTGGGGCAATAACGCAATGGTCTGGCCTCGCTTAAAGCTTTTGAGACTAGAGCCTTGGTATTGATTCTCAAGAAGCTGCCGGAGTTGTGTGGCGTCCGTCGAACCGAGGGTCGAACCGAGGGTGGAGGATTGCATCATGGTAATCAACCATTGAATGTGAAGAGTCTAACCTCCGCACTCTATCGGCTCAACGTCAAGGTTAGGTAATTTTCAGGTTGGGGTTGGGTTAAGTCTTGCAGATTTTTGCCCCTGCTTTGGATAATGGGGAGGACTGCGCATTGACATTGCCTTTGGGATGCAGAATTTATGACGCAGAATTCGAGTCAGCCAAGCCGGATCCCCACTCAAGACTGCCAACAGGCTACCTATTACGATCGCCTGGGCCTCCATCCAGCCGCATCGGTGATTGCCATTCGTCGCGCTTACCGCGATCTGAGTAAGCTATATCATCCCGATACGACGCAACTCCCGCCCGCGATCGCCAAGCAAGCCTTCCAGGAACTAAATGAAGCATATGCCACATTGAGCAGTCCTGAACGTCGTCTGGCTTACGATCACACGATTGGGTATTCTCGAGTTGCTGTGATTCGCCCGCTTCCCAAGTTATACGAACCCTCGCCCCAGTATGATCCATTGGCGTCTTCTTATTTGGATCCTAACGATCGGCCCCTTTCTGCAGGAGAATTGTTTGCACTGTTTATTTTGGGTGTCACGCTGATTGGCTGTATTTTACTGGCCTTAGTGGTAGGCTTCATCCAATCTAGTTACCATACAGAGGCTTCCCTGTTACCCCTTGTTTCGTCTGCGTTCCCCCCTTCCATCATGTCCTTGTCAACCCATCACACCCTTAGGTGATTTGGGAGATGGGAATTACCGATCCATTCTGACTTTGTCATCCGCCTATTCTCCATGTTTGACTGGTTTAAGAAGCCTTCACCCAAACCTTCTATCATCTCTTCTATGCTGGATTTGCCCTCTAAGGATACTCCCCTGTATAACCATCCTTTGCCCCAAATCGAAGCGTGGTTACAAGGCCAAGGCTGTGAGCAACATCGTGACGCTCTCCATTGTTGGACAGTGCAGCGGGATGCTTGGCAGGCGGAACTGTGGCTGGATACTGAACAACTGACCATTCGCTATCTCAAAGCCGGAGAAGATGGTCAGGATGTTCAACGATCGTTTAAATATTCCCTCAGTCGCCAGGATATTGAGTCGGCGGTGTTTGCGGGGCCATAGGCAGCCTCATAGACATTCTAAGTTTGGTCTAATTGATTGCCCCCTATTCCTTGCTAGTTATGGCGTCTGCTCCCCTTTGGCCCTATGCCACCCCCGGTATTCCTGACGAATTATTTGAAAGCTTGCCTGGGATTCCCCTCAGCCAACGGGAGATTCGTTTGTTGCTGCTGTCACACCTGCGGCTGAGGGCAGATTCGGTGTTATGGGATGTTGGCGCAGGTACGGGGACGATTCCCGTTGAAGCAGGCTTGCTTTGTCCCCAGGGAAAAATTGTGGCGGTGGAGCGGGATGAAGAAGTAGCGAGCTTGATTCGCCGAAATTGCGATCGCTTTGGCGTGACGAATGTAGAAATCATTGAAGGGAATGCGCCCGATTGTTTGACTAATCTGGATCCTAATCCCGATCGGATTTGCTTGGAGGGAGGGCGTCCGATTAAATTGCTCCTAGCCGCCCTCTGGCAACGCCTTGCTCCGGAAGGTCGTATCGTCACAACTGCCACAAGTTTAGAGAGCTTGTATCAAATTTCGGAAAGTTTCGCGGAACTCCAGGTGCGCAACATTGAGGTTGTGCAATCGTCGATTAATCGCTTGGAAAAGCGGGGCAGTGGCCAAACCTTTGCTGCTGTTGATCCAATCTTTGTCCTGAGTGGAGAAAAGTTAGATTGGTAAAGAGTCTCATCTGACCTAGAGCTCGATCGAACCTCTCTAGGCATTCCTAGGGAAAACTGAGTCAAATTGTGATGAGTGCTTCTCTTTGCGGGTTCAATCCGTTAAAGTGATGCAGAGTACTTCTTAACCTTCTTAACCTTTTTTACTTGTGGTTTTTACTTGTGGTGAATGACTCGGTTTTACGGCAGATTCAAGACAGCCTGCTCCTCTCAGCCAATCGAAGTATGAAGTGGATCGGTGAGGGTATGGCGGGGCTCCCTTTGGCACGCATCGGCAGCAGCTTAGTAGCGATTCCCTTGGCGTTAGTGATGTTGCTCCTAGGGGGCTGGTACTTTACGGCTGGTTTCTGTCTGCTGGTGTTTCTAGGGCAGTTGGAATATTTTCAGCTGGCTAAGGCTAAGGGGTTAGCGCCTGCCATTAAAACCACATTGATCGTCAGCCAAGTTTTGCTCGTGCTGTCGAATGTCAATCCGGCGCTAGCGGATGCGCTGTTCCCGATCGCCGGAACGTTCATTTGCTTTTACCTGTTATTCCAGACCAAGATGGCCAGCATTGCGGACATTGCGGCTTCGGTCTTGGGATTGTTTTACGGTGGGTATCTACCGAGTTTTTGGATTCGGTTGCGCGCCCTTCAGCAACTGGATTTCAGTAATTTGCCCTTAGATGGCTTTTGGATTACGTCTTGGAAAACAGTGACGGTGCAGGGCTTGCCCCAAGGCCTTAGCCATATTGTTTTGGCGTTTTTCTGTATTTGGGCAGCGGATATTGGGGCCTATGTGTTTGGTCGGATCCTAGGTCGGACGCGGCTCTCGGATATCAGTCCAAAGAAAACGGTGGAAGGTGCAATCTTTGGCTTTGCTGGAAGTCTTGGGATTGCGATCGTGGGAGCATGGGTGCTGCACTGGCCCTTTTTCGTGGTGTCTGGGGCGTCGTTTGGCTTGCTGATTGCGGTTTCCAGCCTGTTGGGTGACCTGACGGAATCCTTAATGAAGCGGGATGCGGGAGTGAAGGATTCTGGTGCGTTGATTCCGGGCCATGGGGGAATTCTCGATCGCACCGATAGCTATGTATTCACAGCACCGTTAGTCTATTACTTTGTGACGTTGCTCTTACCGTTGCTATCCAATATCGGTTGATAACTATTTGATGATTCATTGGGAATAAGCGTTTACGATCGCGACTAATTTTGCTGGATTCATTTCGATCGACTGATTCCTCTCAGGGGCTGAGGATTGGGATTCTATCGTTTACAAATTGTTGACTAGGCTTCAAATTCAATGCTTTCGTAGAGATCGGCAATTTGAATTTGGAACTCAAAGCTGCTCAAAGAGAGGGTTGCGTTTGGATCGTCGTATTCAGAAAACAACCACTGATGCGGGGCAGTTTTAACATGATGCTCGACGTGGATGCGGTATTGATCAATGAGTAAATATTCCTGGAATGTAGGAATGCTGCGATAGGCAATGAATTTCTCACTACGATCGTAGTTCTGGGTGGATTTAGATAATACCTCCGCAATAAAGCAGGGATTGACAACGGTATCTTTTCGTCCAGTTTGGAGTTCGATCGGTTGGGGAACAACCATTACGTCCGGGTAGGTGTAGACACTAACTGAAGGAATCCAAAGCCGTTGATCGGCATAGAATGTTCGGTAATTTTTTCCCTTTAAGGTGGACTTCAATAGGATATACAAATTACCAGCAATATCATTATGGTTAGGTGTTCCACCAGTCATAGGAATAATGTCTCCGTTGCGATACTCATTGCGGATGTCGGCCACAATTTCGAGTTCTAAATATTCGTCAGTGCTGTAACGTTTAGTTTCCGGTTGAGCAATCATGTTAGGTTGACCCCCAAGGTTTTTAGTGGCTCGTGCATTTCACTGGTCGCCGTCACTTCATCGGTTTCGTTAGCATCGCCTCTCTGAAAGAGAATGGCTCACTCTATGCCTACGTTCAAAATTTTCATGATGATCCAAATTCAATATTTTCATAGAGATCAGCTAACTGTATTTCTAAGGGAATGGACGATAGGGAAATAGATGAATTCATATCGTTATATTCAGTAAAGATCCATTGGTGAGCATCAGTTTTGACGTATTGCTCAACATGAGGAATGTATTGATCAACCAATAGATATTCTTGGAATGTTGGGATAGTGCGATAAGCAGCAAATTTCTCGTCACGATCGTAGTTTTTGGTTGACTTGGAAAGGACTTCAGCAATCATTACAGGGTTTGTAATTGTGTCGGCGCGCCCCTGTTGGCGCTGGATTGGGCGAGGTACAACCATGACATCTGGGTAGGTATAAAGCTGGCGATCGGGAATCCAGAGCCGCTGATCAGCCACAAAAATACTGTAGGGTTGACCTTTTAAGCTCATTCTCAGGGCTGCATTAAGAATACTGGCAATTTCATTATGTTCAGGGGTGCCGCCCGTCATGGGAATGATTTCTCCATTGATATACTCATGGCGTGTGTCTGAATTCCCCTCAAAGTCAAGATACTCATCTGGTGTATAGCTTTTTTTCTCTTCAGCTTGCATAATCATGAGATTTTGCCCCCAAGGTTTCAAGTTGCTGATTGATTCAATCTATTCATGAGGAGGAACTACTTTCTCTAGCTCTAAAATCAAATTTGGTAAACTATTGACAGCAGTATCCCAAATAATACCTAAATCGATTTCGTCGTACTCATGTACCAGCCGATTTCTCATTCCACTGATTGCAGCCCAAGGAATTGTGGTTAAGGTTTGCCGAGTTGTTTCAGAAACCCGTTTTGAGGCTTCACCAATAATCAGAAGTCTGCGGATCATTGCATCTTGAAATTGTAAATCAGTTGTTAATTCGTCTTGAGATCGCCCAGCAATGTAGTTCATCACAATTTGAGCAGACTGCAACATATCAAGCAGAGATTGAAGATCGCGTTCCATAAATTACCTGAGCAGAGGAGAGAATTGCGTTGCGACGCAGGTAGTTACGACTTGTCTCAATCCCTTTACGGGTCACCAAATCAACGTCACGCTGAAAGAGTACCTTTAATTCGTCCTCCATATAAGTTAAGTCGAATAGGGTTGGATGGGCTTCTGGATGAAATTGCACCATCACATCAATATCGCTGTCGGGGCGAAAGTCATCGCGCAAAACGGAACCAAAGAGGGCAAATTCTGTCACTTGCCACCGATCGCAAAACTCAACAATTTTTTCCATCGGTAGATCGATCGCCGCAATCGTCATCTCACATGCTCCTTGATTCCATCTAAAATGTCTCTCGAACGTCGAGTGGGGGCTGCTCTCTAGTGGTCATGAAATCGTCAGAGAATTGCTCTAAACTGTCAAACAGAGACTGCCAGGGGGCATCTTTGGCAATCAGAACGATCGCACCTCCAACTTTTTTGATGTAAACCTTAGTGCCCGACATTTTGAAGTCTTCAGGGATTATCACAATTTGATGGGTTCCATCGGTGCTAATTTGAGCAGTGTTCATGGTGCAGATCCTCTAGGTAAGTTTGACATCCAAGGCTGCTAGTTGATTGTTGCTCCAAGCTGTTGTCGTTGCTTCATCTGGTGAGATCGCGACACCTGTTGTAGGAGTTTTTTGTAGGAGTTTTGAGTTTGCTAGGAGTTTTGATTTTGCAGCGTGATATTTAGGTGTTTCAGGGTGACGTTGCAGGCCGTTCGATAATGCCGCCCCCCAGCAACACTTCACCGTCATACCAAACCGCTGCTTGACCGGGGGTAATGCTCAGTTGAGGTTCGCTAAATAAAATCTTGATTCGACCCTCTTCCAAGGGCACGATCGTTGCTGGCGAAGGCTTCGATCGATAGCGAATTTGCACTTCCGCTTGGATGGGAGCCGTGGGTTGACCGATCGACACCCAGTTGACCCGCTGTACCGTGCATTCCGTCTGGTACGCCTCTTCCTTCGTCCCAACAATGACCCGATTCATCACCGCATCCAAGCCAATCACATAGAGCGGCTCGCTGTAGGCAATGCCCAAGCCCTTCCGTTGACCGATCGTGTAGTGATGGATGCCACCGTGCTGCCCTAACACCTGGCCGGATTGATCGACAATGTCGCCTGTGGTCGAGGTAATGTACTTATCCAAAAATGCCTGCATAGAACCATTCGCTTCCACCAAGCAGAGATCCTGGCTTTCCGGCTTGTCGGCAGTGTGTAATTCGAATTGGTTGGCCAGTTGGCGTGTTTCCGTTTTCTGGATTTCACCCAACGGGAAAATCACATGGGCCAAGACATCCTGGCTTAAATCATAAAGAAAATAGGTCTGATCTTTATTGCGATCGAAGGCCCGCAGCAATTGCCAGCGTCCCGTCGCCCCATCGTAGCGGGTGCGGGCGTAATGTCCCGTCGCAATCAGGTCAATCCCCAATTCCCGTTGGGCATAATCCAGCATGGGTCTAAACTTCACCGCCTTATTGCAATTGGAGCAAGGCAACGGCGTAATTCCCTGGCGATACCCCTCCACCAGGTAATTCACAATGTTTTCTTCAAAGTTGTCCCGACTATCGACGATGTGATGGGGGACGCCCATTTTTTCGCACAGCTTCGCCGCATCCACCATCCCTTCCGAGCAGCACTGCCCCTTGCCCTTCATTAACCAAAGGGTCATACCTTCCACTTGATATCCTTGATCCTGCAAGAGAGCCGCAGTAGTGGAACTGTCTACCCCACCGGAAAGTCCAACGACAACCTTTTTCATGGCAAATGGTATGGCGCGATCGCCTCAGAATGGCGCTATGCGTAGTATTGACCTATCTAGGCTAGCATTTCCCCCGCGCTAACGGCCCCGAAACCCAGTACGATCGCGGTCACACTTTCGCAGGAGACCCAATCGATCGTGCTAGCGGCTGTACTCTACGGACAGGAAGACCTGAAGCTGGAAACCGTTCCCGACCCAGAACCAGCAGCAGGGGAAGTGGTGATTCAAGTCAAGGCGGCGACGACCTGCGGCACTGACCTGAAGGTATGGCGACGGGGCGGCCATGCCCGAATGCTCAAACCCCCAACTTTGTTTGGCCATGAGGTGGCAGGCACGATCGCCGCAGTGGGGGAGGGCGTAACCCAGTGGCAGGTGGGCGATCGGGTCGTGGCCAACAATTCCGCCCCCTGTGGCCAGTGCTTTTTCTGTCAACGGCAGGAATTCTCCCTCTGCCAAAATTTACTATTCAATAACGGCACCTTTGCCGAACAGGTCAAAATTCCCGCGCCGATCGTCGCCCAAAATCTGTTGCCGATTCCCGACGAGTTGCCCTTTGCCCTCGCAGCTATGACAGAACCCTTGGCCTGTGTGCTCCATGGCATTGCCCGATCGAACGCCCGTCCCGGCGATCGCATCGTTTTGTTAGGCGATGGGGCGATCGGGTTACTGTTTGTGGCGGCCTTGGCGGCGGGGTATCGCGTCGGTAAACCTTCGGAAATCATTGTTCTCGGTGGTAGTCCCCAACGGTTGGCGATCGCGGAGCAACTGGGCGCAACCCAAACCTTTCTCCATCGCGAGGTGGCGGATATTCCCGCATTAATCTGGAGTTTGACCGAGGGCTGGGGGGCCGATATTGTCATCGAAGCGACGGGGGTGCCCAGCGCTTGGGAATTGGCGATCGCCTGTGGACGGCCCGGATCCACCATCAACTTGTTTGGCGGTTGTCCCAAAAATACAACGATTACCGTCAACACGGAGCAGTTGCACTATAACGAACTCACCCTCAAAGGCGTTTTCCACAACACCCCGGAATTTGTCCGGGCAGCGCTCCAATTCATCCACAGTGGCATTGCCCCCTTGGAATTATTGATTAGTGACCATCGACCGCTAGATCAGTTGGGCCAAGCCTTGGCCGACATGCGCGATCGCAAAGTCATTAAGGTTGCCATGGAACCGTGAGGCAAAGGTCGGGGGAATGCTAGAGCAGCGTAAATTGTGGAAAATCTTTTGTGTCGATCGAGAGATTCCAAGATATAGTTTTAGCCACCTTTACCAGACTCGATTTAGCACAGGATTTTGAAAGGTCGAATTATGCAGCGCACTGAGCTTCGAATCTCGTTAGCCGCTTTGGTTGTAGCCTTCAGCACGGGGCTGTCTAGCGTCTGGACTCCTTCAGCGATCGCTTTACCAGGACAATCTACTGATGAAGTTGCCACTTGGCTGCGATCGACCCCCAGTCTCAAACCCGGTCCAGGGGAAAAATTAACGGTGCGGCGGAGCAACACGGCCTCCCAACGCATGATTTTTGAAGCGTCGATGTTTGCACCGGGGAAACTAACCCGCAAGTCTGCCTCGGGTGGGGTGGTGCGCAGTGAATCGCTGCAACTGTTTGATATGCTCTACGGCGTCACCAAAGCGCGGCTAGAAGAAGCGCTGCGATCGATCTATGGACTGGAAATTACCCAGGACTACGAGCAGGCCGAAGTCGTTTACAGCTATCCCACAGCCCAGGAAGAACGCAATGCTCTGCGCCAAAATAAGCCGATCGCCGCTGCCCTCCAGGGAGAGCTGCGCCGAGGTCGTCGCTTTGCCTACTGGATTGAGGTGGCTCGTAATCCTACGGGGTTGAACTACGCCGGAAAAATCGTCGTCTTTCTCAACGAAGATCTCGCTAAAGTAGAGTCCGATATCCAGAGTCGATAGTGATCCAGAGTCACTAGTGATCCAGAGCTGCTAGTTATCCAGAGTCGGTGCTCGCCATGCAACTGCGTTACCTCATTCCTTTTTTTGACACCACGGCCAAGGATTGGGCGATCGAAGCTCGCTTGGCGCGATGGCTCACCTTTATTTGGCTGTTGGTGGGATTGATGGTAATGTTTTCCGCTTCCTATCCAGCGGGCGACAATGAGTTTGGCAATGGCTGGTACTACCTCCAACGTCAAGCGATTTTTGCCTTAATTGGTTTGGTGGGCTTTAACTGGATTATCCATTCTCCCCTGCGCACCCTACTTTCCACGGCCCACTGGGGCTTGTTACTGTTTCTCGGACTAATTTGGGTCACGGATTTACCGGGTTTTGCCTCGATCGGGGGGGCTGCACGATGGATCCCGATCGGCCCTTTCCTGTTACAGCCCTCGGAATTTGTTAAACCCTTTCTGGTCTTGCAAAGTGCCCGGATTTTTGGTCAGTGGGATCGCTTGACTTGGAAAACTCGGCTAACTTGGCTCGGTGTATTCTGTCTCGTCCTGTTGGGCATTCTGATTCAGCCTAACCTGAGTACAACGGCACTTTGTGGCATGGTGATTTGGTTGATTGCCTTAGCGGCTGGCTTACCGTGGGTTTATTTGGTCAGTACAGCGGTCGGTGGGGTATTACTGGCAACCCTGAGTATTGCTTTTCGGGAATACCAGCGCAAACGGGTACTCTCGTTTCTCAATCCCTGGGCAGATCCTACGGGTGATGGTTATCAGTTAACCCAGAGCTTGATGGCGATCGGATCGGGGGGCTGGTTTGGCAGCGGCTATGGTCAATCGCACCAAAAGTTAGGGTTTTTGCCGATTCAGTACACTGACTTTATTTTTGCGGTGTTCTCTGAAGAGTTTGGTCTAATCGGCGGCTTTGCGCTCCTGCTGATGTTAGTCGGCTATGCCACGCTAGGACTGTATATTGCTCAGAAAGCCCAAAATATTGTGCATCGCCTAGTCGCGATCGGGATTGTTGTGCTGATTGTGGGGCAATCGCTTTTAAATATCGGCGTGGCAACGGGCGCACTGCCGACCACGGGCTTACCGTTTCCGCTCTGGAGTTACGGCGGCAGCTCGATGTTGTCGAGTTTTATTTCCGTTGCGTTATTGATTCGGGTGGCGCGGGAAAATACAGAAGCAGAAGTCGTATCTTTTCCAGAAGCCGCGATTCCTCGCCCCACGGTGGTGCCGTTCCCCCAAAAATCCCGTCCCAATGTTTTCCAGTCTTGGCTGAGAAAATTCCAGATGCGCGGCGATCGCAATGCTGCTTCCTCTAAAGTTGTCCCAAAACAGTCTGGAAAACCGCGATCGCGCCGACGGAAATCGCGGTCTTGATACATCAATGCGACTAGTGGAGCAAATTACTCAACTAAGTTGGTAATCGGCGAGATGGGTAAAGTTCCAGCGGGTGGACTGGGTAGCCGATCGGGCGAGACTCTCTCCGACATGACATCCGGCAAGAAAGGTTGACCCAAATGCTTAGAGGCTGAACTATCTAACTCGATCGCCACGGGAAGTTCTTCATCGCCCGTCGGTAACTCCGCAGCAGAAGGCAGCAATCCTAAGAGGGGGAGAGGTAACAGGCTCATTAGATTGGTGATCAGAACTAGTAACCATAATTGGTCAAAATTGTGGTCGGTGACATTCAGCCATCGCATCATGGCTGCGCCCCCTTGATAGGAGACAAATCCAGCCAAGTTCACCACAGACATTAACAACGCAAACAAAGTGGCTTCCACACCGGGAGGACACAGCCGCGCCGCTAAAACTAGGACGGGCATGAAGGCAATCTGACCCATCACCGTCAAAATCAAACTGTCGCCCAAACTGAACCAGCGATCGCTAATCCCCAGTTCCCGATTGAGGTGCGTGACTAAAATTAGTGCAGACAGTCCTAGCACCGACGAAATTACCGTAGACCAGCCGAAAATGATGCGGAAGGAAATCTTTTTTAAAAAGCGCTGAAATAGCCAAATGCCCGCGATCGCAGCGAAACTAGTGACCAGCCGTACCCGACCTAGAAATTCTGGTTCAAAGCCCAATTCATTAGTGGTGAAGTAGAAAAAGGCTGACTCCCCAGTAGGCGTAGCTTGCCAAAGAAATAGAAACAGCGTGGGCAAGAAAATACTTCTTTGGGAAATAGCTTGCTTCAGTTGACCGAATTGCTGGGTAATGGCCGCCCAATCCGGTTTTTCGTCTAGGGGTGTTTCTGCGATTAACCAGGCAACGGCGGAAACAATTAAGGGAAATGTCGCAGTAATTAGAAAAACGGTCTGAGTGCTAAATTGCTGTAGTAAGGATCCACTGAAGTAAGCGGTCAGAAGACCACCGACGGCTGAAGCGCCCCAACAGAGCGATTGCAGAGAACCCGCTGCACTTTGAGATTCGGCCCGTGCCCGCTCAACCACCAACGAATCGACAATCACATCGCTCATGGCGATCGACAACGAACCAAGAGCGATCGCCAACGTCGCCGACCAGCCACTGTGAACGGCAGTCGCCAAAGAGATCCAAGAGATGACACCTAAAATACCTGAAAGAATCAGGTAGGGGCGACGGCGATAGCCCAAAATCGGTAAACCATCGGAAATAAAGCCAAACAGGGGCTTAATCATCCAAGGAATCGAAACGACCCCCAGTAAAGAAGAAACTTCCGCAGGGCCCAAGGACAGCTCATCTTTTAGAAAAAAGCTGACCGCTAGACGGGCCAACCCCAAAATGCCTTGAACAAAATAGACCAGCAGAATCGCCAGTAACTCAGGCGATGGCTCATGGCCGAAAAGCAACTTGCTTCGAACCGTGTCTTGCACTCTGTCCTGCACCGTTGCCTTGAACTTCGCAAACCCAGAATCGGAAAAATTCATTGATGATTCTTTACAAACATGATTCTTTACAAATACCAAGCGTCTTTCCATGATAACGGCATCTTCTGGATCAACGGCTAACTATCCCAGGGAATTAGCGACAAAAGCTTGCGGTTTGAGGCGTTAAGGAGTGAATGAAGAAGGGGATTATCTATAATCTAGTAGTCTTGCCAACTAGGCTTACCAACAAAAAATCTCAAGAAAAATAAACTTAACTTATTAAGTGTTAACAAACTCTGACTTTTATCGTAATATTTTGGCATATTTCGTAATAATGATTTACATTGGTACTAACAGCTAGTTCGCCCTGGAGTGGTAACCATGCAAGATACACAAAAGGTAACAACCCCCGTTGTTGAAGATCGGAATGCTTGGAAGTTTGGCTTTACGCCCCAAGCTGAATTGTGGAATGGTCGGTTGGCGATGATTGGTTTTGTTGCAGCTTTGATTACTGAATTTGTTTCGGGTCAAGGCGTTCTTGAATTCTTGGGTCTGATGTAAGTTTTTCTGAATCTCGGTCAACCTTAAAAGCAAGTTTTGCGGACTGCCCAATTGGTAGTCCGTTTTTTGTTGCGTTAGGCCATAAAAAAAGAGCATTCCTGAGAAACGCTCTTCAGTCTTTAGTTATTTTCTCGGAGTAATTAATCTCCTTGAGTGAGGCCGTTGCTCATAATTCAGCTACTTCTATCCCAGGAAGCTTGACTTAAACGTTCGATCGACTGAGCAACGCGATCGCTTAAGCAAGATTCTTCCTGGAAGCCTCGAGAGCTAGCGAATATATTCTTTAAGAACACTATTGCGGTTGGGATGACGTAACTTCCGCAAAGCTTTAGCTTCGATTTGGCGAATCCGCTCACGGGTGACATTGAAAATCTGGCCGATTTCTTCCAAAGTCTTCATGCGGCCATCGTCCAAGCCATAGCGCAGACGCAGAACATCCTTTTCCCGAGGGCTGAGTGTTGCTAATACCCCTTCTAAATCTTCCCGAAGCAAGTTTTTAGATACTTGATCTTCTGGGGTTTCGCCATCGGATTCAATGAAGTCACCTAGACGGGAATCTTCTTCTTTCCCGATCGGCGTTTCCAAGGAAATCGGTAACTGCGCTGACTTAGCAATAAACCGCAGCTTCTCGATTGTCATTTCCATCCGAGTAGCAATCTCTTCTTCAGTGGGTTTGCGGCCCATTTCTTGAGAAAGCAGCTTCGTCGTTTTCTTGATCCGAGAAATGGTTTCGTACAAGTGAACCGGAAGCCGGATAGTGCGGGATTGATCTGCGATCGCCCGTGTAATTGCTTGACGGATCCACCAAGTGGCATAGGTTGAGAACTTATAGCCTTTCTCGTGGTCAAACTTTTCAGCGGCGCGAATTAGACCCAAACTTCCCTCTTGAATCAAATCCTGGAAGGACAGCCCACGGTTCATGTACTTTTTAGCAATGGAAACTACGAGACGCAGGTTCGATTGCACCATTTTGTCCTTGGCCCGACGACCAATGTGAAGACGGCGACGGAACGCAGGAACCGGCATATTGACTTCCGTAGCCCACTCTTCCAAAGAAGGCTCCCGCTGCAATTTGTCTTCTAACTTGAAGTGAGTCCGCTCAAGTTCCAACAAATCAGCAATCTTCCGAGCCAGCTCAATTTCCTCGTCAGCCCGCAGCAGACGAATACGGCCAATTTCCTGAAGGTACAGGCGAATGGAGTCTTCCGTGTAGTGTTTTTTCTTAGCCTGAGACCGACGGCGAGAAGCTCGACCTTTCCCAGCTTTTTCATCATCTTCATCTAACGGAAGATCTTCAACATCTTCATCCTCCTCGTCCATCTCGTACAGATCAACATCTGCCTCCATGTCCTCGGCAGCGGTACCAAATTCTAGTTCAAGTACGTCGTTGGCCTGGGTCATGCCGCGTTCCTCATGCTCCTTAAGTCGTAGAGTGATGAAGTTCAAGCATCCTAAAAGAACAGCACCACATCTCAATCGTAATTAACAGCCGAACTGTGTGTCAGGGATCAATGACATGGACCGGAGATAGAAACTTCTAGAAATCAACTCCACTAGAATATCGCTCTACCGTTACGGGAGACGATTTGAGAGTGATACCGAACTATCGCTCAAGTCCCAAAACGCTGACCACAATACAAAACTATTTCATCCAGATTAAGGTGCCGCTATACAGGGGTTATGACTAAATGCTTGGAATCTTTTTCCGATTGTAGCCTTTCTCACCAAAGTTGCACCCTGTTTTCTAAACTCCTGTAAAGAGTTTACTAGGATACAAAATGGATAGGGCAGCACTGATCAAATTAGGCTGTAACCCATTCTTGACAGGCTGTTTGGCTGATTACATCTGTCATAGACTTAACTTCAAAATTCATCAGTTGATGAACTATCTTTCCTAAAGTAGTCGAGAATTTCACCCAAATGGGGGCTGAAAATCGCTGATCAGATTCAGCCATTTCAGTGAAATTACGAGATTTCTCCCAAAGATACTGCGATCGAACTGTAAATTCTAACGATGCAACAAGCTGAAATGATGACAAAATGCATCTACTTGTCTAAGTAATCATTGACAATTGACTGGTTAACTAAGGTTCTAGCGTATTGGTAAGGTTTGCCCCATAGCGATCGCCCTTCCTCAGTAGTGGCTTACATTCGTTACTTGCATTATTAGTGGCCTATATCTTAGTGGCCTATACCTTAGTGGCCTACATCGGCCTCTCCTATCGACATAACTGACGAGCAGTTGCTGAGCAAAGCACTGACTGGAGAATTTCATGACTGACAGGATTGACGAGAAATCCATCAAAGCCTGGATTGTCTTCCTGATAAAGCCAGCTCTGGAGATGGGAATCAGCCAAGGCTAGCAGGGTAATACGACTTTTGTCAGCGATCGTCCTTAGCCGTCGTAACTGGTTAAACGACCACTGTTGAGCATTGCCTTGAATAATGAGTAAACAAGGACGATGCGTAGTTGCAACATTAATCGCTCGACTAACAGAATGGGTGACAGCTACCGGGCATTCCAAGTGATAGAGTAAGCGTTCTATGGAATGGGTGTCTGTTGCAGGTGGTGAGAGCAACAGAACGCTATGGTGGTCAGAGGGCATGGTGATGAGGGGCCGTCAGAGGCCATAGTGAGCGCGATGGACGAAGCAGTGGTTGATCGTTCTAGCTTGATCGTTAATATATCGTGGAGCTAGGATCCCGTTTTGGACGGCTCAAAGGCTTGAAGGTCTTGCAGTGTAGGGTCTTCCTAGGAATGGATGCTGCCCAGCAAATACCAAATTTCTTCTCTTTTGGGGGGCTTGGCTTCACACTGGATAAAAGACTGATAAGTCGCTTAATAAATTACAGAGATAGAAATTATAGAAAGTACAGAGATACCTAGTGAAGCAGAGCGAAATGCACAATCCGATCTACCCCCATTCCTCGCAGCCTTGCAGTGAGCATGGCGATCGTTGGGATGTCCTAATTTTGTCCAATGGGCCGGGGGAATTGAGCACTTGGGTGCGTCCTGTGGTCAAAGCGTTACGATTGCAGTTTGGCGAGACTGTTGACCAACTGCGCATTTCGGTAGTGCTGTCACCCTGTCCCAATGCCAGTGGCCGAGAGGCAGAGATTGCCCGGAGCTATCCTGAGGTCGATCGGGTGCAGGCGGCAGAATACTTTTTTCCTTTTCTGCTGTGGGGTAAAACGGTGGATGCTTGGGACTGGCGCGATCGCGGCGTCATTCTTTTTCTGGGAGGCGATCAACTCTTCCCGGTTCTGTTGGCTAAACGGCTTGGGTATCGCACAGTTGTCTACGCTGAATGGGAAGTGCGGTGGGTGCAATGGATCGATCGTTTTGCCGTCATGCAACCTTCAGTCATTGCTGACCTCAAGCCAACAGAGCAGCAGAAATGTGTGGTGGTGGGCGATCTTATGACGGATGTAGAACTCAACGATCGACCTATTGCGATCGCCTCCCGACCCACCATGGGGTTATTGCCAGGATCCAAGCCTGCCAAGTTAAGTCAAGGTGTTCCCTTGTTTTGTGCGGTGGCCGAACGAGTTGCTGAGGTCTATCCAAACACCCGATTTGTGATTCCTGTTGCCCCGTCATTGGATCTTGCAACGATGGCCAAGTATGCCGATCCAGCACAAAATCCCATTGCTCAGTTAGTGAGCGGGGCTGCGGCCACTTTAGTCCCCTCTGAAAAATCAGTAGTCCCCCCTGAAAAATCAGTAGTTACCCCTAAAACGTCAGTTACACCAGAAATCTCCTATCTGAAGACTGACCGGGGGGTTGAGATTGAGCTGTGGACTGAGGGGGATGATGGCCCTCGAACCCCTCACCATTCGCTGCTACGCCAATGCGATCTCTGCTTGACAACAGTGGGGGCCAATACTGCAGAGCTAGGGGCTTTGGGCATTCCGATGCTGGTGGTGCTGCCTACGAACCAACTGGATGCGATGCGATCGTGGGATGGCATTCTAGGACTCTTGGCTAACTTGCCGGGGGTGGGTACGCTGTTTGCCAAAGTCATTAATACCCTGGCGCTTAAACGCTTGGGCTTACTGGCTTGGCCGAATATTTGGGCAAAGCGAGAGATTGTCCCGGAGATGGTCGGGCATTTGACGCCCCAAATGGTGGCCGATCGCATTCTCAACTATCTAGCCCATCCCGAACAGTTAGAAGCGATGCGAGAAGCCCTGCGCCAAGTTCGAGGCG
Organism: Alkalinema sp. CACIAM 70d; assembly: GCA_002148405.1. Classification (GTDB taxonomy): domain Bacteria; phylum Cyanobacteriota; class Cyanobacteriia; order Leptolyngbyales; family Leptolyngbyaceae; genus Alkalinema. The sequence continues at coordinate 34,254 of MUGG01000018.1, read as the reverse complement.
CACCGGGAGCGGCTAAAAAAGTCGCGCAAATTGTTCAAGAAGAGTTGTCTCAGATGGATCGTTCAACTTAATAGAGCATTGACCCATCAGATCCTGTATCAGTGTCAGATGCAGGATTAGAAAGAGTGCGGTATGAGAAAAGGCGTTGATGAATAGGGAATCGCATGGATCAACTTAATCATCCGAATCATCCCGATCGGCCTTGCCATCTCGTCGCCCTAGTTCATAGACTCCACAGCCCACACAGACGAGTAGCGCCACACTAATTGCCCAATTCTTCCCGAGGCCACGTTCTACCCCATAGTTGCACAGGGCACCCAAGATAAAAAATGGAATGATGCTTAGCAAAGATCCGTAAAAGGTATTTTGGGCCTCACGGGCTGGGCGAGTTCGTTCGTATTCCTGGGCAGAACTGTAGAGCGATCGATCGACATAGCTCATCCAAGTGGAGAGTTGATCGGTTATCCATCCGGCAACAGGTGAAAATCCCAGATAGAGTCCTAACGACCACAATCCCGTGGCCGCAATGGCATTGGGATCGATCGTGAATAAAAACGGGCCAAAATCAATGGACATGAAGGCTGGGGGCGGATAGGGTGGGCAGAAGATGGGCGACTAAGCAAATACGCTGAACGATGCTGGACTAGATTTTGCACTAGCTTCTGCTTGGTACTGACGCTTGGCACTATTGTATCGGTCGCATGTATCGGTCACATACACATATATCGGTCACATATATCGTTCGCATCGATGTTTTACGGAGCTAGGCGATCGATTTGCCAAATCTTGTCTCCTGGGTCACCTAGTTTTCGGTAGCGTAAACGATCGTGCAAACGATTCGATCGTCCCTGCCAAAATTCCATGACCGTTGGTTAACCCGAAAGCCTCCCAGTGGTCGGGGCGCGGAATTTCTCCATCTGGATAGCTAGCTTCTAGCTGCTTGAGTTTATCTTCCAAGACATCGCGATCGGGGATCACTACGCTTTGATCCGAAGCCCAAGCGCCTAATCGACTGCCCAAGGGACGACTGTGGAAATAGGCATCTGATTCGGCAGCTTCGACCTTTTCTACGGTTCCTTGAATCCGGACTTGTCGTTCCAACTCCCGCCAAAGAAAGACGATCGCGGCGTGGGGATTGGCTTGGAGTTCTTGGCCCTTGTGACTGTTGTAGTTGGTGAAAAAGACAAACCCCCGTTCATCAAACCCCTTCAGCAGCACAATCCGAGCCGAGGGAATGCCATCGGGGCTGGCGGTGGCGATCGTCATGGCATTGGGTTCTAGCAACTGGGCTGCTAGGGCTTGGTCAAACCAAATGCGGAATTGCTCAAAGGGATTAGGGTTGACATCCGCTTCATTCAGCGCTTGAAACGTATAGTCTTTACGAAGGTCAGAAATCGCGCGATCCATAGAACGTGTAATGGCTTTGAGCAAGGCTGGGAGTTAAAAATTTTACTTCAGTTTGAGGCTGGCTGAAAGAGGAGTCAGGTTATCCTTTTCAGCCTCTCTAGGGTTCTGTTGAGTTGTTTCACACTGCAAAAATTATTTGTTTGGGCAACCGTTCAGCCTTAGTGCGTTGCAGCCTTAGTACAATGACGATGCGATTCATTAGGCATCTTTTCCATGACTCTCCTTCTGGCTGGCGATATTGGCGGGACAAAAACCATTCTGCGACTAGTGGATCTAGTCTCGGATGCAGATTGGGAGACCGTCTATGAAATGCGATATCTCAGTGGAGAATATCCCGATCTCGTGCCCATTGTGACGACTTTTCTAGACGCAGCACAAACCCAGGTCGGTCGGCTTCTCGCACCTACTAAAGCCTGTTTTGGGATCGCGGGGCCGGTGGTCAACAATATGTCGAAGCTCACTAACTTAGGCTGGTTATTGGATGCCGATCGCTTGGCTGAGGAACTGAATATCCCTAAAGTGTCACTAATCAACGACTTCGCGGCGGTGGGCTACGGGGTCTTGGGGCTCCAGGATCAAGACCTATGTACCTTACAGGTTGGAGAATCGGAAAGTACGGCTCCGATCGCCGTCATTGGCGCAGGCACCGGCTTAGGCCAAGGCTTTTTGATCCACAGCGATACGGGCTATCAGGTGTTTAGCTCTGAGGGTGGCCATGTAGATTTTGCGCCGCGTAATGAGATTGAATATCAACTTTCGCGCTATTTAATCGATCGGTTCAACATCGATCGCATCTCCGTAGAACGGGTGGTCTCGGGGCAAGGCATTGTGTCGATTTACCAATTCCTGCGCGATCGTAACTACGCCACCGAAACGCCAGAAATTGCCAATGCGATTCGCCAGTGGGAAGCAGAGGCAGGACAGCCTGAAAAAACAGTGGACCCCGGTAGTGTGATTGGCACCGCAGCCCTAGAAGGTAACGATCGTCTGTGCCAGCAAGCTTTGCAACTATTTGTGGAAGCCTATGGTTCCGAGGCAGGAAATTTAGCGTTGAAATTATTGCCCTATGGTGGCTTGTATATTGCCGGAGGAATTGCCGCCAAAATTTTACCCCTGATGCAATCCGGCCACTTCCTACGAGCTTTTGCCCATAAAGGCCGCATGAGTCATTTATTAGAAAGAATTCCCATTCATGTGGTGGTCAATCCTGAAGTGGGTTTGATTGGGGCAGCCTTGTGTGCAGCTCGGCTATAGCCGGCCTAGTCGCGATCGACCTAACGCTAGAAAGCATGTGACTCCAGAAAGCACGTGACTCCAGAAACGATGTAAGTAAAGCCATCGTTTTAAGGCATAATCTTCAGGCATTGCATTGATTTAATTGCATTTATCCAAGTGTATTGGGCAGGTTGAGGGAATTGTGATTCTCAAGCTTCTTCTGGCGGTTCTAGGGATTTTTGGGTTGGCCGCGATCGGACTGGACTTCCAATATCGGCGACGGGCTGGTAATCGCTTAGAGTTGACGGCAGGCAAATGGGGGCTAGAGGTTGCAGAGGCCGATCGCATCCTATTGATTGGGGACTTGGAATTTGTCAACCAAACCCAACGGCTGGATGTTATGGTGCCGGAAATTTGGGCAGAGGCGAGGCTTCTATCCAAGGACACCGTAGAGAATCATCAAGTCAAAACTCGGATCGTCTCTCGATTTCCCGATATTGACCCCCGCGATGATGGCTATTGGGAAAGTGACATCGTTGAGGTTGGTAAACGGGAACCGATTGAAGTGCAGGTGGAAATCAGTGGCGAGAATTTAGCCAGCTTGCAATCTGTGTGGCTCAAGGTTCACTTTATGACCTATGGCCCCGAGGGGCGCATCCCACGCACCAAGCATATTGTAGTGCCCCTGAAATTTCCCGACGCTACTGGGTTCAAGCATTGGCGATCGGCAGACAATGCAGAACTGCTACCTGTCAAAACCCACCTGCTCAGCAGCTTGGATGATCCGGTTGAAGTGGTCAAACGCTACGTGGTGCCCCATGCCCAACCGGGAGATGTCGTGACCTTGGGCGAGTCGCCTGTTGCCATCATGCAGGGGCGCTACCGTCACTACACCGAAATTCAACCCGGTTGGTTAGCCAAGCGCTTGTGCTACATGTTCGATCGCACATCCAGTTTGGCAACAGCCTGTGGGTTGCAAACCTTGATTGACATTGCTGGAGCCCCCCGCGTCTTCTTTGCCTTTGTGGTCAGCATTCCATTCAAATTGCTGCCGCGATCGATTTCCAAACCGCTCCATGTTGATGGAATGTTCTACCGTTTAGCTGGAGAACAGGCCAATTTGATTGATGATGTGACGGGTACAATTCCGCCCTACGATAAATTTGTCGTTCTTGGCCCCGCCGATCCGCAGGGCTTGTGCGATCGTATTCAACGGGAAACTGGGCTTTCCGCCGCCGTGGTAGACGTGAATGATTTACGGCGGGTTAAGATATTAGCATCGACTTCGGACGTATCTGAAAAATTTCTCACCCAGGCGTTGATTACCAACCCGGCAGGTAACGCCAATGAGCAAACCCCCTTGGTTTTGATCCGTCCGACCGCCGCGACTTCCGGTCGTGCTGTGCCAGCACCCACTCCCTCACCCTAAGGATCTAGGATGGCTTCCCATGATGCGAGCTTTTCGGCAGACACCCAACCTGTCCATCCGTCCCCTGCACTACCGTGACGTAGATACCGTCGATCGGTTAATGCAAGAGCATGACGAGTTAGATCCTGCTGCCTCTATGGTGCGGGGACAAACCATTTCACTAAGTCGATGGTATGGCCTGCTCAAATTTCTGAGTTGGTTCCCCAATCCGCTGCGCCACGCACTGTCGGCCTATGTGGCAGAGGTCGAGCAACGGGTGAAAGGAATCATTAAGGTCTCACCTTTTAACCATGCTGGGACAACCTGGCGCGTCGATCGGGTGGCGATGGAGTCTACGATCGTTCAGTCCGCCGATCGCAGCAGTTCTGAGACGGTGAACCAAAAGGCTGAGGAAACCAGCACAGTCTCCCCGACCGTCTCTAGCAGTGCAGTGCTGACCCGCAATGAAGTGGGTTCCCTGCTGCTGCGCTATTGCTTTGAAACGATTCTGCAAGCACGGACTTGGATTCTAGAACTGGACGTTAATGATGAGTTGGGGCTGAGTCTCTACCGCCACAATGGTTTTCAGCCCGTGGCCCAAGTGACCTATTGGCAAATTTCAGCCACCCAACTCCAGGAATTGGCAGAGCGAGAGCCTGATTTACCCAATCTTTTGCCCGTGAGCAACGCTGATGCTCATTTGCTTTACCAGTTGGATAATATGGCGATGCCGCCCTTGGTGCGCCAAGTGTTCGATCGCCATCCCCAAGACTTCAAAACCAGCTTATTAGGATCTCTGGTGCGGTTAATCCAGCAGTGGGTAACCAATACTGAAGCCATTAGCGGCTATGTCTTTGAACCCCAGCGCAAAGTCGCGATCGCCTACTTCCAACTGCAACTGTGCCGAGATGGCTCCCGTTCCCACACTGCCCAGTTAACGGTGCATCCAGCCTATACCTGGCTCTATCCCGAAGTAATGGCTCAAATGGCACGGATTGTCCAAGAGGTGCCCTCCCAGAACTTAGAAATTCTATCGGCGGATTACCATCCTGAGCGGGAAGCGTACCTAGAGCGCATTGGAGCAGAGCGGATTGCCCATACGTTACTTATGTCTCGCTCCGTGTGGCACAAGCTGCGGGAAACTCGGCAGGCTCCGGCGTTGGAAGGGCTTCAGTTGGCCGATGTAATTCCTGGCTTGCAACCTGTGCGCAAGCCCGTTCCTGGACGCATTACGATCGAAGCGAAGCGGCCTAACCATTGGTCAGTCAAGGAGCATCGCCCCGCCAAGGACGCTTCCACAACGGCTGAGAGTCAAACCCAAGACTTTTTCCCGCCCCATGATCACGGCGATCCCTGCTGTTAGGAAGAGGTTGATGCAGGTGGGATCAGAGGTTTTGAACAAAATTTCCGCCCTCGGTTTGGACGTGGGTAAAAAGCGGATTGGCGTTGCGGGATGCGATGGTTTGGGGATGGCGGCAACGGGCTTGATGACGATCGAACGCAAATCTTTTGACTATGTGGTCAGAATTTTGCAAGCTTTAGTCCAGGAACGATCGGTTCAAGTGTTAGTGGTTGGTTTGCCTTACCAAATGGATGGGACGATCGGGGCTCAAGCCAAACAAACCCAAAAATTTGCTAAAGCGCTGTCTAAGGCGCTGAATCTGCCGATTGAATGGGTGGATGAACGGTTAACCAGTTTTGCCGCAGAACAGTTGCTGCAAGCGGAAAATATTCAACCCTCGCGGAATAAGGGCTTAATCGATCGTAAAGCCGCCGCGTTGATCCTCCAGGAATGGTTAGAGGTTCGCCGCAGCCATGCCCCAGATGGACGGTAAAGTCGTCAACCGTTGTAGAACTCAAGTACATTAAGAAATTAAGAAGCACTGAACAGGGAGAGGGATCATCATGGCAGAGCAACTTCTATTGGTAGACGATGAACCGGGGCTACGGGAAGCCGTTCAAGCCTACCTAGAAGACAGTGGCTTTACCGTTCATACGGCAACCAATGGCGATGAAGGCTGGGAAGTCGCTCAGCGGATTCTGCCGGATTTGGTGATTAGCGACATCATGATGCCCCAAGTGGATGGGTACCAACTGCTGAAACGCTTGCGAGATGATCCGCGCTTCCAGTCCTTGCCTGTGATTTTCCTGACAGCGCGGGGCATGACCAACGATCGCATCCAGGGCTACGATGCGGGCTGTGATGCCTACCTACCGAAGCCTTTTGATCCTGATGAACTTGTGGCGATCGTCAAAAATATTTTGGCTCGCCAAAAAGCTGCCCAAGCCGGATCGGGAGATATCGAAAATCCCGATGTAGCGGAACTGGCCCGTCAAATCAAGGAAATTAAAGCCCTTCTGACTCAAAAAGGCACCCTACAGACCACCGCTGCACCCATTAACATTGATTTCACACCCCGAGAGCAAAGTGTTTTGGAACTGGTTGTCGATGGGCTCATGAATAAGGAAATTGCCCGACGATTAGACACCAGTGTGCGGAATGTTGAAAAGTATGTCAGTCGCTTGTTTACTAAGACGGGGACAAATAGCCGAACAGAATTGGTTCGATTTGCCCTAGAGCATGGCTTAGTTAAACCAAAGGGAAATTAACTCCCAGCAGCATCGAACCCACTATCTGAGATAGCCAGCTTCCCAAGAGCAGCCCGTTGTTCAGTGCATTGATGCATTCCTCCTTAGGATAAATGCACTGATAGTGAAAACAAAATACAACTATAGAAAAGCAAAAATGCTCATCTCGCCACGATTGTAAAAGCGTAGACTAAAGTAAAGTTAGGTAACGTTGTTACGCCAAACACACCATTTTGAGGCACCTCATGGCGGTTGTTCTTCCGCAGACTTCGACTAGCGAGAAGCCAGCAGCACAGGATCTGGCAGCCCTTCGTCAAGTCTTCGCTTCAGTTAACGCTGATAGTTGTCCCTATACCTACAATTTCCACATGCATACGACCCACTCCGATGGGCAACTTCGGCCAGATATTTTGGCTGAACAAGCTCTCGAGATTGGGTTAGCAGGTTTTGCGATTACCGATCACCACCAAATTTCTGGATTCTATGCCGCCAAGCGCTTTTTTGAAGAGTGGCAGCAGCAGCCGAATAATACGGGGAAAATCACCCCCCATCTCTGGACAGGCACGGAAATTACTTCCCGTCTGTTGGATGTGGAAGTTCATATCTTGGGGTATGCCTTTGACCCCTTCCACGCCGCGATCGCTGATTATTTGACGGGAACAGCCCCTCGAGGAGAAGACGCAGAGGCCCATCATGTGATTTCAGCCATTCACCAAAGTGGCGGAGTTGCTGTGTTGGCCCACCCAGCTCGCTATCGGCGCTCCCATGAGGAGTTAATTCTGGCTGCGGTCAAAGTGGGGATCGATGGTGTAGAAACGTACTATGCCTATGGAAATCCTAAACCTTGGAAACCTAGTCCTGAAGAATCGCAACAAGTGCGACAGTTGAGTAATCAGTACCATCTTTTAAATACCTGCGGGACTGATTCCCATGGATTGAGCTTAACTCAACGAGTTTAGGGATGAGTTAGAGGCCAAGGATTGGTAGCGATTTAAATTATTGATAGCGATTTAAATTTGGGTGACTGGGTCAGATTTAGAGCGTAAAGTCAGGGATCATCGTTAGGCGGTTCTACCAAGTCAGTCATGCCTAATCTAGCTGGCCTTAAATTACTGGCCCTAAATTATAGGCAGTTTAGGGTTCCAACAAAGACTCAATAAGCCACCTAATTAAGGGCTAGACACAAAAGTGTGAGCCATAAAAGAAATAGGCTTGGGTGCTTCAGGCCCTTTCAGATTTTAAAATTCCGCTTGAGTCCGTTTTGATCAAGCAAACCTAGCTAAAATTTGTTGCAGAAAAAGGCAAGGAACATCTTAGTCCTTGCCTTTGTAATTTGAGAGTTCCACGCAGACATGTTGCAGAAAGGTATGCCTTCAAGGGGCATTTCGAAGAACACAGAGCCTTGTGAGTGACAGTTTGGATTAAAAAGATGCAACCGTCCACAACACACCCACACTCGCCATCGCCAATAAAACGCCTAATCCGATCGACTGACCCAGGTGCTTGCGGGGAGATTGCATAGTTGTCATCCTTAATCTGGATAGGTTTGATTATGAGAAGTTATCAGATTTTTGAGGGGATCATGGAGGTTTGCAATCAATGTTTAGGGGCTTGAAAAGAAAGTTTAATCAGTAATGTAAAAGTTCATGAAACGCTTGATTTCTTAACTGAGCTAAAGACTGCTTAACCGGGCTAGAAATTTGGAGTAAAAACTTTTTGAGCAGAAACTGTTGGAGTAAAAACTTAGGTGCCCGGTTTGAAATAATCCAATAGCCGATCGCCGGAATCCACCCGCACCAGTCCTACAGCAATTTCGGGTAATAGCCTTCGACTAGGGTAAATTAAGTACCGGGGCTTCCAATCAGGCCGAAACTTGTCCTTGAATTGGTGTAAGCCTTTGAAGTTGTAAAACTGATTCAGGTGCTCAAAAAAGTAATTCAGCCCCTTTTCAAGCTGTCGAGATTGCTGGGATTGGCCCACACCTGCCAAGGGGGAAAGGCTAAAACTAAAGCCCTGATAGCCCAATTGCTGAAAATGCTGAATTAAAGAAACGAACAGAAACTCCATTGTGCCATTTTCCACCTCAGCTCGATGGCGCATCAGATCCACGGTGACTTCGGAGGCATGGTAGCCGGACAGTAAATTGACAAAAGCGATAATTTCTCCGTTGCGGCTGTAAACCGTACCGATATAGCAGGGACGCAGGTGTTCCACGTCAAACCAAGCGATCGAGAAGCGTTTTTCCGAGCCATTTTTATGGCGTAACCACTCATCGCTCACGACCTTAAGCTGTTGCAGCAAGCTATCGGCGATCGGTGGTTCATAAATGGCAAAGCGGTGCCCTGTTTTAGTCAGCCGATTAACCGCCGTGCGTAAATTTTGGTTGGCTTTGCCGCTGAGGCTAAAGGTCGGTAAATGGACGATTGCCTCTTCCCCAATTTGTAGAGATTGCAAGCCTAGGCGCTGGTAGAGCGGTAACTGTTGCGGTAACACTTCGTAAAAGACGGGAAACCAATCATTACGCCGACAAAATTCCCAAAAACTGAGGATAGTTTCCTCCCGATCGGCTTCTGGACCGATCGGATCCCCTAGGGCGATCGCGGCATGGCCCTTGGGCACGTAGGCAATCACACTTTGTCCAGTGGGACTGAAATAATAGGCTTTGTCCGGTAGAAGTGCGAGCCTTGCTAAGGACGTTTGACCATGGGCATCAATGATCTGTCGAGCCCGGTGTCTTTCCTGAGCTAAGGCTGGATTTGCTTTCAGTAAGACGGGACGCAAGAGCATCAAAAAGGCATAGCCTAGAGTGCCTGCACCAATCACATAGATCGAATTAGCAAAATGCTCAGCATAGCGACCCGTTGGCTGAAGTCCTGCATTATCCTCAGTCAAAAACATAGCCAGGGTTTGTAGAATTGCCTGGATCCAGCCAAAATTCGTAGGTTGATCATTGATCTTAAAGTGACCATCCAACACATAAAATCCCACCGTCCCGTAGGCCAGAGTGAACAGCAGCGATAGTAGTAGGATGCGGATGCCTTGGGCGATCGAGGGGCGATCGGACTGTGCTGTAAAGCTCGATCGCATCGCGACTAATTGCACCAATAGCACCATTGCTAGAATGCATTCTTCAAAATCTAGCCCCTTGATTAGGTGACTCACGATAGAAATCATCAGAAAACCGATCGTCAGTCCCCAGGCCAATCGTTTACGCCGCAGTAGATTCGCTGCTAGGGTCAGCAACATAAACCCCGCTAAAGCAGCAAAAATCCGACTTCCCGATCGTAGGTAAAACGGAAAAAAAGCCTCTAATAGTCCTCGCCGATCGGGCAGACTGGGGTAAATTGCCGATAACAGATTAACGATCCCCATCGCACTGGTGAGCCCAGCTGCTGTCCATAGGCCCAACGAGTGTGTTCGGGCTAGCTTAACGATGGAGCGCAGTGATTTCGGCATGGTTAGAAAGATTGGCGGACTTTTTAGATGGGGAAGGGGACTTAGATGGTACAGGGGGCGTTGAAGCAGCAGGCGTAACGGGCGAGACTGCTTTTTCGGCTAATGCTGTCTTGAACTGTTGCCCAACGAAGCTCAGAGAATCTATCAGGTGCTTGTGCCAATAGTTCCAACCCACATCTGGCCCGACAATGCCATGGCCACCGGGAAAAACATTAAAGGTGTTGTCGATTCTTAGTTGATCAAGAGTTTCGTGAAACGATCGGGTTGCTTCCAAATACTTATGGTCACTTTCTCCTGCATCTAGGTAAATCTTAAGTTGGGAACGGAGGTCTTCAGGGAGGGTTTGGATGAACTTCTGGGGGCTGTTGTTCGGGCCACTTTTATCAACGAAGTAGCCCGTGTGGCTAAACAGCGTGCGAAATTGCTGCGGGTAATGCAGCCCAATATTCAATGCGCCCCATCCCCCGGAGGATAATCCTCCGATCGCCCAGAACTGCGAATCTTTCAGCGTGTGATAGCGGGATTGCACGATATGAACCAATTCCTGGCCCAGAAATGTGGCAACTTTGCCGTGTTTGCCATCAATATATTGCGGATCCCATAGCGCACTACTGCCCCGCAAATCGTTGCCATCGGGCGTTATGACGATCGACGGAGGCAGTTTCTTCTGGCTATATAGATCATGTAGAACTGAGGTTAAACGAGCTTTATCTTCGTAGTCCCGTTCCGTTCCGTGGCCGCCGTGGAGCAAGATGATGACGGGGTAGGCCGTTTTTTGCTTGGAATCATAGCCCGGTGGTAAAACAACACCATACTTCCGTAATTGGCCGAGCGATCGACTCATGACAGACTCAACCTTGAAGGTCAGATTGGTGTTCACCTCTGCGGCTGGAGGATCCAATTGAGGGGCTCCGGCGATAAAGACATACCAACTCCCCACACCCATCACACTCAGCACTGCGGTGGTGGCTCCAATCAAGATGGGCTTGAGATGCATAAACATTGGTAATGGCACGGAGTTTGCTACAGGGAAGTTCAAGGTCATTCCCACCGAAAGTCGTAGGAAAGCACCGAGTCCCCTTGCCGCCTTTCATTGGTTTGCGCATCACTATAGGGCTTGAGTTTGTCAGACTCGTTTTAGATTGATGTCGTTGGTATGACGCGATCGCCCTGGGAAAAACGGCTAGAACCTAGGGAAACCGCCGGGATTTTTTGGTAGCATTCCAGGATTTTGGCAGCCATGGTCCACTGATCCACCAAGGCCAGAGCAAAGCTGTGCCCACCATGCCGATCGCCACCATGAGCGCAAAGACAAATCCAAAGGGCATTTGGATCGATTCCAACCCTAAAAACTTTAGGGAAACGGGTTCAGCGTTTTGTAAGGCAATCACCGCAATGACGATCGTCCACAGGGCCACGATCGTGCTGAGGAGTGCAGTTATGGTTTGTCGCATGGTGGGTTTCATCGATTTCCTCTGACCATAAAAAACGGCAACAGCATTGGTCACAATCACAGCGAAGGGACGCTCAATCTGAACGTCCCTCGTATCCTAGGCGATAGATAGGTTTACCGACAATGAACTAACTAAGAATAGACTAGCCAAGAACTAGGATTAGCCAAGAATAAACTGGCCAAGACCTGGTTTAAGGCTTGATCTGATGGATCAGATTTTCCATAAATTGGCCCATTTGCGTCAGCTTTTCGGCACTGTTGGTTTCCAGATACACCCGAATCAGTGGCTCGGTTCCGGAGGGCCGTAGCAGTACCCAACTACCTTCAGACAGGTAAAGCTTGATGCCATCTTTGCGACCAACTTCCTTCACTGCAACGCCAGCCACTTCACTAGGGGGATTGGCTGTGAAGGCTTTCAGCACAGCTTCCTTGTGCTCATTGGTCAAGTGCAGATCCAGACGGTTGTTGTACAAAGGGCCATCGGCATCAGCGATCGCTTCAGCCACCAGTTGGCTAAGGGCTTTGCCTTCGTAGGCGATCGCTTCCGCCACCAGCATGTCTGCCAGAATGCCATCCTTTTCAGGAATGTGGCCGATCACACTCAACCCGCCGGACTCTTCCCCACCGATCAGAACGGTGGTTTCCCGCATTTGCTGACCCACATACTTAAAGCCCACTGCGGTTTCGATCAATTCCAAACCGTACTTGTTGGCTAAGTTATCCAAGAGGTGGGTGGTGGCGACAGTTCGCACGATCGCGCCTTTTTTGCCCTTGTTTTTCATCAAGTGGCGAGCCAGCAGCAGCAAAATCGTATTCGGCGTTAGGTAATTGCCCTGCTCGTCAATCACACCAAAGCGATCGCTGTCACCATCCGTCGCTAAGCCTAAGTCCGCTTGGTCTTGCTTGACGGCGGCTATGAGTTCGCCCAGCAGTTCCGGCTTGGGTTCCGGCATACCACCCCCGAATAGCACATCGCGATGGGTATGGAAGGACTCCACATCACAGCCGCAGTGTTGCAGGACTTCATCCAAATAGCCCCGCGAGGTGGAGTAGAGGGCATCGTACTTCACCTTTAGTTTGGCACTCCGGATCCGTTCTACATCGAGAATCGAGTACAGGAAGGCCAGGTAATCCGGTTTGGGGTCAAAGGTCGAAATTTGGCCGCTATTTTTGCCCGTGGGAGGTGCATCGGAGGCAGTGTCTAACGCTGCAACGATCGTGTCGGTAATGTCCGTCGTCGCTGGGCCTGCGTAGTCGGGGATGTACTTGATACCGCAGTAGGGCGCTGGGTTGTGGCTAGCGGTAAACATCAAGGCTCCCGCCGAGTTGAGGTGCTTGGCGTTGTAGGCAATGACCGGCGTTGGGCAATCGCGATCGACAATTTTTACCGTCCAACCCAGATCCGCCAGTACATTTGCCGAAGTGTAGGCAAACTGATCGGCCAAAAACCGGGGATCATAGCAAACCAGAACGGGTCGATCCTTCGAGTAAGCCTTTTCCAAATAGGTTGCGATCGCACGGGTCACTTTACAGACATTGCTGAAGGTGAAATCGTCAGCAATAATGCCGCGCCAGCCATCCGTCCCAAACTTAATTGGGGGATTTGTTCCAAAATTTATCCCAGTACCCATGGCGTCACCAATGCTCTCAATATTTTGTTTCTCATCGTAACCAGTGAATGGATCGCAGTAGAAAGGAATCGAAACGGCGTGATGCCTACTGGGACGGCTAATCGGACGGGTTAGGGCCTGTCCTAGGCGTCGCCGCCCGAGTCAATCCTCTGCATCCTTCTTGTTTCAGGGTAAGCTTAGGATGAACTTGCCTGAAGTCTCCGCTAACACCGGATTGCAAGAGATTGCGATGAGTTCTAGCCTTGATCCCAATGGGGAATCTTGCTGTTGCTCTCATCACATTTCCCTGTGACATCGTTTCTAGATTACATCGTTGGGTTTCATTGGAGAGGGAGATATATGAAACTGCGATCGCTGCTCATTGCGGGTTGTGCCTTACTATTTTGGGGCCTCTTAACCTTCGTTGCTCCCAGTGCCTGGGCCTTGACCCAGGTGGCGCTATCCGATTTGACCTACCATGTCTGCCCGCCGGATCAGTCAGAAGGAGCCATCACGAGTGGCGGAGTGGCACGCCCCGCCAACTGCTTCATCATCACAGGCAAGGCCAACAACACCTCTGGCAAAACGGTTGTCAACGCGGATGTCTTCGGTCGCATTTATGATGCCAATGGCGATGCAATCCTGCGCAACCGTGCCCGTTTGGGATCGGTCGATGAATTTCCGCCGGGAATTAGTGAGTTCGAGATTCGCGTCTCTGTGCCAGAAAGTCAACCCGAGCCTCTTAAGTTGGAACAGTTCAAAGCCGCTGGCTTTACTGGAAAGGTGCGGCGCTAGTTACAAGCGATAGTTATTTGCCTTGAGTCCGTTTTGTTTCCCCTGAATACTGCTTATGTCCAACAAGCGCTGGTTTAAAGTTGTTTTTCAATGGCGCGGATCGGTGTTGCCGTTGGTGTTGCCCCGATCGCTGCTGTGTGGATTCGTGGCTTTGATGGTTGCCTGGATTTATCAGGACTTTAAACCCATTGCACTCCCCTTGAGAGACAGCCTGATTCCCAGCATTGTGCTAGGGTTACTCCTCGTTTTTCGGACAAATACCGCCTACGATCGCTTCTGGGAAGGCCGCAAGTGCTGGGGAACGATCATCATCAGTACCCGTAACCTAGCTCGCCACATTTGGGTGGGTGTAGAGGAGCATAGTAAGGTCGATCGCCAGGAAAAAATTGCCGCGCTCCAGCTCCTACCGGCCTTCGCGATCGCCACTCGGCAACACCTGCGCCAAGAACCTATGGGAATGGCCTTAGCGCCCTATCTCTTGCAGGAACAACTGGAAATGATGGGCAGTAGTGACAATGTGCCCCTGGAAATTACCTTTTGGCTAGGTGGCTACCTCCAGACCCAATATCAAAAGGGCCACCTGAATGAGCATCGCCTGAATGTGATGACGGGGCACCTCGATAATTTGGTAGGGGCACTGAGCGGGTGTGAACGCATCCTAAAAACTCCCATGCCTCTGGCCTATGCGATTCACCTGAAGCAGCTCCTCTTGATTTACTGTCTGGTGCTACCGTTCCAGATGGTCAAAGACTTGGGCTGGCTAGTGGCTCCAGTGGTCATCATCATCAGTTTTACGCTGCTGGGGATTGAAGAAATTGGGCTCGAAATTGAAAATCCCTTTGGCAAGGATGCCAATGACCTGCCCTTAGAAAACTTCTGTGCCACGATCGAACGCAATGTGATGGATTTGACCCGGTTTTCGTCTCCCCATTGGTCTCCAATGGTTTGGGAAGACGCCTCGGTCGAGTCGCTGAAATAAATCGGTCATCTTTCTGAGTAGTCCAAGTTATCTCTTGCCAACAATAAGGTCTGCCCAAGACACCTTGAGTGGCACGATCGTGGCTAGAGGGATAGGTATATGAAAACTCGGAAATGGCCAATGGGCTTAAAATTCTCTTGGGCCGCAAAGCAAAAAAGCCGCGATGAACAGAAAATCCAAGAGTGGGATCGGTTAATTCGATCGCAGATTGCAGATTTAGATCGCTGGGTAGACGATCGCTTCCCCCTCTCCATCCATCCTCCCCTCGATCGGTCTTGAGAATGCAAAGCTAATTTAATTCAAACAATTGGCTTGCGAGGGGGGCACTGCGATTACTTGATCATTGTGCCCACGTCCATTGCATAATCTTTCAAGCAAAATTAATTCGAAGAATGGTTAGATGACTGGAATGGCATCGGGCTAAATTTCAGCTGCCGCAGAATCCAAATACTACTCAAAATCAGTAAAACAGGTGTGAGCCAATTGCCCCAACGGGTGTAGAGGGTTTGCGTTTGGCGGCGATGGATTGTTGCCCGATGCACGGTAAATTCATGGGCTGCCGATCGCCAAAGAATCTGACCATGGGGATTGATGATGCCGGAGTAGCCCGTATTTGTCGCCCGCACAATCCAGCGATCGGTTTCGATCGCCCGCATCAGATCGTGGGCTTGGTGTTGTGCCATGAGGACGGAACTATAGGGATCCAGGTTGGACGCTGTAATTAAAAACTGCGCTCCCCCCTGAACCTGATCCCGAAAGAGTTCTGGAAAGGCTGACTCATAGCAAATCCCGATTGCGGCATTGCCAAAGGGCGTGACAAACCGTTGATGGGTGGCTCCAGCCAGTAGATAACTTTTAATCGGTGAGAGACGACCGATAAATTTTCCCAGTATCTCTTCAAAGGGCAAGGATTCTCCCAAGGGCACGACTTTCACCTTGTCGTACTGGCTCTGGATTTGTCCTTGGGAATTCAGCATGAGCATTGCTTGGGTCGTCCGATCGCCCCGCTGGCCAAAGGAACCGAGCACCAAGGGAACTTGCCGATCGGCCAGCACTTGATCCAAAACAGTCGGGGATCGGTCTTGCCATTCAAAGGGCATCGCAGCTTCCGACGTGACGATCAGATTAGCCCCTTGATCGGCTAAAATCCGGTATCCCAGAGAATAATTGTGCAACGCTTGTTGAATACCTTGCCGGGATAGTTTGATCCGAGTGGGTACGTTGCCTTGAATCAATCCTACGCTCAAAGCAGTTGCAGGTGACGTCCCCAAGGGTTGCCAATACAGCCAAAGGCCGATCGCGTGGCTGACGAGGAGAAGCCCGATCGCGCGCAGGAGCTTAGCTTTTTGGCTGGGGGGTAAGTGATTGCCTAGGACACCTTTTAGAGCTTTTAGAGAGCTTTTTAGGGAACTGCCCGCAGGCCAAGGGATTCCCGTTTGAGGTTTGCCCGCTAACCACGCTTCGGCTAGTAACCCATTTACGGCCACGATCGCAGCGGTCACGGCCATCGGCCCCGCCAGTTGCCCTAAGTGCAGAATCACAGGATTGCCGGGACTCTGGGTATAGGCCAAGGTCGTCCAATCGAGGGGGCTGTGGTTCCGTAGCGTTTCTAGGGCACACCAGAGGGCTGTCCCTGCCAAAACTCGAACACCCGTAGGAAACTGCCGTCGCCCCATCCAGGCCATTGTCCACGCCCAGGCCAGTACCGTCGCCACGCCCCAGCCCGTGATGAACAGCCAGATTACGGTCACGATCGCCACACTGGTAAACCAGGACAGTCCCAACCAAGTCAACGGATGCAAGCCCGTAATCCAAAATAGGGAAATGCCGTGGTAAGCAAAGCCCCACAAAGCTGCAACTTTCCAGCGGCCCTGCACGGCCAAAACCCAGAGCGGGGCCAAGGCGATCCAAGCGATCGGCCAGTAATTCAGCGGTGCAGGGGCCAAGCTCATCAACAGCCCCGCCAAGAGAGCAAGACCCAGGGATTTTAGCCCCACTCGAGTCTGGAACGGCAGCGGTTTTCCCACAATCCGGTCTAACGGCATCTGACGCCCCATTACGATCGATTCTCCAAATTTTTTTCTAGGCGATGGAGTCCCCCCGCATCGGTCATCGTCTCAAAGCGATGGCTGGTCTTACTGCAGGTGACGGTGTAGCCTAGCCGTTCAAACAGCTTACGGGCTTGCAGATTGTGATAGGTCACATCTGTACAAATGCGCTGACAGCCAAGGTCTTGGGCTTCCAGTTCCGTATCTTGGAGCAGGGCAGAGCCAAGGCCACGGTTACGAAACTCCGGGGTAATGCAGAGGCTCAAAACAAAATAATCATCGAGATCGACCTCCTGCTTAATCCGACTCAGATCGGCCAAATTCACCAAAATTCGTGGAACTCGGCTGATTGGCAAAAGGTGGGCCATGATCCCCTGAACGTTTTCCTCTAGCTTCCGCTTCAGGTCGCCGGGATAACCCAGAATCAGACCCGCTGCCCGATCGTGGACTTCGACAACTTGGGCGTACTCATAGCTGAAGGCATGGTTGGGAGCTGCAAATGCTTGTTGGAGGGTTTCTTGCGCCTTTTCTGGAGTAGACGCGAAGACATAGCTAAACAACCCCTTGCCTGCGGAAAAGAGTAAATCTGCGCCCCACGCCGTATCACTGATCTCGGCAGGCCGCACGGTAATTGCATCAACCGGAAACTGTAAACCCATAGGTGCTATCCTACCGCACGGGGTTTTGCTCGGGGGGTGAGTGGAGAAAATTCTAGGGAACGGGTGGGAAAGGCAAGGGTGGGAGGGTAAAGGGGTGCGTTTTTTGTAACTGGGTTTTGGTCGCTGGTGGAATTGTTCTAGAGTGGTGAAAATGCCGATCGTGGGAGTCACGATTCATTTTTGGCTGATTTCTGTTCTGTCTTTTCCTTGTCCTGCCTTGCTATGTCCCAGCTTCCTCCTGATTCCTCCAATGCGATCGACCCGACCCAAGGGTTGCCGGAACGGTTGATCAAGCACGCGGTGAAATACGCCGATCATCGATCGGTCGATCGGGAGGCCCTGACGCCGATGATGCGGCATTATGCGGACATGAAGGATCAGTATCCCCAGGCGTTGCTGCTGTATCGGGTGGGCGATTTTTTTGAGACCTTCTTTCAGGATGCGGTGACGATCGCGCGGGAACTGGAATTGGTACTGACCAGCAAGGATGGCGGCAAGGAAGTGGGGCGCGTTCCCTTGGCTGGCATTCCCCACCATGCCCTCGATCGCTACTGTGCCCAATTGGTGGAAAAGGGCTTCGCGATCGCCGTCTGTGATCAGGTCGAAGATCCAGCAGAGGCCCAGGGGACGCTGGTACGGCGGGAAGTGACGCGGGTAATTACGCCGGGAACCTTGCTGGAAGAGGGGATGCTGAATGCGCGGCGCAATAATTTCCTGGCCGCCGTGGTGGTGGCGAATCAGCATTGGGGCTTGGCCTATGCCGACATTTCCACCGGAGAATTCTTCACAACCCAAGCCACCGGCCTGGAACAACTGACCCACGAGTTACAACGGTTACAACCAGCGGAGGTGCTCTATCCCACCAATGCCCCCGACTTAGTGGGCCTACTGCGACCGGGGGAAAAAAGCGAGCAGATCCCCAGTTGTCTGCCGCCGCAATTTTGCTACACCCTGCGGCCCCAGAGTGGCTTTGTGCAGGCGGAGGCTCGCAATCGGCTACTGCAACGGTTCCGGGTGCGATCGCTAGAAGCCATGGGTTGCGAAACGTTACCGTTGGCGGTGCGGGCGGCGGGCGGGTTACTGGACTATTTGGAAAGCACATCGGAACGGCAGTGGGAAGCAGGCCAAGCCCAGGTACAGGTGCCGTTACAATTGCTGGCGACCTATACGCTGACGGAATTTCTGGTGCTGGATGGCTCGACCCGGCGCAACTTGGAAATTACCCAAACCCAGCGGGATGGCACCTTCCATGGCTCTCTGCTCTGGGCCCTCGATCGCACGATTACACCCATGGGCTCCCGTGCCCTACGGCGCTGGCTCCAGCAACCCCTCCTCGATCGCCTCGGTATTGCAGCCCGCCAGGACACGATTCGGGAATTGGTAGACAACGGCCTGCTGCGGGAGGACATCCAAAAACTACTGCGGCAAATTTACGATCTGGAGCGGCTGGCAGGACGGGCGGGTTCCGGCACAGCCACACCGCGCGATCTCGTCGCGCTGGCGGATTCCTTGGAAAAATTGCCTGCCCTAGCGGCCCTAGTCGCCCAGGCCCGATCGCCCTACTTGCGAGTCCTGCAAACGGTGCCGCCAATCTTAGAAGAACTGGCCCACTTGCTCCGCAGTCATTTAGTGGAAAAGCCGCCCCTGAGCTTGACGGAAGGGGGCCTGATTCGGCCTGGGGTCAATCTGGAACTGGACGATCGTCGCCAGCAGGTGGAGCAGGATCAGCAGTGGATTTCCAGTCTGGAACTGACGGAGCGGGAAAAAACGGGTATTTCTACCCTGAAAGTGGGCTACAACAAGACCTTTGGCTACTACCTCAGCATCTCCCGCAACAAGGCCGACCAAGTGCCGCCGGACTACATCCGCAAGCAGACTTTGACCAATGAGGAACGCTACATTACCCCCGACCTGAAGGAGTGCGAAAATCGGCTGCTCACCGCCAAGGAAGAACTGGGACGGCTGGAGTATGAAATCTTTGTCAGTCTACGATCGCAGGTGGGGGAACAGGCGGAGGAGATTCGGCAGGTGGCGCGGGCGGTGGCGGCGGCGGACGTGCTGGCGGGGCTGGCGGAGGTGGCGGTTTATCAAGGCTATTGCTGCCCGGACATGACCGACGATCGCCTGCTGGTGATTCAAGCCGGTCGCCATCCGGTCGTAGAACAGTCTTTACCCGCTGGCTTTTTTGTCCCCAATTCCACCCATCTAGGACGGGTCACGGTGCCGAGTTCTGACCCCAGCCAAAAATCCCAAAAATCCCAGCCATCGGACACGCCTGCACCGGACTTAATCATTCTGACCGGGCCGAATGCCAGCGGCAAATCCTGCTATCTACGGCAGGTCGGCTTAATTCAACTCATGGCCCAGGTGGGCAGCTTTGTGCCTGCCCAATCGGCGCGGTTGGGAATTTGCGATCGCATTTTTACCCGAGTGGGCGCAGTGGATGACCTGGCGACGGGCCAATCAACCTTTATGGTGGAAATGAACGAGACGGCCAATATTTTGAACCATGCCAGCGATCGCTCCCTGGTACTGCTGGACGAAATTGGTCGGGGTACGGCTACGTTTGATGGTCTGTCGATCGCTTGGGCCGTGGCGGAATATCTGGCCCAGGAAATTACCGCGCGCACGATTTTTGCCACCCATTACCACGAGTTGAATGAGCTCGCGTCGATTCTGTCCAACGTGGCCAATTACCAGGTCACCGTGAAGGAACTGCCCGATCAAATCGTCTTTTTGCATCAGGTGCAACCGGGGGGGGCCGATCGCTCCTACGGCATCGAAGCGGGTCGCCTTGCCGGATTGCCGCCGTCGGTGATTACACGAGCCAAACAAGTCATGGGGCAAATTGAGCAACACAGCAAAATTGCCGTCGGCCTACGCCATGGCCACGATCCGCAACATCCCAGCCCAAAAGCGACCCGATCCCGGAAATCCACAGTCAAGCCCAGCGATCGCGCCGATCGGGTCTCTGACACAGCGGCACCAGACTATCAACTGGATATCTTCGGCAACTGACCTGCTGAGGCTCTCGCGATTAGATACCCCAACTTAGCTTGTGCGATCAAGATTCTCCCGATCGATTTTCCTACCGATGATCGCCAGGAAACAGTTGGGCAAGGTGTTCCAACGGATTAGCTCGATCGAGGAATTTTTCAGCATCCTCGGGGGACATCGGCTTGGAGAAGAGATAGCCCTGACCATACTCGCATTTCAGCATCTTCAGCTGTGCCAACTGCTTTGTGGTTTCCACCCCTTCCGCAATCACTTCCATCCCTAGGTTCCAGGCCAGGGTAATAATGGTGCGCACCAGTTCCAACTTCTCGCCATCAATGTCTACGCGGCTGATGAAAGAGCGATCGATCTTCAGTACGTCCATGGGGAAACGGTAGAGATAACCCAGGGAAGAATAGCCCGTGCCAAAGTCATCTACTGATAGCTTGACGCCCATCGCCTTTAGCTTCGACAGCGTATCCATCGCAGACGCTGTATTTTCCATAATGGCTGTCTCGGTGATTTCCAGTTTGAGACAGGCGGGGGGGAGTCCCGACTCTTGCAGAACTTCGTTAATCATCTCAATCACCCCAGCTTGGGAGAACTGGCGGCTAGAGAGATTGACACTCACTGAAAGCGGCTGATGGTGGGGATATTGGGTTTGCCAGCGGCCCAGTTGACGGCAGGCTTCCCGCAAAACCCAATGGCCCATGGGAATGATCAGTCCGGTTTCTTCTGCTAAGGGAATAAATTGAGCCGGGGAAATCAAGCCCCGATCGGGATGTTGCCACCGAATCAAAGCTTCAAATCCTGCTACCCGCCCGGTGGTGAGGGAGACGATCGGTTGATAGTAAACCTGAAACTCTTCCCGCTCGATCGCCCGTCGCAGGTCATTTTCCAGTTGCATCAAGGCCATTACATGGCTATGCATCTCTGTATCAAACACCTCATGACAGGCTTTACCCAGAGCCTTAGCACGATACATGGCGATATCGGCCCCCCGCAACAGATCTTCAGTGTGCTCAAAGCTGGTCGTGCTGAGGGCGATCCCAATACTGACGGTCGTAAATACTTCATGGCCATTCAATAGAAACGATCGGCCCAATTCTTGATGAATCCGTTCCGCCACTTGATGGGCCGATTCCACGCCCTGAATATTGTCTAGTAGGATCGTAAACTCATCGCCCCCCAGCCGTGCAACTAGATCGGTCTTCTTCACACAGCCCTCGAGCCGACGGGCAATCTCAATCAGCAACTGATCGCCGACAATATGTCCCAAGCTATCGTTGATCACCTTAAAGCGATCGAGATCCAAGAAGAGCACCGCAAATAGATAGTTTGGATCAGTCTCCCGACGGGCTACGACCTGGGCCAGACGCTCCATGAACATCAAGCGATTGGATAATCCGGTCAACGAATCGTAGAAGGCATTACGACGTAACTGATTTTCTGCCTCCTTGCGTTCGGTGACTTCCCGCATAACGGAGACAAAATGAGTGACTTGCCCATGCTCGTTGCGAATGGGCACTGTATTACTATCTGCCCAAAAATAGCTCCGATCCTTGCGATGTAACAAGAGTTCTGCTTTGACAGATTCAAGTTGCACCATAGCCGTGCGGACTCGATTGACTTCGTCCCAATCGGTCTCTGGCCCCACTAGAATGCGAGGTGTTTTTCCAATCACATCCGCAGCCCGATGGCCTGTTACCTTCAAAAAGGCTTCGTTAACATAGACGATCCGTAAATCCAGTGGATCTTCTTCGGCTTCACATTGAGTGATCATGACAATTTCATTGGCATTGACCACAACGGATTCCAGGAGTCTTAAATATTCTTCCAACCATTTACGTTCGGTAATATCCGTGACGGTGATTAAGTTACCAATCGTTTGACCGTCACTATCGTAGAGCAGGGTTGAGTTGACCTCTGCCCAAAATTGCCGTCCATCTTTTCGGCGCAGTTGTCCTTCTTTCCATTCACATCGGTTGACAGGCACTTGATCCGGCGTGGTGCAGAAATAGAGCCAACCCTCGATCATAGATAGGAATTTTTGGGCTGATTGACCCACCATATCTGCGGGAGAAAAACCCACCAGCTTCGCAATTCTGGAATTGACGTGAAGTATCTGGTTATCCAGATCGGTCACGATAATGCCATCATTGAGGTTTTCTAGAACGGTTCTTAATAACCAATCATTTTCACTTTTAACTGGTAGCCCCAGTGTTTCCGAGTTACTTCTCCATCTTTCAGTCGCCATGGGTGGTTCCTTTCGTGCACCAGTTAAAATTTATCAATGAAATTTAGATTCAAATACTTTACGCAAAATACTTTACGCAAAATACGCAAAATATTGAACATACAGTCTTACAGCAAATTGACAGAAGCTATAGTAACGATCGTGATGACTCTCCAGTCGGAACCTTCAAGATTCACATTTTCCGCACCGATCGCTGGTAGATTCAAAAAAGTTCAATCAAAACAAAATTGGAAAGTTAAACCTAACATCAAACATAAACTTGACCTATTCTGCTGTAATTTAATCTTCACCTTTTTGGACTTGATAGATCAATTTTCCGGAGAAGGTGAGTCAGCCTCTCTATAAAAGATAGTTTACCCAGCCCCCCAAAAAGAAGTTAATACAGTTGCTTCTGCCAATGTAAATACCAAAGACGATTTTTTTAGCAATTAAGTGGACTTAAGCCATGTCTAGGACTGTAAAAATATTAGAAATTAGCAGTACCTAACACAGAGAAAAGTACCTGTAAAAGTACCTAAGGCAACAGTAAAAGAGTCTTAAGCAATAGTAATGGCAATTGGTTTGAATTAGGTTTAGGTAGGAGATGCAATGGTGCTTATAGAGGATTCAGGATAACAAATTTCCGCTCGTCTTAGGGCTGAAATCTTGATCTAGAACCGCTACCTAATTTCCATAGCTTAGTATGCCCTCATCCTCGCCAGAGTATAATCAGCGAAAACCCTGCCTTTAGTAATTTTTCAAATAACCCAGGGGAATCAGTAAATTTACGGATAGGCTAGCTGCTAGCAATGGTATCACCTAGTCATTGACCACAGTAGTATCAACTCCGAACGACCCCTTAGTGTTGATTAGGCTCCCTTCGGGATAATATCACCTAGGGATAAAGCGAGATAGGGCTGGACTGGAAAAGAGTTCCATTTGTAAAGTAGGCGTCTTTCAGGCAGGGTATTTGATCTTGCGGAAGATTCCTACAGGGGAAGGTTCCTGCGTGGAGGATGATCTGGAGTACTCCTCTTAATGTTTATCTCACTATATTTATCTCACTTCTTCATAGAGGGAAAATCTCTCACAAAATTTTGAATGAATTCTGCGATCGAGGCTGAATGGGCCTGGGGCAAATTGTGACCTGCTTCAGGTAGACGAATGAGTTGGGCCTTGGGAATGCGGCTGGCGTAGGTTTGGCAGTGCCAAAGGGGAATCGTATCATCGCGATCTCCAGCAATTACAACCGTAGGGGCCTGAATTTGATGAATGACTTGTTCTACAGTATCTACTGCATCTTCTGGCCGTAGGCGATCGAGTAAAAAGGAACGGGCTGCGGGTTGGGCCTGGAGTTCTTTTCTGGCCCAACTAATGGTTGTCATAGCCTTTTGTTGATTGATCAAGCCCGCGATCGGGCGCAATCCTGCAAGTACCCAGTCCACCACTGGATGGGGCCACAGGAGCGGTCGTAGGTGGTTATAGCGACCACAAAATTCATCATCTCGAATTCCTGCAGGAGCCGCCAAAAATAGTCCTTTCACCGCTTGGGGATAGGCGATTGCGTAGGCTGCGGCCACCCACCCACCAAAGGAATGGCCCAGGATGTAGCAAGGATCAAGGGATAGGTGTTCAATCACTTGGTGAACAAACTGAATTTCTTTGGCAATGTCGTAGCGAATAGCGGGTTTTCCCGACTCCCCAAAACCGAGTAAATCTAAGGCGATACAGCGAAAGTGGGAAGATAGCTTTTCCATGGTCGGAATCCAACAGGAGCGATCGCCTAAAAAGCCATGGAGCATTAAGAGGGGCGGGCCTTCTCCCATCGCTAAATACGCGGCAGGCTGTTGTGTACGCTGACCGGGTTCTAACTCCATTGCAATGGAGAGGACTTGAGGTTGTGGGGGGAAATTCCGTAAATTTTCTAGCATTTCAAATTAATCAACTTGCCTGGAGAATTTGTCTATCTATCCATGGACAGATTTGAGTTATCAACTCAGTCAGTATCTTTGCCGAATTTGCAGCGACATTGGTAGGGGCTTTACGAAGAAGTTATAAACTTTCTCCAATGAAAATGCTACTACTTACGTAGATTGGGCATACTGTTCTTATACCGATCCAGTACTTTTAATTACTGATGCCGAAGGTACGGTCGCGCTAGACAAAATCATTGAAAAGTACGGTGCTTAATTCGGTATTTTGGGGAATTTGTCCCTTCATTACCCGGTACCTATCATAGGAGAACTTAGTCAAATGTCTGTAAAAAGTGCTACTCGATTTCTTAGCGCAGTTGCTCAAGATCAGGGGATGCGCGATAGGTTTGTAGCGGTTCAATCTCCCGATGAATTCATTCAAATTTCTCATCAACTCGGCTACAGCTTTACGACTTCTGAGTTGAAAAAAGTAGTCAGTCGCCGTAGCCGAGGGGTAGTCATTCGCCGCCAAACGGGAATTTGGCCGTGGCTGCGAACCGTTAATTGGATCGATCGTCCTGTCTACGCTTAATTAATTCATGATCTTGAATTGGTAGATTTGTCGGTGAACAGATTGCCTATTCACTTATTTTCCCTGCGCGAGCCAGTTCAGCTATGCCTTCGCGGGTTCAGCAACTTGTGCCCGTAGGCGATCGATATATTCATGGACGTTGTCTGTATTGAGACGATAGCTGAGCGGATAGGCAATCAGACGGGCGGTGGTCTGAAATAGCGTGTCAATTTCGATCAGCCCATTTTCTCGTAGGGTATTGCCCGTGGCTACCAGGTCAACAATGGCCTCAGACATTCCGGTGATGGGACCTAATTCTACCGAGCCATGGAGATAGACAATTTCCACGGGTAAGTCTAGGCTCTCAAAATATTCCCGCGCACAGTGGACGAACTTGGAAGCCACTCGCCCGTGCATCGGTAATTCCAGGGGCGATCGGTAGGGGCTGTCTTTTTTGACGGCGACGGACATGCGGCAGCCCCCAAACTTGAGATCCACCACATGGGCGACGTTCGGATTTTGTTCCCGCAAAACGTCATAGCCCACAATGCCCAACTGCGCTTGACCATACTCCACATAAACAGGAACATCGCCATTGCGCACCAGTAAAGCTCGGGCAGTTCCCGTTGGATCCTCAATTTGCAGTTGACGGCATCCTGGTTCTAGGAAAGCGCTAAAGTCTAAGCCGACAGATTTGAGCAGTCGGATACTCTCTTTGAGAAGTTCGCCTTTCGCTAGCGCAATGGTGAGCATAGGGGGAAATTAGGGTGTAGGGTATAGAAAATGATCCTAGCCTAAGATGAGAATTCTGCTGGTAGATGATGAAGCGGAAATGGCGGAACCGCTGAGTCGGATGTTGGAAAAAGAAGGCTATCAGGTCGAAGTGGCCTACGATGGCGATCGGGGCGATCGACTGGCGATGCAAGGGCAGTATGATTTGCTGATTTTGGATTGGATGTTGCCCCAGAAGTCGGGGTTAGAAATTTGTCAGCATGTGCGATCGCGCGGGGATGTGACGCCTGTTTTATTTCTGACCGCGAAGGATACGATCGACGATCGGGTCGAAGGTTTGGATGCAGGGGCGGATGATTATTTAGTCAAGCCCTTTGAACTGCGAGAACTATTGGCACGGGTGCGGGCTTTATTGAGACGGCCTGCGGCGATCGTGGAGCCTGTTGCAGCGGCACCGTTGACTCCAACCACCTTAAGCGTAGATGGCTTGGAACTCAATGTGCTCAATCAATTGGCATCTCGCAATGGACGGTCGATCGAACTGTCTGAAAAAGAAACGCAGTTACTAGCCTACTTAATGGAGTCACCTAACCAACTGCTGACCCATGAGCAAATTTCCCAACATCTTTGGGCTACGGAAGAAAAACCTGCCAGCAATGCATTAGCTGCACAAATCCGATTACTGCGGCGCAAAATTGAAGCACCCGGTGAAGATTCTTTAATTCACACGGTGTATGGGAAAGGCTACCGATTTGGCAACCTGATGGAGGATTAGAATATCATTGCAACAGGGTAGCTTAGAAGCATCGCTGAATGATGCATTAAGTCTGCGTCTCTTCAACACAACCTTCATCTGCATAAGTCTTCCTGTAAGAGGCGCTATATTTCAGCGGATTCTAGGGAGAAGATTTTTTCTTTAAACTAGTAATATTGAGAACATAGTATTGAGAAAAATCGGCTCAACCCTAGGTTTAAGCGCTTAAATTATAAGATTTTGCCGATCGTGCTTCTATCAATCCGGATTAGCACGCTATCAAGGTGTATCAAATTGCGAATTAGGGCCACTGAGGGATAGTGTTATGGGGAGGAAGGGAATGGCGGTAGAAG
The DNA here is from genome assembly GCA_002148405.1 of Alkalinema sp. CACIAM 70d. Lineage (GTDB taxonomy): Bacteria > Cyanobacteriota > Cyanobacteriia > Leptolyngbyales > Leptolyngbyaceae > Alkalinema. Next base: position 7,082 of record MUGG01000018.1, on the reverse strand, counting down.
TGACGAAACTAGAGTTGTTGCAATCTGGGGGTTCGATCGTTCGAGGAGGGCTGTGGGCGGTCATGGTAGGGCTGCTGACGATCGGCTGTGGGGGACCTGTCAGTTCTAATCCTCAAGAATCCACTCCGGTATCCCAGTCCAATAGTTCCAAGAATTTGAGTCGCCAAGCGACTAGCAGCGATACGCCAGCGTCACAATCTACGAATTCAGACAGTCAGGAGTCTCCTGAAGCCGCCACTCCACCAGAGGCTAACCAGACGACCCAAACCGTTGCCCAGAAGGACTCTTCTTCCAGTCCGACCCAAGCTACGATCGAGGCGTTCATTCCCGCAGGCTGGCAGGTGGCGCAACAAATTTCCGGGGATTTGAATGGCGATCGTCGTCAAGATGCGGTGCTGAAGTTGTCACGGGATGGGCAGTTTGATTTGATCGTTTTACTGGCGACCTCTTCCGGTTGGCAGCAGCTAGCCCATGCCCCGAATTTGCTTTTGTGTGGTGGATGTGCTGGGCCATTGGGAACTGATCAGGGTGGCCATATCCGCATCGAAATTGAGGATGATGTCTTGCTAGTGAAGCAAATTGCAGGTAGCCGAGATGCGGTTCAAGTTGTGCATCGCTTCTGGATCGATCGACCTTCTGGCCAACTGGTTCTGATTGGGGAAGATGTCAATCCCTACGATCGAGCTAACGGCAATGAAATTCGGGACAGTCGCAATTTCTTAACGGGAAAGCGAATTATTGAAGAGTACCGAGGTAATCCAGACGGGGGCGGCAAAGAACTCATCCGCACCCAAACTTTAACGGTATCCCGTCAACTACAGCCGATCGACGCGATCGACATTGAGCAGGTTCGCAGCAGTGCTCCAGAACTGCCGGGGGATTAGATGCAGGCTCTCAAATATTGCTTTCCCAGCAAACAGATCTGGAAAACTCTGTAAGTTGCCATTCAAGAGAATTTTATTCTGTATGAATCATCAACTCAGCATTCAATCTATCATTCGACTCATCTTAGTCACTAGCATTGTCAGTTGCACAAGTTTTCTGACCCTAGGTTGTGTTCGTTCAGAATTGTCCAACTCGTCCTCTACGATCGTGGCTGCACCCCTAACGCAGTCTCCGGCAATCCAATCTACCAAGACACCTTCACCCCAAAAGCTGTCACTCCAGGAGGTTGCGCTGCCCTATATGCCCCATACGAAACTCTTCCCGATCCTTTCCAAAGGGTGTGAAAGGCTGGACTTGAGCACCTGGGAGCACCCGACGAAAGATGTGATGATTCAACGAGGGGTAGAGATTATTGCCGTGCAATTGTGTAGCGATCGTACCTATCCCATTTTCTATGTCAATTTCCCATATGATCCCCAAGGTCAAACGAAGGATTATTTTTATCCTTTGTACGTAGCGATGAAATCCGCCAACGGAAATTGGCCCTTTGCCTTTGTTTCGATGAAAGATCAGACAATCATCCAAATTTCTACTGACCAGGATGGCGCAATTCAAACCGAGTTCGATTGGTTTTGAAGGAGTTTGGATTCATGTTCTCAAGTTGAATTCTGCCCAAATCACCTCAGGCTCTATGACACCCAACACTCCCAAATCTAATTCTTTCAGTATTGCAAGTCTTTTATTGGCTGGCTGCATTGGTTTGATCGCGGTGGGTTGTGGTTCAGGGATAGGTTCTAATAATTCTGGTAGTTCAGAAACCACTTCCACACCAGCCCCAACGACCTCTACGGACTCAAATGGCAACGTGAAAGAATCCCCTTCAGCAACGGTAGAGAATTCCCAAGGGGCCAACGCTGAGAGTCGCACAACTAAAATTTCTGAAGGTAACTACTGGTTGGGGCATAGCGATGAAGGATTGGAAGTGCAGGGCGATCGCTATCGTTATTATTCCGAGGGTGGCGAACAACCTTGGCGATCGATCGACGAATTGAAAGCAATGCAAGCGGGAGTGGTTTACGATGGGCGGGTTTATTGGTGTCTCGCGTCCATGAAGCCTAAGGGGAGCATTGCCAGCTGTTCTGAGAAGGGTTGGGTCACGAAGTCCGCTAGCGCCTCGACTCAGCCCATGCCACCATCCAGCGCGAACCGTGCCTTACTCTTTTCCTGTTTGACGGACAATGGTAAAGAGATTTTGCTGTATGAAACTGATACGACGATCGAGTATTCCTTTGGTCGTCCTGATGAGACGCCGGAATTAGCGCTACAGGTGCCGCGCGATCGGGCTTCGACTTGGCAATGGAAGGGGGTAGGACGGTGGATGAGTTACGCAGTGGATGTACCCAATGGGGAGACAACCTACAGCGTGTTTTGGGGCGTCGATCGATTGTCTAAAACATCTGAGATCGAGGCTGGGGTGCGTGTGAAAAACAACGGTAAGATTGCTGCGACGGTAAATTGTGCGAGCAAGGTCACAAGTAACTTACAAGGGGTTAAACTTCAGCCCACACAATACTAAATTTATTCATCACAAATCGTTCCTGTTTTCGTTACTTGAAGTGGTGTTTTGATCATGTCTGTAAAATTTAAATCACTCAACTTTGTATTGGCCTTCCTGTCGATCGTGGCAGTGGATGGAGGATTACCGATCGCTCAACCTTTTGGTACCCCACCAGTCATCGCGCAAACGGTAGATGGACAAAAAGCTGAAGCCGATCGTTTACTCAATCAAGGGATTCAGCTTTATGAAAACGATCAACTGGATGCAGCTATTCCACCCTTACAGCAGGCGTTAGAGCTTTACCGTCAAGTTAAAGACCGCAATGGCGAACGACGATCGCTGGGTAATTTAGGGTATATCTACACTAGATTGGGTAAATATACTCAGGCACTGGACTTTGAAAACCAAAGTTTAGCGATCGCGATTGAAATTAAACATCGTTTGGGTGAGGGGCAAGCCTTGAGGGGCTTATCGGATATCTATCGTCTACAGGGCAACTTTGATCAGGCGATCGAGTATGGTAACAAGAGTTTGGCCATTATGCGCGAACTCAAAAATCGCAAGGAAGAAGCCTACGCATTATCCAGTTTAGGAATTATTTACCACAATCTTAAGAATTACAATAAATCAATTGAATTTCATCAGCAGAGTTTAGAAATTCAAACAGAATTAAAAAATCAAAGCGAAGTTGTTAATACATTAATCAACATTGGCATTGCCTATAGAGCACAAAACCAAAACAATCAGGCTCTTGAATATTACCAACGAGGTTTAAAGATTGCTCGTGAGGCCAATGATAAAGTCAATGAAGCCAAAGTTCTCCGGCGTTTAGGCACATTTTATCAATCTTCAGACTTCAGTAAAGCCTATACTGCCTTTCAAGGCAGCCTCAAACTATGGCGCGAGTTGAAAAATCGTCCGCAAGAAGCTAATACATTGCTGCAAATGGGAGACTTTTTTGCGTTGTGGCAGAGCAATTGTTCTAGGGCGATCGAAGAAGCCTATACCCCCAGTTTGCCGATTTTTCGCGAATTGCGCGATCGTGGGAGTGAAGCCCGTGCCTTAGCAGGGATAGGTCAATGCTATGCCGATGAACATGCAGGCAATGAAAAAGCCTTTGAAGTTTTAAATCAAGGGTTAACGCTTGCCCGTGAAGTCAACGATCGCTGGACGGAAGGTCGAATTCTGACGGCACTGGGTAAATCCTATCAGTCACTAGATGAACGGAAAAACAACCGCTGGAAAAGCGGAATCTTATCCACTGATTTTAGTCAATCTCCAGAGTCGATCGAACAAGCGACTAAAGCGCTGCGATACTCGCAACAAGGGCTAAAAATTGCCCAAGAAGCTAAAAACCGCTGGGGAGAAGCCCTTGCCTTGGCTAACTTAGGCCGAACCTATGGTGTGCTAGGAGAACATCAAAAGGCGATCGATAGCCAAAAACAGCGATTAATGATCACCCGTGAATACCAAGACACAACCGTAGAAGCAGAAACGTTACACCTACTGGGGCGTCTCTATGCAGCCCGTGGCGAGTTTTCTACGGCGATCGCGCAGCATCAAGCAGCCTTAGAAATTTATCGAACACGGCAGCAACGCTACGAAGATTCTTTGAGAAAGTCTAATTTATCTCCCAGTTTGCTTTACGGGTATCGTGAGTCATTGATGCATCTGGGCGATACTTATCAACAAAGTGGGAATTACCAAAAAGCGATTCAAGCTTACGAAGAAGCATTAGATCTGAAAAATAAAAAAGGATCTGGCTCTGGTAGCTTTGAAATTGCAATTCGACGTAGGCTGGGCTATGCCTTTCTGCGGGATAATCAACTTGCCCAAGCTGAAACCGCATTTCGAGATATTTTGACTTCCGATGAAGACTTCAGAATTGCAGTTGCCTATGGTTCATCGTCTAAACCAGCAACAGATGCTGAAAGAATTAACATGGCGGAGTTGCAGGCATCAGATTATCGAGAACTCCAAAAGATTTTAATTCTGCAAAATCGCGTTGAAGCGGCGTTGGAAGTTGCAGAAGAAGCACGGGCAAAAGTCCTGGTAGAACTCCTGTTTGCGCGGATGAAGGGTCGGCAAGTTCCCGATTTTAAAACCTTGCCTACCCCTCTGAAGTTGGCTGAAATTCGTCAAATTGCTAAAACGCAAAATTCCACATTAGTTCAGTATTCGTTAATTGACTCAGAGCAGTTATATATTTGGGTGATTAAACCTAGTGGAGAAATCAAATTCCAGATTTCTAAATTGGCGAAAATGGCCCCGATCGAACAAATGGTGGCAGAGAGCCGAGGGTCGATCGCGGTGATTTCCACTGCGCCAACGACACCTCGATCGACCACCCAGCCAGAAACAGACCTTCAACGCCTCTATCAAGCCCTCGTGGCCCCGATCGCGGCTGACCTGCCAACCGATCCCAATCAACGAGTCACCTTCCTGCCCCAGGGCGAACTCTTTTTCGTGCCCTTTCCAGCGCTCAAAGACGAGCAGGGACGCTACTTAATCGAAAAACACACGATTTCCACAGCACCTTCCATCCAAACCCTGCAACTGACCCGTGAACAAGCGAAAAAAGCTCAGGTGAACGGGAACTCTTTAGTGGTTGGTAATCCCAAGATGCCGATCTTTGAAGGTGAACCCTTGTCTGATTTGCCTGGTGCCCGTCAAGAGGCGATCGCCATTGCCAAATTGCTGAACACCCAACCACTGATCGGAGAGCAAGCCACAAAATCCACGGTTCTCAATCAAATGAAATCGGCTTCGATTATCCACTTGGCCACCCATGGGTTACTCAACCAAAACAAAGACAAAGTTCCAGGGGCGATCGCCCTGGCACCCAGTGGCTCAGACAACGGCTTTTTAACTTCCAGCGAAATTTTCGATCTCAAGTTAACGGCCCATTTAGCGGTATTGAGTGCCTGCGACACAGGCCGGGGAGATATTAAAGGCGATGGCGTGATTGGCTTGTCGCGATCGCTGATTGCGGCTGGGGTTCCCAGCGTGGTAGTTTCCCTGTGGGCGGTTAATGATCAGTCTACTAGCGTATTCATGAGCCATTTCTATCGCAATCTCACCACCAATCCCAATAAGGCCCAAGCCCTGCGGCAGACAATGTTGGACACGATGAAGCAATATCCCAAACCCAGAGACTGGGCTGCCTTTACCCTGGTGGGAGAAAGCGATCGATTGTAAACGCAAGCTGTTGCGTAATTCGTAGAGATAGGATTGCATGAGTGATAATAACTGGGAGATAGAAGCTGGGGGCATCATGAAATCTTGCGTTGCTGAGGTTAGGGTGCAATTACAGATACAAACTTTAAGTGCTAGTTAACTGTGTCGCTAGTTAACTGTGTCGCTAGTTAACTGTGTTGCTAGTCAACTGTGTGTTGCAAAATTTAGTGAATGAGCTACTAGACTAATGAATTGTAGAAAACTAATCCCCTTAACCCTATTTGTTCTCCTAGGAGCCTGTAGCGCTAATCCCACGACAGCTTCAGCTCCTGTTGAGAAACAACCTGCGCAAGACGCTGCAAAGACGGCCCCAGTTGCTGATGCTAGTCGCACTGGAAACGATCGCGCCCAGCCCGTCCCCACCGTTTGCGCCCGTGATGATGGCAGAGGTTTCGTTTCGGACTTCATTCAACAACAGTCCGTACGGGATGCTTACACTGCTGACGAAGTAGAAGTGCGTGACTATGACAACCCCGATCGCGTAATTGAAACCATTGCCAAGGATCGCTATGATGACTTTCGCATTGGCCAGATCGACATGAGCTACGTGTATCGCGATTCAACGACCCGGAATTTAAGCCCTAGAGAGCAATTAAATACCCGCGTTAAAACGGACTTTTGGCAGGTCGATCGCAATACCTTCCGAGTGGATTATGTGAAGGCGGAGTGGGTGGATGATGGAGAAGAAGGAAGCTTTGGCCGTACCTATGGCGCGCCAGGGGCTTATATTTTTGAACATCGGAATGGCTGCTGGCAGTTGACCCAGGATCTACGATCGACTTCACAAGCAAACTCGCAAGCTATCTCAAAAGCCAACCCAGTCCCTACGTCTAGTCCCAACACTCAGTCAGATCTGCAAGCAATCCTGTACAAAAATATGCCCTATGCGGATTTACGATCGGCACTTTTACAACGGGGTTGGATACCGCTACAAAGTCCCGACTGTAAGGAAAATGTCGGAGGAACGGCAGCGGTCTGTGATGAAATTCCAGAGGTCAATTCCTGTAGTGGTGATGGCTATTGTTTAATGTATTTTGAAGATCGCAGTAGTGGCAAAAAATTGTCTGTCACGACCTACGGACCTTATCGTGCGTGGAATGCAACAGATAGCCAGGAGAAAGCAGCCTTAGGGGTTGTCAATTGGGGAGTGAAGTAAAATCTAAAGGCTTCAGTTCCCCGACAGGGTGTGAATGAATTACATTCTTATATTCGTTGACATTATTGTAGTCCTAATGATTTTCTAGGAAGCTTTATGTTATCTCTACGTCAGCAATCAACTCGGCGGATTTATAAAATGCTTACCCATACCACGCTAGCGATCGCCCTACTATGTGGTGGTGCAAATCTTGCGGCAGCAGAAACCAGAAGTCAATCCGTTGATAGCGTGACTGATTGGTTGTTT
>MUGG01000118.1 GCA_002148405.1 Alkalinema sp. CACIAM 70d | reverse complement strand
TTACCCAGTTGCAGAACTGCTCCCACAGATTCGCGCTCTCGCGACGCTGTAGTACTGTTGTCATGGTTCTGTAATAAGTACGTTAGTACAATAATCAGGCCGTTCAGTTGCCTGTGTTAATTAATGTATTCGATTTATTTCGTTTTGTAAACTAGTAAATTCTAAAAAGTTTAAATTTCTTCATCTTGGTAAGCCAAGACCTTGTAGCCTGCTAGATTGACGGATGAATCTTACTTATCAGTATTTCTAGGGATCTGTAATAGAGGAGCAGTAATTTTATCCGGCAGCATAATTCTTATCTCTGGGAAGAAATCTGAGATTCTGTAAAGATTTACAAACAAGTATTGCTCACTTCTTTCTAAGGAAGCCGATCGCACGGCTCCTGTAATTTCTCAGATAGAGCTACATTCTTATTCGGGTGATTGTCTAGGAAAAATGCTTGGATGAGGGTATTTACGGAGTGAGCGCATTTACAACCTCTACAGCATCTAAATTGAGGTAACGATCGATCGACATATAGACCCAGGAATAGGGGCGCTGGGTATCCTGACTGACTCGTTCAAACCCCATTAACCGCCGTAGTTCCTCATAACTTGGATGAATCATCATGGAATAGAGGTCACAAAGCGCTGGGAAGTCCTCTTTCATCTGATGGAGCGTAACTTGGGTATCGTGAATCAGTTGTTTCAAAGTGTGACGACTTAAGTAGAGTGGATCAATGATCCAGGCTCGAACGTAAATAGAGGTGCAGTTTGGATCCCCTTGGGTTGCCATTGTAAAGGGATCGGTGGGCCGATCGGTGGTCAGAAAGAAGCTTCTGCTCGGAGGATAGAAAAAGTGAACTTCTGAGTCACTCGTGACAGGATAGAGAACGGTAATTCCAACCGGATTCAGTGTGTCAGACCTTCGGAGTACCCGCATACAGGGCCGATAGTGGTCTGCCCAAGCCCGTAAATTTTTGGTGATCTTATAAGATGTCGCAGCAGGATCTTTAACCAGTTCCGAATAGGTGCGGGTCATGAGCTGGGCCGCTGGGACTGCATCTGTACGAGGGTTAAAGGCATCGGCAAAGAGTTCAGGTAGGGGAGCTTCGGTGGCTGGCGTTAAGAGCTCAGGCATCGTCCGAATTTTGAGGCAGAGAGTTTGGCCATCAAAGCGCTTATCCAAGACCCCAAGACTAGCCAACCGATCGAGCATTAACCCTGCGGCCCGATCGCTTCCTCGATCGCGATTGGCATAGAATAGCTCAGCGGCTTCCCGGTGGGTACAGGCAACAAAGTCGCGTTGGGGCGTTAAATTTGCCAAGCTCACTTCTGGTAAAAGTCCCTGGTCTTGAGATTCTTTAAGTAATAAGTAGGCCCAAAGCCTAACTAAGCATTCCGCACGACGAAGGGTCAGCCCGACCCGCCGTTGTAGCGTGGACACATAATATTTCTGGCGACTGCAAGGAAAATACTGATCTAAGTTTTTAGGTTCCATCCAGTACGGAGCTCTCCAGCGATGCCAAAGTCCTCACAATTCCACTAGGTTAAATTGCAACACCATTAGATTAGTGATCACTAATTTGAGAAACCATCCTAGTTAAGGCTAGTTGTCTGATAAGTACAGGAGAAACCTTCTAAAAGACTATTTCCACAATCCAATCAGCAAAAGATAGCCTATTTACGTCATGATTTAATCAAGAAAATTGTGATTTACCGTATCTCATGGCAATTGTTGAAATGACATTGGCTTGACGTTAAAGGTGCAAAGATCTGGAGGACTAAACGAACATTTCAGTTTATTTCAGTTTACTTCAGTTTACTTCAGTTCTATTCGATCGGCTTCAGTTTACTCATTGCATATTCAGCTATTAACCTTTCACAATCGCGCCAAAGCACTAAATCCTTTTCACTAAAAAATGCATATTCCGTTGTCTATGCCTTTAAACCCTCAGTCCAAGGAAGAATTGGGGCCCACTGGGTCTAGCTGGATTCACCCACCCCACGCTGTTAATCCGGGGATTGGGGCAGTTCTTGAGTCTGTTTTAGAACAATTTCCTCAAGGCATTCTTGTGATGTCCCAAGGATGTCATTTACTTTATGCTAATCCACGAGCCCAAGCATTTTGCCAAGAAATCCTTCATTTGGAAGATAACCCTACTGTTTTACCTAACCTAATCACAGATGCCTGTCATCGGTTCTTAGCCCATCAATCTCCTGTCTCAAGCACCTATGTGGCGGAACTTCATTTGCGGGAAGGCAGCCATTTGAGATTACAGATTCAATGGATTAATACGATCGAGCCAGAAAATAGGGAACTGTCAGAAGCCTCTAAATTAGTGATGGTAATCATAGAAGATGGGTATGAACGATCGCTACAGGAACGCTGGCTTCAGCAACAACGATATGGCTTAACCGAACGGGAAGCAGAGGTTTGGGAACTGTCGCTTCAACAGTTTAGCTACCAGGAAATTTCTAATAAGCTGGACATCAGCTTAAATACGGTGAAAACTCACTTGAAAAATATTTACGCTAAGCGTCGGGCTAAGTTTCAAGTAGCGAAAACACAAAAAGCCCTCGGGGCGACTTCTGTACCTACACCTGAACCGACCTCTGACGCTGTACCAACTGCTCCAGAACAGACTTAACAGACTGGCTGTGGAACTCATTGGATACAAACTTGGATGCAGTGTTTGTATCCCAAATAGCCAATCAATTTATGATCGCAACTCAGGATGTTCCCTCTAAATTCCCACACCACACACTTCTACGCTAGAAAAAAGGAGAATTTACAAGAATTTGACTGAATTCCGCCCTTTTAACGGAGATCGAAGCTGTCCTGAAAGCGCCCAATTGGCTTAGTTTGGTAGCTGAAAGTGTTTGTGCAAATAGTCAAGTCAAGAGATTTTGGATATAGTCATACAGTTCGGTTTCCGATCGATCTTGCAGTTGCAAGTCCTTTAATTCAATCAAACCTTGTGCGAGATGGACAGCTTGCTGTTTGTAGTGATTGTGGGCGCTCAGTAAATCCATAAACACCTCCTGTTCTACTTGCATTCGACTTGCGTCCTCAGAAAGTGGTGTTTCATAGGTCGTGGAATCTACGTCGTACCGCAGAAGGAAGATGATTGCTTGACTCAGGTCTTGCAGTTGTTTCTGCAATGGACGTATGTCGAGATCGAGGCGATCGAATCCTACAGTGCCTTCTATTCTAAGCTCAACGATCGGGTGCAGGTGAGGCCGAATGATTTTGGCCTGGATAGCAGCTTCAACTGTCTGTATCGCTTTGGTTGCTAAGTCTTCCGGTGTTTCCTGCCCCGTCGTCTTCAGCCTAAGCCGCACGATCGATCGTTGGTAATAATCCGTTTTCAGTTCAGCCTGAATTTTGCCATCGATCAGCGTCACCAGAAAGGCACCGCGCTCATAGTTCACTTCTTCAATACTATTGGCTTCTAGGGAACCGGGATTAAACACCCAGCCTTCTTCGCAATAACTTTTATGAATATGACCGAGGGCGAGATACTGCACTCCGGCTTGTTGCAGAGGGAGTAAGTCGTTGTAGCGTAATGCCCCCTGATAGCGAGCGATTTGGCCTTCTAAACCATGGTGTAGCAGCATGACAGTCGGGCCCTCAGAGGGGGGTAGGGATTGAATCGCCTCTGCCAAGAGAGGAATCATTTTGGGTGCGGCGGAACCATACCACTGAGAGCCTAGGATCCGTACGCCACAGGGCAAATCAATATATCCACCGTTGAGAGCTTCCGAATCCCAGGGCTGGTAAACGACCTGGCCATCGATCGCTTCGGGTTCTAGCAAAATCAGTAGCTCATCATCGGCGAGGTATTTGAGCCAGTTAGTCACGGTGCCAAAGGGGCGGTTATCGTGGTTGCCTTCAATGGCGATCGCGGGAATTCCAGCCTCTTTCAGTAACAGCAGGCAGTCCTTGGCTTGGTTGAGAATAGATGGTTGGATAGTGCGATGCTCAAATAAGTCCCCTGCAATCACAACAAAATCGACCTGCGCCTCCACGGCATATTTCTGAACCACATCCCGCAGCGCCAAGTAGAAATCTTTGGTGCGATCGCGGTTGTCATAGTGGTCAAATCCTAAGTGGATGTCAGCGAGGTGCAGAAAGCTTGGCATAGAGGCTATGAGAGAGATAGAAGCTATGAGCCTTTGACTTTAGTGCAAAGGTATTAAACACGCCAGCCTTTAGACTAACAAATTTAGGCAAAACCGTTACAGTTTTTTGAGCGGGAAATAGAGCCAGATAATTTTCGTTTGGGGCTGCATAAGTAACCGCTTGAGGAAGCTATGAAAAAGCATCCTAGATGAATCGCTTCCCACTATGAACGGGTTCCTGAAAGCTTCTTTAGTCTGTTTATCCTTGCCGATGGTAGTCGCCACCGCAGCAATTGGGGCTCTCGTTTCGTTACCCCCCGAAGATCCAACCACCCAAGCCGTAACGACCATCCAACCAACAACGCTAACAACGATCGGTCAACCGTTGACAGTACCTGCCTCAGCCCCCAAACCCAAGCTAGAAATTCAGCAAACTCACCAAGAACGCTTTAATGAAGGACTGAGCTACGTCCAAGATGGTGAATGGTTTGCACAGAAAGGTCAATTAACAGAGTCACGTACCCAGTATAAAAAAGCGCTGGAAATCATGCGAGACATGGATCAGAAGCAACTGGAAAGTGTCGTTTTAAATGGTTTAGGACAGAACTATAAAGACGCTAAAAACTATGCTTTGGCAATCAACTATTATGAAGAAGCATTGTCAGTCAACGAAACACTTAATCGACCCACCGATCGCGGCAGAATGTTAGCCAACTTGGCGGAAGTGTATTCTCTGCAAAAGAATCATAAACAGTCTCTAACGCTCTATCGTCAAGCCTTGGACTTAGCAGAAGGGGATGTAGACACGGTAGCTTCTATTCGGCAACAGATGACCCATGTGGAATTGGCGCTCCAACCCAAGCCCAAGCAAACGCAGCCCAAGCAACCTCAGGGAACGACGATTGCGAAACAACCCCAGCCGCAGAAGGTTCAAACTCGCAGTTCTCAGCGTTCGATCGGTTAAGAACGGAATCGCAAGTAGGTGGGTTGATGAGTAGGTGGGTTGATGAATCGGGTGTTCTTTTTTAACAAATCCCTGAGCGATCGAAGTCAAAAATTATCTCCGACTGGGAAAAGAAATCTCAAGAACAACACAGCCAATATCCGTCTCGAAGGGGCCGTGAAGTTCACCCGGAGGACGGCTGGCATAGTGACCGCTCTCTAACCAAAGATCAAAAGCATGATCGTAAAGACGACCACTGACAATAAAAATCTCTTCTGGATACGGATGGGATTTGTCGCCGAAGGCAGTGGTATCCGCACCTGCATAGAAACGAGTCAGACGGGTATATTCACCGGATTCAGGATCAGAACTCAGCGTTAACTCCTCTACCATCCCTTCTAATCCGAGAATGGGCTGCCTTGTCCCAACTGTTCGGGATTGAGAGGATTCCAATAGGTTATTGTAGATTTCGACATTTTGTATCTCCTTTTTGCCGTCGGTTTGATGGGATGCGCTCCAGTACTTTTAGGGGACTGCGATAGCAATAGCGTAAATCGGCTTGTACCCAACAGAACTGATAAAAAAAGAGGACGATCGAATCGCCCTCATGCACCAAAAACTAACTCGCAACTCAAACCATCTTGCGTTCGATAAACCTTAGTTCAACGGCCCCTTAGAGGAATTGGTTGGCGATTGGTAATAAATCTTGCTGCCTTCATCTGCAATGAAATGACAAGCAAAATAGGAATTCCAGAACGATGTCCAAATTGACTCATCCGATTTGCGATAATAATCACCTAGCAACGGCTTAATCGCTTCCGTCGCCGTCTTCAGATGGTAGTGCGGCATATTCGAGAAAATGTGATGGGCAACATGGGTTCCAATGTCATGGTGAATCCAGTTGATAAATCCATAATCCCGATCGATCGTCGAAAGCGCACCCTTCAGGAAATACCAATCATCTCCACGGTACCAAGGAATATCCGCCTCTGTGTGATGCAGGAAAGTAACCAAATCCAGCCACATCACAAAGACGATGTACCCCCCCACGTAGTATTTCAACAGAAATTCCAAACCATAGGTGTATCCCAACCAACCTAGGAATGCAACCATCGCGCCCCAGCACACTGTACTGACAATCACATCATTGCGCTCAGACGGCTTGAACAATGGGCTGCTAGGCAAAAAGTGGGATCCTTTTTTACCGGGCGATCGACGGAAGAGATAAATCGGATAGGCCAACAACGGCACATAGAAGCGAATCAATTTCTCCAGAAAGCTCATTTGGTTATACTTGCTTTCTGTGATTGGGTACCAACTCTCATCGGTTTCAATGTTGCCCGTATTGGAGTGGTGGGTGCGATGGCTAATCCGCCAACCATGGAACGGCACCAAAATTGGACTGTGGGCCAAGTGACCAATTAAATTATTCAGCCACTTATATTTTGAGAAAGACCCATGGCCGCAATCATGTCCGACTACAAATAAGGCCCAGAACATCGTGCCCTGTGCCAGCCAGAAAATTGGGAAGAACCACCAAGAATCGATCGTGGCAGCCGCAGCACAAAGCGCCGCAATCACCCCTAAATCCCAAAAAAAATAGGCCATCGATCGCCAAGTCGAAGGCCGAAAACACTCATCCGGGATTGCATTGCGGACATCTGCCAGAGTAAAGGGTAGATCCTGAGAACGGGTTGAAGGATTCGGTAAGGTTTGCACGTAGCACCAAAAGTCAAACAACTTCGCTATCTTATCGCGCTTGGTAGAGAGAAATGTAAAGAAAGCGGGGAATTTCGTCAAAAAGATCCCCCAGGTGTGCTTCACCCCCTACCCTATCCACCCGCCTACCCGCCTACCCAAAACGAAACCTAGACCCAAAAACCTTTATGATCAGGCTGGCTATAATCAAGCTCAGCAGTGACCTTTTAGAAACTGGTTACTCGTTGCAACTTGTTACTGGAGAGGCGAGCGCTCAATGTTTAAGGTCGTTACACGCGGATTTTCCCAGGAATTTGAGCGCTGGACAGATGCCCTAGAAACAGCCAATGGCCTCATTCCCAACTGCAAAGGCTTCTTTGATGAGATCCGGGTATTGGAGCGCGGCGAAGTCGTCTGGGCCTACACCCGCTGGCACAAATACCCCCAGTATGTCGGCCCCGGAACCTATAATCGTTTAGCACGGCGCTTCTTGCTAGAAAATAGTCTCGATCCCGATGCTGAAGCGGGAGAGCCAGCCCTAGACAGCCCTACGATCGCCTCCGACGATCAAGCAATTTTTGACAAATCTCCCCAGAATTCTTCTCAGGAGTAGACCATCTTGCTTAGCAGGAGCCATCCGTCTTCGTATAATGAAGAGATCTGTCTTATGCCTTGAGGTTTCCGCTCCGTGACCCAAACCATTGATCTTGCCCAAAATCGGTCGGTTCATCGTACCGTCCTCAGTAACGGTATCGTTGTTCTCGTCACGGAAAATCCCGCCGCCGACATCATCGCCGCTCGCCTATTTCTCCAGGGCGGGCACCGATCGGAAGCCGTTCACCAAGCTGGACTTTGTCATTTGGTCGCATCCGTCATCACCAAGGGCACCCAGACTAAATCCTCCATGCAGATTGCTGAGCAGGTGGAATCTGTAGGCGCAAGCTTGGGGATTGAATCATCTTCTGATTATTTCCTTGCCAGTGTAAAAACTGTCTCTACGGATTTCCCAGAAATTTTTACATTGATGGGAGAAATTTTACGATCGCCCAGTTTCCCAGAAGCAGAGGTGGAACTAGAACGCAAACTCACCCTCCAGGCCATTCTCTCCCAGCAGGAACAACCCTTTGCCGTGGCGATGGAGAAGTTGCGGCAAGCGCTCTATGGCAATCATCCCTACGCCTACACTAGCCTCAGCACCGCAGAAACGATCGCCACCATCACCGCCCAAGATTTGCACCAGTACCACAAAACGTGGTTCCGGCCTGACCACCTCGTGATCAGTATTGCAGGGCGGATTGATGCCAAAACTGCGATCGCGCAAGTGGAGGCCGTGTTTGGTGACTGGGTGGTACCAACGGAAGCACAGCCAACAGTGTCTTTGCCTGCGATCGAAACTGAGCCAACTCGTGTCCTGACGCCCCAGGAAACGCAGCAGTCTATTATTATGCTGGGCTATCTCGCACCGGCCATGAGTTCGGATTTAAACAGTCTGACGGAGTTTGCAGCCCTTAAGCTCCTTTGCACGTATCTAGGGAATGGCCTGTCTAGTCGGTTGTTCGTGGAACTGCGGGAAAAGCGGGGACTGGCCTATGATGTGTCGGCGTTCTATCCCACGCGATTGCATACGTCCCATTTTGTGGCCTACATGGGCACCGCACCAGAAAATACGCAGA
The DNA here is from genome assembly GCA_002148405.1 of Alkalinema sp. CACIAM 70d. Taxonomy (GTDB): domain Bacteria; phylum Cyanobacteriota; class Cyanobacteriia; order Leptolyngbyales; family Leptolyngbyaceae; genus Alkalinema. Next base: position 118,880 of record MUGG01000118.1, on the reverse strand, counting down.
TTGCGGTGGATGGCCTCAAGACGGAGATCGATCGCCTAGCGGCTCACACTCTGTCCACGGAGGAACTGCAAACGGCAAAAAATAAAGTGTTGGGGCAGTATGCTTTGGGGAAACAAACCAATGGTCAAATTGCCCAGACCTTGGGTTGGTATGAGTTTCTAGGGGTGGGGGTGGATTTCGATCGCCATTTCCCAGCAGCCATCACAGCCATTACGCCGGAGATTGCCCAGGCTGCGGCCCAGCGTTGGTTTGGTCAACCTTGTCTATCCTTGCTTGGCCCGGAAGCTTGGATTACCCTGTAGCTTGATCGCTGGCTGCTGTAGGTTCGATCGTGGGGAATGCATTGCATAGGTTGGGTGACCTCTAAGTTAGGTGACCTCTAAGTTATCAGTACAGGTAGCTACAAAATCCGGTGCAAATGTCAATGTTTGGGAAGTCAGCACAGGTACTTTTGCTAGGGTTGGTATTGATGCCAATCGTGCTTGGAGTCGTGATTTTGCCCACTCCTCCAGCGATCGCGCAAACCAGCCCTACGGCCCAAAAAGCAGAAGCCGATAGACTCCTCCAGAAAGGCATTCAGCAATTTCAAACCAGCCAATTTGCAGCTGCATTACAGTCCTGGCAACAGGCATTAATACTTTATCGAGCGATTAATGACCGACAGGGGGAGGGCGAAGCTCTGGTTGGTTTAGGAAATGCTTATGATGCGCTGGGCAACCATCCTAAAGCGATCGAACATCATGAACAAAGTTTAGCGATTGCACGGGAAGTCAAGGATCGACAAGGAGAAGGCCGATCGCTGAGTCATCTGGGAAGTGCTTATGATGCGCTGGGCAACTATCCCAAAGCGATTGCATATCAAGAACAAAGTTTGGCCATTGCACGGGAACTTAAAAACCAATTGGAGGAAGGTGCTGCGCTGGGTAATCTGGGAAATGCTTATTTTTTCCTAGGCGACTATCCCAAAGCAATCAAATGTTATGAACAAAGTCTAGCCATTGCAAAGGAATTGAAAAACAGGCGAGGAGAAAGTAACTCTCTGGGTAATCTGGGAAATGCTTATTTCCTCCTAGGCAACTATCCTAAAGCAATCGAATATCATGAACAAAGTTTAGCGATCAAGCGAAGAATCCAAGACAGGCGGGGAGAAAGTAACTCTCTGGGTAATCTGGGAAGTACTTATTCTGCTCTAGGCAACTATCTCAAAGCGATCGAGTATCATGAGCAAAGTTTGGTCGTTGCGCGGGAAATCCAAGATAGACCTGGGGAAAGTTACTCTTTGGGTAATCTGGGAAATGCTTATTTTTTCCTAGGTAACTATCCTAAAGCAATTGAATACTATGAACAAAGTTTAGCGATCAAGCGAGCAATCCAAGATAGGCGAGGAGAAAGTAACTCCCTGGGTAATCTGGGAAGTATTTACCATGTCCTGGGTAACTATTCCAAAGCGATCGAGTATCAGGAACAAAGTTTGGCCGTTGCGCGGGAAATTCAAGACAGACTTGGGGAGAGCCAATCTTTGAGCAATTTGGGAAGTGTTTACGACACACTGGGCAACTATCCCAAAGCACTCCAATATCAGAAACAAAGTGTAGCCATTGCGCGAAAGATTAAATACCAACCAGGAGAAGGCTATTCTCTCAATGATTTAGGCTTTACTTTATTCAAGTTAAATCGCTTGGCAGAAGCAGAATCAACGTTACGATCTGCCATTGCGATTCATGAGTCTCTCCGCACGGGACTAGTCGATCGCAACAAAATCTCGATCGCGGATACCCAGAAAAACGCTTACATCAATCTTCAAAAGGTTCTAATTGCCCAGAACAAACCGGAAGCAGCCCTGGAAATCGCTGAAAGAGGTCGGGCACGGGCACTAGTGGAGTTACTCACTTCTCGGTTTAATCATCAATTTCAGACAGATCTACAAAACACAATCCAAGCCCCCAATGTTAATACCATTCGCCAAATTTCTAAAACGCAAAATGCAACTTTAGTACAATATTCGATCGCATATGGTGAACAACTTTACATTTGGGTGATCAAACCCACGGGTGAAATTACATTCCGATCGACCCAACTTGACCCCTCTCAAACCCTCGCTCAGTTAGTCGGCAATAGTCGTCGTGATCTGGGTGTACGCGGACGGGCCAGTGTCAAAATTTCCCAACAACCCATTTCATCCAACCAGACAGATTCCCTTGCCCAACTCTATCAACTCCTGATTTCCCCGATCGTCCAAGACTTACCCACCGACCCCAACCAACGGATCATTTTCCTACCCCAGGGTGAACTCTTCCTAGTTCCCTTCGCCGCCCTGCTCGATGCCCAAAACCATCCCCTCATCGAGCACCACACGATTTCCACTGCCCCCTCCATCCAAACCCTCGCCCTCACCCACACCCTCGCCCAACGGCCTAAAACCAAGGGAGGCACAGTCATCGTCGGCGATCCCCAAATGCCCACCTACAACGGCCAACCGCTGCAACCTTTACCCGCCGCCCGTCAAGAAGCGATCGCCATCGGTCAACAACTCAACACCACCCCCCTAATCGGAGCCCAAGCCACCAAAGCCACGGTGCTGCAACAAATGACCTCCGCTAAGTTCCTACACTTTGCCACCCATGGCCTCCTCGATCGCGTCTATGGCGACATTCCCGGCGCGATCGCCCTAACGCCCAGTGGGCAGGATAATGGCTTCTTGAGTGCCGGGGAAATTTTCAACTTGAAACTGAATGCGGATCTCGTTGTTTTGAGTGCCTGTGATACCGGGCGGGGCGAGATTACCGGGGATGGTGTGGTGGGACTATCGCGATCGTTCATTGCGGCAGGTGCGCCCAGTGTAGTCGTTTCTCTATGGGCCGTGAATGACCAATCCACCAGCGACTTGATGCAGGAGTTTTACCGCCAACTGAAGCAGCAACCCGACAAAGCCCAAGCCCTCCGCCAAGCCATGCTCACCACAAAACAGCGCTATCCCGATCCCAGCCACTGGGCCGCTTTTACGCTCGTGGGCGAACGTTAATCTGGGTGAACGTTCATCAAGGGGCATCGGCTGGAATTGCTGGAATCCTGGAATCGCTATAATCAGCTCGATGCAGCCCCATGTCGCGATCGCGCAACATGGGGCTGCTCACCGACTTTGGCTTCAAGCACCTCTTTGGGACTGAGCCGAACAAAGACCTGCTGATTGATTTTCTCAACACCATCTTACGGATCTGCGGGGGCACAGTTTCCCGCTGCCCCCTTCTTGGTTCCTGTAACTTTTCTGTTGCTCCTACTGTCCTTTTGCCTTAAGCCAGACACACCGGGATATCTATGACAAACTCGGTTCCCTGTTCCGGCCAAGCTACTGCTTCTAATCTACCTTTATGTTGCTCCGTCACAATTTGGTAGCTAATGGCAAGCCCTAATCCGGTTCCTTGTCCAATGGGTTTCGTCGTGTAAAAGGGATCAAAAATTCGAGTTTGAATTTCTGGAGGAATACCAATTCCGTTATCTGCAATTTTGATTTGAACTCGATCGGTTCCCACCATTGCCGTCGTAATGCGAATCCACGGAGTGAAGCTAGAATCTGCATTCTGGGATTGGGTTTGTAGGGCATCGATCGCATTGTTCAACAGGTTCATAAATACCTGATTAAGTTGATTGGCATAGCAGGTGACTAATGGCAGATCTCCGTAGTTTTTCACGATCTGAATTGCAGATTGTCTTTCCGCATTCGTCAAACGATGGTTGACTACCATCAGTGTGTTCTCAATGCCTTCATGAAGATCAACCGCTTTGATCTCAGCTTCATCTAAACGAGAAAAGTTACGCAGACCATTCACAATCTTGATGATGCGATCGCAGCCTGACTGCATTCCAGCAAAGACCTTGGGCAAATCCTCCAGCAAAAATTCTAAATCGGTCGCCATCAGTTGTTCTGCAACTGTTTCTCCAGGCTGTGGTGCATCTGACTGATAGGCTTGGAGCAGCGTGAGAAGATCCTCAAAATAGCCTCTGGCATGGTGAAGATTGCCTGCAACAAAAGTCGCGGGGTTATTAATTTCATGGGCAACCCCAGCTACCATTTGCCCCAAGCCAGACATTTTCTCTGCTTGAATCAGTTGCGCTTGAGTTTGCTGAAGACGTTGCAGCGTCGAACTCAATTCTGCGGTACGGACAGCTACACGATGCTCTAAATCAGCATTAGCGGCTTTGAGAGCGGCAGCTCGTCGTGAAGATTCAGTCGCAATGCTAGCTAGGTTGATCGCAGTCTTCAGGACTTCTTGGTGATAGGAAGTCGGTTGGCAAGAAACCCGATGGGACAGGGCAAAGGTTCCTAGAACTTGTCCTTCCGCAGATAGGAAAGGCGATGACCAACAGGCACGAATGCCATGACCAAGGGCAAAGTCCCGAAAATCCGCCCATAACGGGTCTGTAGCAATATCGTTTACAAAAACGGATTCCCCACGATAGGCAGCAGTCCCACAGGAACCTGCACAAGCACCAATCATCAATCCGTCTACCCCTTGGGCAAACTCAGGCGGTAAGGTGGGAGCCGCACCAGCTCTCAATCGTTTTTCTTGGGGATCGACCACCAAAATAGAACAATAGGCACTGGGCAATTCCTGTTCCAAGAGTTCACATAATCGATTAAAAACGACTGGCAGTTCAGATCCATCAGCAATTAAGGCTAAGACTTCACTTTGGGTTTCAATCAAGGCTTCCGATGCATGACGTTCGATCGCAGAACCTAGAATACTGGCAACAGCTTGGAGAAAATGGACTTCATCCACTGAAAATTGTCGGGGCTCATCAGCATACACCTCAAGGGCTCCTAGCAATTGGTGCCGACCTTGAATCCCTAATACGATTCCACTCTGGCTGCCCACGGGGGGTGGAATGGGCAGATCTTGACCATAATCCCCCTGAGCAGTTTGGATCATAAATCCGCTCTCTTGTGACAGAGAAGATTGTTTTGGGAAACGGATTTCCACAGGTTCCGCTGTTCGATCGACCTCCAAAGGATCTAAGCTGCATGCGATTCGTCTGAGAGATTGCTGGTCTGAAAGAATCCGCCAAATTGCACTATAGCGAACCCCCAAAGTTGCAGCCATTAACCGAGTGACTCGATCAAAAAAAGAACCCAGTGATGAACTAGAGAGCGCCCACTGACTCAGAGCAGTTAGCGCAGCTTGAGGATTGAGTTCTGTAAATTCTGATTGCGAGGCCATCAGGTTGAAATTGAGAGAAGTCTCGCTGGAGTCGGCGGAAACAGAATGCATAAGTTTAAGGACGCTACTAACGAATCAGGTATTCTTGATGTTTTTGATATTTTTGAAGGTTTGGTAATGTGCAACCTGCATAGCCCTTCTATTGCAACCCTAGCCATATTTTTCTTAACGAATGCTACACAGATAGGCTTTATGTTGGGGCGTCACAATGAGCTTAACCGTTGATTTCACCTGCTAAGACAGTCGCTGAGTACTGCTGAGATCAGATGACTAGGTTGACAAGTTACACATCCTTCTATCGTTGTATTTCCTACAAGATTCCCTAGATAATTCCAAAAAGTGTTAAACCGTAGTTAGTTTCCTATTTATTGATGATAAAAATCAGCTGAAAGACAATGTCTACAGTTTGATTATTTGCAGTTCAACCATCTATACCCCTTTATCTGTGACTGATCTGTAACCCCATTGGCTACCTACGATCAACCTGCCCATACCTCATGGTCAAGCTACAGAAGATGGTCGCTACCCTGTCGGTATCTGTGGTTCGCTTACCTGCAATTGAACTACCTATGGTCATCCATTGCGCTCTAAGAATTGAATTGCAATGGATGACAGCTACAAGGCAACCAAAGACAGTTAGCACATCTTCACTATTGATTCATCCACTTATTCATCTACTGCTTTAGCAGACACATCTACTACGTCCACTGCCTGCACATCGATCGTGCCTTCCGGCGTGAGGCGCGTCACCTTACCCTGCACCACCTGCAACGGCTCACCACAATTGGGACATTGGAATTGGGACCCGTTCAATCCAGAAATTTCATAGTCACAAACTGGACAATTATCCTGCACCAAGTTGCGCTTAATCCACCATTGCAGACCAAAGATTCCCACGATCGGTAACAAAATCAGCAAGCCGATCACCACGAGGGAAAACTGAATGAGCCAGCCCAACCCGAGGGAGCCTAGCAGCCAAGCAAACAGGAGTAACCAGACCAACTGCCGTAGCCCATTGCCCAAGCCCAACTGTGAAGTCGTAAACATCCCATTAAATTGACCATTTCTGCCTTGGCCGTTGGGGGGTGGAAATTGGTTCATCGCTGGCTCCTTAACCGATGGAAGCAGTGGGGCACAGTTGGTACAAGCAAGTACAAACATCAGTGCTGCTTCTCCTAGGATAGGAGATCTCCTAGCAACCGGGCTACGGCGATCGCCCCTCTGAATGATTCGTTTGTCCGTACCTGCGGAGTTTGCCCCTGCCTGCTCTTATCAATTGCTGCATGGTAAGTTCAATTCAGTTCAACCCAATCGCCCGGAAGGAACGATCGCGCCACCATGGAAAAGCACGAAGCAATTACGATCGCAGAATATCAAGTTACAGCCGAGTCCTTCAAAGCCGGAACCTGGGATCACGATGTCAGCCAAAATCGCCAAGCCTTGGTTGAAGCCATGCCCCGCAATCCCGGTCGCATCCTAGACCTCGGCTGTGGTCCCGGTCGCGATCTAGTCGCATTTCAAGCCAAGGGTCATGAAGTGGTTGGGTTAGATGCAACCCCGGCCTTTGTTGAGATGGCACGACAGGCCGCAAACTGTGAAGTCTGGCAGCAGACGTTTTTAGATTTACAGTTGCCAGACAATTACTTCGATGGCGTGTTTGCTAATGCCTCCCTGATCCATGTCCCTCGATCGGAAATTGTTCGGGTACTGCGGGATCTGGGACGATCGTTGGTGCCCCAAGGTGCGATCGTGATGTCGATGGTGCGGGGGGATGGGGAAGGCTTTTCCCATCGACCCACGGGTGCTCGCTATGTCGTGGGTTGGGAGTATGACACTTTGGCTCCCTGTGTTGAAGCCGCAGGATTTCAGATCGTGCGCCACTACTACCGGCCCCCTAACGCTCCACCAGAAGCCCAGAACTGGCTTGTGATCGTGGCTCAGAAAGTAGTGTAGGCAAGGATTCAGTGTGCCCTAGGCAAAAACGAAAGGACTTCAAAGGGCTTCACTTCAAAGGGCTTCAAAGGGCTTCAATCTGCCCAGCCCGCAAAGGGTTTCACCCATTGTTTACGCAAAGCCCAGTCCAGTAACACCGCCGCGATCGCGAACATCGCAAAACTTTCGATCGCCAAAACGGCCCCGGCCAGCCATGCTCCGCGAAGGGCATGGTTGATATCTACCTGTGCCAAGCCCCGTACCAGCCCAAAAGCTCCGATCGCCCCCGATCGTAAATGGGAATCCTGGCTAACACTCACCAAGTGGCGATAGGTAATACCAAAGAGAAACCCGGAAAAAGCCGCGATCGCCAAGCCCACGAGCCACGCTTCCGGCGATCGTAGTAACGGACTGCTTGACGGGGATAGGGCCGTCAAACCTGTTAAGGAGCCGGGGAGATGTAGCCCGTAGGATTGATTCAGCCAAGTGGCCAGGGTGTAAATCACAGCGGTTCCGATCGCGCTAATCACCGCCGCTTTAATGGACTCTAGGCGCTCCTGCCACAGGCGTTCTTGGGGTAAACGTTCCTGGGGTAAACGTTCCTGGCCTAGACGTTCCTGTGACTGTGGGCGCTCTGTTTGTGTTGGCTGGAATTCTGGCGTCTGCAATGCCTGCATCTGCTTGGATTCTTGCACCATCCTCTATCCCCTGTTCCCTGTAGCCTGTATCATAGGTACTGGTATTGTCTCCTATTGTGGCTAGTAATCACGCTATGGATATTATTTCCCTCGGTTGGGCTGGTTTATTGACCGTTTTCACTTTCTCGATCGCTCTTGTGGTCTGGGGTCGTAACGGGTTCTAATCGCCAGTGTGACACCGGCTTATCCCTTCGATCGTTCGATCGAACCTTTTGTAGGAGACGTGCCCATGGTGCGTCTCTCGCTATTTGTATTTGTTGTGATTGCTTTGTTGAGATTGACCTATTGCAAAAAATTTGATGTCCCATGAGTACAACACTGTTTACCACCCTAGAAGTGGCTGCTGCGCTATTGCTGGCAGGAATCACGGGCGGCGTTATCTATATCACTGCTGCTGATTGGCGCGATCGCCGTCGCCGTGAAAACGAAGTCAAACGTTAAGCCAGACAGCACAGACAGTAATCATCCAATTTTGAATACCCGTTCACCAAAAACCCCTGAACCTATGGATTCAGGGGTTTTGTGTGGCAATAAAAGCCGTAGGATTCAGTCAATTGCCTGTAAGCTAATACCGAATTGCAGCAAGCTCATGCCTACTTGGCAGTAAAGCTTAGCCCAGCTGCGAGTTCCTCACCGTAGGCTTCTTCGCCATGTTCGTTGATATCGAGACCTTGGTATTCGGTCTCTTCGCTGGTGCGTAACCCGATCGTGGCATCCAGAACCTTCAAGATAATGAAGGTACCGATCCCCGCGAGCGCGTAGGTAACGGCGATCGCGACCAACTCAACCCCCAGTTCACCAAAGTTCCCTTTCAGGACGCCGTCTTTACCAGCGGAGTTAACAGCAAGGTCGGCAAAGACAGCCGTCAAGATGGCTCCAACGGTTCCACCAACGCCATGCACCGGGAAGGTATCCAAAGAATCATCAAACTGGAGCTTCGCCTTCAAGCTAACGGCAAAGAACAGCAAGTAGTTGTGATCGCACCGATGAGCAAGGCACACAGGGGAGAGACAAAAACCCGCAGCGGGCGTAATCCCCACCAATCCAGCCACAATCCCCGTAGCAATACCCACCGCCGTCGGCTTCCCGCGCAGCACCCATTCCAAAATAACCCACACTAAACCTGCCGCAGTTGCCGAGATTGCGGTAGTAGTAACAGCAGCAGCAGCCAAGCCTCCAGAAGCCAGCGCACTACCCCCGTTGAAACCAAACCACCCAAAGAACAATAAACCTGCACCTAACAAAATGAAAGGCACGTTATGGGGCGCAGCGGGTTGGTTGGGATAAGTTTTGCGAGGGCCAATGACCCAGGCTGCCACCAGAGCCGAAACCCCAGAGCTGATGTGAACCACTGTTCCGCCTGCGAAGTCGAGGGCACCCAGCCCTCCATACAGACCCAGGAATCCACCCTTGGCCCAAACCATGTGGGCAAAAATCGGATACAGAATCCCAGCCCAGAGAACCATAAACCAGAAATAAGCTTTGAAGCTGATTCGTTCCACGATCGCCCCTGAAATCAGCGCGGGGGTGATGATCGCGAAGGTCATCTGGTACAGCATGTAAAGTTGGTGCGGCACCGTCGCTGCGTAGGAAACAACTTCTTCCGGTGCAGAACCTTTGAGGTAGTCTGTTGTTTCCAGCCCCACCCCATTCAGGAAGAGCCACTGGAGTCCACCAATGAAGGGATTCCCAGGGGCAAAGGACAAGCTATACCCCCACAGTACCCAGGTCACCCCCACAATGCCCATCATGATGAAGCTCATCATCATCGTATTCAGCACGTGCTTGGAGCGGACAAACCCACCGTAGAAAAACGCTAGCCCGGGGGTCATCAACAGAACCAATGCTGTAGAAATCAGCAGCCACGCTGTGTCAGCGTTGGAGAGTGCCGTGTCAGCAACCTTTTGAGCGGCCTCAACGGGGGTAGGATCCGCCCACGCATTTCCGGTTAATGGGAATGCTAGTAACCCTAAAGCGACTAGTCCAATTCGTAAAAATTGATTCAACACAAGTTTTAGACCTTACAACCACTTATGGAGTAGAACAGTGCAGAAAACGGAATCCGCATGGATGAGCTAGAGCGAGGGGGCACATCCATAGAGAGACTGCACTAAAGAAGCTGCACTCAGAGCTTAGAAGCTGTGACATCAATTTAATCAATACCCTCGTATTGAATTGCATCAATTCAGAAGGTGTAATTCTGTATTCCAAGCTACTTTTTATTAAATTTTGCAGACAAGGTAAATTTTGATCGGGTTTTCTCGTCCACAAAAATCGCTCAAAGAAGTACTTTTTAGGGGAGAAACACCTCCCTAGGAAAGATTTTGGCGTTTTGTAAACGTTTTCTAGCAATCCCTACAGAATTTGAATGGGATATTTAAATTTGTAACGGGATCAAAAAATCTGGTTTATAAACAGTCTCTGCACGCATTCCGAGCCTGTCGAGTCCAAAACTAAATTGCAGTAACTCGCGGTTACAACAAGCGAACCTAATCAACTTGCTGCTACACCATGTCAAACAAAACAGTGGTCATGTAACGATCGGCCCAAGCGGTACCAAAGGCTTTTTCCAAAACGCGGCGAGTCTTGTCATTTTGCTGTTGCTGACCGCAATAATAGCGCTGGCCTGCTAAGAGTTCTGCTTCCCGTTCAGGGGTGGGTTGCGTGGCAACGGCCTGTTGGCAATGGATCGTCAGGTATTGACTCACCCGATCGAGAAACTGCTGTTCTTCCTCAGAACTACTGGGCTGGATGAATAAGCAGAACGGGGAAAAAATATCGCCCCAGGTAGGAAATTTACGCTGCTGAGCAAAGGTCAATTCCGGCAGTTCGTTGAGACATTCACAGTAGTTGTCTGGTAACCGCCGATCGCTGCTAGTGGGTGAGAGATCGGCGATCGCCATGCTAATTTGTCCCCGGCCTGCGACCAGATCGGCCCCAAACATGGGAATTGCATAGCTAGAATTGGGAAACATAACACAATGCAGAATGTCAAGATTGTTTCCTACCTTGGCCAGTTCCAAATGCAATTTGCGAAATTGGGGTGTCTGGTAGCATTTATTCTCAATGATTAGCTTTTCACCTTCCATGCGCCCTTCCACATAACCAAGATCCTCCGGCAGATCGTAGGGTTGCAGATCCAAGTGCTTGTGCCAAATGGCATCAATGTGATCAGCCAATTGACGAATCGTTGGATGTTGCTGAAGTCGAATGGAAGTATCCGTGAAGTTTGCAGTCATATCATTTGAGAAATGCACAGTGGAGTCGTCAAGCAATCGCGATCGTGGTTCAACGTGGACAAGGAACCAAACGCTCCCATCGTTTGCCACAGCGAAACTCCTCCTAGAATACCGCTCGCAGGGGCGACATTCTGACGGTATGAACAACTGTAACGATCCACCTTGAAATCTACCTTGAAAATATCCTATGGCTGGGCAAATTCTCGGCGATCGCTATCAAGTGGAACAGCAACTCAACAAACAAGCAGGACGTTGGGCGCTCTTGGGTCGAGATTTAATGAGCCAGCAACGGGTGGTGCTCAAACTGCTGTTTGTAGATGAGCAGCTCGTTCCCAATGATCTCAAACATTTTGAGCGAGAGGTGCGGGCGCTCCAAGCCCTCGACCATCCCTGCATTCCCAAGTACCTGGGCTATTTTGAGCATGAATTGCCCATGGGAAAAGCGATCGTTCTAGTTCAAGAATATGTACCGGGCAAATCCCTTCAGGACTTACTCCAGATGGGACGAACGTTTACAGAGCCCGAAGCGAAGGAATTAGCAACGGTATTACTCAAAATTCTGGCCTATCTCCATCGCCAAACACCCCCTCTGATCCACCGTGATCTGAAACCGGGCAACATCGTACTGGCCGATCGTCGTCCCCATCTGGTAGATTTTGGCTCGGTCAAAATGATGCGCATTTCCGAGCGATCGGCCTTTTCGCTCGTCGGCACTGATGGCTATATGCCGCCAGAGCAGTTTAGTGGACGGGCGGTGATGGCGTCAGACTTATATGGTTTAGGATCCACGATCGTGCATTTGATCACCGGACAATTTCCCAGTACCCTGCCTCGAAAACAAGGCCAATTGCAATTAGAACAGGTGGTCGATCTGAGTCCAGCCTTTACCGATTGGTTGCAGTGGATGACAGAAATGAGCCTTGATAAGCGCTTACAGACTGCGGAAGAAGCCCTGCTGGTGCTAAACACAGGACAAATGCGAGGCATGCTTTAATCCAGCTGCCCTCTAGAGCTGCATTCTAGCCAAGGGCAGCCCGTGAGCATTGCAAATGAGACCCGGCCCTTGCAAGCCGACCTGGAGATCCGAGATTTCCGCTCAGTTTCCGCTCTATAGTGAAGAGGAATAGAACATGAAGCAGCGCGGCTAACGGGTTTCCCGATCGCCGCATGAACCGAAAAGAAGCGGAGGGAACTATGTTTAATTTGGGCTGGACAGAAGTCGTCATCATTCTACTGGTGGCGGTGGTGATTTTTGGCCCCAAGAAAATTCCAGAATTGGGTAGCACCTTTGGCAAAACCCTGCGGGGATTTAAAGAAGGGATGACTCAAGCCAACTCCAATCAACCCTCCGACCAGGATGATAGGGATTAATTCTGCAAGAGGAGAATTTTGCACACCCCCCGATATTGCCCCCCTTTCTACATTTCATGGGAGGATGATTCGGTTCGCGATCGATCTCTCCCATGCGCTTTGATATCCTCACACTGTTCCCAGATTTCTTTGCGTCGCCGCTCCAGTCGGGGTTGCTGGGTAAGGCGCTGGAAAAGGGCATTGCCGAGGTTTATCTGACCAATCCCCGTGACTTCACCACAGATAAACATCACAAGGTGGATGATGAACCCTATGGGGGCGGAGTCGGCATGGTGATTAAGCCAGAGCCCGTTTTTGCTGCGATAGAATCCTTGCCCAGCCTACCCAAGCGAGATCTAATCTACGTCACGCCCCAGGGCCAACCCATGACCCAAGCCTTGTTTAAAGAGCTGGTCACCTACGATCAGGTAATTGTGCTTTGTGGCCATTACGAAGGGGTCGATGAACGGGTGATGAGCATTGTGACGCGGGAAGTGTCCCTGGGTGACTTTGTTCTGACCTGCGGGGAAATTCCGGCCTTGGCATTACTGAATGGCACGATTCGCCTGTTACCCGGCACGATCGGCAAAGTAGACTCGCTCAAATTTGAAAGTTTTGAAGGGGAGGGCTTACTGGACTATCCCCACTACACCCGTCCGCCAGAATTTCGTGGTATGGAAGTCCCAGCAGTGTTGCGATCGGGAAACCACAAAGAAATTGAAAAATGGCGACGGCAGCAGCAAATCGATCGTACCCGCGATCGACGACCTGATCTTTACGCCCAATGGTTGCAAAATCACACTGAATAGACACAGCTTTACCCACCCACTTCAACACCCACCTAATTAAAAAATCGTGCACTTTTAATAGATCCCTGTATCTTGGTAGCTGTATGAGCAGATGTACTGGGAATTGGTGCACCATGAGTACAACCATGACGCGACTCGCTGGAATCAGTGGACTCCTTCTCCTTGTGGGCTGTAATGGACAACCCCAGTCGCAAACCTCGCAAAATGTGGCCCAGGAAACCGCTTCAGCTGGTGCGCCCCAAAGCTTTCCTTCGCCGATCGTCAAAGGGAAAGCCGGTCAACCCAATCCAGCCAAGCTACCCGAAGCCCCTATCCTAGCCACGGTACCAGTACCGGGTTTGATGAAAAGTACGAAGGCCGAAACCCGAGTGGCTCAAGCCGCAGTGGCCAATACGCGCGATCCCTTTTCAACGCTGTTACCTAGCCAAACGGTAATTACGCTGCCCGCAGGTAGTTTACGATCGATCGCCCCAAAAACCAGCACCAACGCTAAAACGGGAACGACTAAATCAGGCAATCTCGCCAAAAAATCAAACCAGCGCCCACCCCAAATTGCTCTGCGGCCCCTACCAACGCCCCGTGCAATGCAACCCCTACCGTCATCAGCCCTGCCACCCTTAGCAATTAATCCAATCTCTGCTCCCCTGTCTGCCCCAATGTCTGCGCCTTTGGCTCCCCCCTCTCTAACAGAGTTGGCGGAAAGTGTCGAAATTACGGGAGTGGTGCAGGTGGGCGATCGTATGATGGCGATTGCGAAGGCTCCCAATGAAGTTACGGCTCGCTACGTCCAGCAAGGGGATTACCTCTCCGGTGGACAAGTCCTGCTGAAGGAAATTCGGATGCAGGGTCAGGGAGAACCGATCGTAATTCTGCAACAAAATGGTAAGCAGATTATTAAATCGATCGGAAGCAATGCGGGGCGGATGGCTGCGTTTCGTCCGTTCTAGGGCAAATCTAAGGACGTTCAGCCTTGGTTTATAGCAGAGACTTTTAGAAGCAATCTTTGCGATGGCGCAACTCTGCAAAGGTGGCGATCGGGTCAGTTTGTCCCATTGCTTGCTGAATCACAGGATTCTCCCAACGGAGAAACGGATTGGTTCGTTTTTCCAAGCCCATTTCGGTGGGAATGGTGGGCTGGTTACGATCGCGCAGGGCTTTCACCGCTTGGAAGCGATCGTGCAGATCGGCATTCTTGGGATCGACGGTCAACGCGAATTTTAGATTACTGAGCGTATATTCATGGGCGCACCAGATGCGGGTCGTATCTGGCAACTGTTTCAGTTGAGTTAAAGACTGCACCATTTGGGCGGGGGTACCTTCAAATAAGCGCCCACAACCCGCTGAAAAAATTGTGTCTCCGCAAAAGAGTTCACCCCAAGTTTCTTCCAACGCTGGCGGGAAATAATAGGCAATGTGGCCCCGCGTGTGACCGGGAATGAAGAAGACCTCTGCGCTGCGATCGAACACGGTAATACGATCGCCCGCCTGTAAAAATTGGGTTTGTCCAGGAATTCGTCCCCGATCTTGCACACTGGCATAGACCTCTGCCTGGGGATAGATCTGCAACAGGGTTTGATTGCCTCCTACATGATCCCAATGGTGATGGGTATTCAAAATCGCCAACAAATCTGCATCCAGTTTTTTAAGGCTCTCTAAAACGGGATCTGCCTCTGTGGGGTCAACCACCACAGCCGCTTTTGCCACGAGGCTATAGAGTAAAAAAATGTAATTCGTTGAGCGAGTGGGAAGACGGTGTATCTGCATGAACCAAAGAAAGTTAAGGGAAAATTCAGATTTTTGGGCGAGAAACAATGATAAGGCGATCGCAGCAAGGAGACTGACGTTGGCACCCCAGAATTTAGTTAGAAAAAATTCATTCTTTTAAACCATTATTCATCTTCTTAAAGGAGTATTTCAGTGTTTCTGCGGATACATCTCAAGATGGTAGTTTGTGCGAGAAGAATTTCAGTAATCATGCGGATGATTTTGCTGGTAGGCGGGTCATACTCACATAGTAAGTGTTCCTAATTCAATACATCCTCAGATAGAGCCTCTTGCCAGGTAGAGACGCTTCTGTAACCAGGAATTTATAGCAAGGGATCTATTGACCGTCACGTTAAGAGTGACTCAATCCTGAAAATTGTCAGTTTTCGCTTCTACCGATTTTTGTCTTCTCGATTGCCCACTGAATTACAGTGTTGAACGCCATGGTACGGATTCCAAAACGAATTAATGGGTCGCTGCAAATGCTCATTGAAGAAGTTTATCGATCGGGCCGTATGAGTCGCCAGGTTTACCTTTTGATGACTGCAACATTGTTATCAGGACAAAAGGTCAGTCCCGAAGAACGGCAACAAATTATTCGTGTGCTAGATAGTCTTAAATTGGGCAGACTGAGCATGACCAATTAGCACGATCGCCCTTGACGATCGATGACTGTCCGCCATGCCCAAGGTTTCTCTGATTGTTAGTGATTTGTCCGGGGGTGGCGCTGTTCGTGCTTTTTTACTCGGCCAAGTGTTACTGCAACTAGACTGTTCAGTCGAAGTCGTAGGGTTGCAGTTTGGGCCAGACTTGTACGCAGTGCCCCCCGAAGGCATCCCGGTAGTTGCGATTCCCGGTCAGTCCCATCCCCACTGGTGGAAAGCCGTACGATCGCTCTTAACGCACTTAGATGGCGATATTTTATATGCCGTCAAACCCAAACCCAGCAGTTTTGGCGTGGGGCTAGTGCGGCGCTGGCAAACCGGAAAACCCCTGTGGCTGGATATGGATGACTGGGAATTGAGTTGGTGTGGCGGAGATGATTGGCAGTACAAGCCTTCGCCTAAGCAATTGTACCGGGATCTATTCAAACCCCACGGACAATTACGCGAACCCGATCATCCGCTTTATGTGAAGTGGCTAGAACGATGGGTCTCCAAGGCCGACGCGCTAACCGTGGATACCAGCTTTTTGCAACAACGGTTTGGCGGTCTGTATGTCCCTAACGGCAAAGATACGGATTTATTCGATCCAGCCCCTTACGATCCAGACCAAGTACGATCGCGCTATGGGTTAGATCAGTATCGTGTGCTGATGTTTCCCGGTGCGCCCCGTCCCCACAAAGGAGTTGAGGACGTGCTGGCAGCGCTGGAAATTCTCAATCAAGATGACTTGCGGGTAGTGATTATTGGCGGAAGTCCCTACGATGACTATGACGATCGCTTAAAGCAACGCTGGGGCAAATGGATTGTGCAATTGCCCCGATCGCCCGTGGAGAAAATGCCAGAGTTAGTATCAGCAGCCCATGTGGTGGTCGTTCCGCAACGGGATACGTTGACAGCCCAAGCCCAATTTCCCCTTAAGCTCAGCGATGGGATGGCCATGGGGAAACCGATTCTCTCGACGCGGGTGGGTGATATTCCTACAATCTTGCAGGAGACAGGCTATTTAGTGGAACCAGGGCAACCCCAGCAGATTGCTGAGACAATTCAACACATTTTTGCCCATTGGGATGAAGCCCAGGAAAAGGGCCATCGAGCCAGACAACGCTGTGTTCAGCACTATGGGATGGCCTCAATGGGAGAAACCCTGAGGAAGATGTTGCAGGCAATTTAGGAGGGTTACTTCGATCGAATTCCCATCGATCGAATTCACTTGAATTAACAAGATTCCTGTGATCAAGCCCATCCGATACGCTACCCTAGCCTCAGTGCACCCTTCAGGTCTATGGCAGTTCCTCCTTCCTCTTCCGCCACCACAGAACTTTTGGAACAGTACCTCAAACACTACTTTGGGTACGATAGTTTCCGTCCAGGGCAACGGGAAATTATTGAAGCAGCGATTAACGGCCAAGACGTTCTCGTCCTCATTCCGACGGGTGGCGGCAAATCCCTTTGTTTCCAACTACCTGCCCTCCTCAGTCCCGGCCTCACGATCGTCGTTTCGCCGTTGATCGCCCTTATGCAAGACCAGGTGCAACTGCTTCAAAATAACGGCATCCTCGCCACCTTTCTCAACAGCAGCCTCAGCGCAGACGAAGCCCGATCGCGCACCCAGGACATCCTCAACGGCAAAATTAAACTCCTCTACGTCGCCCCAGAACGCCTCCTCAGTGACGAATTTCTCTTCTCCTTCCTACCCCAGATTCAATCGACGATCGGTATTGCCGCCTTTGCGATCGACGAAGCCCACTGCGTTTCGGAATGGGGCCATGACTTCCGACCAGAATATCGCCAACTCGCCTACCTGCGATCGCACTATTCCCAAGTCCCCATTTGGGCCCTAACCGCTACCGCCACCGAACGGGTTCGCGCCGACATTATTACGCAACTAGGTCTGCGCAACCCCTTTGTCCAAGTCAGCAGCTTCAATCGGCCCAATCTCTACTACGAAGTCCGACCCAAAGACCGCAACACCTACGCAGAAATGTTGGAACAGATCCGGCAAGCCGACGGATCAGGCATTGTCTACTGTCTTAGCCGAAAGAACGTCGAAGAAGTCGCGGCCAAGCTCTGTAAAGATGGGATTAAAGCACTGCCCTACCACGCGGGACTCAATGCTGAAACCAGAACAAAAAATCAATTAAGTTTCATTCGAGATGATGTTCAAGTCATTGTAGCCACTATCGCCTTTGGTATGGGAATCAACAAACCGGACGTTCGATTTGTTATTCACTACAGTTTGCCGAAAAATATCGAAGGTTATTACCAGGAATCTGGACGGGCGGGACGGGATGGGGAGCCTGCTGTCTGTACGCTCTACTACAGCATGGGGGATGTCAAAACGATCGACTTCATCATCAGCCAAAAATGCGACCCCACAACTGGCGAACCCTTAGCAGAAGAACAACGCATTGCTCAACAACAACTCCGCCGCGTCATCAACTATGCTGAAGCACTGGAATGTCGGCGCACCGTGCAACTGGGCTACTTCGGTGAAAGTTTTTCTGGCAATTGCGGCAACTGTGATAACTGCCGCTTTCCTAAGCCGATCGAAGATTGGACGATCGAGGCTCAAAAGTTTCTATCCTGTGTGGCACGGTTTGCCCAACGGGGTCAGCACTACGGCATCAATTACGCGATCGACGTGCTGCGCGGTTCAAAGGAAAAACGCATCTTGCAGAATAAACATGATCAACTCTCTACCTATGGCATCGGCAAAGATAAAACCACAGAACAATGGAAACTCCTAGCCCGATCGATTGTACATCAAGGCTTAGTAGACGAAGCAACCGATGGCTACGCCGTCCTGCAATTGAACGATCTGAGTTGGGAAGTCTTGCGAGGGCAGCGTCAGGTTATGGTCGCTGTGGAACCGCAGCGATCGGAGGTCACCATTCAACGCAGCGATATGGGTAACGACCAAGTCGAAGAACTCTACGATCGCCTACGCAAATTACGCAAACAGATCGCCGATGACGAGGGCAACCCGCCCTATGCCGTCTTCTCCAATGCCACCCTGCGAGAAATGGCAGAACAGCAACCCCTCAATCGCAAACAGTTTCTGAAACTATCCGGGGTGGGCAATCGCAAACTAGACAAATATGGCGATATTTTTCTCCAAGAAATCAGTGATTTTCGGACAGAGCACGGCTTAACCACCACACCGCCCCCAGCGCTTTCCGTAACCAATCCATCCATCCTGTCATCAAAAATAATTGCTTTTCCCAGTAATCCCTCGCTATCTTCCCCTATCAGCCCAAATTCGACTGGTCTAAACTCTAAATTTTCCAGCCAGAAAATTAACCAGCGGAACCCTTCCCCTAATCCCAACGTCAGCCCTACCCATCTACAAACGCTTTCTCTCCACCAAGAGGGATATACACCTGCGGCCATTGCAGAAGCCCGAAACCTCCGAATGGGAACGGTTTGGGAGCATCTTGTAGTGTTGTTGGAGCGGGGTCATGCCGTACAGGTCGATCGCCTGATTACCGACGATCGACGCGCAGTGATCGCCCAAGCTATCCAGCAACTTCGGAGTGAGTCACTAACGGCCATTCGCGAAGTCGTGGGCGAAACCTACGGGTTTGATGAAATTCGTTTGGTTCGAGCTTGGATGCGATCGCAATCACAGTTCTAACCAAAGTTGCATCACAAACTATCTGAGGTGGCGTTGGTAGGATATGTTCACTCGGTTAAAAGCTGATATGACAAGTTCTCCTTTTGTTCTGCCCTCGACAGCTCTTGCCTGTCTGTTAGCAATTAGTCTCTATCACTTACCCAGTAAAGCGCAAATCTCCGTTCCGGCCAAGCCGACGGTGGTTGCAGCGGCCACGTCAGCGGATTTCCAAACGGAACTGTTGCGATTGACCAATGCAGAGCGTAAAAAAGCAGGGCTGGCTCCCCTGAAATTATCGTCACTTCTCAACCAAGCAGCACAGTCCCATGTTCAAGACATGGTACAAAAGCAGTTCTTCAGCCACACAGGTTCCAATGGTTCGTCAGTGGCCGATCGCGTCAAAGCCGTAGGCTACAAGTACTCCTATGTGGGTGAGAACATCGCTGCGGGCAATGCTGCGGCATCCAGCACGATTCAACAATGGATGAAGAGCCCTGGACACCGGGCCAATATTCTCAATCGTAACTTTAAGGAAATTGGATTTGGCTATGCGCAGTCCAATGATCAATATGGTCATTACTGGGCGCAAGTGTTTGGTAGCAGTCGCTAAATTCCGTCAGGGCTAGCACAGCAATCTTAACTGTTCACCAATTCCGATGACCGTTTTTAATAGCACTCAATGTTTTCGCAATTTTCATCCCTATAACTTTAGGAGTCACACAAGTGACTCCTTTTTTATCGAATAAAGGCTGCGAAGATCGTTTGCTCGAATAGCTATCACGGAGATCCAACCTGTTCACGTCACACTTTTTCTAGTTGATAAGACGAATGCTCAAAGGTAGACTAACGCTCAAACGACTTTCAGTTTTTCTTGAGAGATCTCAAATGGGTTGTCTATGATCTGGGTTCCGCAAAGCACCGACGATGGTTCCTACACCTTTTTTTCTGAGGAGTTCGGCGAATCGTTTCACAGTCGCCAAGGGGCAAAAGCTGAAGCCTTTCAGAAATTTTCGGAGGTAACCCGATTACGGGAAAAAGCTCAACGGCCCAGGCTAAAGCTATTAGACGTTTGCTACGGCTTGGGATATAACACAGCGGCGGCATTGGAAACCGTTTGGCAAGTCAATCCAGACTGCCAGGTTGAAATTTATGGTTTAGAAATTGATCCCACTGTGCCCCTAGGCGCGATCGCTCCCGATCTCATGGCCAGTTGGACTGCACCCGTTCAGCAAGTGCTGCAAACGTTAGCAGAACACCACAAATATTTACAGCCCACCCTCCAAGCTCACCTACTGATTGGAGATGCAAGGCAAACGATTCAAGCCCTCATTACCCAGGAATTCCAAGCCGATGCCATCTTTTTTGATCCCTTTTCGCCTCGCCGCTGTCCGCAACTCTGGACGATCGAATTTTTTGCCCAAGTTGCCCAGTGTTTAGCACCAGATGGCATGCTTTCAACCTATTCCCGATCGGCCTCCGTGCGATCGGCCTTACTAGCAGCGGGCTTACAGATTGGTAGCATTCCCCTCGGCGAGACCCATTTGCCCCATGAATGGTCGCAGGGAACGATCGCTGCTTGGCCACCCACTCCCTTAGAGCCCCTCTCACCCATGGAGCAGGAGCATCTGAACACACGAGCAGCCATTCCCTACCGTGATCCGCTGTTATCCGATTCTGCGGCGGCAATTTTGCAAAGACACCAAGAAGAACAAACGGCCTCAAAGCTAGAATCCACATCTAGTTGGCGACGCC
This sequence comes from Alkalinema sp. CACIAM 70d, assembly GCA_002148405.1. GTDB lineage: Bacteria > Cyanobacteriota > Cyanobacteriia > Leptolyngbyales > Leptolyngbyaceae > Alkalinema. The sequence goes on along the minus strand of MUGG01000118.1, from coordinate 97,842 downwards.
GTTGGAATATTCGGTGATACTTGCAAGAAAGAAAAGGGGGACCTCACTACAATCGAGTGCCGACTTTGCCAAAGCGTCGTTCTCGACTTTGGTAATCCAGCAAGGCGGTGTGAAATTGTTTGCGATCGAAGTCGGGCCACATGGCATCCGTCACATAAATCTCGGCATAAGCTAACTGCCACAGCAGAAAATTACTGATCCGCATTTCCCCACTGGTGCGAATTAGCAAGTCAGGATCGCAAATACCGGAGGTGTAGAGATGACGCTCGATCGTCGATTCGTCAATATCTTCTAGCTGGAGAGTTCCCTGTTGAATCTGCGCGGCGATCGATTTGCAAACTTGCACGACTTCTTGGCGTCCACCGTAATTTGTTGCAACGGTGAATTGAATGCCTGTGTTATCGCGGGTGAGGGTCATGGCGCGATCAATTTCCGCTTGTAGCGACTCCGGCAACCGGGACAGATTGCCCACAAACCGAATCCGCACGTTTTCCTCCATCATTTCCTGGAGTTCCCGCCGCAGGATCCGCTCAAACAGCGTCATGAGAAATTCCACTTCTTCGATCGGTCTGCCCCAGTTTTCCGTGGAAAAGGCATAGGCCGTCAGCGCTTCGATCCCCCAATCCCGCGAACACCGCAGTAGGTTTTTCAAAGCATCCACCCCCCGGCGATGGCCCATGATGCGCGGGAGCCCCCGACGCTTCGCCCACCGTCCATTGCCATCCATAATCACCGCCACATGGCGAGGAAGACGTTCACGTAAAAGGTCGGACGGCAGTTCCTGAAGAAGTTGCTTCGCTGTCATGGTTTTAACCAACCGTGAAAAATCACATATTTTAGGATGGGCGAAAAAGCGACGATCGGATCAAATTTTTCAGCAATTTCATTGAAGGTTAACTCAGGCAAGTCAAATTGCACCCTTTAACCTACCCCGATCGTGCCAGCCAAACTACATGACGATGTTCTGGAATTCCGCAGACGGTAAACGATACATCAGTTTACCCAACTCCTGAAGAGAATGATCGTAGGTTGGCTACCAACTTAAGCAAGTCACAAACTGAATCAAGCTTCACAACTTGATGAAATGAATTCGATGAAATGAATTCGGTAAAATCAACGATAAAGGCCCCAACGATTACTCGCTGGAGCCTTTATCCATGTTCAAAAACCCATTAGGGTCTTATTAAGTGGCGGGGCATGGATTTGAACCATGGACCTTCGGGTTATGAGCCCGACGAGCTACCAGACTGCTCTACCCCGCGTCGCCTCTATTAATATAACCGCAAGATTGAGAATTTAGCAACCCTTATTTTTCACTTATATTTTCCCTTAGGGACTAGCTGAGAAATAACATCCCCTGCTTACCCCTTTCCCCTCTACCCGCCTAGTCTTTCCCTAGAATCTTATTTGTACGCAGTTCCCTGAGTTTATTTCCGAGTTCATCTCCAAGTTTGTATCCGAGTCGGAAACTCTAGAAATGGGCAGGAAAGCTACACTGACAGTGAAGAGTAAAAGATGATTTCAAATCATGCAAATCCTGATCGTTGAAGATGAAGCCGAAATTGCCCAACTGATTCAGCTTTACCTAGAAAAGGAAGGCTTTACCTGTCGCTCCTGCCGGGATGGCCGATCGGCGCTCCAGGTGTTTCAGGAAATGCAGCCCGATTTGATCATTCTAGATTTGATGATTCCAGAATTAGACGGTCTGGAAGTTTGCGCCCGCATTCGCCAAAAACCCGGAGCTAAGGATCCCTACATTCTGATGCTGACGGCCAAGGGTGAAGAGATCGATCGCATCATTGGTCTTTCCACTGGAGCCGACGACTACATGGTGAAGCCCTTCAGTCCCAAGGAATTAGTCGCACGGGTGCGGGCCTTACTGAGACGATCGCTACGTCAAGGGGGACAAACCCAAACCTACCAAACCACCAGTTTTACGATCGACGTGGATCAGCGATCGGCGACTCGCCATTTACCGGAGCAGCAGCCAGAATCCTTAGATCTGACCACGCTGGAATTTGATCTGCTAGCAACGTTTCTCAGCTATCCCGGTCGGGTTTGGAACCGTAGTCAATTGATTGATAAGTTATGGGGTAGCGATTTCTTTGGAGATGAACGGGTTGTGGACACCCACATTGCCCGTCTACGCAAAAAGATTGAGCCCGATCCTTCCAGCCCCACCTTCGTCAAAACTGTGATTGGGGTCGGATATAAGTTTGAAGATGCCAGTTAGTCCGGGTTAGGGACTTCCGGATAGAGAAACTAGTTGCAGCCAGCCGAAATTGGGAGAATCCGTGAGTGGAGAAATCAATGCCAGCACTTGGACTTCGGGCCAGACTCTTTTTGTCCCACATTGTGGTCATGGTGGTGGGCATTGGGACACTGTTGGCGATCGGCAAATATTATTCTCCGCAGTTATTTGTTGAACATCTGCAAACGATGGAATTTCAGGGCTTTACGCTCTATGCCGTCAAACGGCGCTTAGTAGATGGCTTTGAATCTGCCTGGAGCCGGGGAGCCTTTTGGTCGATGATTTTGGGCGGCAGTGCGTCGGGATTTCTGAGTTACCTGGTTTCCAAGCGCATTGTGCAGCCGTTGATCCAAATGCAGCGGATTACCCAGAAATTTGCCGCCGGAAACTTGGACGAACGCATGCCCGCCAGCGATATCCCTGAATTAAATCGTTTCGCCGATAGTTTTAACCGGATGGCCTTGGCGTTGGAAGATGTAGAGCAACGCCGCCGGGATCTGGTGAGTGACCTAACCCACGAGTTACGTACCCCGCTCACGATCGTGGAAGGGTATCTGGAAGGCATGGCCGACGGCACGATCGAACCCACGCCAGAAATTTACGATCGGCTGGCTCGAGAAACCGGACGCCTGAAGCGGTTGGTTAACGATTTGCAAGAGCTTTCTAAGGCGGAAGCGGGATATTTGCCGATCGATCCCCGTTCCTTTGAAATTTGGCCGTTATTGAATGCTCTCGTCCAGCGCTTTTCCGACCAACTCATTGGAGGAGAGACGGAACTCAAGTTGGATTGCTCGAAGGAGTTACCCAATGTCTACGCCGATCCAGAGCGGGTGGAGCAGGTTCTCGTCAATTTGATTGGCAATGCCCTGCGCTACACCTCGATCGGTTATGTCATCGTTCGGGCTTGGTCGCAGTCGGGGATGCTGTGGATCGCAGTGGAAGACACGGGCAAAGGCATTGCCCAAGAAGATTTGCCCCATGTTTTTGAACGGTTTTGGCGATCGGATCGATCGCGCAATCGTAATTCCGGTGGCACGGGCATCGGGCTCGCAATCTCGCGCCGACTCGTGGAGCTGCAAAAAGGCACGATTACCGTACAAAGCGAATTGGATAAAGGCAGCACCTTTGCATTTTCTCTACCGATCGCGAAAAAAGGCAAAACCTAACATTTTTATCTTTCCAGTGATTTTTTGGAAGCAATTTTTTAGAGCAGTGAAGCCTCTGTGATATCTCAGTCATAACTCGGTCACAACCCTGTCAAGTCAGGTTGCTAGGGTAAAGAGAATGACTTGGCCTTACTCAGGTTACAAAAACTAGGTCATAGAAAACTTCTTGTCCCCAAACACTTCTTGTCCCCAAACACTTTGATCAGAAATATGTCACCGATCGCACTCATGCTCATTGTGATTTCACTAGTAATGGTTGGCGGCGTGGCGATGCTGCGCTACTTGTTCCCTATCTCTAAGGGGTAAGACTTGAACTAAGCCCTGAACAAGCACTAAGCTCTGAACAAAGAGACTAGGGGGGAAACTCCTATTCCGCCCCATGAGCCATAACCAGGCTCCCAAGCATCACTTCAACAAAAAATCGCTACGACTGTCAGTCCCCCATCGAATCCTAGTAACCTTAAGACTGGACACAATTTGGTGATGCTGGGAGCAACAGATGGCACAGGGAACGCTGATACCGCCGATCGGTGTGGGACTCATCGGCACAGGTTACGCCGCCAAGGTACGGGCAGAGGTGATTAATGCAGAACCCCGTGCCCAGTTAATTGGCGTAGCAGGGCATACCCGTGACAAGCTAGAGGTCTTTGCCAAAACCCACCAAACCCAAGCCTTTGACACTTGGCAAGGCGTGGTGAATTCATCGGCGGTGGATCTGGTTATCATTTCCAACCTCAATGCCGACCATGCCGCGATCGCCCGAGCTGCGCTATTTGCCGGAAAGCATGTGGTGGTGGAATATCCCCTAGCACTAGATGTGTCAGAGGCCGAATCCTTAATTGCCCTGGCCGAAAATCAGAAACGGCTCCTGCATGTGGAACATATTGAACTGATGGGTGGAGTGCATCAAGCGCTGCTAGAGAATTTACCCAAAATTGGTAATCCCTTCTACGCCCGCTACGCCACGGTGAACCCCCAACGGCCTGCGCCCCAGAAGTGGACGTTTAATCATCAACTGTTCGGTTTTCCATTAACGGGTGCATTGTCGCGTTTACATCGGTTTACCCATGCCTTTGGCAAAGTGGCGTCGGTCAGTTGTCGGGTCAATTATCAGCACACGGATGGGACTGATCCCGCCTATTACAGCAGTTGCCTCTGTTCAGCACAACTACAATTCCAGCAAGGATTAGTCCTAGATGTGATCTACGGCAAAGGGGAAGCCCTGTGGCAAACGGAACGCAAATTGGAAGTGCACGGGAGTCAGGGTGGATTAATTTTTGATGGTGATGATGGCATCTGGGTCAATGCCCAAGGATCCCATCATTTAACGGTGGGTGCCCGTCGCGGATTATTCGCGAAAGATACCACTGCGGTGCTAGATCACCTCTTTGAGGGAAAACCGCTGTATGTCACTGTGCAGGAAAGTTTATACACCTTGAAGGTGGCAGAAGCAGCCCGTCGATCGGCGGAAACGGGTCAAGTGATCGAAATTCCAGTTTCTTGATGGGATTTTCTGACTGCTTTGGGAGTCGAAGCCTTAGAATAAGTAAGGCAAATTCCATCCCGTGGCTACATGAGCGCTCGACGACTAACCGCAGCAGACAAACGTAAAATCGTAGAACTCTATCGCCACCCCGCTGAGAATGCTTTGACGATCGCGGAACGGTATGGGGTGAGCAATACGACGATCGGTCGGATCCTCAAAAGCGAAATGTCCGTTGAGGAGTATGACAGCCTCGTGCAGCAAAAGCGATCGCGCAGTCCTGTAGAGGTGGCCCCCGTAGAAGTTGAGCCCGTGCAAGGCAACTTGCTTGAGGCTGTGGAATTGACAACGGCGGAAGCGACCTCTTCGACAGGGCGGCGCTCCCGGCGGCGCACCACCGTGGCCTCGGAACCGGAGTCTACAGTGGAAGAAGTCGTTGACAGTCCAGCCCTTGTTGAAAAACTTTCGTCCGATCGGCCCAAACCCATCAAACGCAGTCAAGTTGAAAGCGTGGTCGATGCAGATATGGTGGGTTCGGTTGTGGATGAGCTAGCCAGTGCCTCCCGAGAAGTCGATCTTGACGAAGAGGATGAAGACGATCTGGATGATCTCGATGACCTCGACGAAGACTTCGAGGATGAAGAGGATGAAGAGGATGATGAATTGTCGCCCTTGCCGACCTTACACGTCCAAAGCGTCGTTAGCATCGTACCTTTAGCAGACGCTGAGATGCCTCGGGTGTGTTACTTAGTGGTCGATCGCACGGCAGATTTGGTGGTGCGTCCGCTGCAAGAATTTGGTGAGCTAGGCAACATGCCCAGTGATGAAATTCAAGAGATGACGCTTCCCGTGTTTGATAATCATCGGGTGGCTAAGCGATTTTCTAACGCACGGACTCAGCGCGTCATCAAAGTTCCGGACAGTCGTGTTTTCCAAAAAGCAGCCTTGCATCTTCGCGCAAAGGGCATTACTCGTTTACTGCTCGATGGTCAGGTTTACGCAATTTAGGTCGCGTGGTTTAGGTAGCGCTTAAACCCTGTTGCGTTTAGCAGATTGCGCTTAAATAGTGTTCGTTGCTTCTTGATCAATGAACCGAAATGTTTTTGTTTCTTTCTAAGCTGCTGCCGCTGTTTATCTATCCGTTGGGGCTAGCATTATGGATGCTAGTGGCCGCGATCGTTTTGATTTTGCGCAAACGATCGCGGCTGGCGTTGATTCCGATCGCGCTATCGGTGTTGATTTTGCTCGTGGGTAGCAGTGGCGCATTTAGCTCATTTCTGGTGCGATCGCTCGAGAAACAAAATCTCCCCCAACCGTTACCCAATGCCCAAGCGATCGTCGTCTTAGGTGGAGCTACCCAGTCTGCCTTACCCCCTCGACCCTGGGTAGAAGTTTCCGACGAGGGCGATCGGGTACTCTATGCCGCCAAACTGTACCGGGAAGGTAAGGCACCGAAAGTAATTCTCAGTGGCGGACGCATTGGCTGGCGTGGCCCTGGTATTTCCGAAGCGGCGGATATGGCGACTTTTATGGAAACGATGGGCGTGCCCCGATCGGCCATGCTGTTGGAACCCAATTCCCTCAACACCCGCGAAAATGCGGTCAATGTTCAAAAAATTGCTGAGCAAAACCAAATTTCTCAGATGTTGTTGGTGACTTCGGCAATGCATATGCCGCGATCGTTGATGATTTTCCAAAAGCTTGGCATGAATCCTATTCCGGCGACAACGGACTTTATTGTCACGACGCCAAATCAACCGCCCAGCGTCCAAAGCTTCTTGCTGAATTTGTTACCGGAAGCTGAAAACCTACGATCGACCACCCGCGCCATTAAAGAATATGTCGGGATGGTGATCTACTGGCTCAAAGGCTGGATCTAGGCAGAACGGAGAAACAAAGTTTGGCTGTTCTAGATGGAGTTTTGCCAGAAACCTCCATTAACAACCCTTCAATTACAGCCCTTGCAAACTATCGTTCAGCGCAGTCAAGGCACCGGGGACATCATTTTTGCCTGCGTCTGTTGCCGCAATCAGGAGTAGCAACACATTGGTACTGACTTGCTTGGCCACGATCGATCCGCTAACCGGCTGTGTTTGGCCCCCGATCGTCAACGACCCCGTCCAATCTAGCAACACCCCATTCAGCAACGGTTGTTGGTTCGTTACCTGGAACCCTTCCCCCCGCTGAAAAGCCGTCTTTGCCACCGTGACTAACTGGTCGATCGACACGACGGGCGGCAGATTCAATTGCGCGAGGGATTGCGCCAGGACGGTATAGGACAACCTGCCATCGATCGCTTCCGCTAAAAAGCTATCTCCCAGCGACGAAAATTGATAATCCTGCAACTTAGCCACCCGGAAGCGCCCCGTGGGATCCTTGTATTCTCCAGCCACGGGTAGGGCTGGAGCCGAGGGGATTGCGACAGGGGGCGCAGTGGGAATGGGTAAGGGCGTGGGAGAAGCGGTGGGGCTGGGCGAACCTTTACCCGAGGGAATCGTCACCGGAACCGCCGTGGGTAAGGGGCTAGCACTGGGACTGGGAGACGGAGGTTCCACGCGGGAACCGGGCAGGGGCGCGATCGGCACTGCGTTGACGGGGGCTTCTTGGGTCGGCGAAGGAGCAGGCGTTGCAGCGGGGGTTTGCGCCAGCAAGCGATCGAAACCCTGCAAGCCGAAACTGCTCACCACCAGCACGATCGCCGTCAGGACGCTCCAGCCGAACCACCGCAACTTTCTACCCATTACCCACTTGCCTCGCTTTGCAGTTTTCAGAATGCCCAATGGCTAAAAACATCAAGTCCTAACGACCAATAATTGACTGAGTGGCCCCACTGGAATAAAACACCCCAGCAATACAGCCAATCATCAACGTAGCCAAGGTTGCGGCCCAGAGCGCCTTCCAGCCCAGTTCACTCAAATCCTTACGGCGGGACGGAATCAGGCTGACAAAGCCCCCTACAAAAATTCCCACCGAAGGAATATGGGCAAAGCCGCAGAGGATATAACTCGTGATCACCAAGGCTCGATCGCTCAGCACCCCAGCCTGGGACAGTTTCGCCAATTCTAAGTAGGACGGAATTTCCGTTTCCACCAAGCGGCGACCCACCAACACTGACACACTCCACAGTTCCGGCCAACTGCTGGAAACCCCTGTGATTGCTGTTAAGGGTAAAAACAGCGCTCCAAGAATATTCTGAACCGTGATGACTTGGAACACGCTGCCAACCCTTGCCAGCACCGCATTTTGACTTTGGGCTAGGGCTGCTAAATTCCCGAAAAAGAGATTGACTAACGCCACTAATCCCAGAATGGCAATCAGTAACGCCGCGATCGCCACCGCTAACTTCACGCCATCTAGGGAACCCGTGATCACAGCCTCCATCGGGTTCATTGTTTCGATTTCTTCCTCTTCGGCATCGGTGGTATCCGGCATTCCGCCTAGGGTTCGGGGAACCTCCGTTTCTGGGACGAGGATTTTAGCCAGGACAAAACAGGCGGGTATGGCCATGAACGAGGCGGATACTAGGTGCCCCACAATATTCGGGAAGGCAGGCCGCAACAGACTGGCATACAGCGCCAACACGGTGGAAGCAATGCTGCCGTAGCAAGAGGCGAGAATGGCGCAGAGTTCACTGCGGGTCATGTCCACCAAAAACGGACGTACCACCAAGGCAGACTCAATGCCCACAAAAATATTAGCGGCTCCGCTCAGAGCTTCGGCTCCGCTCAGGCCCATGGTGCGGCGGAAAATTTTGGCAAAGAGCGCCACGATCGGCTGAATCAGGCGCAAATTGTAGAGCAAGGCCATCAACGCCGAGAAAAAGATGACTGAGGGTAAGGCCCGGAACGCCAGCACGTAGCCGAGATTTAAATTCTCCGGACTGAGGCGATCGCCCGGAACCGGCACATAGGCCGGGGTGACCGTGCGGGCAATCCAGCGCCCCGCTGCGATCGGCCCCGTAGGTTTTGTGAAATCTGGGACGAGTAAGTTGCCAAACAGAAATCTTGCGCCCGCTTCCGTCGCATCCAGAACGGCATTAATGTTGCGGCTCACCAGTTCAATCACCAATCGACTGGCTTCCACTTGAAAGACCAACAGTCCTAGGAGGAGCTGCAAGCCCAGCCCCCACAAAATCACCTTCCAGGGAATTTGGCGGCGATTTTCCGATCCCAACCATGCAATGCCGCAGAGGGCGAACAAGCCCACAAACGACAGGAAATTTAACCCAGACACTAGCAATATCGTCCTAACAGGTCATTCCAACGAATCTTCAGCAGGTCGATTAGCATCTTCAGGGAGTCCTGCAACAGGTTGACCTTAGACACTTTGGCCTGATGAGACTTGGACACTGTAGCAGGAATTTCCCCGATCGAGAAGCCCCACTTGTGGGCAAGGTAGATCAGTTCGACATCAAAGGAAAATCCCGTCAGCCGTTGTTTTGCAAACAGCACTTGGGCGGCTTCCCGACGGAATCCTTTGAGGCCAGCCTGCATGTCTCGATAACTCAGCCCTAGGATGGCACGGGAAAACCAGTTGTAAATCTTGCCAGCAACCTTGCGCAGGGGACTAACCCGTTGCAGACTGGCCGCAACTTGATTACGACAGCCAATCACCACTTCGTCTTCGTAAAGTTGCTCAATTAGCAAATCTAAGTGATCCAGAGAGTAGGCTAGATCGCTGTCTAAAAAGCAGAAAAAGTCGCCGGGTAGCTCCGACTGACTACAGCGCATGCCCGTGCGAATGGCGTGCCCCTTGCCGCCTTGGGGCTGATAGGACAGGAGTTGAATCTGCTGATGATCGACAGTGCGAATATGCTCCGTGAGAATCGCAACGGTGCGATCGCGGGATCCATCGTTAACGAAAAGAAAAATGTAGTTGGGATGGTTTTCTAGATAAGCTTCGATCGCGTTGAGGGTCCGTTCAATGCAAGCCTGCTCGTTATACACCGGAAGCACAATCACCACCTCAGCCAAATGGGGCAGCGGTAAAGGTTCCAGACCATTCTGCCTAGGCGGCGCAGCCAAAAACTCACCCGAAGGAGCCGAAATCGGGGAAAGAAGGGCCGTGCTGGCTGGACGATCGCGGGCTTGACGCGATCGAGATTGCCATCGACGGATCATGTTTTTCATTCAATCCTCCCCATCCCTCCACTCACACCCGACCCGGTTCAGGAGATCTGGACAAATTCTGCCTAACCCCGTTGGAACATCACTTTATCCACAAAGTTAGTGTAGATATCGCCCTTCTGGAACTCGGGTGTATCAAGAATCTTTTGGTGGAAGGCGATCGTTGTCGGTAAGCCCGTCACGGCACATTCCCGCAGGGCCCGCTTCATCCGCCGAATCGCCGCTGGCCGATCCTCACCCCAGACAATCAACTTGCCAATCAGCGAGTCATAGTAGGGTGGAATTTCGTAGTCGGTGTAAACGTGGGAATCCATGCGGACGCCGGGGCCACTGGGGGGCAGATAGCCACTAATCCGTCCAGGACTGGGTCGGAAGTTATGTTCCGGATCCTCTGCATTGACCCGACACTCGATCGCGTGGCCTTTGAGTTGAATTTGATCCTGGGTAATGTGCAGCTTTTGACCTTGGGCAATGCGGATCTGTTCAGCAATCAGATCAACCCCCGTTACCATCTCCGTTACGGGATGCTCTACTTGAATCCGAGTATTCATTTCCATGAAGTAAAACTCACCGGACTGATCCAGCAGAAACTCCACGGTACCTGCGCCAACATAGTGAATAGCCTTAGCGGCCAGCACCGCAGCCGTCCCCATTTTTTCTCGGAGCTCCGGCGTCAGGGCGCAACTGGGCGACTCTTCCAAGAGCTTTTGGTGCCGCCGCTGAATCGAGCATTCCCGCTCCCCTAGGTGAATCACGTTGCCATGTCCATCCGCCAGAATTTGGAACTCAATGTGGCGGGGGTTTTGCACAAACTTTTCAATGTAAACCCCAGAATTGCCAAAGGCCGCTTCGGCTTCCCCCTGGGCTGCGAGGAAGGATTTCGAGAGTTCCTCATCACTGGGTACGAGGCGCATTCCCCGTCCGCCGCCGCCTGCGGTAGCTTTAATAATGACGGGATAGCCGATCGATCGAGCAATAGTGCGGGCTTCTTCTTCCGTTTCCACCAAGCCCTTACTACCGGGAACTGTGGGCACGCCTACCCGCTGCATGGTTTTCTTGGCGGTGGACTTGTCGCCCATCGATCGAATCGAATCCGGCGACGGGCCAATAAAGACAATCTTGTGGTCAGCGCAAATCTCCGCAAAGCGGGCATTTTCTGCCAAGAAGCCATAGCCAGGATGGATCGCCGTGGCATTGCGGGTCAGGGCCGCTGCAATGATGTTGGGAATGTTGAGGTAACTCTTATTACTCGGAGGTTCGCCAATGCACACGGCTTCATCAGCCAATTGGACATGCAGCGAATTACGATCGATCGTGGAATGAACCGCCACTGTGGCAATTCCCATCTCTTCGCAGGTGCGAATGATCCGCAACGCGATTTCACCCCGATTAGCAATCAAAATTTTGGAAAACTGCATGTTCTAACTAGCGTCCTTCCCGGTCTGACGGATGTACCTAAAAAAAGGCTAATCAGTAGGATAGGGCTTTTGGGGGACAGGGGGAAGGACAAACTTAAGGAGAAACTTTTCGAGAGGGGGGAATTCTTGGGTCAAGTGAGGAAATCGCATGCCCATGAAATCCTAAGGGGTAAAGGGGTAGAGGGGTAAAGGGGTAGGTGGGTGAATAGGTGCTGTTATTTCTTAGTAACCAATTCCTAAGGCAGATTATCCTCAATTTAGCCTAGGGCGAGGGCTTGGGCAGTTGGTACATAATCGGTTGGGCAATGGCAGACCACCAGGGCGCGTTGATTTGAGCGGCATCTAAGCCTTGGGCCGCCCAGGTATTACAGGTTCTCGCCAGGGAATAATGCCCTGTGCCTTCATAGAACCCACTGGTGGAGGAAAAGGCATTTTGGATCCGAATGGGCTTGCCTTGGTTGAGCTGAAAGGAGCCTTTGAGGTAGGTCACGAGATTTAAGTAATCTGCTCGACTGACGCCGATACACCGGAGATCTACCCCCGCTTCATTGGGAAGTTGGTCATAGCCCTGGACATGCATGGTGGTGGGATTCCCCGGCCAAAATAGCGATCGCAGTGTTCGACTCACTTTCAGTTGCTGCAAGCTGGGCGTATTCATATAAAAGTCTCGATCGCCCCAACCAAATTTTAAATATTGATAATTGCCACGGGCATCAGAGCCGATCGTTTTTAAGTCCAAGAATCCGCGCCAGTTAAACGCTTCATTTTCCACCGGCAGGATCAAATTGACATGTAACGCTTCTCCCGCCACATAAACCCGATAGGGACTGGCTTCACAGCGCAAAGGTTGGTACCCCCAACGGCGGGGAAGCACGGCGGCCAAGGAACTGAGAGTCACGATCGCGCCACAAGTTATCCCGCTCCATTTGATTAATCGACGCAGAATTCGTTGGTTCAACTCTAGCCGATGCAAACTCATCATCGGCAGATCCATGACGGGGTGGAACCCCATTTTCTGGCTATCTGGCTTTTGTAAAGCCACTCTTTGTAATCGCTTCATGATCAACGGGAACTCCTTAGCCTTCCCACTAACAACCTTCTAGGTCAACAACCTTCTAGGTCAACCCAACCTTTTCTGAAAAGGCGTTATGTAAAGGCGGCGTGCAAAAGTCTTCCGATCGTTGCACATTCCCCTGGCTCTTTCCTGCACAAAAGGGGCACTTTCCCAACCGCCCCTCTACAGCATTCCTACAAAAGGTTGCGCTTAGACCCCTTACGCTTAGACCCCTTGCGCTCAGACCACCCCTTCTCTTAAGGCAAGCAAACTCACCAAAGAATTTTCGAGAGACCCTTGACGCTTTGTAACAAATTGTTTACATTAGTTTACATAAGTTAACAAGCTTCAAGACAAGCCTCCAGTAAAGGTCTGAGCAAGGTTTGGCAAGGCAAGTCCTTGAGCTTGGGACAGTTGAACAATTACTAGACTTGACTTGAGGAGACCTGTTATGTTTGCACCGATCGTGGTTTTAGTTCGTAACTTCTTAGGTAGCGAGCGTTTCGTAGCGTTACGGGGTAAGGCGATCGCGCAACATTCCAAAGTGATCACTAACGTTTGCAACACTCTGGGCATCGATCGCACCCAACGGCAAAACCTCATTCGTCTAGCCCGCGACAATGGTAAGCGTTTGGGTCTGCTGGCCTAGGCTAGTGAGGAATTCTCTAGGACATAGAATCAAAGATTTGTAAAGTTTGAGTGCAGTGGGTCAACATTGTGCATGACCTGCCAATATCGTGGGTATTCTAAGGAAGGAACCGCAGATGGCAAGACGCACAAATTGCAAGATGCATACGTTCTGAAAGAGAGGCACATTGCAGTAATTCGCAACGACTCCGCTGCAATAGGTTTGGCTGATTGTCGATAGATTTGGCTGATTGTTAAGTCTCAGGATTGAGTTTCGGGTCAGTTTCCGGCGTGAATGATCACGATCGAGCAACTGCAAGGTCACTCAATCCTTTTTTATTGGGTTGATTGCATTTATTGATTGCAAGGTGCGAGTTGACGTAGTTAGCGGCTGATAGATGGGGGCGATGAAATCCAATCGTGGCTGCATGGGAGCGATCGCACAGTACGGTAGGCTAGAACACGATCGCTGCTAAGGTTAGTTGCCTACGAGGTTAGTTGCCCTATGCTATTTCGCAAAAAGCCTGTCGCTACAGAAAAGCGTATTCTGCTGAAAAATATTTCCTGGGCGAAGTTAGAAGAATTACTGGCAGAACTAGGCAGCGATCGGGAAGCCCATTTGACCTACGATCGCGGGCGTTTGGAAATGATGACGCCTTTAGAGGAGCACGATCGCTGCAATCGCCTAATGGAATCATTGTTACTGGTGGTTGCCGATGAGATGGGCGATTCTCTGGTCAGTCCCGGCAATGTTCTTCTGGTGCAACCGGAGATCGGGCGGGCCGTGCAACCTATGGCTTGTTATTACCTGGACAATGCGCCATCGATCCCCCCATCGGGCAAACTCGATGTGACCCAAGTGCCTCCACCGGATATCGCGATCGAGATCGCCTTGCAGGAGCCGGATAGTCCCAAGCGGTTGGCCCTGTACGAAGCCATGGGAGTCCCGGAAGTCTGGCAGTACGTCACCACCGTCGGTGACGAGGTCTTGAAGGGGAATTTGAAAATTTGGGCCCTCGATCGCGGAGGCTACCAACCTGCAAACACCAGTTCTGCCTATGAATTCCTAAGCACAGCAAAAATCAGTGAGTTCCTCGCCGAAAGCGAAACCTTAGGGCTGGCTAGAGCGCTCACCCTACTGCGATCGTGGGTCAAAACCCAAGGGTAAACTCCATAATCTAGATAGGGAATGCGTCCCGATGAGGGTGGATACGTTCAACTGAGAGTAGTTCTCCCACATGTTGCGTATCCAACACAGGAGCAATTAACATGCCAAAACCCAGATACGACGAAGACGAAAACGTTTCAAGGCACGCAGCGGCTGAAGCTAGTGACTGTCTTGAAATGGAAAGTAAATATGGCTGGGAACTGAAACGAATTGAGGAATTGCCTGAAGCCCCAAATCAAGTATTTGAGGTTGATTGTGTATTTGAAGGTAAGACTGAATTTCCAAAGTCTTACTACGATTCCGAAAAGGAGAATGGCAAGGATGCGTAAATATATTATCTTTCAAGCGGAAAAAAGTGACAAAACCAATTGGAGAAATCGTAAGTTGCAGCACACACAGGCATTAACTTGGATTCTGGCAGAACACTGGGATTCGTCTGATAAACCCATTCCAGAACCGGGCTATCGACCCACTGAGTTTATCCGTGTCGATCAGCTCCACGACCCCAAAGAACATGGTCATAGCACCCATTATCGGAAAGGAGATTGGGAAGTCACGCGCGTGGAAACCTATACCCCTGATCTTCCCCTGGGGGATTACGACATGGTTGTGATCTGCTACTGCAAATACAACCCCATTAATGCCCCGCTCAAGCCGATGCCAGAACGCCAGGTTTCCTTGGCGTCCTTCGGCGGCGACGAAACGGCTTATCAACAATGGCTAGAATCTCAAAAGGAAACGGCTGACGTGTAATCAACTGAGGTGTAATCAACCAGAACTCAGGTATTTCTTGGCACCTAATTCCGATAAAATTTGATTCTGCGTATTCGCAAATCTGACTTAGGTCTGATCCATGCGATCGGAAACTAAGTCCGCGAATCCCGTCAAAACACCCTGACTTTCTCGGATGCCACCACGATGATTCACGAAATTTTCATGCCCGCGCTCAGTTCCACAATGACTGAAGGAAAGATCACCGCTTGGGTTAAGTCCCCCGGCGACAAGATCGAAAAGGGCGAAACCGTGCTCATTGTGGAGTCGGACAAAGCCGACATGGATGTCGAATCGTTTAACGAAGGAATTCTGGCCGCGATCGTCGTGCAAGCAGGCGACTCTGCCCCCGTCGGTTCCGCCTTGGGCCTCCTCGCTGAAACCGAAGCCGAAATTGAGGAAGCCAAGCAGAAAGCAGCTGCTTTAGCCAGTGGTGGATCTGCTAGTGCACCTGAACCTGCCGCAGCAGCTCCGGTTGCAGCAACCACCGCAGCAGCCTCTGGCAATGGCAGTAGTGCAGCGGCTCCTTCCCGCCCATCCGGTCGCATTGTCGCCTCGCCCCGTGCCAAGAAGCTGGCCAAGGACTTTGGCGTTAGTTTAGAAACGTTAGTCGGCACTGGCCCCCATGGTCGTATTGTGGCTGAGGATGTGGAAGCAGCAGCGGGCAAACCTTCAGCTCCTGTGGCGACCCCGGTCATTGCCGCTCCCCCGGCTCCGGCAGCCAAGCCCGTTGCAGCCAAAGCCCCAGCGGCTCCCGTTGCGCCCCCCACTCCGGGGCAAGTCCAGGCTATGAACACCATGCAAGTGGCCGTGGTGAAAAACATGGTGGCTACGTTGGAGGTGCCGGTGTTCCGCGTCGGCTATACCATCACCACCGATGCGCTGGATAAGCTTTACAAACAGGTGAAGTCCAAAGGCGTGACCATGAGTGCGCTGTTGGCAAAAGCCGTGGCGATGACCCTGCAAAAGCATCCGCTGTTGAATGCGAGCTATGTCGAAAACGGGATTCACTACAATGGCTCAATTAATATTGCCGTTGCAGTCGCAATGCCCGATGGTGGCTTAATCACCCCTGTTCTGCGCAGTGCCGACCAGCAGGATCTCTATAGCCTGTCCCGCAATTGGAAGGATTTGGTCGATCGCGCCCGTTCCAAGCAACTCACCCCTGACGAGTACAGCACCGGAACGTTTACCATTTCCAACCTGGGGATGTTTGGGGTCGATACCTTTGATGCTATTCTGCCTCCCGGCCAAGGCTCCATTATCGCGATCGGGGCGGCCCGTCCCACGGTGGTCGCTAACGAAGACGGCATGATTGGCGTTAAGCGGCAAATGCAAGTCAACATTACCTGCGATCACCGCATTATCTACGGTGCCCATGCCGCAGCCTTCTTGCAAGACTTGGCGAAGTTGATTGAAACAGATGTGCAATCCTTAACGCTGTAAGTCTCCAATCACTAATAGCTAGCGGGTTGGGTCAGGACACGACTGCCAGTCAACAGGCAGCACCTAAGAGAAAGGACTGAGTTAATTCAAGCTCAGTCCTTTTTGATTAAACGGTTGGAAATAGCAAAGGAATCTATATCGAGCCTATTCTTGGGCAAAGGCGCGGGCTAGAACCACTTTATGTTCCTGGGGCACTTCCTTAAGCGATTCGTACAACTTGCGGCCTGCCCAGCAAGCATCCTCCGGCGCTGTGGTGACACTACCACCGGGAGAACTCATGGCTTGCATGATGGTGACAAATTTCTGGGAATCGTTGGAGGGCATTGTTTTCAGCACCGCTTGCATGGCCTGGGGCATTTTAGATTGGTCGAACTGCGGTGCGGGTGCTTTCTGGGCTTCTAATTCCATGGCCTTGTAGGACAATTGGAACCAATCATCGATCGATTGCGGATCCAGTTTTTCCAGTGCCATAAAAATGGGATTCGTTTTATCATCACCGGAGAGGGGTTGTCCCAACACAATACTGGCGCAGGACTTGGTATCCATTTTGGCCAACATACTGGATAAAATTGTGGCTCGTCGCTCCAGAGAGGTATCATCTAGCCGCTTCAGACCCTGTTTAGCCAAATTTGCGCCCAGCTGCTCGGCCTGGTCTTTGGACACAGACTTAAATTGCTCTTTCATCGTGGGCGAGTCGGCAATTTTCTTGGTCATGCGGTAGAACGGCTCGTGCAGCGGTGAGGAATTGGGGAAGGGATTATTCATCGCAATGCTGGTTTCGTTCAGCAATGCGGGTACCCCGAATTTCACTCCGGCTCCAACGACAGCAGCAACTACAATTCCACCGATACTGGCTGCACGATTCATACTGGTTTTCCTCCCGGTAGGCTACCGAACTTTGTAGGAATAAACTTGGTGAACGATCGACGAACTCTGAACAAACATCTGACAAAAGCTTTGACGAGTGTTAGACGAGCCTTTAACAAATGCGTGACCAACAATAGTTATCCCTACAAGCAGGTTATGCAGACAGTCCGGAAAGCCCTTGCAAACAATCGTTGCGAAAAAACGTTGCGAAAAAATTGTTGCCGAAAATAGCTGCCGGAGAATCACCAGCGAATTCTAATTACAGTTCCAACCAGAGCGCCCCGATCTCCAGCCAGCGATCGCGTCACTGAGGCTCTTTTACGATCGAATAGCCGCTGTAGGATTCAATTCCAGCTCATGTCGATCGAGCGTCACTAAACCTTGACCATTGCCGCAGTGGAGTTACCGAGTTTCGATCAGTCCATTTATGATGAGTAAGGCAAGGGAGGCAATGAGTAGAAAGCCCAAAATAAAGCCAGGAAGAAAGGTCACAAGCCCGATCCCCCGCAATAACCAAACAAACGCCGTTAGACCCAGGGTGAACCAAAAGACAAAAATTCTAGAATTCTGGGCCCGTGCCATGCTGATCCTCCGCAAAATTGCTCATTCTTGCACTTCCTCTACATTAACCGACAATACCTTTACGGATGCACGATCGAGAAAGGGTTGCCATGATCCGGAGTAGTGTGAAAAAGTTGTAATAATATGGCGATATACTTTGGATCGTTTCAGTTAAAGTACTGAATTATTGAATTTAGCTTCAAATTTTAAAGTCGCTTCGAGTTTATTTGCTCTCTGGGAGTTCTACAGGTCAATTCTTGGAATTCTTCAAATCTTAACGAAGGGATGATGCACTTTTTACGGTCTGCTCGTTACGGTCTTAATGGATACCTCAATACCCATCAATTTTAGATGGATCCATTAAGCGATTATCCACTCTTCATTCATCGGATTAGATATCTGCATGGTTGCTACACCTGTTTCCTCCACATCTGACACCCTGTCTGCACTTCTACAAGGTGAAATTCTGCTAGAGACCCGTCCCTACTCTGCCTGGGGCGGCGCGGTCACTGCAAAGATGTATATTCCTGCGCCCCACACGGAAGTTTGGCAACAGTTGACCGATTATTCCCGTTGGACAGCCTATTTCCCCGATATTCACCGGAGCGAAGTGATTCACAACGGCATCAACACCAGCGGGGCGACGGTCAAGCGACAAATCAAGCGCTTGTACCAAGCCGCCAGTAAAGCCTTTTTATTTTTTACGGCCCAAGTGGAAGTTTACCTAAAAGTCCTGGAGACCCATCACCAACGCATCCAATTTTTCATGGAGTCGGGGAATTTTAACGATTTCAGCGCAGACTTGGAACTACAGGCTTGGGGAGAAGGTACAATCGTCACCTATTCCGTCCAAGCCACGCCGACAATCCCCGTACCCAGTGCCTTTATCCAAGAAGCGATCAAACTAGATTTACCCAACAACATGGAGCAAATGCGCCGGGTCATTTGTAAACGCTAATCTTCGGTTTACGGGACTGAGTAGTCACGATTTCAGCTTTAACTTCAACTATCCCAGTTTCAAAAGGCTCAGGGGATTTTTCAACTGTTTTTCCAGTTTTCGTAACCGTTGATAAACTTCAGCAATCCGATCGCCGTCAATCATCACTTCCTGAGTCGGGTATTTTTCCAGCACTTCTAAGACGGAAAGTTTGCCATCGTCTTGGGCGGATAGGGTCAGCGCAGCTCGCAGGGCTTGCCGATCGGCCACTCCCGCAGGATTGTAAATTGCGGTACTGAGTTCATCAAGCAAGCGATCGCCGATCGGACTATTCAACACTCGATCGGCTAATTTTTTGTCGAGCTTGACGGTATCGGTTAAGCTTTGGCGAACTTGGGCAGGATCCCGCTTTGCCAATTTCAGGTGGGCGGTGAGGGCGGGCGATGGGGTGCCCGTTTTGCCAAATTCGCTTAAGTCCTTCACTGGGATCGACTCCCGCAAAATGCTGTACTTCACAATCGCAGTTTCTGCGGCTAGGGCTGGGGTGATCCCCCAAAAGAGGGTAAAGCCGATCGGACAACCGCAGACCAACGCTAAAGTTCGGCTCCAACCCTGAAATTTCCGCTGTCCGATCATGCTGACACCTCTCTAAAACAACACCGCTAGGAGGCTAACACCTCCGCCGGGACGACCTCGCTGACTACTTCATACTCGCGATTTTCTGGGCGGCTTGCAAAGAGCGGAGCCATTTGTTTGAGAATCGCCTGATGCACCGCTGTATCATGGGCGGCCATCGCCGCTTCGTCATCCCACAAAATCACCGAGATGCCTCGATCGCTGCCTTGCTCGCGGAGCAAATAGGCTCCACAAAAGCCCTCGCCGTAGGTATCTACCGCTTCTTGGTAAAGCCTTTGAGCTTCTTCAAATTTGCCTGGTAGAAATTCAGCGATCGTGACCCGAGCGAGCTTATGGGTTAAACAGTCGCGAAAGTCTTGCATAAGGTTCCCTCCAAAAATGAAGCGTGGGGAAGCGACCTTCCCTTTCAAATTTTGATGGAGAATGCAGCCTTTTGTGAGATCAGGGGTATATTTCTTCAGAATCCCTATTCAGAATCCCGATGGGGAACCCAGACTTTTTTGTCGGGTCATTGACCACGAAACCACTCCAGCTTGTAGAAAAATTTAGACACCTATGGCGAATCAGGGTAAGTCGATCGACGCAACCGCGATCGCGCAAACACCATCTCAACACTCCTCTGAAGGAACTATCCCAACCTCCAACTCTGGAGGAAATCTGCGCTGGATCATCCTCGCGGGTCTTGCAGGATTGACCACCCTCTCGGCGATCGCCCCAGCACTGGCCAATCCGCTCCCATTGCAATTCGCGCCAGCGCAACTGACCGCCCAGCTTCCCATCAGCGCGCCCATCCTTTACGTCAACTCAGCCCTTGGGCAAGATACACCCACGGGGGGCAAAACCGATGCAACAGCCTTCAAAACCATCACCTATGCCCTACAACAGGCGCAACCCGGAACGGTCATCCAACTGGCATCCGGTAGTTATACCAAAGATAGCGGCGAAGTCTTTCCGTTGAAGTTGAAATCAGGAATCATTTTGCGGGGAGATGAACCCAATAAGGGAACCACCACGACGATCATCGGTGGCGGCACCTTCGTGAGTCCAACCTTTGCCAGCCAAAACATTACGATTCTGGCGGCGGCCAGTAGCGAAATTCGTGGGGTGAATGTGACGAATCCCCTCAGCCGTGGGACAGGTATCTGGGTGGAATCTAGCAATCCCACCATTACCAACTGCACCTTCACCTACAATGTGCGGGAAGGAATTTTTGTGACAGGTAACGCCAATCCCACCATTACCGATAGTGTTTTTCTCAAGAATCAAGGTAACGGCATTTCGATCGCGCGGACTGCCCAGGGTTTGATTCGCAATAACATCATGCAGGATACGGGCTTTGGTCTGGCGATCGGCGGCACTTCTACTCCGCGTTTGGAAAATAACCAAATTACCCAAAACCAAGATGGCATCTACATTAACGACTCAGCCCAACCCGTCCTGAGAGGCAACAGCATTCTGAATAATCAACGGGATGGAATTGTTGCAACGGTCAATGCAAAGCCAGATTTGGGAATTACTGGCGATGATGGCAATAACACTGTTCGCAACAATGCTAAGTTGGATGTGAATAATGCTAGTAGTCAGGAAATTTCTGCCATTGGTAATAACATTGATCCGAAAAAGATTAGTGGCAAAGTGATTCTGGTGGCGAAGGATACGGGAGTTCCGATCGAAGAACCTCCAATCTCTGGCCCGACGGATATTAAAGGTCACTGGGCAGAAGCATTTATCCAACAACTGGCGACTAAAAATATCATTGCAGGTTTCCCCGATGGTACTTTTAAGCCGGAAGCGCCTGTTACCCGTGCCCAGTTTGCTGCCATTATCAACAAAGCCTTTAGCCCTGCCGCTCGCCGGAATGCGGTTGAATTTAGTGATGTCCCAACTAATTTTTGGGGCTACTCAGCGATTCAAACGGCTTCTAAGGGCGGCTTTATGGCAGGCTATCCCGGTGGCCTGTTCAAACCGGAACAACGCATTCCTCGGGTGCAAGTGTTAGTTGCATTAGCCAACGGGTTGCAATACGGTGAGGGTAACGTATCCATCTTGGCAAAATATCAAGATGGCAATACGATTCCCAGCTATGCAACTAAGTTTGTGGCATCGGCAACCCAGCGTCGGATTGTGGTGAACCATCCCAATCTCAACCTGCTGAATCCCAATCGGGAAGCGACTCGTGCAGAAGTCGCTGCCTTTGTTTACCAAGCCTTAGTAAATGCAGGCAAGGCAGAGCCCATTTCTTCGACGTTCATTGTCAATCCGTAATGCCTCTAGTCTAAGCTACTCATAAGCCCCCTAAAGAGAAGCCCCCTCTAAGAGACTGTTAGCAAGGGCTTATTACAACCAATTGACTCACTGCATCCCAAATGCGTTCAACAAGCTTTCAACGCTAGTGTTTGCAATTACCTAGTTTGCTCTCACTTATCACTAAGATGAGTGAGAGTTTTTTATGGAAAATTGGAGAGTTTTTTTACAGATCCGATCGCCTTAGCGACCCGATTGCTATAGTGAGGTATTGAATTGACTGTTTTGAAATTTACGTGTTTCTATGATCGAGATTCCTAAGCTCCTTGCGGAAGAATTGTCCCTCCGTCTGCAACAGGTGGAGAGTGCCTTAGAACTGTTTGATGAAGGGGCGACGGTTCCCTTCATTGCACGGTACCGGAAGGAGCGCACGGGATCCATGGATGAAATTCAACTTCGGAATTTGTTCGATCGCTTCACCTACCTGACGGAACTGGAAGATCGGAAAAAGACGATTCTGGAGTCGATCGAATCCCAAGGCAAGCTGACGGACGAACTGCGCAGCAAGATTGTCCATTGCTTGCAAAAGAATGAGCTAGAGGATTTATATCTACCCTATAAGCCTAAACGCCGTACCCGCGCCACGATCGCCCGCGAAAAAGGGCTAGGAGACTTGGCTGAGTGGATTAAAGTGCTGAATCAGCCCACCGTGGCAGAGCAGGATTTACTGACGGAAGCAGCGAAGTACATCTCGGAAGAAAAGGGTGTCAAAACCGCCGAGGAAGCGCTCCAGGGAGCCTCGGACATCTTGGCAGAGGAAGTGGCAGAAAATGCCGATTATCGGGTATATGTGCGGGAATTTCTGCTGGATACGGGGGTCTTGGTTTCCCATGTGAAGGAGGATTACCCCGAAGGCACGACGAAGTTTGAAATGTACCGCAGTTACCAAGCGAAAGTGAAAGCGATCGCACCCCACAATTTGTTAGCCCTGTATCGCGGCGAATCAGAAGGGATTGTGGACTTTGAACTGACCTTTGAGGAAGAGCAGGTTCTCGGTTACTTGGAAACCGAAGTGATTCGTACCAAGGTGCGATCGCTGCGGGACTTTTATCGATCGATGATCAAGGATACCTTTAATCGCTTGATGAAAAATTCGCTGATCAGTGAAGTGCGATCGCAGAAAAAGCTGGAAGCAGATATCGAGTCCATTAAGACCTTTGAATCGAATCTACGGGAATTGCTGCTGTCGGCTCCGGCGGGAATGCAGCCGACGCTGGCGATCGACCCTGGATTCCGGACGGGCTGTAAGGTCGCAGTCCTGGATACCACAGGTAAATTTCTGCAATACCAAGCGGTCTTTCCCCATACGGGTGCAGAAAAACGCAAACAAGCCGCAATAATGTTGAAGCAACTGATCCAGGAACATCAGATTCAATTGATCGCGATCGGCAATGGAACCGCTAGCCGGGAAACCGATGAATTCGTCGGTGAAGTGATTGGCGAATTGGAACATAAACCGATCAAAGTCATCGTGAATGAATCCGGCGCGTCCATTTATTCCGCCAGTGATGTGGCGATCGCGGAATTTCCTGACCTCGATGTGACGGTTCGGGGCGCAATCAGTATCGGTCGGCGACTACAGGATCCCCTTGCAGAATTAGTGAAGATTGACCCTAAATCGATCGGGGTAGGACAGTATCAACACGATGTGGATCAAAAGCTCCTAAAACGTAAGCTGGATGAAACTGTTGAGAGTTGTGTGAACTATGTCGGAGTTGATCTCAATACTGCTTCTAAAGAGTTACTGACCTTTGTGTCTGGAATTTCCACAACCATTGCCAATAACATTGTGGCCTATCGCAATGAGAAGGGCGCATTCCGCGATCGTAAAGCATTGCTCAAAGTAACCAAACTCGGCCCCAAAACCTATGAGCAGGCAGCAGGCTTCCTACGAATTCGCGATGGCAGCAATCCCCTAGACAACACAGCCGTGCATCCGGAAAGTTATGGCCTCGTGGAAGCGATCGCAAAGGATTTGGGCGTATCGCTCACAGAAACGGGCCAGATCGCCGCACAGCTACAAGCCAACCTGAAGAAATACATTACTGAGACCGTTGGGGAGCCCACGCTGCGGGATATCATCAGTGAATTGGAGAAACCGGGACGAGATCCCCGTGAGGAGTTCAAATACGCCACGTTCCGGGAGGATATTAAGGAAATTACCGATTTACAAATTGGCATGGAGTTGGAGGGGATTGTCACTAATGTTGCCAATTTCGGCGCTTTTGTAGATATCGGGGTACACCAAGATGGATTAGTGCATGTGTCGCAGTTGGCCGATCGCTTTGTCAGTGACCCGAAACAGATTGTCAAGGTGGGACAGGTGGTCAAGGTGCGGGTCTTGGAAGTCAATCCAGCCCTGAAACGGATTGGCCTCTCAATGCGATCGCCCGATGGGACGAATCAGCGACCACCCAGCGATCGGCAGGCCAGCGATCGGGCACCGAACGATCGTCCCCAAGGCCGTCCGCAACCGCGATCGCAGTCACAATCCAGTCATCAATCCAAACCAGTAGACCACCCGAAAACTCAAGGAAGCACTAAAGCCCAAACACCGAAGAAGACTACGGAACTCAAGCCAGAGGAGAAAACAGAAAATCCCAATCAGCCCAATTCCCTAGAAGCACTCAAGGCGAAGTTTGGCCGTAAGCTATAGCTCCG
This sequence comes from Alkalinema sp. CACIAM 70d, assembly GCA_002148405.1. GTDB lineage: Bacteria > Cyanobacteriota > Cyanobacteriia > Leptolyngbyales > Leptolyngbyaceae > Alkalinema. Next base: position 73,366 of record MUGG01000118.1, on the reverse strand, counting down.
TAGATGGTGGCCTTGCAAGTCATAGCCTTTTTTGCACCAATATCTTCTCCAAGCAATAAATTGCTCAATAGAAAATTCTAGGTGTTGCTAAATAACCAGTGCTTTGTCACAGCTTAATTTTAGGGTTAATACCTTTTGGAAAGCTCATAGCATAGGGCTTTTAGAGATTATCAACCCTAATTTCTAGTTCTGACCAGCACTAGGTGTTGCCGAATAACTAGGTGTTGCTGAATAACAATATGATTCCGCCAGATTGGCAACACAAGCCTACGGCTTTCATAAACTGTTTCATAAGAAGCAAATAGCTTGCTTGTGAGCAGTTAAGTTATCTTGCGTCTTGCCAGCCTTGATGTCGTTGAAATTGATGCAGTATTGATGCCGTGACGATCGTCCGGGTACTTCAGGGCGATCGGGATTTGAAAGTGATATTTAATTGAGTATCAAAACCCTCCCAAAATTACTCAACCGAGACTGGATTTGGCTCCGCACCTACCTTCAAGCCCATCCTCAGGAACTCGATCGGCTACCTACCTGCACAATAATGTTGACCAAATCGCGATCGTGGTAACTCTTGTAACAGACAAGTGTAATCAGACTGAATACCAATTAGTGACTACTAGAAATTATTAGCTATTGAAAAATAATAATTATTGGAAACCTAGTCAAGTTCGTTAATGGATCCCGATCGATTTAATTATCAAGCTTACATTCCTAACCAAAATTTTTTAACCTCTAACTAGAGTATGAGAAGGAATCAAGTCCTGATTGGTATAGTGATGACACCTGACACAGTGTAGGAAGACTTTTGCATGGAACTCAAGACTGGGAACGACTCTACAGTAGACAGCGCTACTCTAGACAATACAACCGGAGATCGTACAACCGGAAACAACACGTCACCCAACCGCGTTTCCAGCCCACCTCTCCAGCAACTCCTTGGCTGGATTATTGATCCAGTGCGCTATCAAGTTCAAGGTCGTCAGCAGTACGGAGACTTCTTTACCGCTAATTTAAGTGGTTTGGGCCCCATGGTGATCATCAGCGATCCAAAGATGATTCAAGAAATTTTTAGCTACGATGCTAGCAAATTTGACATTGGTCGCGGAAACACCATCATTGCACCTCTGTTGGGCATGAGAAATCTCTTGATGCTGGATGGTGAGGCCCATCGCAATAAGCGCAAACTATTAATGCCCTCCTTCCATGGCGAACGCCTGCAAACCTATTGCCAGCAAATTGAAGACATTATTACCAACATCACCCAGCAATGGCAGCCTGGAAAACCTTTTGGAATGCTGACGGCTATGCGTCAGATGAGCCTAGAGGTGATTGTCCAAGTGGTATTTGGGCTACGGGAAGGCGATCGCTACGAGCAATTGAAACCACTCCTGCGGGCTTGGCTACATGTGCTGGATTCCCCCCTGCGAGCCAGTCTAATTTTCTTCAAGTTTTTGCAGCAGGATTTTGGGACTTGGTCGCCTTGGGGGCGGATTCAGGAACGGCAACGCAAACTCCATGAGTTGCTGCAAGCAGAAATCGATGAGCGTCGTGCTGTGGGAGATACCGGACGATCGGATATTCTGAGCTTGCTGATGGCCGCACGGGATGAAAACGGTCAAGGCATGGATGATGAAGAACTACGGACAGAATTACTCATGCTTTTACTGGTCGGCCACGAAACCACCGCTATTAGCATGGCTTGGATGTTTCACCAGATTTATCAAAATCCTGCCATTCTCGATCGGCTTCGCCAAGAAATCCAGAGTTTGGGTGACAAGGCCAATCCCCTTGCGATCGCGCAATTACCCTATTTAACCGCAGTTTGTCAGGAAACCCTACGGATGTATCCAGTAGCGCCATTACTGTTTCCGCGCATTCCCAAAGAACCTATTACGATCGCTGGCCAGACCTTTGCAGCGGGAACACCCCTCGTATCCAGTATTTACCTAGTGCACTACCGCGAAGATTTATACCCCAACCCCAACGAATTCCGTCCAGAGCGCTTTTTAGAGCGGCAATATTCCCCATCGGAGTATTTGCCCTTTGGCGGCGGTAATCGTCGCTGCCTCGGTTATGCCTTAGCCCAAATGGAAATGAAGTTAGCCCTCGCCCATGTGGTGCAGCGTTATGAAATGCTGGTCACTGACACCCTCCCGATCAAAATCCATCGGCGGGGCTTCACCTTAGCGCCCCAAACCGATGTGGGTATGGTGGTAACAAGCCGTCGAAAGGCAGCTCCCTCCGTTTCTGCCATCTCAGCTCGTGTGTAATGAGGCCAGTGGAAGGCTGGCCGATCGGGAGATTGGGCGGAAAATCAAGGCATAACAACCCAGTGAGGTTTTCTACACCAGAATGCCTACGGAGAACCGCCCGGAAATTCCTCGAAATTCTTGGGTACGTTTGCGAAGATGACGGTGTAAGCAAACAACACAACCCAAGGATTTCATCGATGGCCAGCTTTTCCTTAGAGTCGATCTACAACTGGTACCGCAACTTAGTCGCAAATCCCAAATATCGTTGGTGGGTAATTGGCGGAACTATGTTGTATCTCCTCAGCCCGATCGATATTGCACCGGATTTCCTGCCATTCATTGGTCAGATTGATGACGCAGTGGTCATCACATTGCTGGCAACGGAAATGGCACAATTGTTAAAGGATCGCGCTGCCAAGGTGAAGCAACAAAAGGCAGAGAAAGCAACCGCTGCAGCCAATGCTGTAGTAGACGCGGAAGTAGTAGAAGTGAAGTAGGTTCATAACTGACGAGTATGCTGCGATCGTAATCACGATTAGCAAGCTCAGTTTCTGAATACGATCGCGCCCCCTTAATTTCTGGTTTATGAACTTCCAGAAACGAGGGGGATTTTCATGGGTTAAAGCGCTAGGTTACAAAACTAGACAACTTGACAGATTTTCAATACAAATTTACGGGTCTTTAGGAGTTCTCAACAATGGCTGCTTCGTGGGTAGGTGAGTAGATGGGTAGGTGGGTAGGTGACTGAATCGGGGATATTATTTCTTGACAAAACCCTTACCAGTTATAATCTCACCAGAGATGAATCAGAATAGTGATATGTCATTGGACAACGAACTAGATCGCCCCAGCGAAATTTCCTACGCTGCACTGCAACTTACAATTCAACCCGGTGATGTTTTGGTCTTCTCGGGAAGCGACATTCCCTCTAACGTTGTCAAACTTGCAACTCAATCCGACCATGTTCATGTCGCTATTGTCTTTTCGGTCGATCGTACCAATGACGAAGGTGACAACATTCTCATTGCAGAATCCCACATTGATACCAGTCTTCCCAGCGTGGGCACAGGTCAACGTAACTTTGGAATGCAACTGCAATGGCTGTCCCATCGCATAGCGGCTAGTAAAACTCCTGCACGATGGGCTGCCCTCCATCCACCTTTAACCGCATCCGAAATCGTCAATTTGCAATCCTGGTTATGGGAGCTTGAACAACAACAAATTCCCTACGATTTTGTTCAAGCGATCGGCGCAGGCATGGATGTGATGGATGACATTTGTGGGGGCAATGTTCAGGATCTGTCAGCCCTCTTTTGCTCAGAACTCGTGGCCTACGCGCTACAACGAGTTAACCGCGTCGATGCTAGCATTAATCCCTCGGAACAAACTCCCGCTGATGTCATGCAATTTCCCTGCCTGTATCCTTCTATTGCAGTCGTCAATCCCCCTCTATCAGCTCTTGCAGTTGCCGCCAATACCCTTATTGCAAATCCGCCAGAGATTCCCCCAGCCACCCTGTAAAGAAGGACGCCTGTCGCTCTGTCGGCGACTTAACTGGCACAATTTTAAACTGGGTGGGTTGTGGTTCAGCTAATATCACTTGTGCGGTTTGTAGTTCATCTTGGTGGAAAAATGTGACTTCTATCCCATCACCCACCTGAGCCATTTGGAGACGATCGTTGACCTCATCTACCGTTGCTCGCAACCCATCGATCGCAACTAATTCATCCCCCGCATCCAAACCCGCTAACTGGGCTGGGGAGTTAAATGCCACCGATTTCACGATCGTTCGATTCTGCTCTGAAACCACCCGTGCCCCCCAAGTTAGCGCAAGGCCCTGCCCAGCATTGGACTCTAACTGTAAGCCAAATTCCTGGAGATAAGCTGCAAAATCTAGTTCATCCAGTCCATGCAGGTAGCGATCGAAGAAGTCCGTTAAATCAGCTCCCGCCACCGACTCAATGATAGACTTTGCATCCTGTGGAGTAAATCCCACTTCATCTTTTCCAAACCGTTCCCACATGATTCGCATCACATCATCAAAAGACTTCTGATTATGATGACGTTTGCGGATCTCTAGATCTAATAAAAGCGTAACCATTGCCCCCTTTAAGTAATAAGACATCTGGGAGTTGGGTGTGTTTGAGTCCGGTCGATACAGTTTAATCCAGGCATCAAATCCTGATTCGCTCAAGGGTTGTACCAATCGTCCCAGCGTTGTTAAATATCGAGTAATTTCCTGACTTAAACACCTTAGATAGGTTTTTGCTCCATAAATTCCTGCGCGAAGTGGAAACAGATTATCGTAGTAACTTGTTACCCCTTCACAAAACCATAAAGAAGGCGTGTAGTTTTCTTGATCATAATCAAAAATTTCTAATGCCTTAGGCCGAATGCGCTTAACATTCCAAAGATGGAAAAATTCATGGGCTACTAATTGTAGAAAAGATTCGTAATCCTTCTGTTTCCTAAACCCATTACGATCGTAAATCAGCGAACAACAGTCCTTATGCTCTAAACCACCATAGCCTTTGGTCAGATGCAAAATGAACAAATAGCGATCGTAGGGCAGTCCACCAAACATCTCCGCTTCAGCTTTGATAATCTTCTGCGTATCTGCAATCAATCGCTCAGGATTCACATTTCCCTTGCCCCAAATAACCCATTGGTGATGTTTGCCTAAGACTTCAAAGTTCAGTTGCGTTTGCAAGCCCACTTCAAAAGGACTATCGACCAACGTGTCAAAATCCCGTGCCAAATAGGTATTCTCAGCGATGGCAGGTAAGACGGTTGCAACTTGCCAATCGGGACTGGGAGGCACGATCGTGACTATTATCGACTGTGTTTGATAGCCAGGGATATAGAAAAAAGTAGCGGCTCCGTTAAAGTATCCATGGGTTCGATCGAGATGATTCGTGCGTACGGTTAATTCATTGGCATAAACTTTGTAACTAATCACCACAGCAGATTCCCCTTGAGTCTGAATGCGCCAGTGGTTTTTCGCTAATTTCTGGAACGCTAATCGTTCACCGGATCCCGTTTTCGCCTCAAAATTCTGGAGATGCCGAGAATATTCCCGCACTAAGTAGGAACCAGGAGTCCATACAGGCATTTTCACATCTAAAGCATCCTGGTTCCACCCCGTCACCCTGAACGTCACCTCCAACAAGTGATTAGTCGGTTGGGGCATCGCCACTTGGTAATGCAACTTTAACGTCGAAATCGTGCCGATCGGAGACTCGTCTGTGGAATTTCGATCCTGTACTTTTGTTTCCTTAGAGCAGGGCATTGAGGTGTAGACGAGTTCTTCTTGACCCATAGAAAACACTCCGGCAAGATGATAGATTTAGTCCATCATGCCGCAGGAATTTCATCTGTGACTACTGTTCTAGGGTATAAGCGCACAATTAATTCAATCAGATAGATCAATCAGACGCCATAAATCCTTGAGCATATAATCCTCAGCGTATCGCCCCTAGCCACCATTGGCTTTGTGTAAAATTTGGTGCAACTGCTTCAAGTTGGGAAGATGCATCGTATGCCGTTCCGCATCAATCTTGACCCAACCTTTCTCCGTCAGCTTCACCAGAATTTTGGCAGCTTCATCGGCATTGATGTCCGAAACATCCGCCAAATCTTTGGCAGCAATATTAAAAATATCTATTCCCGCCCCTGACGGTTGCCCGTAGGCTTCTGCCAGTGCCACCAGCGTATGGATCAGCTTAATTGCAGGCGGTTGATCCCGCAGTTGGAACCGGAGGTTAGTCTGACGCAGCCGACGCACCATTAGTTGCAACATCCGATGATGCAACTGTGGATCTTTAAACAGAGTTTGGATAAACCGCTGAGCTGCAATGCTAAGAAGCTTCACCGGAGTGAGTGCAATCACATCCGTCGATCGGGGAGACTCGTCTAAAACGGCCATTTCTCCGAAGAAATCCCCTTTACCTAGAATCGCTAAAGTGGCAACATCTTCTCCGGTACCCGAGTGACGCCGCACCTTGACCCATCCCGACAGGACAAAGTAGACGGCATTTCCCCAGGCATCTTCCATCAAGACAGCTCGACCTGAAGGATATTCATGCTCAACAGCAACAGACAGCAACCAATCCAAAGTTTCCGGATTAGCAGCGGCGAGAAGGGGAAACAATTCACTGATAACTTCGGTTTGCATGGAAGCGGTTCAGGGCGAAAAAAGCGGATGTGGGGCCTGAATCAAAGTTAAATTTCTCAATGTAACAACCCAAAGGCCTCTACAGAACAGAGAACACCTTGGCTAATGCTGCATTGAGTAAACTTTATCTAGGATGGCAGTCATCCTATCAATCCTAGGATTGAGAATTTACGGATCCTCAGTCCATGAGTCGATACAGGCTGCTCCTGACTTTATTGTGCCCCGAATCCCAAATAAAAATTGCATTGCCCCGAAGTCCACCCGATCGGGTGAGCCATTCGGATTAAACGCTAACGTTCACAGCTTTTGCCAAAGCTGGCAGCAAACCGTTTACTACCGGCGGCCAACCAATCACGATCGGCTGCAGGTGCGCTAAGGTCTCTGGATGAATTTGGTCAGTCTCATACCCGATCGGCTGTCCAGATAAATCACAACATTGCAATCCAGCTGCCCGTGCGATCGCGATGGGCGCAACTGTATCCCAAACCTTAACCCGCTGATTCAAGTAGACATAGGCACCTGCCTGCCCCTGTAGCACTTCTAGAACCTTCAGTCCAAAGCTACCAGGACGTTGCCAGAATTCAACTTGGGGTAATTGGATTTGAATTGCCGAACCATAATTCTGCAAATCTTTATAGCCAATAATCAATCGCTGACTTTGTTCAACAGGATGGGGGATCAATGGATACTTTTCTAGATCTCCTTTGCGTTGCCACAACCCCAGTTCCGGCCCCCCAAAATACAACATGTCGTATTCTGGGGCATAAATCCAGCCAGCCAACGGCTTGCCCAGCAACGCTCCAACCATAACCGCATAGTCTGGATCACCATTCATAAAGTCCTGGGTTCCATCTAAGGGATCCACGCACCAGATTCGTTGGGTCAAATTATAAAAACTTTGTAGAGAAGCCGTATTTTCCTCAGTGACTAAACTGTCCTCTGGCAGGAGACAACCAAATGCTCGGGTTAGTTGCTCATCTAAGGCTCGATCGACATCAGTTACATAATCTCCCGGCCCCTTTTGATAGATTTCAAACCCTTGAGCCGCCAAGTGTTTAGCAGATTGACCACAGTCCCGAACAATCTGATTAATCCTGGCAACGAGATCCTCAATTAATGGTTGCATGGTGACTATCCCAAACTCACAAAGGGTAGGAGGTACATTGACTGTTTAACCCTAACATTCCATCGCCCAAAGTACAGCGGAGACACCCGATCGGGTATCTCCGCCAGAGAAAACGGGCTAACCATTGGCTAACCCGTCAGCTTGGGAACGCGCAGAGAAACTATTTTTGCAGAACCAACTTGACGTTGGCATTGCTCAGACCAGGCCGCTTGACTTCCGCCAGGGTCTTGTTGACAGCGTACTTCTGGTTGATGGAGTTGATCAGTTCCGTTTGGTTGTGCTTCTTAGCCACACCCCAAAGATCAGCAATCAGATCGAAGGTGCCATCAGCATTGCGAGACCAGCCCAGGTCATACTCACCATCCAGAACAGCCACAATGTCTGCCCGAACTCGCTGACCGTTGTATCCGCGAACATCTGCTTCACTCTTCACGTTGATGCCGAGGTCACGCAGAGAGCTTTTCAGGATTTCCGCATCGGTAATTTTGGTGCGCAGAGTGCTAAAGTGAGACATGAGAGTTTCCTCCGTGGAAATTTGCAAACAACGACAACAGTGTCAAAGAAACTATGTCGAAACAATGTCAAAGGCATTGTTAAAAGCATTTAGCTATTGGGAAGTAGCTATTCGCTTCACTTGTCACGTGCTAGCTCCTAGGAACTAGCCTCCCTCCTGTTGGGAACCAGGAGAAAGCTTTTAGAACTCCAATCGCTGATATTCTGCGATGGAGGCTGCTGCCGGACGGGCACGCTGTCTAGCCCAGTCCCGAAGCGCAGTCACTTGCTCAGTCATCGTCTTGGACAGCGGCATCGTAGCGCGACAGGCCGCAATAATGTCCAACTGAGTAAACTCTCGATCCTGAGCAAATGCTTCGTACATAGCAGCAATTAAAGCTTGTTCAATCTCAGCGCCGGAGAATCCTTCGCAGACATTGGCGAGTTGTTCTAGATCGAAGCGATCGATATCTCGGCGGCGCTTCAGGAGATGAATTCTAAAGATATCTTGCCGCTCGTCCGCATTGGGCAAGTCAACAAAGAAGATTTCATCAAAGCGACCCTTGCGGAGAAACTCACCCGGCAGCCGTTCGACTCGGTTGGCAGTGGCCATCACGAAAACCGGAGACGTTTTTTCCTGCATCCAGGTCAAGAAGGAACCAAAAATCCGGCTAGAGGTACCACCATCGGAATCCGCAGAGCCGCCCGCCCCTCCAAAGGCTTTATCCAACTCATCGATAAACAGAATGGCTGGCGAAATTGATTCCGCAGTTTTCAAGGCACTGCGCAGGTTGGCTTCAGACTTACCCACTGTCGAGCCGTCATAAACCCGTCCCATATCAAGCCGTAGCAGAGGCAATCCCCACAACTTGGATGTAGTTTTCGCAATTAGGGATTTTCCGCACCCTGGAACACCCAAAATTAGCATACCTTTAGGCTGGGGCAAACCATATTCTCTGGCCCGCTCTGTAAAAGCATTAGAGCGCTGCTTCAGCCAATGCTTCAACTCTTCTAGGCCACCCACCGCGCTAATCGTTTCATCCTCCTCGATATATTCAAGGATGCCATTCCGACGAATCAGTTGCTTCTTCTCGGATAGAACAATGTCAACCTCTTCTTCAGTCATTCGACCCGCTGTGACATAAGCCTTGCGGTAGACCTTCTCAGCTTCATCTCGGGTCAGACCCAACGCTGCTTTCAATAACTTTTCCCGACTTTCAGTGGAGAGCCGTCGATCGCGGGGGGAAACTAATTGCCTTGAGAGAACTTCATTTAACTCTGCCATGCAAGGAAGCGCAAAGTCGATGACCACCACTTCCTTTTCCAGTTCGATCGGAACCTGCTGCACCGGAGACATCAGAATAATTGTTTTCTGAGTCCCTTTAAAAGCTGCGATCGCATCCCGAATCCAACGCACAACCTCTGCACTACCCGTGCCGTCATGGAGAAAGGGATGGAGATCTTTAAAGATGAAGATGGAGGGATCGGATTGGCGAATCGCAGTCGCGATCGCCTGCTGGGGCGGAATGGTACCTGGCTGAGGCGGTTGACCTGTACGTCCATACTGAACCATCCCTTGGGTTAACGTCCAGCTATAAACTGTTCGCTCCAACTTATTCTGAGCAATTTCTGAAATTGCTTGCTCCGCTCGTTCTTCTTCGGAAGTTACAAGATAGATGAGCGGGTATTGAGCTTGGATGAGAACACTGAGTTCTTCTTGCATAGACGATCCACCACAAAGTTAGGGATGTTGCAGAGAATGCAATGAACAAAGCAACCCAGACTAGACCTTAGAAGGATTCAACAAAGCCGAGGCTGTCGAATCCTCTTCACTAACAGGCTACCAACGCCTCTTCGCTTTGACCTGAAACAAGTTCGGCACTTGTAACTGCATCAAGCGAAAGCGCAGTTTCCTGAACAGCTCCAGGCTGTTGCCCTAGAGTCACCATTTCCCCTTCCCGCATGACCAAAGACGATTGACACTCTGGACAAGCGTACACACGATGGGTCTGACCTTGGATTGCTTCCACCGATTCCACCACTTCAGGATGGGCCAGGTAAAAACAAATCGCTTTTTCTGCCAGGGAAGACATTGGCTCAGCATCGACAGCAGCACGAATTTTGAGTTGGCGATGCAGGTCAGAGGGGAGATATAACGTAACTTTCTGCTTATCTTGCATATAACTTCAAATCGTTTTACCCGGGTATGAATATTACCCTATCGATTGTACAGGAAGCTGTCAAGACAGAATACCGTTTTGACGGCAATATCGAAACATATGTTTACAAAACAGTCTGCAAAACGGCTGCTACCTGATTTTTGACTCAATTTTTTTTGACGCTAAGGCATCTTGACGCTAAGGTTCAACGCTAATTTTCTACCCCAAGCTAGGAATCTAATTTTTTGACAGGTAGCTAGCGGATAACTTGGCGACATTATGTCCCCTCCTTCCGTAGAGTTACCGAACTTTCTGAGCGGTTGTGTGAGGAAATGGGCGGTTTTTGGGGTCAAGTTTTCCCATCCCTTTGGGCATACTGAGCAAAGTTTTCTGATTAGAACAGCTCGGTGAGTTTATTGGTTCGAATAGATTGCTTACAGGCTAGTTCGAATGTCTTCGTCACAGTTAGGACAGGGTAAACATGAAATTGCAACTGCCATTGATTGTTGGGATGTGGTTTACTGCGGGCGTAACACTACTGGGAGTTGGCTACGTAACTTTACGTCCCAAGCCATCCCAATCCTTTGATCCCAGAAATGCCTCCCCTGTTCAACTGGGAAAACTCAGCGATTGTCAGACCTTAGCGGCTGATCCACAACCGTTATTAAATGTGCGATCGACCCCTGCCGTCGGGCCCAGCAATGTTGTGGGAACCGTCAAAAATGGGGTCAATCTGGTTGTAGTGGACGAGCGCGATGGTTGGTTAAAAATTAATTCACCCATGCCGGGTTGGGTCTATCGGAATTTGACGGTGACGACCTGTGATACATCAAGTAAACACTCAAAATTATTTGGCCCGTCTTCCAGCCGTCAACTCATCGTGGAAGCTCAAGAGCAATGGCACGCTGGCAACCTTGCGGGAGCCGTCAACCGCCTCCGCCAAGTGCCTGTAGAGGATCCCGCTTACACTCAAGCAGAAAACTTGATGGGTAGCATGACTGTGAAGTGGAAACAAGCGGAAGATGCCTACAGCAAAGCTGAGGTCGCAATTGCAACACGACGACCTCAGATGGTATTGGCCATGATGAATGATTTGCCAGATATTCGCTATTGGCGCTCTAAAATGGCTCCTCTCGTGAAACGGGCGATCGAGCAACAACCCATGACGCGATCGAGCAACAATCTATAACTGCAACAATCTATAACTAAGTATTGATTAGGGTAGAGAGATCATTATCTGTGTTGTAACTTGCGAGATTGAGCGGCCTCAGTGTGAAGGATCAAGGAAAGGGCAAAACTTCATATCGTTTCAAGGTTCGGAAGTGAATATCCTCCCTACCATAACGATAGAACTCTTCAATTGATCGTTTTTAGGAAGGCTGAAATATGGCATCTAAATCTACCTTAGTTGCTGCGGGGTTAACGGGGGTGGCAGCGGTAACTGTGGGCACATTGGCGCTGGTTCAACCCAAGCCTGAACCGTCGTCAACGCCAAGCCCAACATCGCTTCAGTCTACGCCAGCGAGTGGCAATGGTTCTATGGTTCCGACCTTGTCTCCATCCCCCTCTTCAAGTGCGAGTGCAAGCACTCCGGCTCCCGATTCCCCAGCGAATCCCACTGTGCCGCCGTCCTCGGTGCCACCTAGATCAACAGAGGCGACCATTCGCCAACTTGAAAGTTGTAAAGTCACCATGGCCAAGGTGAACGATCCCAATCCGCCCAGCAATTTACGATCGCAACCCAATACTGACACCTCAAGCACGATCGTAGGGCAGTTGAAAAATGGGACTTTTCTGACTGTGGTGGAAGAAAAAAATAACTGGTTCCGAATTTCCACCCCTGCTAAGGGTTGGATCTCAAAGTCTGTGGTGCAAAGTGGTTGCAATGAAAAAACGGAGCAAGTCAGTTTTGCTAAGGGGAGTACCCGCGCAGAGATTAGTGATGAGTTTATCGGTTCTGGGAGCCATGTCTATCGGTTCCAATTGGCTCAAGGACAAACTCTAACCATTACTAGCCAGAAAGGACCCCTTCCAGCCGTAGCGGATCCAAATGGTAAATTTATTACGGGGATGGAAGATCAACAAACCGCTTGGTCGCAGAAACTCACGATCGGGGGAGATTACCAAATTGTTATGGATTCCAATTTCAAAGGCTATAAATATCGTTTCCGAGTAGAAGTGCAATAGTGAAACTTACCGAGAGTGCTGTTAAGCATCTATCTGGAGACTCACCACATGGCAAGACGCAGAGCTCGAAGGAGCTGGAAGTTTATGAGCGATCGTCGGGCTCATTGAGCAGGTTATAGTTTCTCCCTTTGCAGTAAGTGCACAGGTTGGATACAACCTCGGACAAATTTCGGGCACCCATTGCCTTACAATGTGACGGTTGTATTTCTGAGACAGGACCTTGATCGAGCGTTATACACTGCCCGAAATGGGCGCAATCTGGAGTGACGAATATAAGCTACAAACCTGGTTGCAAGTGGAAATCGCAGTCTGCGAAGCCCAAGCTGAATTGGGTTACATTCCCCAAGATGCGGTAGACGAGATCAAGGCAAAGGCAAAGTTTGATATTAACCGCGTTCTGGACATTGAGAAGGAAGTCAAGCACGATGTCATCGCCTTCTTAACCAATGTCAATGAGTATGTAGGCGATGCTGGTCGTTATATTCACCTAGGCATGACTAGTTCTGACATGCTGGATACGGCCTTGGCGTTGCAGATTGTTGCCAGCTTGGATTTGATTATGCAAAAGCTGGAGGAATGCATTCAAGCCATTCGCTATCAAGCGCAACAACACCGCGATACGGTGATGATTGGCCGCTCCCACGGCATCCATGCGGAACCCATGACCTTTGGCTTTAAGTTGGCTGGCTGGTTGGCGGAAATGTTGCGCAATCGAGATCGCCTCTGTGCTATCAAAAAATCGATCGCCGTGGGGCAAATTTCCGGGGCAGTCGGCACCTATGCCAATATTGATCCCAAAATTGAGGAACTGGCCTGTCAGAAACTGGGCTTAGAACCAGATGCAGCTTCGACTCAGGTAATTTCCCGCGATCGCCATGCTGAGTTTATGAATGGGCTGGCCTTGGTCACAGCGTCGATCGAGCGCTTTGCGGTGGAAATTCGCAACCTGCAACGCACGGATGTCCTGGAAGTAGAAGAATTTTTCTCAAAGGGGCAAAAAGGTTCTTCAGCCATGCCCCACAAGCGCAATCCCATTCGATCGGAGCGATTAACAGGAATGGCGCGGTTAGTCCGTGGCTATGCGGTGGCGGCATTGGAAAATGTGGCCCTCTGGCATGAGCGGGATATTTCCCACAGTTCCGTTGAGCGGGTAGCCTTCCCCGATGCCTGCATCCTGACGCACTTTATGCTGGCTGAAATCACAGATTTAGTGAAGCACTTGCTGGTCTACCCAGACAACATGACCCGCAATATGAATCTGTACGGCGGTGTCGTCTTCAGTCAACGGGTTCTGTTAGCACTAGTCGGCAAAGGGATGAAACGAGAAGACGCCTACGCGATCGTTCAAGGTTGTGCCCACACGGAATGGAACGTGGAAGGGGGGAATTTCCGGGCTAAGATTGAAGCCAATGAGCAAGTTAAAGCATTATTGTCCCCTGAAGAGATTGCCGACTGCTTTGATGCGAAGCATCACCTGAAAAATCTCGACCAAGTCTATCAACGGTTAGGCATCTAGATCGTCCAGAATTGACTAGTCGAAAAATTGGAGATTAAAGGGAGATTGCACTGTTTTGATGCAATCTCCCTTCTCTGTTTATCGTTACCATCATTTTTTATCAAGAAGCCTAAACCCATCAAGAAGCTCAAGCTCATAAAAAAGCCGCAATCGTGAAATTGCGACCTATAGACAACTCAAATTTTCAACCAACTCTTCAACTCAATCATTTAGATCAGAAGGCTGGTAATCTAAACCGCGCGTTGCATCACCCAGGTATGTTCTAAGGTTTGCGTCCGCTGGGGCATGACCGAGACAGACTTGTTTTCTGGCATTGCAGCAACTTCAAACTTGCCTGCATTGGATTTCTCGATCGGTTGTAAATTGCTTTGCAGGACTTCAATTTGAGCAACCAACTGCTGTAATTGCAATTGCAGATCTTGAATTTGAGTCACGGCTTCTTCTGGTTGTGCAGTCAGGGTTTGAGGCTCAACAGCCGCCATCTGGGATGCCCCGTAGCCAACTCGAGAAAAGCTCAGAAAGCCTTGGGCTGCATGCAGAGGAGACACCGCAGCATGAACATTAACTTGTGGCATCTTGATAGGTGTCAGATCAGCCTCAGCATCCGCTACAGCGAACGATCGAGCCGAGGTCACAGTTGCGGCTGAATTACCAGGCTGCGCAACTGGGCGCACCGTCTTACCGGCTGAAGGTAACACTGATACAGAATCATCTTCTAGGAAAAAGTCTAAACCGGACTTCAACAGGTGCGTATCTGAGAGAAGGGATTGCTGCAATTGGCGATCGCGGACTTCTAAGTTTGTTTGTAAAGTCTGCAATTTCTGCTCCATCAAGTTCGCCTTACGAGCAGATCTACGCCAGCCGCTAACTGCTAAACCTGAGATTCCCAGCCCTACCGTGGCTACACTTGCTAAACCTGCGTAGGAAGCAGCAGAATTTTGAATCTCAGGAAGCGTCAGGGAACCCATTAAAGAAGCGCTTTTGGAGGTTACCTCAACGGACTCAGTACTGGAAACAGCTGGAGAAACAGACATGAACGCAACACTTGCACCAGACAGCAAAACAGCAGGAACTAGGATGTTGCCGAAGAAAGTTCTAGACATAATGGGTAACTCTGAGTATCTAGGTATCTAGCAAGGTGGAGACAAACTGTTAAGAGAAAAGCGCTTCCGATGAACACCCTAAGAACAACGTCCAAGTTAGACCAACGTCCAAGTCAGAACATTTCAGCCCAGAATCCTGTGGGAATGGCGCTTAACCTTTGATACCAGATTAAGGGCTAATGCCTAGATATATGTTGTAAATCCGATGAAGAATCCTTCCAACATAGACAAGTTTATGTAAATTCCCCCATTACACTCACTCAAACAGGCTCCTGAACGAGGTTGAAAGCATTTCATGTCCAGCAATTTCCAGTAATTTCTCAGACCTTTACTAACATCTAAAGACCGTAGATTGGGGATTTTAGCCATGTCACTGGATTCATCTAGTTAGAAATACAGAGTCTGACTCATCTTTCTTGGTCTTGAATTTGAGGCTTGGCAGAATCCAGGGAGGGCCAGCGAATTACTTGTTCCCCTATCTGTTCAGACTCCAGTTCATAATCTTGTCCGATCGTGGAACTTTTTCCCCCCCGCTACAACGTCTAGAATCCCGACGACAGCCTAGCGCCTTTGTAGCTAATCAAGTATGGCTAATCGATAGTCAGGTAGTTTCTCACCCTGCTTATAACCTCTTTCTCCCGTGACCCATGGCAAAGATGTCTTCCCAACCCGGTGTTCAATTCTCAATTAGATCAAAACCTGATCGCCCAGTCCGATCGCCCCACTACCGTTCCAGAAAGTGGTTAGCGGCTGTCGGTCTGAGAATGCTGCTCCTTGCTCTCTGCACCACCATTCTGTCGGTCTGGTTGCACTTGGGATGGCCGATCGGGAATCCAGTTTCTAACGTCGCCCAAGCTCAAACAACTGCGGTATTGCAAGCTCCACTTTCTACCCGGAAAGGTGAGATTGTGGATGCCCAAGGACGCACAGTCCTTCTGCGAGGCGTCAACTGGTTTGGCATTGAAACAGAAACCCATGCCCCCCACGGGCTCTGGGAACGAGATTACGTTGATGTCATTACCCAAATCAAACAAATGGGTTACAACGTAATTCGTCTGCCCTATTCCCTGGCCAGCCTGAAGTCGCAAACTATCTCCGGCGTTAACTTTGATTTGCCCAGCAATGCCACGTTGAAAAACAAGACCCCTTTACAGGTAATGGATGCTGTGGTGGGAGAGGCAGGCCGTCAGGGCTTGTTTGTGGTGTTAGATAGCCATCGCTTGAATGACCAACGGATTCCCGAACTCTGGTACGGGGATGGCTTTACGGAAGCGGACTGGATTGATACTTGGACAATGCTGGCGGAACGCTACAAAAATCAGCCCAATGTCATTGGAGCAGACTTGAAAAACGAGCCCCATGGAAAAGCCAGTTGGGGCACGGGCGATCGGGCAACGGATTGGCGATTGGCAGCGGAGCGAGCAGGCAATGCCATTCTCAAGATCAATCGCAACTGGCTGATGATTGTAGAGGGCGTGGAGAATAACGTTCCCGGTCAGAAACTGAAACATTGGATGGGAGGCAATTTAGAAGGCGTCGATCGCTTCCCCATCAGGCTATCAGTGCCGAATCGTGTTGTGTATTCGCCCCACGAATATGGCCCTGGTGTCTTTGCCCAACCGTGGTTTACAGAAAAAAGCTTCCCAAAAAACTTACTATCCCGCTGGAACCAAGGATTCTACTATATTGCCCAGCGCGGCATTGCCCCGATTTGGGTGGGTGAATTTGGGGGTAGACAAACGGATAACCAATCCCCGGAAGGAATCTGGCAACAGCAATTTGTGCAATTTCTGAAGAACAATCGACTTGGGTTCGCCTACTGGAGCCTCAACCCCAACAGTGGCGATACGGGTGGTCTATTGCTAGACGATTGGAAGACGATCGATCTCAATAAGCAGAAACTCCTGAGTTCCTTATTACCAACCCTCACAATGCAGCCTGTCGTGAGCAAGCCTCCGGTGATGCCTACTCCGGTATCACCAACCATCCCCTCGTCACAGCCTGCCCCACTACCCACGCCATCCCCCAGGAATCAACCGCCTATCACTGCCCCCAATCTACCTCCTAACTCACCAAGTATTAGGACACAATTGCAAGTTAACGTGCAGAAACAATCTGACTGGGAAACAGGATTTTGCATGGGTATTCAAGTCAGCAATCCAACTCAGCAAGCTATTTCTAACTGGGCTCTGCGCTTTACCATGGCCGATGCTGCAATCAACCAATCTTGGAATGGAAGTTTTACGGCACAAAGTTCAGGTAACTATCAAGTGTTACCCGCTGACTGGGGCAGAACCTTGACGGCTCGACAAACCATGGACTTAGGATTTTGCGCAGACAAAAAAGGCCCGAATTCTCAACCCCGAGATTTTCGAGTCATACAGCGGTAGCTCTATTCCAGTCATATTTTGAAGCATCACAGCCTGCTGAACTGCTAGCAGGCTTTTGCTATGCCAGAATTGACTACGTCAGAAGATTGAATTACTCAATTTCACCCGGCTCTAGAATGCGCTGGAAAAGATAACCTGTGCCCCTAGCAGTCAGGATTAACTCAGGATTGCTTGGATCATCCTCAAGTTTGGCCCGTAGTCGGGAAATATGGACGTCTACTACGCGGGTATCAACATGGCGCTCGGGGGTATAGCCCCAAACTTCCTGGAGAATTTCTGCGCGAGAGAACGGATCGCCAGATTTGCTGACCAATAGCTCCAACAGGCTAAATTCCATACCTGTGAGCCGAATGCGCTCATCTCCTTTATAAACTTGGCGTTTATTCGTATCGATGCGAATGGTGTTGATTTGAATGACACCGGAGCTAGGAATTCCCGTTGCAGAGTTTTTCTCAACTCGTCGTAGCACCGATCGAATCCGTGCTTCCAATTCCTTCGGGGAAAAGGGTTTGACGACATAATCATCAGCGCCCAGTTCTAGCCCCGTAATGCGATCGGCCACGTCACCCAACGCCGTCAGCATGATAATCGGAACATCAGACTCTTTGCGCAGCTCTTGGCAGACCCCATAGCCATCCAACTTGGGCATCATGACATCCAAGACGACGAGGTCTGGATCGGCATTGCGGAAGGTATCCAGGGCTTCCTCTCCATCGGCGGCGGTCACCACGTCATAACCAATCATGGAAAGGCGAGTTTCTAAAATCCGACGAATACTGGCTTCGTCATCCACAACTAGGATTTTTTCTTTATGAGTTTCCAATTTGGGTAACGCTCCTTAAAAGAGGCAATCCTGAATGAGTTAAGTTTTCATACTCTATGATTAACAATAATAGAACATGTATTTGATTTGATAACCTAAGATCCTGATTATTACGAAGCTTCAGGCTTTCTTAAGACTTTTAGGGATTGTAAAGATTAGGAATTGTAAAGAACTGCTTTTTTATTCCATCTGGCCCCATTAAGGGACTCAACTCCATGGCGAAGGCACGATCGCTCTTTGTTTGCAATCAATGTGGTGCAGAATTTCCCCAATACTTTGGTCGCTGTCCGGCTTGTCACGCCTGGAACGCTTTAGAGGAGCAAGTTTCAGCTTCTTCTTCCAGTAGCAATAGTAATCGCCTCAGCCAAAGTCCGCTCCTGCAATTGAGCCGGGGAAGACGATCGCGGGATGCCACCAGTGAACCTCGCCCTGTGTCTTCGTTGACCTTGGGGCAAATCCAAGATCACCCCCAGGCCCGCTTGGCCTCTGGCTATAGCGAACTCGATCGGGTGCTAGGCGGCGGCATTGTACCAGGGTCCCTGGTACTGATTGGGGGCGATCCGGGCATTGGTAAATCCACCTTGCTGCTACAAACCGCCAACCGTCTAGCGCAAACCCACAGTATCCTTTACGTCTGCGCGGAGGAATCGGGACAACAGGTGAAACTTAGAGCCCAGCGATTGGGCATTGGAGTCGTTCGATCGTCCCAGTTAGATCCAGATTCCAACAGCGATCGCAGCTTGGGAACGCACCAATGGAAGACCTCGGAACCTGCCACACCTAAATCCACCCGCAGCAAACAGCCCCGCACCCAAAAAACAGCCCCCTCAGACAGCAACACTCCTAGCGCTGATTTTGCGAATCCAGCTGATTTAGCGAACCCGATGATTGATGATCCGGAGTCTGCGATCGGCGACCTATACCTTTTGCCAGAAATTGATTTAGACACCATTTTGACGGAGTTAGAATCTCTGCGGCCTCGGGTTGCAGTGATTGACAGTATCCAAGCGCTGTACTACGCGGCCCTCACGTCTGCGCCCGGTTCCGTGGCCCAGGTGCGGGAATGTACGTCTTTACTGATGCAGTTGGCTAAGCGACTGGGCATTACGCTGTTCATCGTGGGGCATGTCACCAAGGAAGGGGCGATCGCAGGGCCAAAGGTATTGGAACATCTCGTCGATACGGTTTTGTACTTTGAGGGCGATCGCTTCGCCAGCCATCGCTTACTGCGATCGGTGAAAAATCGCTTTGGGGCGACCCATGAAGTGGGTGTATTTGAAATGGTGGATCAAGGCTTGCAGGAAATCTTGAATCCCTCCGAACTCTTTTTAGGCAACCGGGAGGAACCATCTTCTGGCACTGCCACGATCGTGGCCTGTGAGGGCACCAGGCCGATCGTAGTGGAATTGCAAGCCCTGGTCGCCCCCACAAGTTACAGTTCTCCACGCCGTTCCACTACAGGGATTGAGTACAATCGACTGCTACAAATTTTGGCGGTACTGGAAAAGCGCGTTGGCATTCCGCTGTCCAAACTTGACGCCTATGTGGCCTCGTCCGGAGGGCTGAGTGTGGGTGAACCCGCTGCTGACCTGGGTGTTGCGATCGCCGTGGCCGCTAGTTTTCGCGATCGCACGGTCGATCCGCAGACGGTGTTAATTGGCGAAGTGGGCTTGGGCGGCCAGGTGCGCCCCGTCTCCCAGATGGAACTACGGCTGAAGGAAGCCGCCAAGCTGGGCTTCAAACGGGCGATCGTGCCCAAGGGCAATTACAATTCCGTTGGCCTGGAAATAATTCCCGTCGCTCGAGTGATGGATGCCATTGCGATCGCCCTCATTGCCAGCCGACCCAATGGAGAAGTCACCCGCGAAGCAGACCCCGATCGCTGGGAAGCTGAGTAACCGGATCGCCTTGATTATTGCGGATTTTTAGGTGAAAACTCACCACACTCTCGCCTATCCTCTAGCGATGGCCAACAATGAGATTAATGAACTTTTGTAAACGATTTCCCAGAAATCTAGCCTTTCCCATTTTGGATGCACCCTAAACTGGATAAACTACAAGGAGAATTCTGAAAGACCGCAAATCAAACCTCCATCGATATGAGCGTAGTTAGCCAAGTCATCCTTAAAGCCGACGACGAACTCCGGTATCTCACCAGCGGTGAACTCAAAGGCGTAGCAGAGTTTTTTAAAACCGGCGAACAGCGCACCCGCATCGCTGAAATCCTCGCTGAAAATGAAAAAAAGATTGTAGACGAAGCTTCTAAAAACCTTTGGAAGATTCATCCCGACTACATTTCCCCGGGTGGTAACGCCTACGGTAGCCGTGAACGGGCCCAGTGCCTGCGCGACTACGGCTGGTACCTACGGCTAGTGACCTATGGGGTCATTGCAGGCAACCAAGAACCGATCGAATCGATTGGGTTAGTGGGAGCACGGGAAATGTACAACTCCCTGGGGGTTCCGGTTCCGGGTATGGCCGATGCCATCAAATGTCTCAAGGCTGCGGCATTAGATTTACTCAGTGACGCAGATGCCTCTGCCGCTGCCCCCTACTTCGACATCATCATTCAAGCGATGTCCTAATTCAAACCCAACCCTAGGTCTTCGATTTAAGGATTTTGATTGAAGGTCTAGGTTAAGTTTTTGAGTTCAATTGCTGAGTGCGACCAAGTTTTGAGTCCTGATTTTCTGGAAGCTTTCCATCAGGTCGCTCATTGGGGTTATCAAAAAACATTTTATTGAGGGAACGGCACCTGTCGTTCCTTTTTTGCTAAGTCCGCTTTTACTAAATTCACTTGGATCAGTGTGTGAATGGATAGGGCTTAAAACCCCTATTTTGGGCTAGAGAGCTAGGTTTTGAGTAACCAGTTGAGTAGCAAAATTTATTCATGCTTCCCTCTATCCAGGCACAACCAAACCTCGCTAGACTAGAGTCATAGAATTTTCAAGGATTGAATTCTGTCCACCTGGGTAAATTATTTTTTAGGGTTCACTTCCCTAAAAATAGGTTATGACAGTAAAGTTTGTTTCTACGAATCTTTGCCAGAGTTTCACTCATGAGCGCTGAGTTTTTCGATCGTAGCTATTCCCATTGCACGGTTTGCCAAGGATCCGCCCTCTTCTGTGAAGGATTGGCAATCGGTGGCCTTAAGGTTTGCCCCCATTGTGGTGAACGGTTAGTGGTGAGTGGAAGCGGGCATTACGTTAGGGATCCATTTCGTTGGAAGCTACCCTCGGTCAAAATTTTGCGTCACCAAAGTCATCCCCTGTCTCGATTGGTTCGGGATTCTGGCCTCAAAACTCCGTCTTCCATCCTGGCACTGATTGCGAGCCTATTCCTAATCGGTATGACCACCGCTTACTCAGGCAACCTCAGCAAGTTTTTTATCAATTTCCCGATCGAACGTAGTAGTCAGACTCAGCCCCCTCAGTAGAGTCAAAGCCTTCACATCTGGGCAACGGAAAGAATTAGTTTTTTGAACTTTTGTTAAGTACTCAGGCGGCGATCGGTCAATTTTTAGACTGGATAGCGGCCTTTTTTATTCTGTCTTAAGCCAGTTGTGAATTCAGCAACGGTATTTCTGAGCATGCAATTTCATGAGCGTGCAATTTCAATAGTCCCCTTCAATAATCACGGCACTATCAATCCTGTATTGTCAGGCTATTTCGCTACATTGCTTGGGACAGTTGCCTTGGAATAGGCTGTAGCATTTGCTTGAATGGGTTTAAGAGTGGTTGACTGAATGTTTAACTTTTGTAAAGATTATTGGAGTAGTTACTCTCATTTTTGTTAAAAAAAATTAATGACAATCACAGAGTTTATATCAAATTGTGTCAGTTGCTGCCTGAAACGCAGTTCTGGTCTGGTTTTCTGGTAAAAACCATTTGTTATAGATGAAAATCGAGAATTGCAAATTTTCCCATCAGTTTCAAGGTTTAAGTTGATCTGTTTGGGTGGATTCTGGCAATTTTCCGGGTGCTGGCAGAACTCTCTAGCTTGCCGTGAATTTTCTGTAGCTTGCCGTAGAGTTGTAGTGTCCCGTGTTTAACTGTGCCTTTCCCTCATAAATTTTCGATCGCTGCTAGGTCTGTCGTTCTAGCAGAGGAGAACACGCATCGAAGGAGTCTTGACCCGCATGTTCACTTACACCAAACCTTCTGTCCGCCACATTCAACCCGATGACCTCAATGGTCGCTCCTTGGTCAAGGTGGTGTACGTCGTGTTGGAACCCCAGTACCAGAGTGCGTTGTCCGCAGCTGTGCGATCGATTAACGCCAGTAATCCTGATGTCGCTGTTGAAATCAGTGGTTACCTGATTGAAGAGCTGCGAGACGCCAATAACTACGAAGATTTCAAACGGGACGTGGCAGAGGCCAACGTCTTTATCGCTTCTCTGATCTTCCTGGAAGATTTGGCGGACAAGATCGTCGAGGCTGTGGATCCTGTTAAAGCCAATCTAGATGTTTCTGTGGTCTTCCCTTCAATGCCACAGGTGATGCGTCTCAATAAAATGGGCAGCTTCTCCCTCGCGCAGATTGGCCAGTCCAAGAGCGTCATTTCCAGCTTCATGAAGAAGCGTAAAGAGAAGTCTGGAGCAGGCTTCCAAGACGCCATGCTCAAGCTGCTGCGCACCTTGCCGACGGTACTGAAGTATCTGCCCGTGGAAAAAGCCCAGGATGCCCGCAACTTCATGCTGAGCTTCCAGTACTGGCTGGGGGGTAACCAAGACAACCTGGAAAACTTCCTGCTCATGCTGGCCGATCGCTACGTCTTCAAGGGTGAAAGGGCGATCGCTGGAGCCACGAAAGATTCTCCCAACCTGGAGTACAGTGAGCCGGTCACCTATCCCGACATGGGGATTTGGCATCCCTTGGCTCCCACGATGTACGAAGATGCCAAGGAATATTTCAACTGGTATGCCTCCCGTGGCGATTTGCCCGAAGCTCAGCGGCGGGGCGATTGCCCAACGGTTGGGTTGGTGCTGCAACGGACGCACATTGTGACTGGGGACGATGCCCACTACGTGTCTGTGTTGTCGGAATTTGAAGCCCTAGGTGCCCGTGTCATTCCGGTGTTTGCGGGGGGCTTGGACTTCTCCAAGCCCGTGGATGCCTATTTCTACGATCCGATCGAGCAAAATCAAGCGATCGTTGATGTCGTGGTGTCGCTAACCGGATTTGCGCTCGTGGGTGGCCCTGCCAAACAGGATCATCCAAAGGCGGTGGAATCTCTCAAACGCTTGAACCGTCCCTACATGGTGGCCTTGCCACTGGTCTTCCAAACCACTGAGGAATGGCAGGAAAGCGAACTGGGTCTGCACCCCATTCAAGTGGCCCTGCAAATTGCACTGCCGGAACTGGACGGGGCGATCGAACCGATCATCATGTCCGGTCGCGATGGCGCAACGGGTAAGGCGATTACCTTGCAGGATCGGGTAGAAGCGATCGCGCAACGGGCTTTGAAGTGGGCTAACCTGCGCCGCAAACCCAAGGCCGAGAAGAAGGTTGCCATTACGGTCTTCAGCTTTCCGCCGGATAAGGGCAACGTGGGTACTGCTGCTTACCTGGATGTGTTTGGCTCCATCTACAAGGTGCTGGAAGGCTTGAAAGCCGACGGCTACACGATCGACAGCGTACCCGAAGATTCCAAAGCCCTGATGCTGGAAGTGCTGCACGATGCCCAAGCCCAGTACAACAGCCCCGAACTGAACATCGCCTACCGCATGTCGGTTGAGGAGTACGAGCGCCTGACGCCCTACCAAGAGCGCCTGCACGAATCCTGGGGGCCGCCTCCCGGTCATCTGAATACCGATGGCCAAAATCTGCTGGTATTCGGTAAGCAGTTTGGCAATGTTTTCATCGGCGTACAGCCCACCTTTGGCTACGAAGGCGACCCGATGCGGCTGCTGTTCTCCCGATCGGCCAGTCCCCACCACGGATTTGCCGCCTACTACACCTACTTGGAAAAGGTTTGGCAAGCGGATGCCGTTCTGCACTTCGGTACCCACGGATCCTTGGAGTTCATGCCTGGGAAACAAATGGGGATGTCCGATACCTGCTATCCCGACAGCTTGATTGGTTCCATTCCCAACCTGTACTACTACGCGGCCAACAACCCGTCGGAAGCCACGATCGCCAAGCGCCGTAGCTACGCGGAAACGATTTCCTACCTCACCCCTCCGGCGGAAAATGCGGGGCTTTACAAGGGATTAAAGGAACTGAGCGAGTTGATTAGCTCCTACCAAACCATGAAGGACAGTGGGCGCGGCGTGCAGATCGTAGACACGATTATGGACAAGGCCCGCATCTGCAACCTGGATAAGGATGTGGTGTTGCCGGAGGGTTCGGCGGCGGAACTGACCCAAGATGAGCGCGATGGCATTGTCGGCAAGATCTACATCAAGATTATGGAGATCGAGTCGCGGTTGCTGCCCTGTGGACTGCACGTGATTGGCAAGCCCCCCAGTGCCGAAGAAGCGATCGCCACGTTGGTGAACATTGCCAGCCTCGATCGGGAGGAGGAGGAAATCCTTAGTTTGCCGCGTGTCATTGCCAATAGCGTTTACCGCAACATCGACGAGATCTTCAAAAACAGTGACCTGGGTGTGTTGGCGGATGTGCAACTGCTCAACGACATTCAGCAGGCCACCCGTGCAGCAGTCACGGCCATGGTGCGATCGCAGCAAGATGAAGAAGGTCGGGTTTCTAAAACCTCGATGTTCTCCAACCTGTTTGCCGGATTTGGAGCCCAGAAGAAGGAACCTTGGGTGCAAGCCCTCCACGATTTGGGCTATACCAATGTGGATCCCGATGCCTTGAAGCCGCTGTTTGAGTTCTTGCAGTTCTGTCTGAAGCAAGTGGTGGCGGATAACGAATTGGGCGGATTGCTAACGGGGCTGAATGGGGAATACATCAATCCCGGCCCCGGCGGTGACCCGATTCGTAACCCAGACGTGCTGCCCACGGGTAAAAATATCCATGCCCTCGACCCGCAGTCGATTCCCACGGCGGCGGCGGTGAAGTCGGCCAAGATTGTGGTCGATCGTTTGATCGATCGGCAGAAAACTGAAAATGATGGAGCTTACCCTGAAACGATCGCCTGTGTCCTCTGGGGAACGGACAACATCAAAACCTATGGGGAATCCTTGGCGCAAATCCTTTGGATGGTGGGTGCGAAGCCAATTCCTGATTCCTTTGGTCGTGTCAACAAGTTGGAGTTAATTCCGCTCCATGAATTGGGTCGTCCTCGGATTGATGTTGTGGTCAACTGTTCTGGCGTTTTCCGCGACCTGTTCATCAACCAAATGGCGCTGTTGGACAAAGCAGTCAAAATGGCTGCGGAAGCGGATGAGCCCCTGGAGATGAACTTTGTCCGCAAACATGCCTTGCAACAGGCGGAAGAACTGGGTGTGAATATTCGTGAGGCCGCAACCCGTGTCTTCTCCAACGCCTCCGGTTCCTACTCCTCCAACATCAACTTGGCGGTGGAAAATGGCACCTGGGAAAATGAGGAAGAACTGCAAAACATGTACCTTTCCCGTAAAGGTTTTGCCTTCTCGGCAGATAATCCTGGGGTGATGGAGCAGAATGAGCAAGTCTTCCGGGCAGCGCTGAAAACGGCGGATGTGACCTTCCAGAACCTGGATTCCTCGGAAATTTCCTTGACGGATGTGTCCCACTACTACGACTCCGACCCGACCAAGATCGTGGCGCGCCTGCGGGATGATGGGAAGGCTCCGGCGTCCTTTATGGCGGATACCACCACAGCTAATGCCCAGATTCGGACTCTTTCGGAAACCGTGCGCTTGGATTCGCGGACGAAGCTGCTGAATCCCAAGTGGTATGAGGGCATGTTGTCCCACGGGTATGAAGGGGTTCGGGAGTTATCGAAGCGGTTGGTCAACACGATGGGTTGGTCTGCGACGGCGGATGCGGTGGACAACTGGATCTATGAAGATACGAACTCTACCTTCATCAAGGATGAGGAGATGTGCAAACGGTTGATGGATCTCAACCCCAACTCCTTCCGCAAGATGGTGACGACTCTGCTAGAAGCCAATGGTCGCGGCTACTGGGATACTTCGGAGGATAATCTCGATCGCCTGCGCGAACTCTACCAGGAAGTAGAAGACCGCATTGAAGGCGTTGAGTAAGTTCACCTGAAGTCTAACTATGGGGCCTTCAATTTGAAAGGACTGGAGGCTCCCGCTAAACTTTCAATGAACTCCAGAGAGCAAGGGGGTATCACTGTCTAGTGATACCCCCTTGCTTTTGATAGGTATATACAAGTCGCCCTCACAAATCCCCTGTACTGGGACGGAGAATTCACTTTCGGGGGGTGTCGGGGGAGTAGAGTCCCCTGACGTCGCAGGGGGGCGGGGAGAAGTTCCCCGATCTTCGCTGCGGAGCAGCCCCAACGATCGCGCCGCACCACGAATTCGAGGAATTCATCTTAGGTCACATCTTTTGCAATACCTGCTTAATTACCTCCGGCGTCACTTGATCGGTCACATTCACATGCCCGATCGTGTCCGGTAGGACGAATCGTACTTGCCCCGCCTGCACCTTTTTATCGTTTTGGGTCGAGGCAATAATCGCATCAAAGTCCATGGTGGTGGGAAGCTTGGTCGGTAGGGCACATTTCGCAATCAACGCATTTTGCCGATCGCACTCCTCCCGCGTCCATAGGTCCATGGCGACAGCAATTTCTCCAGCGGCAACCATCCCAATGCCCACCGCTTCCCCATGGTTCACCAGCCGGTAGCCCGTCAAGCTTTCCACAGCGTGGCCGATCGTATGTCCGTAGTTGAGAATTTCCCGCAGTCCCGATTCCTTTTCATCCTTAGCGACGACGTGAGCCTTGGCTCCACAGGATCGCGCCAGAATTTCCTGGAGCAGGTCTTCACTGACATAACGAGCCTGATCCAGTCGCTTGGCATCCTCTAGCTGTTGGAATAATTCCGCATCCCAAATCACGCCATACTTAATCACTTCCGCCATCCCCGCCCGGAACTCCCGCACGGGCAAGGTTTTCAGCACCTGCGGATCGATCGCTACTAAACGCGGTTGATGGAACGCCCCAATCAGATTCTTGCCCTTGGGATGGTTGACTCCTGTCTTGCCACCGATCGCCGCATCTACCATTGCCAGCAAGCTCGTCGGTACCTGCACCACATTGATGCCCCGCAACCAAGTCGCTGCTGCAAAGCCCGTCATATCACCGATCACGCCGCCGCCCAGCGCCACCATCACCGACGATCGCTCTAGCCGATTTTCCAAGGCTGCATCGTAAATTTTTTGCAGCGTCGAAGGCGTTTTGTAGCGTTCTCCTGGCGGCAAAATCACCTGTCCAACTGTAAAGCCAGCTTCTTGCAGGGACTCCACAACCCTTTGGCCATAGTGCTTAAAAATCGTGGGATTGGAGACTACCAGCGCTTTCCGGCCCATTTTCTTCAGCTTTTCATCCGTCATCCAAGCGCCTAGGCGATCGATCAAGCCCGCTTCGATCGCGATTTCGTAGGGATTTTGCGGCAGCGCAACAGGAATCACAGATGACATAGTCGTAAAAAATGAGGTAGGACGAAAAATTACTTAGTCTATCTATTCTGCCATGCTCCATCTCTTTCATCGGAGAGGTTTCTCGTTCTACCCCGTTTCTTGTAGCACTCCACCGATTGCCTCCAGCAATGTCTCAACCACTCTCCAAATCAGTGTATATTGCTAAAAGCGAGAATACTGAGGAATAAAAATATGGGTAGCGTAGTGCTGTACTTTGCCCTCCTGGGAGCTGCATTTGTAGTTGCGATCAGTCTGTTCAAAGTCTTCCGTGGCATCAAACTGATCTAAGCAATCCTGCAGCAATGCAATCCTGTGTCAATTCATTGGAAAAGGCATCTCCTAGTTTTAGAAGATGCCTTTTTCTGCTTTCCATGAATTAGACTACGAAAATCTTGAAATCAAAGTTGAAGTTGAAATCAGAGACAGGTTGCGATTAGCGAAGATTCCTACCAGCGCTATATTCCAGTAATGCGCAAAACATCTCCTAGGGTAGAACAGTAGGATACCAACCCAAAGGTTTTAGGGTTGACAACCTGTTGATGGGTAAAGTGACGATAGCGCAGAGAGAAACGATCCCAATCAGCCATTTGAATCCGAAACAGAAATATGATCAGATCCGCTAGCCAGGTATAGAGTGGAATGCGGAAGTAAATGGGAATCTTTAAGTAAGCACACACTTCAGAAATAACTCGATCGACGGAATAGCGATCGTTCCCCAACACAAAATCGCGCCCTTCCCCCAACGCAGGTGGATGATCGACCAAGTGGCCAACAACCTGGGCAATATCCCGACCATGGATAAAGTGGAAACTGCCATCAGCCCGGAAAAAACGAATCAGCTTAATCCACTTGACGACATCCTTTAACCCAGCAGATAGGTGGGACTTCGGAAAACGATCGTCCCCACCAAACACTAGCGTAGGGTAGATCGTCGTAATCTTGTCTTGCCACGGAGAATGCTGCAACTCTTGGTGACAGAGGTATTTCGATCGAATATAGTCTGTTCCAAATTTACCCGCCTCAGGTAAGGGCTGGTTTTGTTGATCGAGAATACTAGCAGTCGAAAAGTAAATGATTTGCTGACAAAGGTCGGGATTCAGTAGATTAATTAGTTCCTGGGTCTTGGTGACATTGACGTCATAGACCTCTTCAAATCCACCCCACGAGGTTGCGGCTAGGATAGCGCAATCGATCGTTTGCAGGAGTGCCGCAAAGCGATCGATCTCCTTAATATCCCCGACCAGCAGCTTGATGCCAGGACGAGCATTGTAGTCAAATTTAAGCTTGTCAGGATTTCTGACCAGCAAAAATAGCTCATGCTCCGTCTGATGAATTAACTGATCCACCATATAGTGACCAATACAGCCACTGGCACCAGTCACAAAAATACGCTTATGGGTCATGGATGTGGGTGGGTACGGAATGGATAGTACAGGGTCACGCCGTACCCTATACCCCTTAGGCAGTTGCCATCAACTGATCCAGTTGTTTGGCAGTTTCAAAGAAAAAGGCGGCATTTTCTTCTGGAGTACCGGGTAGAATACCATGCCCCAGGTTCAGAATGTGCTTCCGGTTTCCGGCTTTGCGAACAGTGTCTAAAATGCGATCGCGAATAATTTCCTTAGAACCAAACAACACACCGGGGTCAACATTGCCCTGTACCCCCAGGTTATGGCCTAGGCGCTGACGGGCATCAGCCATGTCCACCGTCCAGTCCACACTGACAAAGTCGCAGCCAGATTGGCCCATGCGCTCCAACACACCCGCGCTACCACTGATGTAGAGCACCAATGGGGTGTCGGGATGGGTTTGCTTGACTTGCTGGAAAACCCGTTGTTGGTAGGGCAAAGCGAAGGTGTCATAGTCGATCGGGCTGAGGTGTCCGGCCCAGGAATCAAACATTTGCACCAGTTGCGCCCCACTGTCGATTTGGTAGCGAACGTATTCCGCGATCGAATCCGCCAACAGGGACAGCAGTGCGTGCAGGGTTTCCGGCTCGCAGAAGGCCATGCGCTTGATCACGGCGTAGTCTTTAGAGCTCTTGCCTTCCACGGCGTAGGCTGCTAAGGTCCACGGTGCACCAACAAAGCCCAGAACGGCTGCTTGGTTACCCACTTCTTGGCGCAGGGATTGCAGCACCGTTTTGACAAAGGGCAGCGATTCTTCCGGATTGAGCAGGCGCAGTTGCTTCACCTGTTCCATGGTGCGGATAGGCGGATCGATAATCGGCCCCCGGCTTTCGATGATGTCAAAGTTGATCCCCATGCCCGGTAATGGCGTCAGAATATCGGAGAACATGATGACGCCGTCGGGACGGAAGGCACGCCAAGGTTGCAGGGAAATCTCGATCGATAGGTCGGGATTTTCAGAGCGCTCCCGGAAGGACGGATATTTATCGCGCAGGTCACGATAAACCTTCATGTACCGACCTGCCTGACGCATCATCCAAACAGGCGGACGAGCCAGCACTTCTCCCTTCGCAGCGCGTAACAGGTATGGAATATCGTTTGCCCCGGTCATTTCCGCCTCTTGCTATCTTGCGTTTTCACAATAAATACAAAAGCTAGACTATCACCGGGATGTAACGCTTTTGTTCGGAACCGTTGATTTGTAACGGTTTTGTAATCTAGGTCACTGATTTTTCCGGGTAAATCTTGCAAAGCGTTAACGTTTTAGCGCTATCACTGTTACAGAAGTTTACTATCTGAGCAAAAAATATTTTTTACGATCGTTTTGATTCTTGACTGCGATTTTCGGCTGCAATTTCTTGGCTGCAAGGGAGGTTCTGGGTGAGTGGCCATTCCCCCGCAGTTGGTTTTTCTAGAAAGTTGCCCAGTCCGCGCCAAAGTTGAGGACAATAGAACAGCATTTTTGCGCATCAACTTGCCCACTCGATCGCACCCCTCACTGAACCTGTGACCCAACCCTCCCAAGATATTTCCCAGCCTGCATCGCCGCTAGAAACGCCTAATGAGATCGATCGCAGCCAGATCGATCCCACCGCGATCGGTAGCACAGCCGATCGCCCGGAATTTGTCCATGTCTCCGTTCTCTACCAGGAAGTGATCGACGGACTGCAAGTGAGATCGGGGGGGCGCTATTTGGATGCGACGGTGGGAGGCGGTGGTCACAGTCGGTTGATTCTGGAAGCAGCTCCACAGGTGGAACTGGTGGCGTTGGATCAGGACGCCATGGCGATCGCGGCTGCCCAGGAAACATTAGGTGACTTTAAAAACCAAGTCACATTTCATCAGACCAATTTTGCTGAATTTAATCCGGGTGAATTAAAATTCGACGGCATTCTGGCGGATCTCGGCGTCAGTTCTGCCCAGTTCGACATCGCCGATCGGGGGTTCAGTTTCCGCCACACGGCCCCCTTGGATATGCGGATGGATCAGCAGCAGGAATTAACCGCAGCAGAAATCATTAACTTCTGGGATGAAAAAGAACTGGCCGATATTTTCTACACCTACGGCGAAGAACGGTTGTCCCGACGCATTGCGCGGCAAATTGTCGATCGTCGCCCCTTTGAGACCACCACTGGCTTGGCGGAGACCATTGCCCAATGCGTTCCTGGGAAATATCGCCATGGCCGGATTCATCCCGCGACCCGTGTGTTTCAAGCCTTACGCATCGCAGTCAACCGGGAGTTAGAGGTACTAGAAACATTCATTGCCCAAGCCCCCAACTGGCTCAAACCCGGTGGGAGGCTGGCTATTATTAGTTTCCACAGCTTGGAAGATCGCATTGTCAAGCATCGGATGCGGGAATCGGAGTTACTGAAGGTCATCACAAAGAAACCAATTTTGCCCAGCGAGGAAGAAATTCAGGCAAATAGTCGATCGCGATCGGCGAAGCTTCGCCTTGCTGAACGAATTTCCTAGCGCCAACGGGTATAGGTTTGTTGTAAGAAGTTTGTTGTTAGAAGTCTGTGCCTTGCATTAGCGGTTGTAACTTCGCTGGAGGCCGAATCACGACTTCCCGAGGAATGTCCACCTCGAAGGTAGACCCTTGCCCCAATTGGCTGGTTACACTGATTTGCCCCCCCATCATGCGCACGAGCCACTTGGTAATCGCTAGGCCAAGCCCTGTCCCAGCATGGCGACGAGTTGCCGTTTGATCAATCTGCCGAAATTCTTCAAAGATATGAGGAAGATGTTCTTCAGCAATGCCAATGCCCGTGTCTCGAACGGTAATTTGCAGTCGATCGATCTGCAAATCCTGTACTTCAACCACCACGCCGCCAGTTTCAGTGAACTTAATGGCATTAGATAGCAGATTGACCAGTACCTGACGCACCCGAGCCATGTCGTTCACAACCACAGGATCCAGTAATCGAGTAATCACTTGCAGCTCTAATTGCTTCTGGTCGGCCAGCGATCGCAGTTCTTCGATCGTGGACTGGAGCAACTCAAGTAGATTGAACCCTTCTGGCTTCAGTTCCAAGCGTCCCGCCTCAATCCGTGACAAATCTAGAATGTCATTAATTAGAGCTAGTAAATGCTTACCATTATTCAAAATGCGGCTGACCATATCAGTCTGCTGCGGTGAAAGTTGCTGCTGCTGCCGCATCAAGAGTTGCGAGAAACCAATAATCGCATTCATCGGGGTTCGCAATTCGTGGGACATGGTTGCTAGAAACTGCGACTTCATCTGCGCAGCTTCCAGAAGCCGCAAGTTTTGCATCTGAATCTGTTGCCGCTGATTTTCTAGTTCTTGATTTTGTTCGTACAGCAAATTATTTTGCAGGGCCAGACGTTCTTCGCGTTCTTCCAGTGCGTTGATTAACTGCGCGTTATTCAGGGCGATCGCTGCTTGCTCGCCAAAGGCCATTAACAACCGTAAATCGTCATCGTCAAAGGCTTGGGGATTTTCCCAGTTGCCAACGGCCAACACCCCTAATCGCCCCGCTTGGGCCGAGGCGATCGCCACTGTACACAGGGCGGCGGGCGTGTGCTCTAAGGGATTCTGAACCTCGATCGCGGGTATGCGACGATCGCGCTTGTGGGTTCGCAGTAGTAGGGATTCCCCCGTCAAAAAGACTTGATTCAAAGGCCCTTTTTTGAGAGAAAACGTTTCTTGAAGAAAATCACTCCGGTGCAATCCAACGGTTGCAGTGAGTTCCAAATCCTGGGTTTGGGCGTTTTGCAGAACAATTAAGCCGAATTGCGTATCGGAAATAGCTTCACAAACAGCATCAATCATAGCTTGCAGTAGCCCTGGCAAGTTCGTTAACCGTTGATTTAACAGATCGGTCAACTGCTGAAGCGTTCGTAGTTGTTGCTGATTGCGGCCTAAGGTCAAGACCACCCGATTGCGAATTTTCTCAGCTTCTTGGGCGGACTGAGCTAACCGTTCATTTTCAGCCAAAATTTTTTGGACTTGATGGTGCATCCCTTGCACATGTCCCGCCATTCGGTGCAGCCGTACCGCATTCCAGACCCGATGACAGAGGGTTGTGGGGGTAATCTCAGACTGCTCTAGGTAATCTCCGGCTCCCCGTTCCAGAAGTTTCCAGGCCGTCTCTTGGTTCGCTTCGTGTATCAGCATCACGATCCCAACGGCAATCCGTCTAAGTTGGATCATGTCTAAAAGCAAGGAGCCGGATCCATCAATTAATTGTTCATCAATCACTAAACAATCGAACGGCTCATTTTCTAAGGTTGCGATTGCGATCGCTTGACTCTCGACTTCCACGATCGGCGATCGCATCCCCGCCAATTGCCAAGCTTGACAAACTGCCATGCGATTAACCGCACTTGCCCCTACCATCAGCAACTTGAGATTCCCATCCATGGCATCTCACGTCTCTACTGCGTCTGCTACTACTGGTCTACTATCCCTATGTTTCTTGCCCCGGTTCATTGCCCCCATATCGATCAACAATGCGACCTCTCAACAATATGATCTATGCAGTCTATATAAAAGGGTCTATGAACACACAGGGGGCCTATAAACGAATGGGATCTATCAACACCCTGTCTCCCTACTTCTTCATTATTTCAATCATTCTGACTCCTGCCAAAAAAAACTTGAGAACGGGCTCAAATTCGGCGGGTTTATCCCCTGGGGTAGATGTGAGTTGACTCACTACGTATGAAAGTCTCGAGAAGAGGACTCTTTCAGATGATCACTGGGTTTAATTGGCCTGAATTTTGATGAGAGCGATCGTCCGAGATTCAGCATGGGTTGACTTAACGGCAACAATTCTGCCATAAATCACTCATTCAGCCTCTCTTTCGGTTAATCTCTAGCAGACTTGTGAAGTTTACTCTCAATTCCTTCACCCAGGAGGGTGTAGTAGGCGAGAATGAACGGCTACAATTGAGTACCGATAAGTACTTAACCACTAATGTCAAGAACCACTGTCAAGAACCAGAATGTCAAACTTGTCTGCGTAATCGAAGCTTCAGAACTAGGCCATATTTAAACTTTTGAAGTGGCGGGCTATCACAGTGATGCAGATGGCAGAATTCAGGGCAGTCTTTGGGTAAGTATCCTTATGCAAATGGGTGGAAGTTAACTCTAATGAACGACATTCGAATTGCGCTGATAGAAGACCACGATTTAACTCGTGTTGGAATGCGGACTGCGCTCCAACAACGATCGGGTTTTCGGGTGATTGGCGAAGCCTCCAATGCAGCAGATGGACTGCGGTTGCTCACCATTGCTAAGCCCGATGTGGCGATCGTGGATATCGGCCTCCCCGATATGGATGGCATAGAGTTAACCAAACGGTTTAAGCAAGCTCAAGTCTCTGAGACTTCACCCACGAAGATTTTGATCTTGACCCTTCAAGATACAGAAGATGTGGTCATGGCAGCTTTTGCGGCGGGTGCCGACTCCTACTGTATGAAGGATGTCAGCCTTGATCAGTTGGTCGAAGCGTTGCGGGTCACCCACGAAGGGAATTCTTGGATTGATCCAGCGATAGCTCGGATTGTCCTGCGTCAGTCCCAGCAAACTAGCGTTTCGACGGTAAATTCAACACATTTACCCACTCCGACTGAGCCCACAGAGTCCTACCCCCTGACAGAACGGGAGCTAGAAGTCCTACAACTGATTGTGGATGGTTACAGTAATGCCGCGATCGCCGATAAGCTCTTCATCACCGTCGGTACGGTCAAAACCCACGTCCGTAATATTTTGAATAAATTATGCGCTGACGATCGCACGCAAGCAGCTGTTCGAGCTTTACGCTCTGGCATCGTCTGCTAGAAAGTCAGTTTGCTAGAAAACCATCTGGTTAAAACAGGTTAAGACAAGTAGTACAGGCCAGTTAGCAGGACAATCAGTTAGCAGGACAAAGAAGCATACAGGATGCAGGAGTCATCAGGGGTCGAATGAAATGAGAGATTTGACCTATGCGCTGACATATCCTGCTGCACAAAAACTAGTCGCATAGCAAACTAGTTGCATAATTAGTTGCATAAAAAACTAAATGATCTCAGCCGTGCTATTTCGGCTGACCATGCTTAAATATAGGGGCGAATTTTTCCTGGCAACTGGTTACTGGTAGCCCGATCGTACTTCCTGGGTTTACTGACTCCTAATTCGCAGTGCGAATCGCAGTTTTGCTAATGCTCCTTCTCAATACATCATGGCTGGCATTGCTCCTGTTTCTCGGCATGAACTTTCTCAACGACGGCAACAACTGCGGCGACAACGGCGTAACCGCATCCTTAAACTGTCTTGGCGATCGCTGGTGGTTTTGGGGATAGCTGGAACCTTGGTTTGGGCCGTGACTCAGCCTAATTGGGTTATCCGGAATGCAGCTCAAGTCAAGATTGAAGGCAATCAGTTCCTAGCGGCCAAAACAGTACGTTCCCTCTTGCCCATCAACTACCCTGAGTCCCTCAGCAAGGTACAGCCTGCCAAAATTGCAGAAACGTTGAAGGACAAAGCACCCATTGCTGAAGTCAGTGTGGAACGCCATCTATTTCCGCCTGGCTTGACAGTGCGCATCCGTGAACGCAAGCCCGTGGCCCAAGCTTGGTTAAGCCTGTCCTCTCAAGGAAAAACCAATCCAGCCAATCGCAGCAATGGCGAGGAAGCAACCAATCCTGCCCCTGCAAGTTCTGTATCCACGGCTAACGAAGCGCGTTCTTCCAGCCCTAGCAATACCTCAGAATCTTCCCCAAAGGAAGCGGGAAACAGCAAACCCTCTGGCTTACTGGATGAAAGTGGGCGCTGGATCCCATTGGAAAGCTATGCAGCGGTTGAACAGAATCTCCAATTACCGCCCCTCAAAGTCATTGGTAATCCTGATACGTACCGCCCTCACTGGGATCGCTTCTATCCCATAATCAGCCGCAGTCCTGTCAACGTGCAGGCTATTGATTGGCAAAATCCTGGGAATTTAATCCTAACAACTGAAATTGGCGTTGTGCACCTC
This sequence comes from Alkalinema sp. CACIAM 70d, assembly GCA_002148405.1. Lineage (GTDB taxonomy): Bacteria > Cyanobacteriota > Cyanobacteriia > Leptolyngbyales > Leptolyngbyaceae > Alkalinema. Next base: position 37,189 of record MUGG01000118.1, on the reverse strand, counting down.
GGAGCCTACGGGAATCAGTTCGCCAACCAAATTCGAGTGCTCGATCGTATGCGAGATCTCCCCCGCAACAAAACCGCTAGTTCCATGGAATATCTCGATTTAAGGAACCCGAACGCACCTATCCTAAAACTGCGGGGTGCAAAAAACTCCGCAAAAATTAGTACCCCATAGCGATCGAACTGTGGCAGAATTTCCCGTAATCTCATGGCACAATTAAACCGAACTTGATGGCAAATCGACGGTTTTGCTGTTGAAGATTTAGTAGAATTGGTGTTCCGGTTAGCCAGTTACCCCCTGGTGATGCGGTGCTACCTGGAGTCAAAAAATTGTTTATAAGTTCCGCCCGTAGTTCCAATGACGCTTAACAATGAGTCAAATTCCACTCCGCTGATCCTCAACACGTCGCTTGAGCCAGATCAGATTCGTTCCCATGAGGATATAGACTCCCATGAGGACGGAGTCTCGAAGTTTGCGTCGGTAGGGGATAGCTCCAACTCTCTCCGCAGTATCAGTTCATCCAGTAATTCAGGGGGAAATGTCAACGTGGTGCCCGGAGAGGAATTAAGGAGTGGTGACATCGTGCCCAGCAGTATTGCCAGAATTAAAGTAATTGGCGTTGGCGGAAGTGGCGGCAATGCTGTCAATCGAATGATCGCCAGTGAAGTGACTGGGGTTGAATTTTGGTCAATTAATACCGATGCTCAAGCGTTGACCCAGTCTTCTGCCCAAAAGCGACTGCAAATAGGTCAAAAACTTACTCGAGGGTTAGGGGCTGGCGGTAATCCCGCGATCGGTCAGAAGGCCGCAGAAGAGTCTCGGGATGAAATTGCCGCTGCCCTGGAAGGTTCTGACCTTGTCTTTATTACAGCGGGCATGGGCGGTGGCACAGGCACCGGAGCAGCACCGATCGTGGCCGAAGTCGCCAAAGAAATTGGGGCACTGACCGTTGGAGTCGTCACCCGTCCGTTTACCTTTGAAGGGCGGCGGCGTACCAATCAAGCGGAAGAGGGACTCGCGGCACTGCAAGGGCGAGTGGATACCCTGATCATTATTCCCAATGACAAGCTACTATCGGTAATCTCGGAATCAACCCCTGTGCAAGAAGCGTTCCGGACAGCCGATGATGTGCTACGCCAAGGGGTGCAAGGGATTTCCGATATCATTACCATTCCGGGCTTAGTCAATGTAGATTTTGCCGATGTGCGGGCTGTGATGGCCGATGCGGGATCAGCGCTCATGGGGATCGGCATTGGGTCGGGTAAATCACGGGCACGGGAAGCCGCGATGGCTGCAATCTCTTCGCCGTTGCTGGAAGCCTCGATCGACGGGGCGCGGGGCGTCGTCTTCAACATCACTGGAGGCCATGATCTCACCCTGCATGAAGTGAACGCAGCGGCTGAGATCATTTATGAAGTGGTTGATCCCAATGCCAACATCATCTTTGGTGCTGTAATTGACGAGCGGATGCAGGGCGAAGTGCGGATCACGGTGATTGCTACGGGATTTTCTGGGGAACCGCAGGCACAAGCAGCCACCCGGCCTACGACAACACCCAAGCGATCGGTTCCCAAACCGGAAACCAATGCTGGCGGATTGCCCTTACCGGAACCCCGCACCACCAAGCCCGCACCACCAACACCTGGGGGATTAGATATTCCTGAGTTTTTGCAGCGTCGTCGTCCACCTCGAGGCTAGCTGCAACGCAATTCAACGCGATTACTCATTCAAAGTTTTCTGTTCTGGTTTCAGGCACCCTACAGGGTGCCTTTTTTGTGGGTTTCCTGGGTTCAAGGAGTGGTTTCACCCCCCGCGAACTGGGGCATCTAAACAATCCCCTGCATCAACAACACCGATGTGTCACTTCCTACGGCGATCGCCGTTGTGCCGATGGGGATCCTGGCGAGGCCGTTGCAGCCTGCTAGGTTAATCAAGTTACCCGAATTATGGCCTCCCGCAGCGGGCGAAAAGCAAAGCTCACCGGCTTGGAACGTGACCTTGCCCCAAAGGTAGGACTCACGCTTGCCATCGGACTTGAGATCACAATCCGTTTTGGCCGTGATGAAGTTCGGTTGCCAGCCCGTTGCCAGCCCCGATCGTCGTTTCAAAGCCGGTTGGACAAAGCGCAGAAATGTGACCAGAGCGGATACAGGATTGCCCGGAAGACCGAAATACAGCTTATCAGGCAGGGTCGCAAAGGTGAGGGGTTTGCCGGGTTTAACCGCGATCGAGCGAATTTGAATCGTAGCCCCCAGTTCCTCTAGAATCCTGTCCACATAGTCATAATCGCCTACCGAGACCCCTCCAGAAGAAATCACAACATCTGCTTGGGCGATCGCGGCTTCCATGGCCAATTGCAACGCAGTGGGATCATCAGGCACAATGCCTAACCGCAACACCTCTGCTCCTGATTGTTGCACCAACGTAGCTAAAGCGTAGTGATTGGAATCCACAATCTGTCCCGGCTGCAACGGCTGCTCCGGCGTCACCAGTTCATCGCCAGTGGAGAGAATCGCCACCTTGGGACGACGATAAACCGGCACCTGGGTACATTGCACGGCTGCAAGCACCGCAATTTCTGCGGCTCCTAGCCGAATTCCCGCCATTAACAACGGTTGTCCCGCTTGGTAAAAACCGCCCCGCCGCCGGACAAATTCCCCCGGTTGACGCGGGGCAATCAAGATTGTGACCCGATCGCCTTGGCGCTGAGTATTTTCCTGCATGACGATCGTATCGGCTCCCAAGGGCAGCATCGCTCCGGTAAAAATGCGGGCGGCTTGTCCAGGCTGAAGCGTCTTCTGGGGGGCTACCCCCGCAGGAATTGCTTCAACCACCTCTAGAACAACCGCACGATCGGCCTGCACTGTTGCCACATCGTCATAGCGCACTGCATAACCATCCATCGCAGAATTATCCCAATGGGGAAAATCCAATTCACTGCTCACTGGGGCTGCCAGAATACGATCGACGGCCTCTAGCAACGGCACAAATTCGAGCTCGATCGCAGCATCCGGAGTTTGGACTGCTTGAAAAATTAAAGACTCAGCCGTTTCAACTGCCAACATAGACCCACAATTTTTAATAACAAGAAGATCAACCACAATTGAGCCATGGCGGTTTCTCCTATCCAGTCAGGTATTACAGACAAACCTCTCCCTACAAATTGGTAACTAATAGAAGAGATCCCCTCTAAAAAACTGGCAAAACCCCTTTCAGAATACTTTCAAACTCGACCTTCCTGTGAAATAATGGTTATTTGTGTCTGAATAAATACCAGCCCTTAGGTTGTGAATCATGGCTAAAAACAAAGGCGTAAGAATCATCATTACGCTGGAGTGTACGGAGTGCCGTACCAATCCAGATAAGCGTTCTGCAGGGGTGTCCCGTTACACCACGATGAAGAATCGTCGGAACACCACGAGTCGGTTAGAACTCAAGAAGTTCTGCCCCCACTGCAACAAACATACCGTTCACCGCGAAATTAAGTAGTTGTGAGATTAGTCGTCCTAAGCATTTTTGAAACAGGCTTGACGACCAGAGCTTCGCAGAATTAGCGAATGCTTGGATTTGATCCACCAGTTCTCCTGGCAAATCCCTTGGAAGTTTTGAGGGGGCGATCGCTCCAAACAAAACTCAGAATCTCCGTTCTGTCCAATTCATCGAGTGAAACACTATGGCTTATTTTCGTCGTCGCATTTCTCCCATTAAACCGGGCGACCCGATCGATTACAAAGATGTAGACCTGCTGCGGAAGTTTATTACAGAGCGCGGTAAGATTTTGCCTCGTCGCATCACAGGATTAACCGCTAAACAGCAGCGGGATCTGACGGTTGCCATCAAGCGAGCTAGAATTTTGGCATTGCTACCCTTCATCAACCAAGAAGGCTAAGCGAGTCTTAGGCATAGATCGGAGGGGTGATGGGAGCAATCGAACAGTCCATCATCCCTCATCTTGTTTATAGCCTCGGTCAATGCCTTCTACCGGGACTCCTTTGTTTACTGAGCGCATTGCTTAAGCGCATTGCCTTGCTCAACGCATCAGTTACATACATTCCAACCCGCATCACGGAAACTGTTCGGGTTCGGTTGCTCAAGTCGTATATGCTCGCCTGGATGAAGCCCTCCTATGGAAAAGGGAACGCTGATTGAATTTGTTGTGAACGGAGAACGGCGGCTTGCGGTGATCGATCGCCCAGAAGGTAAAAAACATTGGGTCGTGATCGATGAACGAGGTCAAGCTTCGACCATCCATCCACGCCAGATTGAATATGCAGTGAGCGGTCAGACATTTAAATCGACCGAAATTGCTGCATTTTCCCAGCGAGTCCGGTCTACCTTAGATCCTTCAAGTTTAGAAGTCGCGTGGGAACTGCTTGTTGAAGAGAGCGAATCTACCGATCCAGCAGCCTTAGCTACGTTATTGTTCTCCTCCACTGAGCCAGAATTTTGCTATACAGCCCATCTTCTCTTAGCGGAAGATCGTCTCTATTTCAAGCAGAAGGGCGATCGTTACGAACCCAGACCTGCCAGCCAAGTGGCAGAAATCCAGCGTCAAATCCAACTGACCAACCAACGCCAGCAGGAATGGGAAGGTTTTTTGGTGCGGTTGCAGCAAGCAATTGTCGGAGATAGAACAGAAGACTGGCAACCGAGCGATCGATCCAAATTAGATGCCTTAGAAAAATTTGCAGCCTTCGGCGATGAAGCCCCCAATCGTAGTGCCGCGATCGAAGTTTTAGCGGCCCTCAAACGTCCTGAAACAGCGCAAGGTGCATTTCGGCTTCTGGTTGAATTAGGATTATGGAGTCCCCACGAAAACCTTTTCCTACGCCATAGTCAAATTCCTACTCACTTCCCGCCAAAGGTTCTAGAGTTGTCACATCAGTACCTCCTTTCCCCGCCGCAAGACTTGCATTCCGAACGGTTGGATCTGACCCACCTGAAGGTCTATACGATCGACGATGAAAGTACGCGCGAAATTGATGACGGTCTGAGTGTGGAGTATCTCCCCGATGGCAGTGAGCGAGTTTGGATCCACATTGCCGATCCCACTCGTTGGTTACTGCCCGGTGATCCGTTGGATTTAGAGGCCCGTCGTCGGAGCACAACCCTTTACTTACCCACGGGCATGATCTCCATGTTTCCAACGGAACTGGCAACCGGCCCTATGAGTCTAAACGCAGGGGCCGTGTGTTGTGCCCTGAGTTTCGGCGTTTTGCTAGATGCCAATGGTGCAGTCCAAGATTTCAACATTCACGCGAGCCACATCAAAATTACCTATCGCCTCACCTATGCGGATGTGGACGAGATGCTGGAACTCGGCGTAACAGCAGAACCGGAACTGGAAACCCTAGCCAAGTGGGCCAAGCAACGGCAACTTTGGCGGCAATCCCAGGGAGCCATCAGCATCAACATGCCAGAATCCACCATCAAAGTGGAAAACGATGGGGAAGAAATTATTATTCAGGTACTGGACGATCGCTTCTCCCGGCAACTCGTGGCAGAAATGATGATTTTGGCAGGAGAAGTGGCTGCTCGCTATGGTCAAGCCCATAACCTACCGCTGCTATTCCGTAACCAACCTCAACCAGAATTACCTTCTGACGAGGAATTATTGCAAGTTCCAGCAGGGCCTGCTCGAGCCTGTGCGCTCCGTCGTTGTATGCCTCGCAGTGAATTGAGCGTTACGCCCTCTCGCCATGCCAGTTTAGGACTGGACACCTATACACAAGTCACTTCGCCGATCCGGCGCTACAGTGATTTGCTGGCCCACTTCCAAATCAAGGCCCATCTGCGAGGCGAATCTCTACCATTTTCTGCGGAACAAATGCAGGATTTAGTTTTAAGCATTGCCAGTAATGTCCAAGAAGCCGCTTTGGTGGAACGCCAAACCAATCGCTACTGGGGGTTGGAATATCTCCGGCGAAACACCCACGAAATTTGGTCTGCCCTCATGCTGCGGTGGTTACGCGAGCATGAAGGACTATGCTTAGTTCTGCTGGAAGATTTGGGACTAGAACTGGCAATGCGCTTGAACCGCACGATCGAACTGGGCGATCGCTTTCAGGTTAAAGTACTTAGGTCGGATCCTCGGGAAGATATGATCCAACTTCAGGAAGTTTCTGGAATAGAAGCTACACAGATGGCAGCAGGTTAGCCTGATTCAGGGTTAAGTTAACCAGGGTTAACTTAACCAGTAGAGCGGGACACTGAACATCGGGGTACCAATCATCGGGGTACGAATTCTCAGGATTAAGTCCCAGAATTCAGTCTCAGGACACTAGCTACAGGTATCAGGACATTGCTTCTCGATGCTCTTACTTGACCTGGCCAACCATGTCTCAAGATAGGTCTCAGGAGAATGAGTTCAGCATAATGAATGTTTAATTCTGCCAATATGACGAGCGAACACTTAGTAGCCTCGTATCTTGTCAAATTGGAATTCTGTTGAATAGAAATTCTGTCGAATAAAAATTCTATAGAATAGGAAGCCCTCACGGGAAATTAACAGCGGGAAATTAACAACAGTCCTAGCGAGGGTTCATAAAAAACTCAGTTCGCAGATGACACAGCGTCACAATATCGCCATCTTTGATGGGGTATCGCTTCAGCACAGCCAAACGCTGTTGATTGAGGAATGTACCATTACTACTGCCCACATCCATAACATAGAACCCATACTGAGGATCATGGCTGATAACGGCATGACAGCGGGAAATGGATCGATCGGGCACCACGATCGCGCAATTGCGACTGCGACCAATAAGCCAGGTGGAACCAACATCCGTCACCTGAGTTTCTCCCATCGTGGGCAGATTGGTAGTCAGGAAGGCACGATGCTCAATTCGAGTCGCTTGGATGTAATAGGAGTAGCGAAGTTCAGAAGCTAGCGGCTGATCGAGATCGCCTTCTTCTCCAATATAGGTGGCAGATTTCTCTAAAGTGGAAATCTCTTCGTTTAAGAGGTTCGGTACTTTAAGAATTGAAGCTGGAAGCGACTGAGCTTCTGGCACGTACCCCTCCTGCGAGGACTCTAGATTTAACATTTCTTCTCCGTCCCAATGCATTTGCAGTGAAACACAATTGTCAACATTCAGGCGTTAACTTTCGAGTGTCAACTTTCAGGTTCTTTACGCTAGAGACTTTATCCCTAAAGACTTCATCCCTGACGACGGTGTAGCAGTTGGCAAATGCAGCCTTTAAACTGTAGACCTCCTCCTTAAGAACAAACCTCCATCCCAAGAGGGGATTTGCAGTTAGTCAAAATTCCAGGAAAGATCAATCACCTATTCAAGTGGTATTTTTCTCACTATCAGAGTAAACACTAATTGACCTGAGCCTGACAACCGTAGGGCCAAGGTTCTTTGCGAAAGCTTCATATCAACGCTAGAGAGGTTCGCACATCCTTCAGGCGGGTTCCACATCATGTCCGTAATTGCTCGAAATTGATAGTAACTTTAAACACATCAAGATTATGGTTGATCCGGAAAATTACGGATAAAGAGATAAACATCGTCTTGAGTATCGTTTTGAATAGAGCGGAGCTGGAAAGAGCCATTCTTTTGGGCTTGTTGGAGAACAAATTGGGCATAGGCTCGATCGCTACCAAAACCAGGATGTTTCAGATTCAAGAGCACTGCATCAAAACGATCTATCTGTAAAGTCCGATCGCCCTTAGTAAAGTCGATTTGAGCCCGATGGGTTAGGTGGGGAACGATATCATGGGTGGTCAGTACTGATGCCTGGGGCAGAATTTGAGCCATGGCAGCTTGCACTGCGGCTGAGGTATCCAAACGATCGAGGAATTTCCAACCAAAGTAGCTATATTTCGCCAAACACAGGAAGCCAAAAAGCGACCAAGCAATAATCCAGCGAGGTTTTCGCAATAAAATTGGACGATCTGCAGCGAGGCAAGCTATTCCCGCCAGTAACAAAAAGGGCAAGATGGGCAAAGAATATTGATGAACGAGATCCCGCTGCGCCGGAGAACTTGAGAGAATATTAATAATGAGGTTGGGAAGTCCCACGATCGTCGGCGCGAGGAATCTGGGGGTTAGTGCCCAGAATAGGGGTAGGAGCAGCAGGGCTAAGTAACCGATCGTTTCACCAGAAAAAACGCGACCCAACACTAAACCGGGTTGTAGAAACAGATTGGCCATCACTTCTGGCAGGGAATCCCCCAAAAAAGCATAGCGTCTCACCGCTTCCACGCCATCCGGGCGGAAATGGGGAATCAAAATTTGCGTGACAAAAATAAACCAACCTATTCCCCAGGCGATCGCGATCGCCCCTGCCCGCTGCCGTTTTTCAAAAAACCAGAGCCAAACGCCCATGGCTGCAACGGTAATGGCTAGGGCATCCCGGCAGCCTAAAATCACCACCAGGCATCCTGCAAACAGCCAAAGGCGATCGGCTCGGGCAGCCCACACTGCCAGCAAAATTAATGGCAAGGCAATCACTTCAGGATGGAAGTCGAAGAGATTCAGATTGAATACTAGGGGATAAAGCCCGTAGGCCAGCACGATCGCCCAGGATTTAGCCACATTTAATCCCACTTGCTGCGCAACCAGCCAAGTAGTGAGGTGTCCGAGGGACAGCGATAGGGCTTGGATCGCAAACAGCCAATAGACGGTCGGAACGATGCGATAGAGCAGCCCGATCGGGTAGAGGATCCAGTCGCCATGGCCTCCCAGGAAGTGGTAGCCCCAAAAAGACACGATCGGCGGCTGACCCTGGCTAATTAAATAGGCTGCTTGGTCAAAATATCCCAGATCAAATGCCCCCGACCAGAACAGAGAATGGCGCAAACTGCTGCAACAAAAAAGACCGATCGTGCTGACAACCGTCAGAAGAATGAGTTTTTTTGGAAGAGTAATAGTCTTAGACCCCATGAATCCCCTATGCTATTGATGCTTCACTCAGAAAGCTTCTGAATATCCCGGCCAAATCCTGAGTTCGTGACCTACTGGGTTGACAACCTAGTTGATAACCTACTCGATTTGTGCCCTATATGTTGGGAAGTCCTTCTGGTAAAATTCTTTAGGTTTTTATCACTATTCACCAATGGGATCAACGCGGGTACGAATCGCAATTGACGCGATGGGTGGTGATCATGCTCCGGCGGAAATCGTCGCGGGCGCTTTGAAAGCCCAGGAAGCTTGGGATGTCGATGTTTTACTGGTGGGCGATCCCCAGGAACTCGAAGCATGTTTGGCGAACCACACCTATAGTCGGAAACCAGAGATCGTGCCTGCTGAAGGGGTGGTCGAGATGTCGGAGGAACCGGGTCGTGCCCTGCGGCGAAAACCCAAGGCTTCGATCAATGTTTCCATGAATTTGGTCAAATCGGGGCAGGCGGATGCGGTCTTTTCCGCTGGCCATTCCGGGGCGGCAATGGCGGCGGCGTTGCTGCGCTTGGGTCGTCTGCCGGGAATCGATCGACCGGCGATCGGGGCTGTATTCCCGACCATGATTCCGAATAAACCTGTGATTGTTCTAGACGTGGGCGCAAACGTGGACTGTCGCCCGAAGTATCTAGAGCAATTTGCGCTCATGGGGACGGTGTATGCCCAGTATGTGATGGGTAACCCCGAGCCTCGGGTAGGACTGCTCAACATTGGTGAAGAGGATTCTAAGGGTAACGAAGTGGCTTTGGCGGCCAATCAACTCCTGCGAGACAACCCCCACATTCCTTTTATTGGCAATGCCGAGGGCCGGGATGTGCTCTCCGGGCAGTTTGATGTTGTGGTTTGCGATGGCTTCGTGGGCAATGTTCTCCTGAAGTTTGCTGAAGCGGTAGGCGACATTCTTCTGCAAATCCTCAAGGAAGAATTGCCTCGCGGCAAGCGTGGTAAGCTGGGAACCGCCGTTCTTCGCCATAACCTCCGACGCATTAAGCAGCGCATCGACCACGCCGAGCATGGCGGTGCTTTGTTGCTAGGGGTGGCTGGCATTTGCATTATTGGCCATGGCAGTTCCAAAGCAGGTACGGTTTGTAGTGCCATTCGCCTTGCCAAAGAAGCGGTGGAGAATCAGGTTTTGGAGCGCATTCGTTCCAGCTACGAAGAAACCGTTGTGCCCGCGATCGCTGAAAATTCCTAGGGCATCTCCTAGGGCACAACTGATTCTCCCATCAGCACATATCCCGTCAGCATGGAGACAACAACATTGGAACGGGTTGGACTTGCAATTACTGGCTGTGGTTCTGCATCCCCCGCAGCATCTTTGGACAACGATGGCTTAAGTCAGGTCGTTGAGACTTCCGACGAATGGATTGCCACTCGCACAGGTATTCGCCAGCGCTGTCTAGCGGATCCTGATTATTCCCTCGCTCAACTGGGGGCTGAAGCGGCCACCAAAGCATTGGCCATGGCTGGGGTCGCTCCGGAAGAGGTGGATCTGATTCTCTTGGCCACTTCAACGCCCGACGACCTATTTGGCACTGCCTCGGTGATTCAAGCACGGTTGGGGGCAACCCGTGCCGTCTCCTTCGATTTGACGGCAGCTTGTTCGGGATTTGTTTTTGGTTTAGTCACGGCGGCACAGTTCATTCGGACGGGTGCTTATCGCAATGTGGTGCTGATTGGGGCAGATATCTTATCGCGCTGGGTGGACTGGAGCGATCGCCGCACCTGTGTCCTGTTTGGCGATGGAGCCGGGGCAATCGTCCTTCAAGCAGACACCGTCGATCGCTTACTGGGCTTTGAATTGCACAGTGATGGCAGCCAAAATGCCTGCTTAAATTTGGCCTACCAAGGGGAAGCCAAAAATCTGACCCCAGAGGTGACGATCGCCCAAGGGGGCTATCGACCCATCACCATGAATGGGCAGGAAGTTTATAAGTTTGCTGTTCGCAAAGTACCGGAAGTCATGGAAAAAACCTGCTTCCATGCTGGACTGGCTACAGCAGATATTGATTGGGTGGTAATGCACCAAGCTAACCAGCGGATTTTGGATGCTGTGGCCGATCGGCTGTCCATTCCCCGCGAAAAAGTCATTAGCAATTTGGCCAAGTATGGCAATACCTCCGCCGCGTCCATTCCCCTAGCCTTGGATGAAGCGGTACGGGATGGCAGAATTCAGCCCGGAGACAAAATCGCAATGTCCGGTTTTGGGGCTGGTTTGACTTGGGGAGCCGCGATCGTCCAGTGGAGCAAATAACCCATTGGGGCCAGTAACAGGTTCTCCTTGACTTTGCGAAGGGGACACGATCAATTTGAGAGTTCCCCTCCGCCATTCACCTAATCCACAGTCAGTCACGTTGCGCCATTGCAATGTTGACCACTAGCACCGTTAACCATTTGTTCACAACATCAGTTAAAGCCATGACTAAAACCGCGTGGGTGTTTCCTGGCCAAGGTTCACAGGCCGTTGGGATGGGGATGGATCTGTTGGATATCCCCGCTGCAAAAGCTAGATTTGAAGCTGCAAGTGAGATTTTGGGCTGGTCGGTCATCGATCGCATCCAAGGGGATGAAGCTGAACTCTCCAGAACGCTGTATACCCAGCCCTGTCTGTATATTGTCGAAACCATTCTGGCCGATCGCCTCAAGCTGGCGGGGGAAAAACCTGATTTAGTCGCGGGGCACAGCCTGGGCGAATATTCTGCCCTCTACACAGCGGGCGTGTTTAGCTTTGAAACGGGTTTGCAGTTAATCCAAACTCGATCGCAGCTGATGGATAGTGCCTCTGATGGCCAAATGGCAGCACTCCTAGGGTTTAACCGGGAGCAACTGGAAACCGCGATCGGTAAAACCGAAGGAGTCGTTCTGGCCAATGACAACAACGACGGCCAAGTCGTAATTTCTGGTACCCCTACCGCCGTGGATGCCGTGATTGCCTCGGTTAAGTGCAAGCGAGCTGTCAAACTCAATGTTAGCGGGGCCTTCCACTCGCCCTTAATGGCCGATGCCGCCGCCCAATTCAATCAAGCCTTGGAGGCGATCGCCTTCCAGGATGCCACCGTACCCGTGCTGTCTAATACCGACCCCACTCCTAGCACCGATGGAGCCGTTCTCAAAGAGCGTCTGAGCAAGCAGATGACGGGTTCTGTACGCTGGCGAGAAATTTCTCTACAACTGCCCCAGGAAGGGATTACCCGAGTGGTCGAGGTGGGCCCTGGTAAAGTCCTCGTCGGCATCATCAAGCGCACCTGCGGCGATCTCACCTTTGCCACGGTGGGAACTGCTGAAGATCTAGCCGCTAGTGCCTTGGCCTAACCCTCAATTCCTCACGTTGCTCCTCCTCTGGTTGGCTTTCCCATGTCTGACAGTCTTTCTCCCCCTCAATCGATTCAAGTTCCCGATCGTGAGCCTTTGATCAGCCTCATGCTTTACCACTTATTTAAGTGGTCGGTGGTCAGCCCAGTGCTGCACACTTACTTTCGGGGACGGATCTATGGGGCGCAGAATGTCCCGAAGCGGGGACGGCTGTTGGTCGTGAGCAACCATGCCAGCGACTTTGATCCGCCCATCGTCTCTAACTGCGTGGGGCGTCCCGTCGCGTTTATGGCCAAGGAGGAGCTTTTTCGAGTACCTGTACTGAAACAAGCTATCCAAGCCTATGGGGCCTATCCGGTCAAACGGGGTTCCGCCGATCGCTCTGCTATGAAATCGGCTATTGCCTCGATCGAAAAAGGTTGGGCCACAGGAATTTTTCTGGATGGCACACGAACGCAGGATGGCCGCATTCAAGATCCCAAAATTGGCGCAGCTTGGATTGCGGCTAAGACCCAGTCGCCGATTCTACCCGTCTGTCTCTGGGGGAGCCATCAGATTTTCCAATCAGGATCCGCTTGGCCTCGGTCTGTACCCTTAACGATTCGCATTGGCGAAATCATTTTGCCGCCCACGAGCACCGATCGGGCAGAGTTAGAAGCGGTAACGCAGCAATGTGCAGCCGTGATTAATCATTTCCATGATCTAGGGCGCTAGGGTATTTAGGGCTGCCTGAATTTAAGTCACGGCTAGGCAAACTCACTTCTTGTGAAGCAGCCTGCTAGGTAATCGTCCAAAGTGAATCATCTGAAACTATCGAGGCTCCCTTGTTCTAGCAGACCCCAATGTTGTAAACCCTCACTGATTGAATGTTTTAATCAATCTCAATCGTTCAGCTAATCATTCCCTTTAATGATTAGCTGTATTAATTGATCAAAATTATTTCAATCATCATTCCAGCATTACAGTTTGCAATCTGGCTCCTATCTTTCTTTATAAATTTCTTATCTATCGCCCAAGATTTCTCCCCTATTCCTTTCTATTGACGAGGCATTCATGACAACCCTACGAGAAGAATTGACCGAATCGATCGATGAAGCGGAGTGGTCTTGGTTGGCTCCCCATCTGGCCAGAGATGTGGTGATTATCGTAACGGGTGGCCTGAGTTTGGTTGACGTGGGCTTGGCGATCGCCCAGGATGATTCCATGGCCGTTGGACGCTGGATTACGGAGCAACTACTGACTAAACCTTCTCTAGAGCAATTAGAGAACTGGCCGCAAACCAAGCGTTTTCAAGCACTCATCGTTCAACCATATGTGCTTGTCCAAGAAATTTCCAGTTGAAACTTTGGTGTGATTGGATACGAATTCCAGTCAATCCATTGCTCAAAATAACGAAGCACCCTTTGGAGATTTACAGCTTTGCTCAGCGATCGACACCTGCAGTCAATGGAAAACGTTACTTAAAGATAAAGGAGGAAGTTGGTATCCAGTATGACTTTGGGTATTGCGCATAACTTTGGGAATCCTAGGGTTGTTCGCTATGATAGGTTGGCACAGTCAAGCACTGGCACAGTCATTCATGGGAGATCACCAAAAGATCATCGTAAGTGATTGTGTTAACCCGCTAGTTCACTAATTTGAAGAGAGTAGCTCTCAGTTTGGATAGAAAACGATCGAAACAAGGCTGAGAAGATCTAAAGATCTGATGGATTTTCTCCAAACTCTCCAGATAAGGAAGATATTCCGCTAATATTTTGTAGGAATCTGTGCTATTCACTGGCGGCGTTATTCATAACTATTGCATCATTGCAAACTACGATTGACCCCAGTCATACTGAGTTACCAAACTCACATTCAATTTTTAACCCCTAGTTTTTTAACCCCTAGTTTTTAACCTCCTAGTCAGTTCTCATACTTCCCCATGGTTGGTTTACTGAGATCCCTTAAAAAACGTCTTGTTTGTTCGTTGAGATGACACACTCGCCATGGCAGAGCGGTTACAAAAGGTACTATCTCAATGGGGAGTCGCCTCCCGCAGACAGGCTGAACAGATGGTTCTGGAAGGTCGAGTTCAGGTTAATGGCAAAGTGGCTCAATTAGGGCAAAAGGCTGATCCCACCCTCGATCGAATTCAAGTCGATGGTCAGTTATTACAGCCTATTCAACGCCCCCAATTGCTCTACTTGCTATTGAATAAGCCGATCGGGGTTGTTTCAACCTGTTGGGATCCTCAGAAGCGGCCTACTGTTTTAAGTCTGCTACCCAACGACTTACAGAGTGGCCAGGGGATCCATCCCGTGGGACGGCTAGACACTCAATCCACAGGCGCTTTGATTTTGACAAACGATGGCGAGTTGACCTTTGGGTTGACCCATCCTAGTCATCAAATTCCCAAAACCTACGAAGTGTGGGTGGAAGGGCATCCGTCATCAAATTGCTTGCGACGGTGGCGCGAGGGAATTATGTTGGAAGGACGCAAAACTTTACCTGCTAAAGTGGAAGTTCTCAAACAGCGTTCAGATCGCACCCTTCTACGAATTATTTTGTCGGAGGGGCGAAACCGCCAAATCCGTAAAGTTGCTGATCTCCTAGGACATCCCGTGATTCATCTGCATCGGGTGGCGATCGGAACAATCACCTTAGATTCACCGGCCCAGCCCCCCCTGTCTACTGGACAGTATCGATCTCTCACGGAAGCTGAAATTCTTTTCTTACAACGCCAACTTCACTTACTATCGATTAGGGCGACAGCCACGAGCAAGGAGCAGAGGTTATGAGGAAGCAAGTCCTCCAAGCAGCAAAACAACAGCAGGCCGAGAAGCTGGCAGAGCTGGGGACACGCTTAAGTCATGCAAGATTGCAGCGCGAAATGAGTCTGGATGATGTGGCCGCAAGAACCCACATTCAGGTACGCCTGCTGCGAGCGATCGAAGACGGACGTCTGTCAGATCTTCCTGAACCCGTTTATGTTCAGAGTTTCATTCGCCAATTTGGCAATGCGGTTGGACTGAATGGGGTTCATTTAGCCAGTGAATTTTCGACCACTCCAGTCGTTTTACCCCAACGCCTCAATTTGGGATGGCTGCCGTTTGGACAATTGCGGCCCGCCCATCTTTACTTGATTTACTTGGCTTTGGTGGTAGGGGCAGTACAGGGATTGTCCTACCTGATGAATCAGTCTTCTAGCCAGCCACAGCTCACGGCTGAAAGCCTCCAAAAATTTAAGGAAAGTCTCCCTGTATCGCCAGTCCCAATGGGGCCTAGTTTGGGGACACGCGCTACTAATCCAACCACTATCACCTCGACCGATCCCAGCGCAGCAGGTAAGCCGGTTCGAGTGGGGCTGGTTTTCAAGGATCAATCCTGGATCCGAATTTCTGTGGATGGAAAACAAGAATTTGAAGGGGTATTACCCCAAGGCACTGCTCGCACTTGGGCTGCCGAAAAGCAGGTGGTTGTCCGCGCGGGCAATGCTGGCGGCGTGATGGCTGCATTCAATGAAGGCCAAGCTAAGCCCCTGGGTGAACCTGGAACGGTACAGGAAGTAGCCTTTCCCCCCGATCCGAAATTAGCAACCTTGCCTGAGGGAACAGTGACTAGTGGCGATAGTTTAAAGTTCTAAGGCTTTAAAGTTCCCAATGCAATGCTCGTGATAGTGTAGGTGGCTAGCCGTTGTCGGCTAGCCAATGTGCTTTTGTAACCTGTACTTTGTAACCTGTGCTCAGCTCTAGCTAAACCCTAGCTAAACCCTAGCTAAACCCTAGTTAAACCCGGTTTCTCGCCAAGGTACAGGATCGATCGATTGCCCTTGGACGTATAAGCCCCAGTGTAGGTGAGGCCCAGTAGCGGCACCGGTACTCCCCAAATTACCGATCGTTTGGCCCGCTTTGACAAAATCCCCTTCTTTCACCTTAATCTTGCTGAGGTGAAGATAAATACTGGTCACGCCTTGGCCGTGGTCAAGTCCAATCACATTGCCATGGACTTTAAATCCATCTTTTTCGTAACCAATGAGGGCAACTTTGCCGTCCGCTGGGGCAATTACAGCGGAACCTGCATTGCCTGCGTAGTCTACACCACGGTGGTAGTAGTCATTGGCAAAGACGCCATTGTAGTAGCGACGTACACCGTAGCCCGTGGTGACAGGCCCATTATTGGGTCGCAGAAATTTGCCATTCCACAACTTTTTGGGCGAGACAATTTTTTTGAACGCATCTACCCGATCGTATTCCCAATCACTGACATTGCCATCCTGACCCGGGGGAAGCCAAATGCTTTGGGTAGGAAACGATCTTTTTTTGAGGTTAACTGTGAGGATTTGGCTATCTGGCCCCGATTCCACCTGAATCTTGAGCGTCCCCGGTTTATCCAGTGGTGTCGTTGGCAGAAGGGTTCGCATCTGTCCATTCCCAAGATCAAAGGCCGCATAGGTTTGGCCATTCATACGAACGATCGTGTTCTCCCCGGCTCCCGGCACCACCACTGAAAGGGTATCTCCCAAAATTGGATTGCTCGGTGTTACTGAGGTTTGAAACGCGGTAGACGGTTGAGCAATGACGATCGCGGCGATCGTGGCAAGCAGTGCCAGTAAACTGAGCATCCGTCGCCTCGCTTGACGCAGCAGCCATTGCAGAGGCAAGACACGGGGAATTTCAAACTTCATGGGTTGGGACTCCTATGAGGAAAACGAATCCATCCAACTATAAACATCCCCAACGATCAAGATCCAACGATTAAGATCCAGCGATAAATCGGGAGAGCAAGGGGGGTAAATTAACCTTTCCCCCCTTTTCGCACTACCTTTTTCGCCTGTGAAATCTTGGGTTCAGGATCGTGCAGGAGAGAGGTTAATGGCATGATGAGTAAGGTCTTTTTGTCATGCTGAATCCATGTCCTACGATGTGATCGTGATTGGTGGAGGGATTACGGGGGCGGCTTTGGGCTATGAGCTCGCCAAGCAGGGTATCCAAGTTCTTCTGATCGAGCAATATTCGAATCTCCAGGGAGCAACTCGACAGAGTTATGGGGGGATTGCCTACTGGGCAGGGGATACCGAACTGACTCAAACGCTCTGTGCTGAAGGGATTGCAATTCATCGTCAGTTATCGCAGGAATTAGATTCCCCGACGGAATTTCGGGAGATGGAACTGCTGATGCCGATCGCGCTGGATCAAGACCTCTCCCAGTTACTGGCTGGTTATGCAGGCTTTCCGATTCAGCCAACCGTGCTAACGCCGCAGGAAGCTCAGGAGCGGGAACCGTTATTGGCGATCGAGTCTATGGCTGCCGCCTTGGCACTGCCCCATGCCCAGGTGCACCCCGTTAAAGCCAGCCAAGCCTACCGATCGGCCATGGTACGACGGGGCGGAACTTGTCAAGTTGCCCAAGTCGATCGGGTAGAAGTCGATGGAACGGGAGTGTCGGTGGTAACGGCGGGTGAAACATTTCACGCAGACAAGGTCTTGATTTGTGCAGGTTCCCTGAGTCGCCAGCTTTTACGACAGTCGGGGATTCATTTGCAGCAATATTTCAGCTATGCCGAGTCGATCGAACTACCGCCCAGCGGACTGCAACTCCGCACGATCGTCATGGCTCCGGATATTAAACGCTTTGGCCTAGAAGCCCAAGCCAGTACAGCAGAGTTGGATCATTTCTGGGACGAAGCCGATCACCAACTGTCACCCCCGATTTTAGATGCAGGGGCGATCCAATTTTTTGATGGAACGATTCGCATCGGTCAAATCAGCCGAACAATTACCACAATCACCGACTCCTTCGATTCGCTGCCGAGTGTCGATGCCGGAGATAGTGAACAAATCATTCGGGACGGGGTACGCAAAATGCTACCCGCGATCGCTGATTTGCCGGGAACTTGGGATGTTTGCACCGTGGCCTTTAGCCGAGATCATTTACCCCTGATTGGCCCGATCGCAGAAACTCCTAGAATCCAGGTCTTCTCTGGTTTTAGCAATCCACTGGTCTTGGTTCCGCCCCTAGCTCGACGTTTCGCCCAAACGTTCGGTAGCCAGCCCGATGCGGTGGTCGCCCATCTGTCTCCCCAGCGATTTAGATCAGGCAAGGAGAATTAAGCCTCCTATTGTCGGATATCTACGGGTGCGGTTTTGGCTTCTAGGGCAGCAAGGCGACTTTTGAGGTCTTGATTTTCCCGTTTGATTTGCTCTAGGTCATCTCGCAGTTGTTTCACCGAGGGATCGGTGCCAATTCGTTCTTGTACAGATTGGATAGCTTCTTCCGCCATGCGGCGCAACCGACCGTCCGCCGTTTGCTGCAACAACCCTTGCAGAATCCCGATCGCTTTGGGGGTTTGCATTTGTTCCAAAGCCACTAATCCAGCCACACGGGTCAGGAAAAACGATTCACGCAAAATTTCCTGAAGTCGATCGAGGATGCGATCGACATTAGCGCTGGTTTGGCCAATAGAAATTGAACCCAGTGCACGAATTGCTGCGAGACGTAGGGCTTGGGAGACCCCTAAGGCTGTGTATTCCAGCAATAAGTCCAGGGCCGCAGCGGACTGTTTCATGCGACTGAGGGCTTGTACCGCTCCAATGCGCACCACATCATTCCAGCCTTGGCGAGTGGTCAAAATCGATCGTAGGATTTCCAAAACTTCTGCTTCGGGTGGCGCATCGACTAAGCCCGAGGCTGCGATCGTGCCCAAACTCGCGATCGCAGCTGCTTCCGTAGAATAACTAGCATCCCCAGCCACAACACAGGATTGCAGAATGGGATAGATAGTCGGAATTTTGAGCTGAGCGAGGGTTTCGATTACCGCTTTCCGCACTTGTGCTTGTGGATCTTTGAGACCAGGAACTAAAGCATCAATCACCTGATCGAGAGTGATCTTGCCTAGGCTACGAGCAACCTCAACGCGAACTCCCCAGAAGGAATCCTCAGTCAGGGCTGTGGCTAAGGCATTAACAGCCTCCAACCCACCCTTTTTGCCTAGCGATCGTGCCGCGTAAATTCGAGCGATCGGATCAAGCGCGTGCTGGAGTTGAGCTTTCAATTCTGGTAACGGATAGTCGAGTTGAACCGTTTTCAGGAAATGGTTACCTAGGTCAAATTGGACAAAATCTGGCTTTTTCGCCAGCGGGAAATAGAAACTTTGTTCCCGTTCCCGAATCCGCACTGTGAATTTTTGGAGGGTGCCCTCCTGCCAAGCAAATCCGATCGGAATTTTCAAATCAAATAAGCCGTCGGTTTCCCCATCGCTGACCTGCGTTTGGAGAACCGTTACCTTCGCCAGGTTACTATCACTATCCCAACTGTAGGTAACTTTGTAGTCTGGGTGGCCGCCCCGATAGACGTATTGGTCAAACAGGAACAGCAGGTTACGTCCCGTAGCTTTTTCGATCGCCCGCAGCAGATCCACGGTTTCCACAGTGCGGTGGGCATGGTCTTGCAGGAACGTGGCGATCGTCTTGAAAAATAACGCATCGCCCAACTCGGCCCGAATCATGTGATAGACACAGGATCCTTTTTCGTAAATGTGGCGATCGTAGAGTTCGATCGCTTCCCGATAGACATGGGTCACCAGTGGCCGCCGATAGCGCGAAGCATCCTCGTCGAGATATTCTTCCGCTTGCCCAAGGAGATAGTAGCGTCCCACATCATCTCCATAGGCGTGACTGAGCCAGAGCACCTCCGCATAGGAAGCCATTCCCTCTTTGATCCAAGCATGGGACCAATGTTTGATGACAGCCAAATCGCCAAACCACTGGTGAGCTAGTTCATGGGCAACTAAGGTTTCGCTGTAGAAATTATCGATCGTGGCTCGTTCATCCAGCAAACAGCGATCGGTCAGCAGGGTCATGGAAGTGTTTTCCATGCCGCCAAAAATATAGTCATCCACGCAAACTTGGGCGTATTTGCTGTAGGGATAGGGATAGCCATAGGTTTGGCTAAAAAATCCCAGCATTTCAGGCGTTTTGCCCATGGTCAGCCGTGCTGCAGCTTCCTGCCCCTTTTCCACATAGTAGGTGACTGGCCTCCCCTGCCATTCATCCCGCAGTTCGGCAAAATCTCCCACTGCGATCGTCATCAGATAGGTGGGATGAATTTCCTGTTGTAGCCAGTGGTAAACCGTCGTCGCCTCTTTTTCCTCGGTAGAAATCAATTCTCCGTTAGAAATCACCCGATAGGGTTTGGGCACTTCAACCCGTATTTCTGAACTGGCGAGTTGGCCGGGATAATCAAAACAGGGAAACCAATAGCGAGAATCTTCATCTTCGCCCTGGGTCCAAGCTTGCACCGGTTTATCAGGATAGGAATCATTTGGCGCGACAAAATATAGCCCCCGCTGAGGATTGTGCAGAGCGTAGTGGATTTCTAGCTCGATCGGCGTCTCAGCTTGGGTTCCAGCTTTGAGTTGAATCTGAACTTGTTTACCGTCGTATTCAAAAGGCTGGGGGTTGCCATCCACCTGCACAGCCTGAATTTGCAAATCGACGGCATCTAGCGTTAGCCCTGTTATTCCGCTGCGAATCGGGACTAGTTTGATTTTGCACAGCCCACGACAACTGCGTTTGGCAAGATCCAAGACCAAGTCTAAAAAAATGTGATGAACTTGCCCAGGTCGATCGGGCGTATATTGGGGCCGTGCCCCCGGTAATTCAAAGCGACGGTGATTCTGAGTATCCAAACCAAGATTAATCATAAGATAGGGTTATTTAGATAAATTCAGAGAACTTTCCCACAGATGTCTAGTGAGATATCCAGCCACTGCAACAAGCCGCTGAAACAAATAGATAGACAAACTGATAACGGATTGACACCATCGCCCTCAACGAGCATAGGAATGAAGTTTGTAAATTTCCTAGAGGCAATGCCGCGTGCTCCCCTCTCAGCCCCTCAAATTATTTTGGGCAATGATTAAGTAAGCTCTGCGGATGCAACTTAGACAAGCTGTCCAAAATAAGCTGTCCAAGACAATTTGCTCACGATCACGCAAGCCTTCATAGCTTCACTCAACTGACAGGATCTTACATACGGAGATCCCCAACTAAGATCAGCCAGCCTTGGTTGAGATGGGCCTTGGCGGCAGTTCACAGGCTAAACAACAGCTTCCAGATCAGGATTCCCTCACCACCCCAAACTAGACCAACCCAAATAAGCTAGCCAACAATGCCTTTTGAGCATGCATCCGATTTTCCGCCTGATCCCACAACCGAGATTGGGGCCCTTCCATCACTTCATGGGTAATTTCTTCTCCCCGGTGGGCTGGTAGACAATGTAGGACGATCGCGCTGGAATCCGCTTGCTTCAACAGCGCCTCATTGATTTGGAACGGCTGAAAAATGGGAATTCGAGAATCAGCTTCAGCTTCTTGGCCCATACTGGCCCACACATCGGTGTAGAGAACATGGGCACCTGTGACTGCGGCGATCGGGTCTTGGGTCAATACAACTTCCGATCGCCCCGCTGCCAATGCCTCTGCTTGTTGGACAATTTCTGGGGCGGGTTGGTAGTCGGTAGGGGTGGCAATCCGAATATTCATGCCTACGGAGGCACAGCCTAATAAGAGAGAATGGGCCACATTATTCCCATCCCCTAGATAGGTCAAAGTCAGACCGGATAACGTACCAAAGGTTTCCTGAATCGTTTGCAAATCCGCCAAGATCTGACAGGGATGCTCTAAATCCGTCAGTGCATTAATGATGGGAATCTTGGCATGCTGGGCGAAAATTTCTAGATCGGCTTGGGCAAAGGTACGAATGGCGAGCGCGTCAAGGTAGCGATCGAGCACCCGTGCCGTATCTTCTAAAGGCTCACCTCGGCCAATTTGTGTCACATTGACATTGAGATCTAAGACCTGTCCCCCCAATTGAAACATCGCCGTAGAGAAGCTGACGCGCGTCCGGGTTGATGCCTTATAGAACAGTAAACCCAGGGTTGGAATTTTTCCTTGGAAACGAGGATTGATCGTCCCAGCCTTGAGCGCGATCGCGAGATTTACCACATCCTGAATCTCGGCTGGACTAAGATCCGCCAAACTCAAAATATCCCGACCTTTTAAACCGCTTAAACCACCCATGCCCCACCTCGGTAGACTGCATTCACAATCAAAATCGACAGATTAACAAACCAGCTAACAGGAAATCGCAATCTGAACCCGCGATCTCAGTCGGCCATCAACTTCATAGGTCATTCCATGCACAGACAATCAACAGGTTCAGTCTCCCTCAGAGCCACTAACTTGGGGATGCAACACGAGACCTAGTCAAAAAATTAAAAACAAAAATGCCCCAGCCATAAGGGTGAGGGCATTCATTTATATTACGCAGAAAGCAGACCTCTTGCGCCAGTCAGTCTGAACAGAATCGGGCTCAGGTCAAGCTTAGGCGGTTTCCTGCAATTCTCCTGTCTTGACCGTGAGTTGTTGGGTCTGGTTGCCCCGCTGAATCTCCACTTTCAGAGATTGCCCTAAGCGACTGTTTTCGACGACTTCTTGAAGATTTTCCGCCGATCGCACCGGCTGCCCATCAATTGCAGTAATCACATCCCCTCGCCGGATACCCGCTTTGGCCGCAGGGGTGCCGGGCATCACTTTCACAACAATCACACCGTTAACTTCCGGAACCAAGAAAACAGCGTTGGGATCATCATTGTTTTTCCGAGCCAGTTCTGGAGTCAGGGTCGTCATTTGTACCCCTAGATAAGGATGGCGAATCTTTTCGCCCCGCGCCAGTTGGTCTTTCAACTCCTTCGCTTTGTTGATAGGAATCGCAAAACCAATGCCCATGGCATCCGCACGAATGGCGGTATTAATCCCAATCACTTCGCCCCGATCGTTCACCAAGGGACCACCGGAATTTCCCGGATTAATTGCCGCATCGGTTTGAATAAACTCCAGTCGCTTATCTGTCATACCTACTTGGGCACTCGATCGTTTGAGCGTACTGACGATCCCCAGGGTCACCGTATTATCCAAGCCCAAGGGATTACCCACCGCGATCGCCCAATCACCCACTTGGATTTCACCAGAATCCCCTAAGGGAGCAACGGGTAAATTGCCACCTTCAATTTTGACAACGGCTAAATCGGTGACGGGATCAACGCCTTTGACCCGACCTTCCAATTTGCGACCATCCTTCAGGGTTACCGTTACCTTATCTGCACCATTGACAACATGGGAATTAGTCAGGATCACGCCAGACTTATCAATCAGGAAACCCGAACCTTGGCCCCGCAATAATTCTTCCCGAGGGGCTAATAGCTCATCCCCAAAAAAGCGGCGAAAAAAGGGATCCTCAAACATTGGATCCGGAATAGCTCGACGGGTAATCGTTTTTTCAGTGTCAATGCGAACCACAGCATCGCCCACGCGCCGCACGGCTGCTGCCACAAAGCTCCCTCGTTCGATCGGTTTAGGTTCCCGCAAGCTGGGTTCTAACTTAGCAATCGACGGCTTCGCGATCGACGGATCAGGCGCACTCTGGTTGGTTGCACTCCGTTCAGCAGCGACCCCACTGTCAGCTCGGGAGATGGCTAAGTCTGAGGCTGCTTGGGCTGGTAGAATCCAACTTCCTAGGGAAGAAAACCAAACTAAGCCCACTAAGAGCAGCGATCGAACGGCACGCAATAACCGATGGGACTTTACGAATTGCATAGACATCTTAGACACTTATCGACACAGAGATCGAATCAACACGGATCGACATGCGGATCGACATAAAGATCGAAAGCCTGAATCAATACAGCCAATACAGCCTCCCTTGAGCGGCCATACGCAATCGACCATCCTGCGATCGACCCCCAACCCTATGCCCATTCTGGCAGGTTCACCGAGTATCGGGTAGTTCGGAAAACTCACTTTTAGTCTTGTCATTAAATCTCGTTGCTAAATCTCTTGATTAAGGCGGGTTGTTAGAGATTGTTCTTGATCGCTTGTTCGATGTCACAAAAGTCAATCGCAGGGGTTGAACCGCGCCTAGATGGCATAAACTTTTCTGGCTTTTTGTTCAGAACCCGTACGATCGAGGCAAATTAAGCAAAAGACTTCAACTTGAGGTCGATACATTGATCACAAACATTGATCACAGGATTTTATGGCCCTCAAAAACCCACTGACCAAAGTCTCTCCGGCTCTCTTTGCCTTAGTTTTAATCTGCTTTTTCATGCCGTTTGTCACTATTTCCTGTAAAGGCCCAGGGCAGGAAATTCCTTTAGTGAAGATGACGGGGTTCGAGGTGGCCACTGGGAAGAAAATTGCAACCCCGAATTGGGATGCCCTCAGCACACCGAATCCTTCTCAACCTAGTTCCCCTAATCCAAGCTCAGCGAATCGAGCGAGTAAGAAGGGAGAGTCAGTTCCAGGCAATGTCCTAGCGGGGGTGGTTTTTGCTGTGGCCTGTGCCGGAGTGGCTGTTGGCTTTGTGGCAGTCCAGCAGCAGCT
Organism: Alkalinema sp. CACIAM 70d; assembly: GCA_002148405.1. Classification (GTDB taxonomy): domain Bacteria; phylum Cyanobacteriota; class Cyanobacteriia; order Leptolyngbyales; family Leptolyngbyaceae; genus Alkalinema. The sequence continues at coordinate 12,556 of MUGG01000118.1, read as the reverse complement.
CTTGATCCAGGCTGCGATCGGCGGGTTGGGAGCCGTGCTCTTACTGTTTCTTAAGTTAGGAATTGACGGCGGCCTAGCTGATCAACTGAAAAAATCAGGCAATGGTAACGGTGCCAACCTAGGGCTGGAAAATATGATTGGCACAACCTATGAGATCGGCTATTGGCTATCGTTACTGTTGTTTATTGCCGCAGCAGGCTGGAATGGCTATTTTTACTGGCAGGAGACGCAGGGCAAATCCCCAGCGGCCCAATTTTCTTCACCTTCCAGTAAGCCTCCCATCGATCGTTAAACGATTCCTGCATCTGGTTCGGCTAGCTCATGATCCATATCACGATCAATACACAAAATTAAGGATGCACCATTCATGATCTGCGATCGCCCGTTTAGAAAAGCATTTTCAAAAAGTGCACTACTGATGAGGCCCGTGGATCAGGAATCACGTTAGAATGCGCCCTTACCAGGTTAGTCACTTGGTAACTGTTGGAAAACACTGCATTCAATAACCTCTGCGATCGTGCATGGTGTGACGAAGCCAGAGGTTTTTTTATGAGCATTATTTTTTACAAGCAGTTTTTTATAAGTATTTTTGAAGGCTGAATCCCACCCGAATTGGCCAGAAGTCGCGATCGCCTCACCCATAGGTGAACAGCCTATGCTGAGACGATCGCACTACACTAAGAGGATAAATCCAGCCAACTTCAAAGGATCGATGACCCAAACTGACCGTTCTTCTTCTCACGATTCATTACTGCCTTCCCCCTACGTTCATCATCCTAGTGCCCCCGCCCATAACTCTGATCATTCCCATAGCCATTCCCACAGCCCTAACCATTCCCATAGTCATTCCCATAGCCATATTCATAGCGAAGAATCAACCCGAAAGTTAGTTAATCGTCTATCTCGCATTGAGGGACATATTCGGGGTATCAAAACCATGCTGCAAGAAAATCGCTCTTGTCCGGATGTCCTGGTACAAATTGCAGCGGTACGGGGTGCCCTAGATCGAGTCGGTCGGATCATTTTGGATGAACATTTGACGGAGTGCATTGCCCGTGCAGCCAAAGAAGGGGATATTGAAGCCGAGATTGATGAGCTGAAAGCAGCCCTCGATCGCTTTTTGATCTAGAAGCGGTTTAGAACCAGGCGGAACCGTTAGAATTACCCGATCGCGCTAAACAACTCTCCGAAGGACTTGTGCGGTGCATCGGGTTTTGCCACAATTTCCACGACTTTATTTTTGGCGTCTGTCGCCAGAGCCGCTTCTACACAGACCTGAGCCACCTTAGTGCGGGGAATACTTCCTTCGAACAAGGTATCCGCATTGGACATCACAATTGCATCGCTGTTGTCCTCGTTTTTCAGCCCGCCGGGACGCACGATCGTGTAGGTCAAGCCGCTGCGTTGAAGGTATTCCTCAGCCCACTTTTTCCAAACGAGAATGGCCCAGAATAAATTTAACGGATGCAAAAGCTTGGACACGCAAAGGGAGGTAACCAGAACGAAATGCTCAATCCCTTGGGATTTGGCGGCATTGACTAAATTTTTCGTGCCTTCAAAGTCTACTAAGTAAGGCTGAGTGGGATCCAAACTTGGCTTTGCCCCGGTTGCACAAAAAATTGCCGTGGCATCTCCGATCGCCGCTGCCAATGTGCTTGCTTGCAGCACATCCCCCGTTACTACCTCTACCGAAGCAGGCAAGATTGTTTTTGCTTTTTCCACATCTCGCACCAATGCCCGCACAGGAATACCGCGATCGACCAGTTGCTGGACAATGCGTCGGCCTGTTTCTCCTGTGGCTCCTGCAACGAATGCCTTCATACCCATCCCTCTAACTAATTTCCTCTGCTAATATGGCGATCTTGATTTAGTATGGCAATCTCACCGATTTCCAAGATACCGCAGGAATTCTTGAGGTTGTTTTTCGGTGATTTCTCCAACTTCGTTGCGGAATTCACCAAGTTATGCTGGTAGCGTACCCGGTAAGGCAGCCGCTAGGATAGTTGAGACCCACTGGTTATGTTGCTTGCAAAGTGCATAATTAGCGTCATGCAATTCTAGATGTAATGAGTGACCCTCCAAGAAGTCACCTCAGACGATCGAGGTTATCGATCGCGTCTAGGAGAATCTTGTTGCTGCCCCGACGATTTGTCCTGAGCGGAACTGATTATGCAAGCCCAGCCGAATGATCGCACTTTTGATTCCTTTGTCGATATCGTGGCCGAGCCAACTGTTGAGCCAACCACTAAGTTCCAGACAATTTTTGTGGACTGCATGGAAATGTATGCCGATGCAGCCATGGTGGCTAGCTATTTAGACAATCATTCAGAGTGGTTTCGCCGCTGTGCCCAACCGATGACAGCGGATCCGATCGGTAGTACGGGCTACATCTTAACAATTGGGCATTACGGTGCACTGGGCTATGAAATTGAACCCAAAATTGGTCTCGATCTATTGCCTCAGGACGCAGGTGTGTATCGTATCGAAACCATTCCAGTTCCAGGGTTTGTGGCACCTGGCTATGACGTAGATTTCAAAGCTTCCATGGAATTAGTGGAGCACGACCCCAGCGAGATGGATGGATTAGAAGACGGATTGGAAGACAGTGTATCCAAAATGACCCGCGTGCAATGGCATTTGGATCTGACGGTACAGATTCAATTTCCCAAATTTATCCAAGCCTTGCCAAAATCATTAATTCAGGCAACAGGTGAGCACTTGCTCGACCAAATTATTCGCCAAGTGTCTCGACGATTGACCCACAAGGTTCAGACCGATTTTCATAGCACCTACAACTTGACGATGCCTAAGAGCCAACGGCGTTGGTTTTTCCAGTAGTACTTGGCTTTTCCCTATCCTTTTCCCGTGAACTCGCCATTTGTAGCGATTGCAGGTCGATCGAGCTATCTTTCCAGTCCTGGGCTGCTTGACTAAGGACATAGCGAGCAACCGCTTCTATTTCTTCTAGGGTCAAATTATCGGAAAAGGCAGGCATGGCGTTTTTGCCGTGGATAACTTGATTTTTAATCGCCACGATCGAATCCATTTCGTACTTCTGTAGGGTATCGAGATGGAGATTTTTTTCCGCCAGAATCACGTTATTGCCGCCAATATGACAGGCTGAGCAATTGGCATTGAAAATTCTTTGGCCTAGGGGGGGCGCGGATGAAGTGGGGCTGGCGGATGGTTTTGGCGATGGAGTAGGAGAAACCATTGCAGCGGGTGTGGACAACGGCCAACTAAGACTGAAACACCCCACGGCAAGCACGATCGTGATCAGTCTTTTCAACAGTCTCACAGCCTTTCTCCCAGAACCCGAAAATTCACAACACCACTATACCAACTCGTGTATGCTGCCTAGAGATCTGCCTATAACTTCAAGCTCTTCTACTCAAATTCAAAATTAAAAAGGAGATGCTATTGACTAACATCTCCTACTGTTTACATCGATTGTTGAATGTCTAACTCAATTCTTCAACGATGTTATGTTGTGCCTAGCGCTAACCGAGTTCATCTAAAGAACTTCCATCAAGGAAGTAGCTGATAGAACTCTGTTCTTCAATTAGCTGACAACAACTTTACCAACCATGCCTGCGCCCCGGTGAGGCATACAGAAATAGCTATATTCACCTGCGGGTGCATCAGACGGGAAAGTCACGGAAAAACTCTTTCCAGCACCCTCCAAAGACTTATGGGAAAGAGAAGCAGCAAGTGCGCTGTCTCCACCGGGAACTTTATCAAATTGCACATTATGGGGAGGCAATTGCCCAACTTCCCAAGTTACCGTGTCACCGGGTTTGATGTTAGCAACAGCAGGTTCAAATACCAGACCTTTGGTTGTCCCCATCTTCACCGTCACGTTAGCGGCTTCAGCAGAAGCAGCACTGAAGAAGAAGCTGCCAACAACTAAAATTACTGCAACTGCTGCAACAACCAGCTGCCGACTAACCTTAGCAAAAGCTTTCATATCGATCCCTCGGATACTAAAACCGTTCCATAGGAGATCATATCTTAGACGGGTTGTCGTAGGACAGGTTGTCGTAGGATTTTTTCGAGCTCACGCTTACAATCTATACAATCCACTGCGCTAAATAGGCGATCGCCCCCATTAATATAGGCGATCGACGCCACTACATGGGCGATCGCCCCCAACCGGGTGCAACTTCGGCGGCGCGGAGGATAAATGCGGCAATGCTTTCCACCTCTGCTGGAGAGAGCCAACTTTCGCTAACTTCCCGGCAGAACAAGTTGTCATCAGTGCCATCGTAGGCGAGGGGGTGGCGCATGTAGGTGACTAAGGCATTAAGGGTATCACGGGGTGGGGTGGCTGCTTGTAGGGCGGGTAAGGCGAGAGATACGGTTGGACTGGCTAGAGTAGAGCCGCCAACATGACAACTTTGGCAATTTTGGGAAAAGAGAGTTTTGCCCTGCAATAACTCCTGGTAGCCAACTTCTCGGGTGGCTCCAGTGCGATCGATCCGTAAACTGGCAGCCCCACTGGGTAAAACCTTCAGATATTGCGTCACATAGGGATCCAAAGCGGCTTGGGCTGGAGCTGCAAATAGGACTATTGCTGGAAACACCAATGCGACTAATAGTCCTAGCAAACAAGCGCGTCGTAAGCGATTCGTGAATGTTGTCAACATCGTTTTTTGTATCGAACTGTGGAAACAGCCTGGAGAGGTGTGAGGAAAACAAACAATGCGTAATGGAACTGATCTGGAATGGGTCTGGAATTGATCTGAACCTGTGAACGATCGAACTCAAATTGCAAGAAAAGCCGACCTCTGCATCTGCAAAAATCGACTTTCCTCCCAAATTATTGAATGATGACTCTAACAACGGCTTGCAACTTAACTGGCTAGGCGAAAGCACGATTGCGGCTAAGTTGAAGAATGCCTGAATCGATTACTGAATTCCTAGAAGTAGATCTTACCGCCGCCCCAACGATCGCCAACAACCTTGGGCTGCAATAGGATATGACCTGCAATGGCAAACAGATCATCATCGGTCAAGTTGCGCATTTCAGGGAAAATATCAGCGCTCTTCAAGCTGGGGTGAACTTCCGCGATCGACTCTGTCCCATCATAGGAGGTGGGATCCTTCATATAGTCAACCAAGGCTTCAATACTGTTCCGATTGGGGGTTGCCAATGACAGCGCTTCAGGATCTAAACCTACGTTAGGATCGGTTTTAGTAATTCCACCCACATGGCATTGAGCACAGGCGTATTGGAACAGCCGCTTCCCTTCGGAAACCTGCTTGAGGCTTAGAGTAACAGTATCCCCAGAAGAGTTAAGGGGGACTGTCCGAATCTTTGTGTCCAACTCGGCTGCCTGTGCCCCTTGGATGAATTGAAAAGTAAAGAATACGGCGGTTACGGCCAGCCAAAAGAATCTCTTAAGCATGGTTCTCCTTCAGAAGTGGCTCGGATCAGATTCACAACACAACAATGTCTTTTAATACCAATATCACGGGATTGGACAATCGCTGATGGCAATCTTAGAGTTACCTTTACAAACCGCAACAAAAAGCTAAAATTAGCGATTTTTTGGATGGATCCCTAGAAAAATTGCACCAAAATTTTGATTCCGTTCTGGCCGGAATGCGCTTGAGGTCAATACCAGTTATGGGTCAGCCCTAGGGGACGATCGAGGAACTACCCTTCAATGTGACTCAGCGGCTTGACATCGGCCCGATCGCTGGCTAAATGATGGCGCATCAGATCCGTAGGAGCCGAAGTCGGCTGATGGAGACTAATCAACTGAGCTAAGGTCTTTTTGAGTTGGGTACGCGGCACGATTAAATCCACAAAGCCGTGTTCCAACAGGTATTCCGCAGTTTGGAAGTCGTCGGGCAGTTTTTCCCGCAGGGTTTGTTCAACGACCCGTCGTCCTGCAAAGGCGATCGTGGCCTTGGGTTCCGCAATGATGACATCACCGAGCATGGCAAAGCTGGCTGTGACCCCGCCTGCGGTGGGATGGGTCAGCACAGGAATGTAGAGCAAGCGCTGATCACGATGACGATCGAGGGCACCGGAAATCTTCGCCATTTGCATTAGGCTCAACATACCTTCCTGCATTCTGGCTCCCCCGGAGGCGCAGACAATAATCACCGGCAGGCGTTGTTGTGTGCCCCGTTCGATTAAGCGGGTCAATTTTTCGCCCACGACGGATCCCATGCTACCGCCCATAAAGCGGAAGTCCATGACCCCGAGGGCAACGGTTGTGCCTTCTAACTGGCCTACCCCAGTCTGCACCGCATCCACCAGCTTGGTTTTTTCCTGCATTTCCCGCAGGCGATCGGTATAGGGTTTACGATCGCGGAATCCCAGCGGATCTATCGACCGAACGGATTCATCCAGGGCGGTCCAAGTATCGGCATCAATTAGCTGACGAATGCGCTCATCGCTATAAACCCGCATGTGGTGGTTGCATTCCAAGCAAACCATCTGGTTGGTTCGCAAATCCTTGGTATACATCAACGCCCCACAGGACTCGCACTTTGTCCACAGGCCATCTGCAATCTCTCGTTCCTGCTGCGGCTCTGAGGAAGGATTTTCTTTGCGCCGATTCGCAAACCAATCAAACAACGACATGGAAATTCACCGACTGGGTAGAAACTGGATAAACAAACGAAGCGATGAAAGTAGCACAGCCCCATACGACGATGAAGGCATTGCCGTCAAGGCATAACCGGGTACTGGCTGAAGCATTCACGGGTCATAACTGCTGGGCATAACCGAACTGGGTATAGCTGAACTAGGCACAACCCAAAATTGTAACCAAGGGTCACAACCAAAAGGGTTGACGGTCAAAAATGACTGGTGAAGGGATACCCGTAGGGGTCACTGTATCATAGACAGCCCCCTGCTCTGCTCCGTGTGCCGGAATTGGTCAGAGCAATCGAATGTCAGCAACTACTAACAAGGCGTCACAGGTATCGTGAAGTTTTAAGGCGATCGCACTAAACTGACAGACAGAGCACCGCTCCGGTGTGGGCAGGGCACGGATTATCTGTGCCCGAATTTATTTTTGGGTTCAGACTCTAGTCCACGACTGATAGGCCACGGCTGACAATCCCAGCCCATTGCGCCTTCCTCAAGGGGGCTCGACGGTGGGAAAAGAAGTTATCAGGATCCTGATAGGTGCAGTGGGGAGAAATGGCGATTTGCTCCGGTGCTAGCCCCAGTTGTTCAAGTTGGAGGGCATTGACTTGGCGCACATTGAGGCGCACTTTACCAACCTGCGGATCGGGTAACACGGGGGAATGGGGCAACGCTTGTAGATGGGCGATCGCTTCATCCAAGGCCATTTCAGGGGTTTCGGGGGCAATAGTAGCTGCCGTTTGCACCGCCACCTCAGCATCCACTTGATAGACTTCTCCCGCGATCGCGGGTCCCATAGCTACCCGCAGATTAGCTAACTGACTACCGTGCTCAAGTAAACGTTCGATCGCCCCAGGCACGATTTTTTTTGCCGTTCCGCGCCAACCTGCATGGACTGCGGCCACCTGGCCCGTCTGGACGTCGCCAATGAGGACTGGGGTACAGTCGGCGGTACACACCCAAACCGCTTGATGGGCGTCCTGGGAAATCACCCCATCTCCATCGGGCAAATTATCAGCGTGCAGGGGGGAGGGCATCTCCGCCGGGGCTAAAACCCTGTCGCCGTGGACTTGCTTGGCACGATAGGCAATCGCCTGGGGATAGAGTTCGGCGGTCAGTTCGAAGGGCGTTTTAGGCGCAAATTTCTGGGTAAACCAACCGTGCTGCCACGGTTCCAGTAAACTGCAAGTCAGGTAGGGCAGGTCGTTCCAAGTTTGCCAATGCCAGGTATGCATAGAGTTCAAGTTCTGTAGGCCAAGTTCTAGGGCTCAAGCTGAGATCAACCCAGAGGGATAAACACAAACATGGTAGCGTTGATAGCGGTTTTCCCTAGGCAATCCATGCCAGCCTTTGCGCCCCTTACCCTGAGCCCGTGAGTCCGTGCCTTTTAACCTAGCCAAATTTGATGCTGCCTTGCAGACGTTGCTTCAATTCAATCATGGGTTGACTGCTGCAACTCTGCGGCCATCCCTCAAACTGCATTGCTTTGCAGAACTCGATTCAACGAATCGCAAGCTGTGGGAATTGCTGGCCCAGGGTGCATCGGAGGGCACGATCGTGCTGGCGGAGACGCAAACAGCAGGTAAAGGCCAATGGGGACGATCGTGGGACTCTCAGACGGGCGGTTTGTATCTGTCGATCGCGCTCCAGCCGGACTTAGACGTGGAAGAGGCTGCCCAACTTACGCTCTGTAGTGCTTGGGGCATTGCCACGGCCCTGCGGGAGTTTCCGGGTTTATTGGCTGCTGACGCGAAGAAGGTTGCTGGGCAGGATCCCTTACAGGATCCCTTACAGGTTGCTGAGCCAGTTCCCACAGAATTTCCCGTACAAGTGCCTATGCCCGTACAAGCACCTGTACAAGTGCCTGTACAAGTCAAGTGGCTTAATGATCTGGTTCTGCAGGGACGCAAGCTCGGCGGGATTTTGACCGAAACTCGTCTTCGCCAGGGAAAAATCCATCAGGCGGTGGTTGGGGTTGGGATTAACTGGTGTAACTCACCCCCCCCCCCAGGAATATGTTTGCAGGAGATCTTGCAAAGCCAGCCCGTTCCTGGTTTAGAATCCTTGGAAAGTTTGGCCGCGATCGTCACCTTGGGGGTGATAGGTGGCTACGCAACTTGGCGAACCTATGGTGTGGCTGCAATGTTACCCAGGTATCTAGATCTGTTGGTCAACCTTGGGCAAACTGTCACCTGGGAAAGTTACAGGGGCGTTGTGGTTGGGGTTACGGCTCAAGGGAACCTTCACGTTCGCTTGCAGTCTAAGGCAGAGATGTCCCCGCTGGAAGTCTCGCTGGAAATCCAACAGGCCGTCAGTGGCAATCCCAGCCCAGACCCCGAGTCTAGCCAAGACCGATACCTTCCCCCAGGAATGGTGCAGTTAGGCTATTCTGGACAACAATAATCCCAATCGTTCATCCATCCCAATCATTCATCCCAATCAGTTAACCATTTGACCCCGGTGAGCCTTCGCGGTAGGCCGCCACTGGGGTGTAGAGGAGTAAGAACAAGCATGACCCAGCGTCCCCCGATGAACCCGTCCCCTAGCTGCAATGGCCGAACCTCGCTGATTCGGACGATCGGCTTTTGTTTGGGGAGCCTGAGTATGCTGGGTTCCACCGTTGCCCAAGCCCAAACCTCGGATCCTTTAAAGCTGCTGATTTCTGAAAAAGCGCCCACTGAGCTTGCTGCGTCCGGTGGCGATCGGGCGATCAACCCAGCGTCTACCAAGCCGGATGATCTACCGATCGAGCTAGAACTGCCGGAGCCCTCTCCCCAGGTATCCTTAGCCCCGTCATCCGCGAGCCCAGCTTCCCCAGATATGGGCGCGGCTCCGCTGCCCGATGAACCGGCTCCTGTCGCGAGAGAGACAGCACCGCCGGTGGAAATTGTGCCGTCTCCCGTGGAAACAGCACCTAGCCAACCGAACGAAGCCCCCTATATTGCGCCCGATGCCATCATTTTTTCTGAGCGCTCTTCAGGCTGCGAACAAGCAGTGAAGTGGGGCAAGACCGCCGGAAGTGTCTGTGGTGGGGCGAATGTGGCCTCTGGCTCCCAAGGTGCTGGTCGATCGACCAGCGGAAAGGTCGCGATCGGTTCTAGTGCGCCCGCGACCTACGCCGTCGCCACTCCGGAAACCATGAGTGCGGCTCCAGTGCGCTTAGGCCCTGTCAGCTTCGGAAGCGCTGGGGTGCAGTTTACCCCCCCTTCGCTGAAACCCTACTTCAACTCCGCCATCAAGCTGTCCAAGCTAACGCCCATTCGCAACTTGGGCTTAATTTTTCCCCTAGCCATCCCCGCAGAAATTACTTCAATTTTCGGCTGGCGCATCCACCCCATCACGGGGGATCAGCGGATGCATACCGGAACTGATATTGGTGCCCCTATGGGAACCCCAGTGTTGGCTGCTTTGACCGGACGGGTTCTGCTAGCAGACTTGCTGGGTGGCTATGGCTTAACTGTGGCATTGGAACATAACAACGGCACCCAACAAACCCTATACGCTCACCTGTCGGAACTCTTCGTGAAGCCGGGTGAGGTAATTCAAAAGGGCACGGTGATTGGGCTTGTGGGCAGTACCGGAAATTCCACCGGGCCGCACTTGCACTTTGAACTGCGGCAACAAACGGAAGATGGCTCTTGGGTGGCGCAGGATGCAGGGCAGGAATTGGAGTTTGCCATGGCTAGTTTGGTGAAATCTCTGCAAATTGCCCAGCAACCTCAAAAGATTGCCCAAGGCCAACAGCCAGCAGCTTCCGCCAACCTGCAACCCATTCAATCCAACCTGCCGGGTACAGGAAGTCAGCCTGCCAAGCCCTAGTTTCTTCGGTATAAGAGTCTGCTAGTCTGGTTCGATCGTTTCGCAATCGCTAAACAGCATTTCCTTGCGATCGTTTGATAGTCTGAAGCCCAGCAATCTACAATGAAGCAACATTGACAGCAATGTGCTAGTTCAGGATTGCTGGTTTTTGTATTGCTCAAATTGTGTCTGTCCTAGATTTCCCCTTTAATCTATGCCAATTTTTCAGGTCATTCTGATTCTCGCCTTGCTGATCTTTGTGCATGAGTTAGGCCACTTTTTGGCGGCACGGCTCCAAGGAATCTACGCCAACCGATTTTCGATCGGCTTTGGCCCGGTGCTCTGGAAATACCAAGGTAAACAGACAGAATATGCACTGCGGGCATTACCCTTGGGGGGATTTGTGGGATTTCCCGACGATGATCCAGATAGTGACATTCCCCCCACGGATCCCAACCTGTTGCGGAATCGTCCCGTCTTCGATCGGGCGATCGTCATCAGTGCAGGGGTGATTGCCAATCTGATTTTTGCCTATGCTGTTTTAGTTGCGCAGGCAGGGACAGTCGGTATTCCAACGCCGATTTTTAAACCAGGGGTGCTCCTGCCCAAAGTCGAACAGGCGTCTGTAGCCGAAAAAGCCGGACTGCGAGCCGGAGACGTTGTTCTAGCCATTAACGGCAAGCCCATTCCAGCGGCGAGTAATTCCCCCGATCGCCTGCGCCAAGCGATCGAAACCAGCCCTAACCAGGAATTGCAGTTACAGGTGCAGCGCAAGCAGGAAAATCTGACGATCGCCATTACACCGGAACTGGATCAAAAGAAAAAAGTCGGTCGGGTCGGGATTGGGCTGTTTCCCATGCTGGAAAAAGTGGAGATCAAAAAGCCCCGCAATCCGATCGAATCCTTGACCCTGGCCGCCGATGAATTTAATCGGATTACGACCCAAACGATCGCGGGCTTTGGTATGTTGGTCAGCAAGTTCAGTCAAGTGGCTGATCAAGTGGCAGGGCCTGTGGCGATCGTTCGTCAGGGTGCCCAGTTAGCCCAGGATGATCCGCGTCGGCTGTTTGGCTTTGCTGCACTGATTAGCATTAACCTAGCGGTGATTAATATTCTGCCGTTGCCAGCGCTGGATGGGGGGCAATTGGTCTTTATTCTGTTTGAGGCGCTGTCCGGGAAACCTGTGCCCAAGCGGATTGAAGAGAGCTTTATGCAAACCGGATTGGTGTTGCTCCTCGGGCTTGGCGTATTTCTGATTATCCGAGATACCGCTAACTGGATCCAGCAGTAATCTTCGGATGAATCAATGGCTCGATCGTTGGGATGAAATCGGCGATCGGGCCATTGGTTTTGCTAGGGGACTTTTCCCGTTGGAGCTCTGATTCTCCTGGGGGAAATTCTCAAACATCTCTGTCCTGATTGCCATGAAAACGACCTACCATGCAAGCTGAAGCGACGCCTCCCACCCGTCGGACTCGTCTCCCGGCCAAAAAACAACGGGCCTTAGAAGTTTTGGTGCGTTTGAAACGGCTATATCCTGGGGCGACCTGTTCCTTAGATTTTGAAAATCCCTTGCAGCTTTTGGTTGCCACCATGCTGGCGGCACAATGTACCGATGAACGGGTGAACAAAGTCACGCCTGCCTTGTTCCAGCGCTATCCCAACGCCCAAGCCTTTGCAGAAGCTGACCTAGACGAGTTGGAATCCCTCGTAAAATCGACGGGCTTCTACCGCAATAAGGCGAAAAATATTCGGGCAGCCTGCCAGATGATTCTGGAGCAGTTCGAAGGGGAGGTGCCTCGCACGATGGAAACCCTGACGCGTTTGCCGGGAGTGGCTCGCAAAACGGCCAATGTGGTGTCTGCGGTGGGGTATGGGGTGAATTTAGGCTTTACGGTAGATACCCATGTGACGCGCTTGAGCAATCGGTTAGGTTTCACTAAGCACCAGGATGCCGTCAAAATCGAGCGGGACTTAATGAAATTGTTTCCCCAGCCAGAATGGGAAAATACTTCGATCCATCTGATCTACCATGGTCGTGCCATTTGCGATGCCCGTAAGCCCCTGTGCGAAGCCTGCGAACTGGCGGATTTATGTCCTTCAGCGGGGAAGGTGAATCGCCAAAAGGAACTTGCCAAGCGCGGCAAGTAG
>MUGG01000179.1 GCA_002148405.1 Alkalinema sp. CACIAM 70d | reverse complement strand
TCCCCCCTTATTAAGGGGGGCTAGGGGGGATCGGATTTGTAGCAGTGATAAATCAATTTGGTATAGACCCGGCTTTCAATATTGGAAGCCGATGAAACATTGATGAAGTGTTGGTTAATGATGCAGTTGATTTCATTGAGCTACTTGTCGAAAGTATTCATCAAGTGCTGTAGGTGTAGCATACGTTGACAGTTGGCCGCCGTATTATTGCCGTGGTGGAATGCATGTTATTGGTTAGTACGTCAAGGCTACTAGCCGCTGAACTTAATGGTTCTCCACCTTGCCTTAGTGGTATTGGGGAACTGCGATCGCAAACTGTTTCCGTGCAGACAAAATTAAATCACTAGGCTGTGGCAAGAGAACAGAATTGCTAGGAGGCGCGTTCTCCAATTGACGAGAACTTGTAATTAACATTGAGTTACTTCTATTGAAACCAACTGTCAAGTGTAAAGTTTCTTGAGCAAGATATTACAGTTCATGTCTGAATGATGGAAGTGGTAATTCGATCGCCTAGCCTAGGATCGAACTAAGCTTTTTTACCTATTAGCGAGCAACTGGTGAAGCAACAAACCAGTATGAATTTTTGTTGCTTTATTGAGATTTGCTTGCGATAGGGCATGGTGTGAATAATCTGTTAGGAGAATTTTTACAATGTCTCTTCCTTTGCTTGAGTACGCGCCTTCCTCTCAAAATCAACGGGTTGCAGGCTTTGAAGTCCCAGGTGACGAACAGGCTTGGGCCTTCAGTACGGATGCCATTTTGAGTGCGATTGAGATGGATGCGGTTATCCAGGCTGCCTATCGCCAAATCTTGAATGAACAACAGATGACGAGTAGTTCGCGGATTCCCTATTTGGAGTCGCAACTGCGTTCGGGGCAAATTACGGTTCGGGAGTTCATTCGAGGTTTGGCCACTTCCGAGATCTTCCGTACCCGCAATTACGATACGAACAATAACTATCGGTTTGTGCAAATGTGTATCCAGCGGCTGCTGGGTCGGGAAGTCTACAACGATCGGGAAAAGTTTGCCTGGTCTACGGTTCTGGCTACCAAGGGCCTAAATAGTTTTATTAATGAACTGTTGGAGTCTGAAGAATATCTGACGAACTTTGGAGATCATACCGTGCCCTTCCAACGGCGGCGGGTGGTGCAGCAGCGCACTACTGGAGATCTGCCCTTTGCGCGCATGGCTCGCTACGACGAATTCCACTTGGCGCAACTACCGAAGACCAGTGCCTATGCTGTTCCTGCTAGCACCTATCGGGTGACCAATATTGGCCGGGGCGATCGTTGGACATGGCAACAGGGATCTGAAAAACGCTATGCCCAGATTTGGTATGGCATCATTCTTGCAAGTGTTGGCTTCCTTAGCTTGCCCCTGTTAGGGCTGATTTTTGGCTGGTAGGGGATGATTCGCTGGCCACTCATGGTTAACTGCTCGCTAATTTTTGGCGAGTGATTGTTGCAAGTTGCAACAATTGTGGTGTTTTCAAAGGTTTATCAAGCAAGTTTGCCCTCTCAACTTCTCGCAACCAGACGCTATCCACCTGGTTGCTTTTTTATTGGGTGAATTTGTCAAGAGATTGAGGCCAGCCAACTCCAGGAACGCCCGGAAAATTGTAGGCTGGAAAAGTTGTTTGCAAACGAATGCGATCGCAGATTGCATTCTGAAATCACTCGAACGGTGGGAATTCCATGGAAACAATTACCTTACAAGTCAACGGTGAAGACAAGTCTTGTCCCCCGAAGCTAAATTTGCCGCAGTTGTTGGAACATTTGGGCATGAATCCGCGCTTGGTGGCAGTGGAATACAATGGTGAAATTTTGCACCATCAATTTTGGGAAAACACAGAAGTGCAGGCGGGCGATCGCTTGGAAGTGGTCACGATCGTGGGTGGCGGCTAGATTGACAGCAAAATTCAAGGGAAATTCAAGCCAAATCCTAGTTGGATCGGGAATCCCGACCTGAAGTCACGCCGGGTTCGCATTCCCGAACGGAGACGCAAACGATAAAGTAGAAAGAGCGAAGCATGTCCTCTCATCCGGCCAATCCGCCTGAGCCATGCGACTTAACTTCTGCGGGATGCTGCTATGAAAATTCGATTGACTCATTTTCTGAAACCCCTTTTGAAACCTATTCTTGCGATCGCACTGATCTTTACCCTCTTTTTTGGCGCGGTGGATCAAGCCCAAGCGGCGAGCTATGGGGGACGGATTGGTGGGGGATCTTTTCGATCGGCCCCCAGCCGAACCTACAGCGCACCCCGTTCCTACGGCGGTGGTTATGGCGGCGGTGGCTACTATGGCGGCGGTGGCAGCAGTTTCTTCTTCTTCCCTTCACCTTGGATGTTTTTCTGGGGTGGTGGTGGTGCCTTCGGCGGCCTGTTCACCGTGCTGATTTTTGTCGCGATCGCGAATTTTGCCTTCCGTGCCTTACGCAGTGCCCAATCCGGTGAAGGAGATAGCTTAGGGTCATCCACAGTCTCGGTGACTAAGCTGCAAGTGGGGCTATTGGCCCAAGCTCGGGAATTGCAAGCTGACCTGAATCGCATTGCGCAACGGGCGGACACCAGTTCTAACGCAGGCTTGGCGCAGGTGTTACAGGAGTCTACACTGTCGTTGCTGCGCCACCCGGAATACTGGGTCTATGCCGGTGGAGAAACCAAAAATGCAGGACTGACGGCGGCGGAAGCGGAATTCAACCGCATTGCCCTTGCAGAACGGAGTAAGTTTAAGGGCGAGTCGCTTTCCAACGTCAGTGGACTGCTGAAGCAAGCCGATAGTAGCTCTCTCACCGTAGCTCAGCCAGGGGAGTTGGCAACCCAAGCACCGGGAGAATATATCGTAGTAACCCTTGTGGTTGGTGCAGAAGGCAAAATCGATTTACCTAAAATTACCAGTGCGGACGATGTGCGAAAGGCCCTGAGTGCCTTGGGAAGTGTCTCCAGCGATCGGCTGATGGCCTTGGAAGTGCTGTGGACGCCGCAGGCAGAAGGGGATGTCTTCACCAGTGATGACATGATTGTCAGTTATCCTACGTTGAAACTGGTGTAGGTTAGCTTGTTTTACGGATATAGGGGATGCGTTTTCAATAGCGCATCCTTTTTTGTTCACTCAAATTCATAGAGTTAATTTTTGATTGTTTTTTATTGAACTTGAATGATTTATAAGTTTTTATTAACCTTGATAAATCAATTACGATTTCTGTTTTTTGAATCATTAAAAATTGATTGATTTCAGTCGTTCTAGATTGCTATGGATAACGCAGATTTGGTAATTGCCTTGCTAGCATTGAGTGGGATCGCAACGATCGGCGCGGGATCGCTTTTCTGGGCTTACAAAGGGTCCGGCAGTGTGGCTGTCTTGTTTCTAGAAGTGATACCAGCACCACCGGGCTTGCCTGATGCAGTGCATTATTTATTTCAGACTGGGGTGAGCGCCTATTGTGCAGGGAATTATCGCCGTGCCCTCGATGCGTTTAATGCAGTGCTACAAACCCAGGCTGATTTGGCCGAAGCTTATCACGATCGGGGGCTCTGTTTGGCTAATCTACGGCAGGACGATCAAGCAACTCGTAGTTTTGTCAAGGCGGCGGAATTGTATCTAGTCCAAGACGATCGACCCTCCGCAGAGCTTGTAAAACAGCATTTGAGGGCGCTAAAGCAGCGAAGGCAGGCAAAATAGTCGCGTGCTGTTTTGCTAGGTAATGGAGCCCGTTCTGAAGGATGCCTGTTGAGGGCGAGGAGGAAGGGGAGATTGCTAGATTACTGAGCAAGAAGACCAGCTTAGCTTAAGCTACTCTATAACAACGTTCCTTCATAACAGCGTTGATCACAGTGTCCTTCCTCGGTTCCCTGATGGGTAACTCCTCTTAAATATGCGTAGTCCTAGTTTGCTGGCTTTAGATTTTGATGGTGTCATCTGTGACGGTCTGTTTGAATATTTTCAGACTGCTTGGCGTGCCTATTGCCAGCTCTGGAATCCAGACAAGACACCCCCTACCGAGGAAGTGGCCCAGACCTTCTATCGACTGCGTCCCGTCGTGGAAACGGGCTGGGAGATGCCAGTTTTGATCCATGCCCTTGAGTCAGGGTTTAGCGAAGCTGTCATCTTGCAAGAGTGGCCGAATCTTGCATTAGAACTTTTGCATCACCATCGGTTGAATCCTAAGGAAGTGGGCGCGATCGTGGATAGGATTCGCGATCAATGGATTGCGCAGGATCTTCCAAGTTGGCTCAGCGAACATCGCTTCTATCCAGGGGTCATCGATCGGCTCAAGGCGACTGAAAATTTCGTGATTATTAGCACTAAAGAAGCGCGATTTATTCGCCAATTACTGCAAGAACAAGGGGTTGAAATTCAAGACGATCGATTGTTTGGCAAAGAAAAACAACGGCCTAAGTACGAAATTCTGCGCCAGCTTAAACCCCACTATGGGACGATTTGGTTTATTGAGGATCGCCTCAAGACGTTGCAAATGATTGAAAAGCATCCTGAGTTAACAGATGTAGAACTATTTTTAGCGGATTGGGGCTATAACCTGTTGCGAGATCGAGATATTGCTCAACAGAGCGATCGACTTCATTTACTGAGCTTAGACCAGTTTCAACGATCGTTTGACCTGTGGTCTTAACCTGTATTTACCAGCTACATTCACCCGATCCGCAGGAATAGCGTATTAGAGCGGTTTTCCATTTCTTTGGATAAACCCAGAGAAGCGGGTTGTGATGAGCATTCTGGGTCAGTACTGCGGGAAATCCCCCGAGATCAAAGTGATAAACAATTTCAAACCGCAAAAACTTCTCTGACCCAAATTAAAAAACCGATCGCGGCTGCCAACTTTTCCAGCAACGCCTGAAACAGAGAACATTGCTTGGTAAAGGAAATAACCACGATCGGTGAGTCACACGCTTGAAGGAGTTGTTAATGACTAGCACACAAAATCAACTGACTGAGAGATTGGCAGCAGCTGATGTGACAAACCGGTTAATGTTGCCACCAGATTGTTAGCCCGGTTGAAGTTGCAGGCGGTGCAGGATTCGTAAAATAGATGCCATCGCCTTCATGGCCTGGAATCATGACCACTGCCCCATAGCCTGTCACTTCGCCACCATGGGTTCGTTGCCATTGATAGGAAGATGACCCATTGGTTGCATGGAACCAGGAATCTAGAATCCGCGAATTCAATGCAATGTGATATCCAAAGTGATAGGAAATATCATCATTGATAAACATAGTTGTGCGGAAACCTGCCACTTGCCGTAATCCCTTAAATACACGCCACCAGGGATCAGGCCAGTTGGCGCGATCGGGTGGAGCCGGAATAATCGAACAGCCTTTCAAGAACAGATACCGCATACTACTGCCACCGTGATCGCCATAGGCCGGTTGCGTTGCCAAGTTGAGATCCACAATGTCACAACAATTGCTGCGTGTTGTGAATAGCCAATTGGCTCCATGGCCTTCCATCAGCACAACATTCCACTTGTCTACAAAGGAATCTTCCTGATTGAGCCAGAGCCGAGGTTCATCCCAATAGTAGTCACCATAGTTAATGGTTGGGAAGCCCATGAGTTTGCCCCAAGCCATGCCATTTTTAAAATCATTGGCATCATCTACCCAAGCGCTGTGATCGTTCCGCACTACATACCGACCTACCGTTGGGCTTTGGAGCACCGATCCGGTGGGGCCTCCTGGTAGCTGAGCTAGCTTGTCGGATTGTAGCTGCTTCACGCCACTCGGTTCACCCGGTAGCTCACGAGCCTGAGTATCTTCCACCACGACGGGTTCCGGTGGATTCTTCAGTGCTGCAACTAAGCCCGAGAAGAAGGCTTTACCGACTGAATTGGGCGAAGAAATTTCAGCGGTAAAGGTATAAGCAGGTTGCACGTATCTACGATCGTTACCGGAATAGACCAAACTGGGTTGAGTCACACGAATTTCTGAAGCACCCTGAAACTTCTGTTTCAACATGCTTTCAATTTCATCGTAGACTTCTCGATCGCTGCGAAGTTCAGTTGGCAAGTTGGTTGGCACCAACTGTTGCAATCGCCGTTCCAGACCTTCCAGCTTGCCTTGATTACCTAGATCGACCAAGAGCTGCGACCCTTCTCCAATCACAGGTTTTTGATTGAGGGTTCTGGAGAAAATCACCGTTTGCAAGACATTCTGGGTTATGGGTGATTGACCTTGCTTGACATCTGCTTTTTGCAGGGTGATTAGTTGGCGTGGTTCAAATTGACTGCTGTCCGCTGGTAGCAATTTCAGCGTATTCACGTGGTTCAATGCAACTTTCAACGCTTCATTCCGGTTCAGCAGCGTAATCTTCTGAGTTGCCAACTGTTCAGCGCGAGGTAAGAAAAAGATATGACCTGTCTCTTCATCTAGCGACAATCGAGTAAAGGACTGATCCGGTTCGACAAAGGTCTTGAGCCTTGTGGGAGAAAGAACTAAGGGCGACAGGAAAGGTTGTGGAAGATTGGGCAGAGTATTGAGCCTCGGCTTAGCAATGAGGTTTTGTTGCAAACGTAATTGTTCAATTACGTTTGGCTGAATTTGTAATCGCTTCATTGCATAGATCCGCATTCCTTTAGGCGATTCCAGCGGAACCCGTTCCATAATAATTTTTGGGGTGAGACCAATCGGCTTAATGACATCCGGTCGCTTGATAATAGGATCCCGAATGGGGCCAGGAAACTGGCTTTGCCCTAGAGAAGCACTCAAAAGTAATACTGTTACAAGGGTAGTTCCGGAGAGTAACAGTTTTGTCAATAAGCGATTAGATTTCAGCATAGTTTTCTTTCCAAAATCATGTCCTAGAGTGTGTGGTTGCTGACCTGACAATTAGATTGGTGACTAACGATCGAAAAACCTCGATTATCAGCGTTCTTAAGGGATAGATGCATTTTCCAAGTACTCTGCGGCATTGAGAGATATTGGGTTTTCTTCTCAATAAAAGAATTTCTATCCGTTTCACTCTCAATCCTTAAGTAGAGTCTCGAATGTTGGATTAATTCCCATCAAGAAAGGTTAGGAACGATCGAAGATAGATGAAGATTCAATTTTCGATCGTGATGATGTAACCAATTAGAAAAACGACCCGAAATAATACATTCAAATCACTTTTCCGAGATCAACCTATTCCCTAAGCATTCCATAGTTATTCAAAAAGCAGTTGTAAAATGTTGCCTACAGTCTACTTCGTGAATAGTTATTCCAATGATGTTAGGTATGATCTTCCATAAAGGAGAACTTGGATAAACTCTCTTACTAATCTCAATTGGCAACCTCACTTTAGCAAGCTCTAGGAGCAAGCTTTAGGGGGAACCAATGTGACAGATAGGAGCGTGAGAGGTAGAGGCGTGAGAAGTAAATATCTTAGATACAAATGTGCAAGAAGCTGAGTTCAGAAACTAAGTCAGAGGCTAATATTAGAGATTTGCAGAGGTTTTACCTACTTTTAATTGTAGAAATCCCCCTGAAAAACTGAAATTTCGAATAGAAAATTAACGTTTTATGGAATTGTTGATGGGAAGTCGGTTGGTGATGATCGGTCCTCGCCTGACTCTAACCGTAGGTAGTGCCATAAGGATTTTGTGCACCGTTCTATGGTGCAAAGTCACGGGGCTTTTCTATTACCGATCGTCATGAACTAGACGCTTCACCCCAGCCTGGAAGTGCTGAATATTTCACGGCTCTGCAACAGGTTCGCGGCAAAGGCATCCTACTAGAGTGCAGGGGAACATTACCCCCAGGCTTTTCTCCTCGTCCTGCTACTGAAATGTTGATTGGCATCGATTGGGGCTACGATGGTGCAGCAGAGTTAGGCACACCTCCTCGGTTGTATAACCAAATCATCCAGATCATCGCGATCGCTCGCAACAACAGCACCGATCAAAACGTCCGTCTGTTTGCGTTGATCAATGCCACTATGGGAGATGCAGGCATCATGCCTGGGATCAGAAATACGTTCATGATCTATGGCGACCCGTTTTAGGCGTTCAAGAAAACGATCTGTCCCTGCAGCTGGGCCAAAGGACAGGGACAGAGTTACTGTCTGCGGGTCAGATATTAACTGGCTGCCCCTCGGAGCGCCCAAAACCAACTCAAAAACAAAACGATGGAAAAGAACTTCACGCCCCCCTTCGGGCCACGCTACTTTTGGCTTGGCTACCCTGCACATCACCCGCCTGTTCTACGGCATCAACGATCGCAGCAATGTATTTCTGGGTGTCCATTGGGTCTTTGATGCTTTTGCAGCAGATGGTGCTGGTACTCCTGAGCTAGCGCGCAATGTCGGGACTGTACCGCTAGGCATCACGATCGCTGAGGATATCTTTAACAATGGATTGAAACTCTCCAACGTTGGGCCTCGTCATTAGCACTGGTTGGACGATCGAGCCAAAACCCACGAGATCCGTAATCCGCCGATCTGAAATATTATATGTGCTAATTTTCCTTTGATTTGTAAGTTTGGTATAGCTTCGATCGTCGATCGCTGCATAAATCTCCCAACTCGGTCGTGGAACGATCTAACTACGAGGAATCATCCATTTGACCGGCCCCGTAGCCAACGCTTCCCCTTTAGTTAGCCCTCAACTTACGGAGACTCCCATGGGAATTTTTGCATTCTTCTCTCCCTTCAATGATGGTTCCCTATTTGTTATAGGTGACAACCAAAATAATGCAATTACCATTGGTCGAAATACCGCTGGTGATCTAGAAATTAATAACGGTAGTGTTCAGATTTTTGGAAACCGTCGTAGTTTCTCTAGCAATAGTCAAATTCAAGTCTTTGGCTTAGGCGGAAATGACACCATTACCATTGACGAAAGCAAAGGCACATTACCCACCGCCCGCATCTTTGGTGGCTTAGGTGACGACATTATCAAAGGTGGCTCCGCGATCGACTACCTCTATGGCGAAGCGGGTAATGATTTTATCGACGGCAACGGGGGTAATGATTTTGCCTTTCTCGGCGCAGGAGATGATGTCTTCCAATGGGATCCCGGCGATGGCAGTGACTTCGTAGAGGGGGGACTGGGGCTGGACACCATGATTTTCAACGGATCCAACGGTGATGAAATCTTTGACTTCTCTGCCAACGGCGATCGGCTGCGCTTCTTCCGCAACTTGGGCAATATCGTCATGGATACTAACGATATTGAACGGGTGGATGTCAATGCATTGGGAGGTGCAGATACAATTACCGTTAACAACCTAGCGACAACGGATGTGAAAGACATTCGACTCAACCTCGGGGCCTCGATCGGGAACGCCCTTGGAGATAGTAAACTTGATTCGATCATCATCAATGGAACCAACGCCGCAGACATGATCGATCTCACCAGCAATAATAGTGGTCATCTGATTACTGGACTCGCCGCTGCCGTTCAAATCAACGGTGCAGAAACCACCGACAAACTAACCGTTAACGGCCTCGGGGGGAACGACACCCTTCGCGCCACGACCCTCCGCAGTGACTTGATTCAATTTACCGCTGATGGTGGCGATGGAGACGACACGATCCTGGGTGGAGTGGGTGTAGATATCTTATTCGGCGGGTTAGGAAACGACTTTATTGATGGTAACCGTGGCGATGACATTGCGTTTCTCGGTGCAGGCGATGATATCTTCCAATGGGATCCCGGTGATGGTAGTGATGTTGTAGAAGGTCAGGCAGGCTTTGATACACTGCGGTTTAATGGAGCCAATATCGCCGAAATCTTTGAAGTTTCAGCCAACGGCGGACGGGTACTCTTCACCCGCAATGTCGCTAATATTGTCATGGATCTCAATGATACGGAGAAGCTTGAACTCAATACCTTAGGGGGTGCAGATACGATTAATATCAAATCGTTGGCAGGCACCGATTTACAAGAAGTGTTTGTGAATTTGGCCGCAGCGGGTGTGGCCACGGGGGATGGCATCAGCGATCAAATTAATATTTTTGGCACCAATGGTGACGATGTAATAGCCGTGGGTGATAACGCCAACAGCGTCGTAATCAATGGCCTCATTCCAAAAATCACAGTTGTTGGAATGGATAAAATCGATCAATTCTTAGTTCATGCCCTAGGTGGGGATGATATTGTTGACGGAAGTTTATTCTCTGGTAACAATGGCACGTTGATTCAGTCTGGAGGGACTGGCAACGATATTTTGCTTGGTGGACTCGGGAATGACACTTTATTGGGTGACGATGGCGACGATGTGATGCTAGGCGGTGCAGGCGACGATCGTTTAGATGGTGGCAATGGAGACGATATTTTGATTGGAGGAGAGGGGAATGATGTGCTTTTGAATGGAGAAGTCAACAGTCAATAAAGCATTCCGTCCATTGAGCTGAAATATGCAGAAAAGTGGGATCAATCTCACTTTTCTGTAGTTGGTTTCCTGCAATCGTGTTGGGCTAATAGCGCCTTTAAGGAGGTGACTAGAATCTTAATCCCCCTATCGAGTCATCACGGGTTGAATATATTGCTTGTTGGCTCGGACGTAGCATTGATAACTTTGTCCATTCCGACTCCGCACCCGCATCCACGTTTTTCCTTGGCGATCCTTTGCGTTGTAAAGCACTTCATCCGACCCGCCTCTGCCTAAATCTGCTTGCAAAATCGTGCCCTGGCTAAACGTCCTCGAAATCGCCGCCGTCAGTTCAGAATCCTGCCGACAATTCAACCGCGAACTGACGACTCGCCACAGCGCTCCAGCTTGTAATGAACCGCTCGATACCGATCCTTGCACTGGGCCAGCATTGGTTAAATAATCGCCGCTGGAATTGATTTCCGGTTTCGTGTAGAAAGCATGATTGGCAACCGCCCTAGGCGAGATCGCCAGCAAGATCAATGCTGCTAGACTTAATTGCCCAAAGCCCCTCTGCCCAAAGTACCGTTGCCCAAAGCCCCTTTGCCCACAATACCGTTGCCAAAAATACAGCATAGGTTGACCTCAATTCCTCAATGCCACCCTAGCCTAGCATTCAGAAAATCAGTCAACCTATTAGCTCATCCTAAAGATTACGATCGGTTTTGGCCACCCCAACCTCCTCTTGGTAAGAGCAAGACAGAGATTCCTGCGGATTCACGATCTCAAACTCTGGGGGAAAGTGATCGTTCGATCGGCCTCCAAAGAAATCATGCAGCAACAAATAGAGACAGGGAATAATAAATAACGTGAGTAAGGTTGCGAGGGCCAATCCAGAAAACACAACAATCCCCAATGGTTTGAGAAATTCTCCACCCTGGCCAATGCCCAATGCTAAGGGAAACATCCCCACAACCGTTGTAATCGTGGTCATTAAAATCGGGCGTAACCGTTGGGGAGCCGCTTGCAAAATGGCAGTTCGACGACTCACCTGATCTCGATCGCGGATTTGATTAGCCAATTCCACCATCAAAATCGCATTATTGACCACAATCCCAATCAACAGAACTGCCCCAACAATCACCGTCGCCCCGATCGCGGTTTGGGTCACAAATAACCCTAAAATTCCACCAGATAGCGCTAAGGGCAACGTGAACATAATCACGAGCGGATCAACTAGAGAGTTGTACTGTACTGCCATCACGACGAACACTAGAAAAGCTGCTAACCCGCCGAGTACAGGCAATGCCCCCTGAATGTCTTGATTACTTTGTGCGGCTGCACTGGGTAACCGACTGACGCCTTCCGGCAGAGTCAGGGAGTTGAAAATGCGATCGACTTCCGCCAAGGCATTACTTAAACTAGCGCCTTCCTTCAAGTTCCCCGCAATCAAAAACACCTGTCGTTGGTTAATCCGCTGAATTTCTCCCGGGGCTTCTCCCAGTTCAATGCTGGCCACATCACTTAGCCGCACCAAACGATTATCAGCCGTAAACAACGGGAGTTGCTGGAGCTGGGACGGCTGACGAATCGCTGCATTATCCAACTCAACCCGCACATCCACCAGGCGATTTCCCCGCTGAAGCTGGGTCGGAATCGAGCCTTGAATCGCCGTTTCTAGCGTTGCTCCCACATCTTCAACATTCAGTCCCAAATTGGCGGCCCGTTCCCGATCGAGCCGAATTTGTAGTTCCGGTTGACGGCGATCGGCATCGGGCCGAAAGCGAGACAGCGTAGCCTGTTCACCCAAAGCACCGAGAACTTGGCGGCCCGCTTGGGCCAGGGCCTCTGGATTGGTGCCTTGCAGCATAACATCGATGTCGGCCCCCCGCACTGGGGAATTGTTTAAAATTAAACCCCGCACCTGCCCCGGATTGAGCCGCAGCAGAATATCGACAAGGTTGAGTTGATTCAGTTCTTGCGTCACGCGATCGATGTAGGCCGACACATTCGCCCCTGGTTTGAGCGTAATATTACTGGAACTGCGCAGGGCATTTTCGCTCGTGCTACTGCCAAACAGCACCCCACCCACCGTCGTGAAGACATAATCCGTTTCCGGCTGATTCAGCAAAATCTCATCCACCGCTGCCATCACCTTTTGGCTCGTGGCGAGGGGCGTACCCGATGGGAATTGCGCAATCAGGTTAGCCTGTCCTGTATTAATGCGCGGTAGGATTTCCTGGGGAATTTTATCAATGACGAACCAACTTCCGCCGCCTAAGACCAAAAATGTTGCAGCCACCACGAAAAACCGATGCTGCAAAACTTGGCGCAGGACGGCACCATACTGGCGAGTGGCCAGCAGAAACTGTTGATTAAAGGCTCTAAAAATCCATAGCTGGCTAACGCCGCTCGATCGGGGAATGGCCAAGAGCCGTGACGTTAGCATGGGAACGATGGTGACAGCAACTACAATGGATGCAGCAACAGAGAAACTAATGGTTAGAATTAACTCATTAAACAGAAGGGCAATGAATCCGCCAATCATCAAAAACGGTAAAACGGCCACCAGGTTTGTGGCTGTTGAAGCCAACAGTGCAGATTCTACACTTTGACCACTTTGAATGGACGTTGCAATAATTTGTTGGGGCGAGAGGGACGATCGTGTTTCACTTCCCGGCGTCATTCCCGTATCTTCAGCGATCGTTTCCAGCATCACGATCGAGTTATCCACCACAATCCCCACTCCGAGGGCGAGGCCACCCAAACTAAACACGTTAATGGATAGCCCAAATAACTGCATTAAAATAATGGCTGCCAAGGTCGCCAAGGGAATCGCTAGAACAATAATCAATGTTTGGCGCAAAGAACCGAGGAATAATAAAACCGCAAGGGCTGCTAATCCTGCGCCAAAAATCCCTGAAGACGTGACGTTAGAGACTGCGTTCTGAATAAAAATCGATTCATCCAACGTTGGCAGGAGTTGCATGTCCTGGGGAATCAGCCCCGATCGCTTCAGCTCGTCAATGCGCTGTTTCACCGCGTTCACCACGGCGATCGTGTTGGCATCGGGCTGTTTTTGAATGCTGACTTTAACCGCCGGTTGCCCATTCAGGTTAACGAAAATGCGCTGTTCTTCTGTACCGTCCTTGACCTCAGCAAAGTCCCGTAAATAAACCCGTCGCCGAGTTGTGGCAGTTGGAGCATTGTTACTGGAATTGCTAGAAGAGGTGCGATCGCCCGTGCTAGCTCCCGTGGCAGCAACCGTTCCAGCTTCAAAGGATAAATCCCGAATTTCCCGGGCATCGCGAAATCGTCCTGCAAGGCGCGTTAACGGTTCTGACGTATTGCCCAGAATGCGGCCCCCTGAGACATCCTGATTGCTTTCTCGCAATTCCGTCAGCACCTCATTTAGCCCGACCCCCAAGGCTTGCAAACGGTTTAAATCGACGAGCACGCGGACTTCCTCTTCCAGACCACCGGACACATCAACCGCTGCGACCCCAGCCACAACGCCCAATTCCCGCGCCAGTTCTTCATCGGCGAAGACCCGCAACGCCGCAGAATCCAAAGAGGGAGAGGTCAGCGCCAATTCATAAACGGGTAACTGCGATGGATCGGCTTTAAACAATCGGGGTTGCTCGATCGTGGCGGGTAGGTTGCCTCGGGCCCGGTTGAGGGAAGCCGTCGCGTCATTTAAGGCTTGGTCAATATTGCCACCCGGTTTAAAAAATAAATCCAAACCGACTTGGCCTTCGCGGGTCTGGGAATACACCTGAACAACGCCTTCGGTGGCTGACAGGGCTTCCTCTAGGGGCTTCGTTACTTCATCGATCGCGACAGTGGGGGAAATTCCCGGCGTGTTGATGCGTACCCCGATGCGGGGATAGGTAATGGAGGGCAGCAAATCAACTTGCAAGTTGAAAATGAAGAAAACCCCTAGGATGATGACCGCGAGGGTTAACATCAAAGTCCCAATATGTTGGCGAATGGCGGTGCCACTGATACTGAACCCAGACTTTAGAGTTGCACTTAAGCCATTGCTGGAACGATCGTGGTCAATAGAACTCATAGCTATCCGAGAAGCGTAATGTTTTCAGGATTTGCTTGCGTTGCAAATTCATTCCAATTCGCTTGAACCAATGTTTTCATAATGGTTTCAAGCAGGGAGGAATCACGGGGCAACAGCGTTAACGCTGACGATTATCGGTTGGTTTCTCTGACAGCAGACTGAGGCGCACAGACTGCCCCTCGGCTAACTCGCCACTACTGCGGACAACAATAGACTCGCCGATCGCTAAGCCGCTGAGCACTTCCACATGACCATCAGCCCGATCGCCCAGTTGGACAGTTCGTTTAGCCACTTTAGTCTGTTCCCCATCCCGCTCTGCCACAAAAATGGTTGCTGTTTTTGACAGCGGTTTTGAGTTGGATGAATTCGATGCACCGGGCCCCCCAGATTTCATAGAACCTGTCGATCGTCGAGGGGCTGGTCCTGGTTTGCCTGCTCGATCGGCGTTACGCGATTTTCCACCGGGCTGATCCAGATTGAGCGCAACTTCGGGCACCACGATTTTGCTTTGGTTGCGTTGACCAAATTGAACTCGCGCCAATAAACCACTGCCAATTTGCCCATCGGGGTTCGGCATCGTAATTTCTACAGGCACCAAGCGATCGCTGGGGTTTGCCGCTGGGGAAATGCGCGTCACCCGCCCCGTTAGTGTCTCCTTGGGTCGAGCATCTAAACGCACTTGCGCCGTTTGGCCAACCCGAATCTTCGCCAGTTCCAACTCAGACACCTGCACTTCCACCTTGACTTGGCTAAAGTCACCCAGCTTGAGCACCTCCGTCCCCACCTGGGCCAAATCGCCCATTTCTAGGGCTTTTGCCAAAACAACGCCATTAATGGGCGATCGCAGCACACTGAAGGACTGCCGCTCCTGTTCCTGAGTCACGAGGGCATTTTGCACTTCAATGCGCCGCTGGGCTGCAATCACTGCCTGCTGACGATTGCGAACCTGCTGTTCTGTAGCACGGAGAGCCTGTTCCGCTGTTTTTGCATTGGTGTTGGCGAGTTCAACCTGTTGTTCAGAAATGGCACCTTCTTTAAATAATTGCTGGAGCCGTTGGGCATCCGATCGCGCTTGCTGGAGTTTGATGCGCTCTTGTTCCGCTTGGGCACGGGCATTATCCACATCCGCCTGCAAACTAACCGCTTCCGACTGGCGTACCGCCACTTCGGCTTCGGCTTCATTCACCGTCGCCGCTAAGACTCGATCGTCTAACTGCCCTAAAAACTGCCCGCGACTGACGCTATCCCCCACATCCACCCGCAGATCTAACAGTTGTCCTGCACCCTGCGATCGCAGCGACACCTGACGGTAGGGACGTGTAGTTCCGACATATTCAATGCGATCGGCTAACTCGCTCGTCTGGGCCACTTGTGTATCAACCGCTACAGAGTCATCTTGAGATCTGGGATCCCCTTGCGCCTCGCTAGGGGGCATCAAGCTACAGCCAACCAGTCCGCCAGACCCCAATAGAAAAACTGTGATCAACAGTCTCTGAAGCCATTTGCCCCGCGCTTTAAACGCACCTAACAATTTAGGTGAAATGAGATGTGAAATGATCCGTTTCAGCATAGAAGAAAAGGGTGAGGAATGAGCAAACCAACACTAAACAATCAAAACTGAACAATAAATCTGATCAGGGGAAATAGCTCTGTCTGTTGTCTCACAACAGACTCTTTGCGCAAGAGCTATCACCCATTAGCTCAGTCTTAGACTGAACTAGCTTAAATATTTTGAGGATCAACTCTTGTAAAGATACCATAACCTGATATATCAAGTTGATATATGCAATACAGTGATTAGTCGTCACCGACTGCCTTTGTTGGTCACGCTTTCTTTGTCCACCTCCTTCGTATCTGTCACGATCCTCTGCCCTATGTTAGAACTTGCAACCCTAGGTTTGCTAACTCACAAGCCCTTACATGGCTATCGCCTTAAACAGCAGTTAGAGCAATTTATGAGTGGTTGGATTAGTGTCAACTATGGCTCAATTTATCCTTTGCTAAGGCGATTAGAAAGAGATGGCCTAGTTCAAACCCTTCCTGCCCCTAAACCGCCGGCTCCCGAACCTCGACGCAAAGTCTATGCCATTACCCCCGAAGGGCAGCAATACTGGCGAGAGCAAATACTCGACCATCCCTACGAAAGCTGGGTCAATAGTCGAACACGATTTATGGTTAAATTCTTTTTCTTTGAGCAAATTGCCCCGATCGAACGGGTGCAGTTGTTGGAACATCGTTTAGCAGCTTGTCGGCGACAGTTAGAAGTCTGGACAGGGCAGGGTAAATCATGGATTATCCGAGACTATGCGGATAATCCCTATGCTCAACAGGTTCGCCAGTGGGATCTGGATAATCTTCACCTTGAGATCCAATGGCTAGAAAAAAACTTGGCGCAGGAACAACAAATGCAGCAAGCAGAATCTATAGAATCACAGATATAGAACAGTATGATTGATCAAATTGAACGCTGGGTCAAAGCTGCTAGAATTTAGAACATTTAAACTACTTTTTTGTTCTGCAGCATGAGCCAGCCTCAAACCGCTAAGACCGACTATGACAATCCCTGGAAAACGTTTATAGAACTATATTTCAGAGATTTTCTGGCATTTTTCTTCCCTCCTATTGAAGCTGATATTGATTGGTCAACGCCAACTCGGTTTCTGGACAAGGAGCTGCAAAAGGTGGTGCGGGATGCTGAAATGCCCAAACGCTATGCGGATAAGCTCGTAGAAGTGCATCGTCTCAGCGGTGAGAAGGCGATCGTCATTTGTCACATTGAAGTCCAAAATGAAGATGAATCGGGCTTCGAGGCCAGAATGTATAGCTATAACTATCGGCTACGCGATCGGTACAACTGCCCCGTGGTCAGTTTGGCAATTCTGCCCGACGATAGCAAAACTTGGCGACCGGGCGGATTTCGGGATGCGCTTTGGGGCTGTTCGACCGAGTTTCGGTTTCCGACGATTAAGTTACTCGATTATGAGTCTGATTGGGCCGGATTGGAGGAGAGCCGCAATCCCTTTGCCGTGGTTGTGATGGCACAGCTTAAGACAAAGGAGACGCATAATCAGCCTGAACAGCGAAAGAACTGGCGCTATCGCTTGACGACAATGCTGTATGACCGTGGCTATTGTGACCAGGATATACTGGAGATGAACCACTTCCTGGATTGGCTGATGTGGTTACCGGAGGCGTGGGAGAAGCAATTCCAGGTTGAGTTGAAGGCATTTGAGGAGGCAAGGCAAATGAAGTATGTCACCACATGGGAACGCATGGCTGAAGAACGGGGATTGATTTCAGGGGAACGAGCAATCCTCATTCGTCTACTGAATCGTAAGTTTGGCTTCATTGACGATCGCACCCTCGATCAAATCAACACCCTCTCGATCGCTCAGCTCGAATCCCTCGGTGAAAATTTGCTCGATTTTGAGTCGATAGATGACCTCACCAATTGGCTGGAACGTCAAGACTAGACAGATCGATGACTTAGAATCGCGATCGCATTCTGGGAAAAGCCGATCGAGCTAAAATCACCGTTTCCGACTTTACCCAATTGTTCTCTTTGTAGATCCGCCGCGATTTTGCCTGACGCATCGATTTCACGGGTGACATGGCCCCGATCATCATAGCTGGTGTCATAGACCATATGGATTGTTATTCGAGGGTGGATGCTCATCGAACAATGTTATCTAGAAGCCGATGGAAGCATAGTCGTTGGCCTCGTTTTTTAGTCGTAAGGCTAATATCAACTTACTCAGCTCGCTTAGGAATTTTCTGAAGGTTTATCTGGGGCAATCAGTAACTTAATCCCAAGACCAGTTAATCCCAAAGCTGCAAATCCAAAAATTCCTGCCCCAAAGGTCGATAATCCCACTACAAGAGTTCGCACCGCGATCGAGATCCGAATCACAATCATATTATCGGAGGTGATTTGCTTGGCGGCAAAGGCTAGTGCGATCGACTGAGTTAGATTCCATGCCAAGTAAGAAATTCCTGCCGCAACGATCGCGCCTACAAAACAGCGTAATGGTGTTGGCGCATTATTTGGTTCAGCGTTGGTTGTTGTGATTGAATCTCTATTATCTTCGTTAGTCATGTTCTTGTACCCCTATGTATTTGCTCCGGATCTAATTACGTTGCAGCTAAACGAACACCCGACTGGTTAAATTGCGTCACCCAGAGTTCCAAATCTTCATCGGGAACCATCGATCGCATCTTAGAACAAATCGTCTCCGCTGCTTCCTGGGATTCCGCTAAGGCAAAGACCGTCGAACCAGAACCCGACATCATCGTGCCCAGACAGCCAATTTCCGCGAAGCGATCGCGCAACGCTTGCACTTGGGGATATTCCGGCAGTACCACCTTTTCCAAATCGTTGTAGAGCAACCGCCCGATCGCCTTCGCATCTTTGTGGGCGATCGCCTGCATCATTTCCCCGGACTGCATGGCCCGCTTGCGACCATCCAGCGCTTCGGGACTCTCGGGATAGGTGTGGCCAAAATTGGCGCGGAAGGTTTTGTACGCCCAGGGGGTCGATACTGGCAAATCACGATACTTCGCCAATACCACATAGATATTGTCGAGGTCAGGCAAAGGATCGAGCACTTCCCCCCGCCCTGTCGCGATCGCGGTGCCGCCGGAAACACAGAAGGGAATATCTGACCCCAGCATGGCCGCCAAATCCTGCAATTCCGATTGCGTCAGCCCTAAATTCCACAGCAGATCAATCCCCACCAGCACCGCCGCGCAGTCCGCCGATCCCCCTGCTAAGCCTGCCCCCATGGGGATGCGTTTTTGGATTGCGATCGCCACGCCCCCATGTTTAGCCGCTGCTTCGGGAAAATTGCGCCGCATCAAATCCGCTGCTTTCCAAGCCAAATTGGTTTCATCCACGGGCACATCGGGCTGATCGCAGGTAATCTGAATGTCCTGGCCACGAATTTCCTGCACCGTCACCGTATCGGCCAGACCAATACTTTGTAGCACCATGACCAGTTCATGGAACCCGTCGGCTCGGCTACCCACAATGCCTAAATACAGGTTGATTTTTGCGGGTGCAATGAGTGTGTAAGACCGTGTCATGCTTCCGAGCCTCCCTCTATCCTATTTGCCA
Source organism: Alkalinema sp. CACIAM 70d (assembly GCA_002148405.1). Lineage (GTDB taxonomy): Bacteria > Cyanobacteriota > Cyanobacteriia > Leptolyngbyales > Leptolyngbyaceae > Alkalinema. The sequence continues at coordinate 116,984 of MUGG01000179.1, read as the reverse complement.
TGCTTGCGCTGTCCGATCGCTCACTGTCCAAGATCTCATTTCCCGATCGCGCCAATAATCGATCGCTCAAATTGACCCAATTCTCCACACTGAGATCCTCCGCCCGCACCTGAGGATTGAGGGATAGGGACTCTAGTAACCCATTCAGGTCATTGGGTTCAATTAAACTCTTCAGGTTATTCCGCAACATCTTGCGCCGACTGGCAAACCCTAGCTTCAAAATCGTCTCTAAATGCTTGGGACTTTGGGCCGGTTGCGCGATCGGACGGGGCTTAATCCGAATTACCGCAGAATCGACTTTGGGCGGCGGCTGAAATGCTTGCGCAGGGACATCAAAGAGAAACTCACAATCCGCTAAATATTGCACCCGTACCGACAGCGCACCGTAGTTGTGATTTCCAGCATTGGCACAGACCCGTAATGCCACTTCCTTCTGCACCAGCAGCACGATCGACTCAAAAGGCTGGGGATTCGGTTCTGCAATGCGTCCTAGCAATTTCTCAAGAATCGGCCCGGTGATGTTGTACGGAATGTTTGCAACAACTTTGTTAGGGTTTTGAAACGGCTCAAAGGGCTGTAATAATTGCGACAACTCTAGAGATAGAAAATCACCTTGCAGCAATAAAAAATTTTCAATTTTTCCTAACTTCTTCCCCAGCAAGTCACACAGATCACGATCGATTTCCACCGAAACAACAGACTGTGCCGCTTGCAATAACGGTCGCGTTAGGATTCCCGTTCCTGGCCCAATTTCCAGAACTCGATCAGTGTCTTTTAACTCCGCAGCAGTCACAATTTTGCTGAGGGCTTTTTCACTTTTCAGCCAGTGTTGTCCAAACTGTTTGCGCGTTTTGACCATCGGGCTACTCCGGCAACCCCAGCAACTCGCCATTCCCCGCAACCACTTCCCCAATACGATAGGCGGCGATGCCTTGGGCTTGGAAAAAGTCCAGACTGGCTTGGGCCCGATCGGCAGGAACCAATACCACTAATCCGATTCCCATATTAAAGGTATTAAACATATTAATAGGTGAGACCTGACCTACCTCGGCCAACCACTGGAAGATTGGCAACACCTCCCAGGATGTTGGATCCAGCTTCACCGTTTGACCAGCGCCCAAACAGCGGGGCAAATTCTCGGGAAGTCCGCCCCCAGTAATATGCGCTAGCCCATGAATCTCGAGGCCTGCTTGCATCGCTTCGCGCACGGGTTTGACATAGAGCTGTGTCGGAGTCAACAGCGTTTCCCCTAGGGTTTTGCCGCCCAGTGCCGCTGGAGCCTCGGCCCAACCCAAGCCCTGGTCGGCAATAATTCTCCGCACAAGGCTAAATCCATTACTGTGCACACCACTGCTGGCCAGCCCGATCGCCACATCCCCCAGTTGCACTTGGGAACCATCCAGGATCCGACTTTTTTCCACAATTCCCACGCAGAACCCGGCTAGGTCATACTCACCGGCTTGGTAGAATCCCGGCATCTCCGCCGTTTCTCCCCCCAGCAGCGCACAGCCGGACAATTCGCAGCCCTTGGCAATACCCTCTACGACCTGCGCCAACTGGGCGGGTTCCAAATGTCCAGTGGCTAAATAGTCCAGAAAGAATAGCGGTTCTGCCCCGCAGCACAGGACGTCATTGACGCACATCGCGACTAAATCAATCCCTACTGTGTCATGACGATCGAGTTGGTGGGCCAACTTCAGCTTGGTACCCACCCCATCCGTTCCCGACACCAAAACTGGCTCGGAATATCCCTTCGGCAAGTCGAAGAGGCCGCTAAATCCGCCCAATCGCCCCAGTACTTCCGGACGGTAGGTTCGCTCCACCGTTTGGGTGATGCGCTTGACAAAATCGCGCCCCGCTTCAACATCTACACCAGCCGATCGATAGTCCATAGGAATTACTCATCGGAAACACCGCAAAGGTCATTTTACCCCTATGCCATCCTTCCGCAGTTCAATCCGCACTTCAATTTGCTGGATTCACGTCCCCGTCCAGAATTCCTGAATTTTATATAAAGTTTTCATGAAGTTCCCGTTTGAATTTTTTCTTAAAAAAGGGGTGATCTGTTTACAGAAAGAGCATTTTAGGGAATTATGTTTTATGAAGTTAAGGTAAAGTTTTCTGGCTTCCGTATAGTTGCTAGATACAAAGACCCAAAACTTCATGTTAGTCTGTTGCAGTTCCGAACTCAGAGATGAACGCGGATTGAGTACGAGTTATGCGTCATTTTATGCATCAGCCACAATTTCATGCGAGCTACTTCCACCGAAGTAGGCCGCGATCGTGGTTGTCGTACTCCGTCTAGAGTGCTTCTTCACACTAAGGACAGTATGAACAACTCAATTTCTGGCAGTTTAGCCGGCCTGTTAATTTTTTCGACAGTTGTCGGTGTCGCTGCAAAACCTCAAGCTGGTATGGCTCAACCTAAAAGTGTGAGTCTTGAAGCAAAGCTAGCAAAAGTAGCTGAACCTTCTCCGGCATCCGTTCCCCAACCTGCTCAGGAAGCAGTCAAAGTTGGAGAACAACAAACCCCAAGCCGCAAGGCAATTCGTGACGAATCCGTTGCGAAGATTTACTCCCACGAACTTGCTGGAAAACAAGCTGCGACGCTGTACGTCCGCAATATTCCGGTTTTGACTTTCGTAGGTTCCCAACCCACAGAAGCCGATGGCGTCAAGATGGGTGCAGTGCAGGTTGAGGAACTTAGCCCCGGCGAAAAGACAAAAGCTGTTTCGACCAATGCAAGAGGGCTTGCAGACAGCGCATCGACAGAAGTTTCTGAACAGCCAAATCCCAGCGATCCCCTAAATCGAGCTAGTGCGATCGCAGCTCAGATTAATTCGCTCTACCAGCAGGGGATTGCAGCGGACAAGATTTCCGTAAAATGGAAAGCCGCTAAAGAAGGTGCGAATGCGGCGACCCAATCGGAAGACGGTAAGTTCGTTGTCACCGCTGACAAAATTGAACTCGTTGCCCTTGATCCACAGACCATTTCGCCCGATAGCCAGCGCGACAATGAGCAAGATGCTTTGCAAGTCGCCAACCGTCTACGTCGGCTATTTGGCGAAGCGACGCCTATTAGTCAAGTAGAAGGTAAACCTAATCGCCCATCGGGGGTTCAAATTGCCTTTGGCAATGTGGTAGGTACAATCCAAGGTTGGGCCTCCTGGTATGGCCCCGGTTTTGATGGCAATTACACAGCCAGCGGCGAGATTTTCAACCAAGAAGCCTTGACCGCTGCCCATCCCTCTTTGCCCATGGGAACCCGTGTACGAGTCACCAACCAAGATACAGGTCGATCGGTCGTAGTGCGGATTAACGATCGTGGGCCTTACCACGGTGGACGCATCCTGGATCTTTCGGCGGGGGCTGCTCGACTGATTGGTGTCATGGATTCTGGAGTGGCTCCGGTTCGTTTGGATATTTTGGGTCGCTAGTTTAGCCTTGATTCGTCTAGTCCCGAAATTTTCCACTGAGCTGATTCAGGTAATCTGGGATTCTCCAAGCTGGAATTTAACCAGTCATCCTGCATCTCCCCTTAAAATTTAATACTACTGAACTAAATAACCCTTAACCAAATAACCCTTAACTAAATAGACTGGATACGATCGACGACTGAATAACCAACAATTGAATAATTAGGGTTCGCTGACTTTTAAACATTCAATGAACCTTATCGTGGGATTTACAGGGATGCCAAGCGTTGGTGTCCCTGTTTTATTGGTACGAACTATTGATATGAGTCGATTGGGTTGAATTGACTGGTACGAATCCTGTTGGCCCAAAGCTATCTAATCAGCACGACCCCATGGGATACGAGTTTAAAAGATCCGATCGGGAATGGTTAAGCCCATTAAGGCATGTTGCTTTTCGGACTCGGTTAACCCCTTAGACTGAACCAGAACCCCAAAGTTCCCTAACCCCATTGGATTAATCAGAGAGTGCAAAGCATCCCGTCGCCGCAGCAGGACATTAATATCCTGGGGAGCCTCCGCCGTCGATTGGCCCAAATTAGCAATGCGATCGCCCAACCCCAAGGCCATCAAAAACATCGCCTGTTGGGTCACGCCTATGGTTTGCAGCCCAACCTGCTGGCCCTGCATTTCCAATGCGGTGAAGTTGACATGGGCTGTAATGTCCTGCTTGCCCACATACTGATAAGGATCATTATGATGACTGTGTTGGTAGTAGCATTGCAATGTGCCCTGCGATCGCGTGCGGCTATAGTAGCGACTCGCGGGATAGCCATAGTCGATCGTCAGCACATAGCCCCGTTGTAATCCAGCCGCAACTGCTTTCATCCAATCCAGTGCTAGCAAATTCACTTCACTGCGATAACCATCGGCGTAATCCGGGTGTGTAATATCAATCCCCAGACGATCGAAATAAGTGACTAAATCCGGTGTAGAAGGCTGATCTACGATTTCAAGGAAATGAGAATCCTGCCAGCCCACGTAGATTTCTTGAAGCTGTCCCGCTTGGAACTGGATTTGATGGACTGGAAAGGCATCGATGAGTTCGTTGGAAAAGAAACAACCGACGATCGGAGCCTCTGCCAATGCCTCCAAGCTAGTCCACTGAATGGCCAATCCCTGATCGATCCAAGGCATTAATTGCCGTTTCTGGGCCGCGATTAAGGTGGCAACTTTTTCCACTACGCAATATTGCAGCGATCGAGCACAGTCAGGATAGCGCTGACTCAGGTACCGCAGAATATCAGAGGCCAGCAATCCTTGACCTGCTCCCATTTCCACCAGGGTAAAGGGTTGCGGTTGACCTAAAATCTCCCACATCTGAACAAACTGTTCCGCCAGCATCTCTCCAAAATCTGCCCCCAGATGCGGAGAAGTGAAAAAATCCCCCGTTGCTCCAATTTTGGAGGCCCGTCTCACGTAGTAACCCTGGTCTGGATGGTATAGCGCTAATTCCATAAACTCAGCAAACGTTAGGCGCGATCGTTGCTGAATTTGTTCGACTATCAATCTAAGGAGCTCTGGATTACTGGAATCGGTACCCGCGCGATCTTGCCCCTCAGTACTGTCCGAGAGACTCCAAGTAGACCCATGGGCTGGAGATTGTGTCATTGCTGCTTTCACCCTTAGCAGATAGATAGGTTCCTATAATCAAACTCCTGTGAAAACAAGACTCCTCAGAAGAATCTGTTCCACAAGAGTTAACCGGTATATTTGCCGGAATACTAATCATGGGATTTTTGTGATCCTAGTCAGGTGAACTCAGCGATCGTCCATGAAAATTGTTCTCCGGGCTACAACATGCATGGGATCGATGAGAGCATAATGGATCTCTCGAATTAGCTAACTTCTAGCAACCGTATCCTTAGAACACAGCTTCACAATCAATCTACCCTCTGAACTCAGCATTCAACAGCGTATGGAGCGCAGATTTAAGTGTTGCTACCCTCTATCGAGTTAACTAAAAACGACTTTCACACCAAGCAAGATCACTTGTCCGCCAACCCTCGATCGCTATACCGTCACCAGTTCCTTTTCTTCAGCAGCTTTAACAGGTTGTGCAAAGCTTTCAGTGTCAAATGCCACTAGAAATTCGGAACCAGGTTTAGTGCTCCGCAGAACTTTAAGGTAAGCATCTGCATCATTCCGACGACGAAAGCGACTCACTGGGTTGCGTTGTTCAGCCGAGATTTGATAGATAACCCAAGGAGTCAATTGCGCTTGGTACTTCATAAGTTCTCTCTGTGTAGGGTGGGAAAGTGAACGCAATTTTGCATGACAAAAAAACTGACGGAGTTACTAATCCATGGCAGCATCAGAACTCACTGTCACGAAGACAGTATGCTGTTTAGCAAAATATGGAACTCAACCTAGGTCAGTGGAAGGCAGATTTAAACGCACAACTGAGCGAAATCAAAAGACAACACCAGAAAGCGGGAAGAATGCCCTCTGCGAATCCAATATCTGACAACCCATCGATTTTTCAACTGTCTCAGAGAAATTTCGATGTTTTAACTCGCGTTGACAGAAGATTATTTTTACCATGCAGGATTTGATTAAAACGCAATATTGGGGTTTACGCAAGGAGTATTTTAGTACCAGCTAAAAACCGTCAAAAATTGCATAAATATACCTAGATCAAGTATTTGCTCAAAGACAAAATACTTGCTCAAATTGCTGCACAGACATCTTAAGTTTGCCCCAGTTAAGGTGACAGACTACGAAGAATCGTTTGGCAATTGTGACAGTACCGTGCTGAGAGTCGTAATCGTCTACTGTTTTAATTGTCTACTGTCGTAATTGTCCCTTACTTTTGCATTCCATAGCAAAAGAGAGCTTTATTAGCTCTCTTTTCAAGACTACTTATTCCATTCGTCGTTAAGTCGATCGACAAACTGAGACCAAACCGATCGTCAAAAATCAGACTCGGCAACGATCGCAGGGTAAATCATTAACCTCAGGTAATCCCAAACCCTAGAATTACCTTTGTCAGGGGGATCAAACATTAACCTCAAATTAACGATCGACAGACCCCATCACCACATCGACGCTACCCAAAATCACAAACAAGTCTGCCACTTTAGCGCCTTGCACCAACTTGGGATAGACCTGCAAGTTATTGAAGTCAGCAGCCCGGATTTTCCAGCGCCAGGGGAACATGTTGTCGTCACCAATGATGAAGATGCCCATCTCGCCCCGACCCGCTTCTAGGCGCACATAGTGCTCACCCTTGGGAATTTTGAAGGTGGGGGCTACTTTCTTGGCGACATATTGATAGTCGAACCCACCCCACTCGGATTTGGGGCCTTCCACCATGCGCTTGGCTTCTAGATTTTCGTAGGAGCCACCAGGGAGTCCCGCGATCGCCTGCCGAATAATTTTGAGGGATTCGCGCATTTCCTGCATCCGCACGACGTAGCGGGCATAGCAATCCCCTTCCGTTGCCCAGGCAATCTCCCAATCGAAGTCGTCGTAGCATTCGTAGTGATCAACCTTACGCAGATCCCACTTCACGCCCGACGCCCGCAGCATAGGGCCAGAACAGCTATAGTTAATCGCTTCTTCGCGAGTCAACACGCCCACGCCTTCCAAGCGCCGCCGGAAGATGGGGTTATTGGTGATGAGGCGTTCGTATTCATCGATGACGGGCGTGAAGTAGTCACAGAAGTCAATACACTTTTCGACCCAGCCGTAGGGGAGATCTGCTGCCAAACCCCCGACCCGGAAGTAGTTATTATTGACCATGCGGTAGCCTGTAGCGGCTTCAAACAGGTCAAGAATCATTTCCCGATCGCGCAGGGTGTAGAAAAAGGGCGTTTGTGCCCCAATATCTGCAACGAATGGCCCTAACCAGAGCAGGTGATTTACCAACCGGCAGAGCTCCAGCATAATGACGCGAATGTAACTGGCCCGTTTAGGAACGGTAATTCCAGCTAACTTTTCCACCGCGTTCACCGTCACCGCCTCGTTGAACATGCCGCCGTAGTAGTCCCAACGGCTAACGTAGGGCACGTACATGATTGTCGTGCGGTTTTCAGCAATTTTCTCCATACCGCGATGGAGATAGCCTAGGACGGGTTCGCAGTCAATAACATTTTCGCCATCGAGGGTGACCACCAACCGAAAACACCCGTGGGTGGCTGGGTGGTGTGGCCCCATGTTCACCACCATGGGTTCGGTTTTGGTTTCGATCATTGGCATGACTGAACTTCTCCCCGTGTCTCGTGAAATGCGGAGTGGGATACGCAAAAGTACCCATCACTCCATTATACGGACTGGAATCCCGAAGTCTTTGCCTTGGAATACAAGATCAAAATTTGAATTTCTAAGTGGAGAAATAGGGTAAACCCAATTCTCTGAAAATTGTTTGTGAGATCTCTATTGACGCGATCGTTCAATGGATGCCAGCGGAATCAGACATCGAAGTTGAGGCCGATCGGACGCCTGCACAATTTCCAAATTCGCTTGATTTGCCATGAGTAATTCCTTGGCAATCAACAATCGGAGCGTTGGGGAGAACTCCGGCAGGGATGGCTGAGCGGTGACAGAAGGCGTTTCGGCTGGGGGCTGGAGGGCGGCAAATTCTGGGGCTGGTAAATTTAAGGCGGCGATCGCACTGTCCCAATCCGCCTGGGAGCGATCGTCTTGGAAGGTAATCTGAACCTGCTGCCCGACTACCTGGCAATCCACGCAGATTTTTCCTTCCTGCATAAGTGTGAGGGGAATGTCTACCAGGATTGTTAAAGCTTGTTGGAGGCATTGTCGATCGCCATAAATTGAAATGTCTTCTTCTAGGTCTGGGAAATGAACTTTGAGATTGCGATTTTGGGCCTGTAAATGGGTCAAGTAGGCAATTTCTTGCAGCAGCAAATCGAGGTCGATCGCTTCTGGTTTCAGAGGGCGAGATCCCCACTGCACCTTGGACACCCCAATCACTTCATCCAGCAAACCGACAAATTTGAGGGCGGCATCGTGGGCCATGCCAATGTATTCCCGCTCTTCTTCGGGACTATCGCAAAGATCGGCCTGGATCATTTGCAGGCTACTGATTAACCCATTCAAGGGCGATCGCAACTCATGGGATGTACGCGCTAAAAAGCTGCCTTTAAATTGCGCCAGTTCGATTGCGGCCCAATAGCCCAAGGCTGAGGCGTCTGAACCTGAGGTGTTTGAACCCGAGGCGTCTGAAACTGCCACATCAGAGTTTTGAGTGGTTTTAGCAGCAGCAGAGGTTGATGGCCTGACCGAACTTGAGACCGTCGATCGTCGCCAGGTATCGATCGCTAAACCTAAACCTATTCCGCCTAATACGACTGCCAGATCCCAGCTTGCCATACGCATCCCTTAGCTAACGTCTCAGACTATTTTGCTAGGCCCATTGAAAAAGCCTCTGGCCAACTCTAGCCGATACGTCCTTCCCTTGACGAGACTTGACGCGATCGGAATTTTCTTGCTATCTTAAACGTAGTCGAAATGACTTCGAGTTAATAAATCTTTTCTAGCGTTGTTTTTAGATAGGAGGGTTGTGATGAAAAATCTCCTGCATCGTCCTTGGATACAGTCCACTTGCCAAGCGTTTAAAGACGCCATCGATCGTAGCAACGCAGCTGTGGAAGAAGGTCGTCGTCTGACCGGGTGGCGCTAACGTCTCAACAAGCTGAATTAATCTGGTGAAAACGTTATCTGGTGAATCCTATGAAAATGGTAGCCATTGGCGGTAGTTTACGAGCCGACTCCCACAGTTACCAAGCCTTGATGCAAGCCGTCGATCGGGCAAGAGCGCTAGGTATTGAAGTCACGGTTTTAGATCTGCGGGAAATGAATTTACCGTTCTGCAACGGGGGCAAAACCTATCCCGACTATCCCGACGTAACCACATTACGGGAAACGGTGAAGGCTGCCGATGGGCTAATTTTAGCCACGCCGGAGTATCACGGCAGTGTCAGCGGGGTAATGAAAAATGCCCTCGATCTGCTGAGCTTTGAAGAACTGGCGGGTAAGGTGACGGGACTGATTAGTGTCCTGGGTGGGCAATCCAACAGCAACGCTTTGAATGATCTACGCTTAATTATGCGCTGGGTTCACGCCTGGGTCATCCCGGAACAGGTGGCGATCGGTCAAGCTTGGCAAGCTTTTACCCCCGATGGAAAACTGGTAGATGAAGCCCTAAGCCAACGGTTTGACCAGTTTGTCCAAAGTTTGGTAGAGCACACGCACAAGATTCGGGGTGTTGTACCGTAACCGCTACCTCGTAACCACCCCACCATCACAGTTCTTGTTTACTGATCTCGTTTACTGATTGAGTTGGCTCAATTGCGCTGATCCAAACTCACTGATTCAAATCTTTGGGCTGTGCGGCCTCAGTTTGGCCCAAGCTCCTTTCAGTTCAACTAGTTGCAAGTTTAATCGCCACGGTACAACCTATGTTCGATCGCCCATTTTCTACCCACGCATCGGAAGCTTTGCAGGCCCAGTTGTCTAACTTAACCGATGCCCCTGCTTGGGACTTAACCGACTTGTATCAAGACTTCCAGGATCCCGCTTTAGAAGCCGATTTGCAAGCACTTCACCAACAGGCGATCGATTTTCGGCAACAGTATCGTGGGCGGGTACAGACCCTCACACCAGCGGAGATTGCAACTTGCTTGGGCATTCTGGAATCGATAGCGGAAAAAACAGGCTATCTCTATGCCTTTCCCTCACTGATTTTCTCGGCTGATACTCAAAATACTGAAGCGAAGCAGTATGTCGATAAGACAATGGAGGCTTACACTCAAATTCAGAACCAATTGCTCTTTTTTGATTTAGAGCTAAAGAAACTGGATTCACAAGCCTTCGCTGCGTTGGAGAGTGCTCCAGAACTGCAAGTCTATCGCCATTATTTAGCGCAGATTGTGAAATACCGACCCTATACGCTGTCGGAAGAAGTGGAACAAACGCGCAACCAAGACAGCCTAACCGGGCGGGAAGCCTTTATCCAATTACGATCGGTTCATTTAGGCGAACAAAAATACACACCCGTCACCTTGCCCGATGGCCGCACCGCTGATACAGAAGCAGCTCTAGGGGCGTTGGCCTTCCACCCCGATCGGGATATTCGCACCCAAGCCTATTTATCAATTCGCCAGGTGATGCAGCAACACAACTCGCTGTATGCCTACATTCTTAATACGGTGGCCCAGGATCACAAGTTGGAAAATCAGATGCGGGGCTATGCCTCCACCCTGGAAAAACAACTTCTGGCCGATGAAGTCTCAGAACCCGTGTTTCGCGCCATTATGGACGGCACCCGCGATCGGTTCGACCTTTTCCAGCGTTACTACCGCCTGAAAAGCCAAGCCCTCGGCCAAAAAATCCGCACTGCCGATCTCTATGCACCTTGGACAACAGATGACACCGCCCTACCTGCCATTTCCTACAAAGATGGCGTAGATACCCTGCTCAAAGCCTTGGAACAGTTCGATGTCAACTATGCCCGTCGTGCGGAGGAATTCTTTATCCGTAATTGGGTGGACGCGAAGGTGCGTCCTGGTAAGCGAGGTGGCGCGTTCTGCTGGTACGTCCATGGCAAACACAGCTACCTGCTGCAATCCTACACGGATGACTACAATTCCCTGTTTACCCTAGCCCACGAAATGGGTCACGGGTTGCATTTTGCTTGGATTGGCGATCGGCAATCCTATTTCAATAGCAATCCGCCAATGGTTTCTGCCGAGATTGCTTCGACATTCAACGAGTTGTTGCTGTTAGACTACCTGCTCAAGCAAGCAGACGGTGACAAAACACTGACTAAATCTTTGATTACCCGCCAATTAGAAGATCAGCTCAATCTCCTCTTCCGCCAAAGTACGATTAGTCGGCTGGAGTTGGCAGTGCACGATCGAGCAGCCCAGGGCACTTTTGATAGTCAATTTGTCAACGATACCTGGATGCAACTGTATGGAGAATTAGGCGGAGACTCGATCGAAATTCTGCCAGAGCACCAATACGACTGGGCCAGAATTGGTCACATCTATTTCAAACCGTTCTACTGCTATCAATACACCGCGTCGAATGTTGTCAGCTTAGCCTGCTACCAGAAGTACCGCGAAATGGGCAAAGACTTCATTCCGGGCTACCTGGAGTTACTGTCCGTAGGTGGTAGTTTGGATCAGGTAGAAGCCCTGCGGAAGTACGTTGGTGTGGATCTGGAAGACACCGCCACGATCCGGGGTGCACTCTCCTATGTGGAAACCTTGTTAGATCAACTCCAAGCCACGTTGGGATAAATTCTCTGGGTGTAACAATTCTGGGTACAACGATTCTGGGCTAAACGATTCTGGGCTAAACGATTCTGGGTGTAACAATTCTGGAACGGCTAGCCTCGATCGCCCACGGGAGTAGGTTGAATTGCGGATTCTACCCCAAGAAACGATCGTATCAACGTTAAATAACCTTCCGGATCCTCCAGCATGGGGAAGTGCCCGACCTGAGGCATCACTTGATGGAGGATCCTTGGATTAAGAGCCGCTGCCTTTTGACCTAAGGTGGGCGGAATAATTCGATCGTATTGCCCTGAAATCAGTAGGGTAGGGATGGCCAGATCCGTAAAATGCTGGGGCAATGTGTCAATGGCATGCTGACTGACTGCATCAAGCAGAGTGCCCATGGCAGCGGCTTCCGAAGCGGCGAGGTAATCTTCTAAAAAGGCTTGGCGATCGTGCTTGCCAATAGGCCGATACAAAAAGCGCTGCATCAGCAATCGATCCATTTCAGGTAACTGATACAACCAACGGGGCCGAAATTTGACGACCCATTGCCCAAACCGATAAAAGGCGGCAAACGCCCGTTCGTCATATTCAAAAATTCCACCACAGGTTAGGATTGCCCGACCGACCTGGATGGCTGATTGTTGGGTAGCTGATTGCTGGAGAAAATAAACCGCGATCGAAGTTCCCATGGAATGGGCGATCACAGTGGCTGTGTCAACCTGAAGGGCTTGCAGTAACTGCACCAGATCTTCCCCATAGGCATCGAGCGTGTAGCAATCGTGGCGATTCTGCGGAGATAACTGCGATCGGGCGAAGCCCCGTAAGTCGTACAGTAAGCAGTCAAAATTCTGGGCTAGTGCCTGCGCTGTTGATTCCCAATAACGAGCCGAGCCACCCCACCCATGGATAAACACTAAAACAGGTCGATGAGTCCGTTGCTGTCCCACTGCCGTGATCCATTCGTAATAGTGCGGACAGTGGCGAATTGTAATAAACGGCATGGTTCTGCAAACCCTCGATCGAAAAATCCCCCGTCTTCAAGTTACCAGGAACTCAAAACGAGGGAATCATTTGTAAACTTTCTATGGCTCAAGTCCCGTGGCTCACTTCTGTTGCCGAAGCATAGTTGAGAATGTTGCCAGCAATTAAGCTTCGCCAGCAATTAAGCCGACTCGGGTTTGGGCAAGGAAGATGGGTGAACGAGTAACTCAGCGGTCGATCGTTTTTCCACCATGTCGCGAGTAATCACACAGCGAGAAACATCCTTCCGGGATGGCAACTCGTACATGATATCCAGCATCAGTTCTTCCACAATGCTGCGGAGTGCGCGCGCACCAGTTTTGCGACGGTTGGCTTCCTGGGCGATCGCACGAACCGCATCCGATCGGAACTCCAACTGCACATTGTCCATTTTCATCAGCTTCTGATACTGCTTCACCAAGGCGTTTTTCGGCTCCGTCAGAATCGCAGCCAGCGCATCTTCATCTAGCGGATCCAGAGTCGCCGACACGGGAATTCGTCCGATAAACTCCGGGATCATGCCAAATTTGACAATGTCGTCGGCTTCCATATTTTTCAGGACATCTGCCGTTCGCTTGTCCCGGCTCAAGCTTTCGCCCGTGGTTTGGATAAAGCCCATGGACTTCTTGCCGATCCGCTGTTCGACAATTTTCTCCAGTCCAACAAATGCGCCACCGCAGATAAACAGAATATTGCTGGTGTCGATTTGGATGCAGTCTTGATAGGGATGCTTCCGTCCGCCTTGGGGGGGAACGTTCGCGATCGTCCCTTCCAGCATTTTCAGAAGTGCCTGCTGCACGCCTTCCCCAGAAACATCGCGAGTAATCGAGGGATTTTCACTCTTGCGGGCGATTTTATCAATTTCATCGATGTAGATAATGCCACGTTGGGCTTCTTCCACATCAAGATCTGCAACTTGCAGCAGTCTTAACAGAATGTTTTCCACATCCTCGCCAACATACCCCGCTTCTGTCAGCGTTGTTGCATCAGCTACCGCAAAAGGCACATCAAGAATAGTAGCTAAGGTCTGCGCTAGGAGGGTTTTGCCTGAACCCGTCGGGCCAATGAGCAAAATATTCGACTTTTGCAGCTCTACTAAATCTTCGCTCTTACCTCCCTCTGCCTTTGATTCAGCATAGCTCAAGCGCTTGTAGTGGTTGTAAACCGCCACTGAAAGAACTTTTTTCGCCTCGTCCTGTCCTACAACGTGCTCATCAAGATATTTCTTGATTTCTCGCGGTTTAGGAATTTGACCGAGGGTGATAGGTGAGGTTCGAGTGCGGCGTTTTTCCGCAGGCTGATCCCGACGCGGCACAGGCTGAGGGGTAGACCCGCTATCAAATAGCTCCTCATCCAGAATCTCATTGCAGAGATCCACACACTCATCGCAAATATAGACACCGGGGCCTGCTATGAGCTTCCGCACTTGCTCCTGGGACTTGCCACAGAAGGAGCATTTGAGATGGGAGTCATAATTTTTCGGCGGCATAGACGTTTAAACCTCGTGCAGCGATCGGTTCGGAATGGGCCTCAATACCAACGGTTAGGCAGGACAGACTTCAATGCTAAGAAGCTACAGCGAGAGATTCCACCCCAAGACGATCTTGACGGTAAATCACCTTATCAATCAGGCCATACGCCTGCGCTTCTTCCGCAGACATAAAAAAGTCACGCTCCGTATCAGCAGCAATTCGTTCCAAGGGCTGCCCTGTATGGGATGCTAATAAACGATTCAAAGTATCTTTGTGGTAAAGGATTTCCCGAGCCATGATTTCAATATCAACGGCTTGGCCCTGTGCGCCTCCCAACGGCTGGTGAATCATGATGCGGGAACTTGGTAGCGACATCCGCTTACCCTTTGTCCCCCCGGATAGGAGGAAAGCGCCCATACTCGCTGCCAGCCCAAAACAAATGGTGGCAACATCACACCGTACTTGTTGCATGGTGTCATAGATTCCCATGCCAGCGGTAATCGAACCGCCGGGGGAGTTGATGTAGAGTTGAATGTCTTTGTCCGGATCCTCGGCCTCTAAAAAGAGCATCTGAGCAATGATAGAGTCCGCGATCGTATCGTTGACATCCGTTCCTAGGAAGATAATGCGTTCCCGTAAAAGCCGAGAGTAGATGTCAAAGGCGCGTTCACCTCGTCCAGACTGCTCAACCACCATGGGAACAACCGTTGACGCGGAAATCACGTCATGACGACAAGTACTCGTAAGCCCGTAGCCAGAGGATTGAGAGATCACCATAGCGGTTTAAACCGTTGCAGTCCTTGATTTTAAGCGTTCTTGCTCACATTATGCCTTAAGTCGCCGGGGTCTGTCGGGGTTTTCCATGGATTCATTTTGGATTTCCGAAAATCTACGGAAATTTTGAGTCCCTAGTAATCGTTTTGACCCCAAAAATTTAAGACTGGATAGAGTTTTTTCTACCCAGTCTTAGGAGGTGATTTATTCTACAACCTCGGCGGCGACTTCTACTGCTTCAGCGTCGTCTGCTTCAGCGTCATCCGTGGATTCCTCTTCAGGTTCCAAGGTTCCTTCAGGCACTAACTCAACGGTGTTATTCGCTTCCAACCAGGTCACAATCTGCTCCTTGAGCAAGTCTTCTGACAAGACCGATCGCAGCCGTTCTGCGTCGATGTCTTGGCCTTGAAGGGCTTCCATTGTTTCCTTGAACTTAGCGTTAAGCTCTGCTTCGTCAACCTTGAGGTTTTCCCGTTTAGCCACTTCACCGAGGGCGAGGGTTCGCTTCAGCCGTTCGAGCGCTTCTGGACGAGAACGCTCCTTCAGCATCCCGATCGTGTCTTCAGTGAACAACTTGCGCACATCCATCCCCTGCTGCTGGAGCTGCATGGCGGTTTGCGTAATCATGTAGTTCAGTTCCCGATCCACCAGAGTTTCTGGTAAATCGACTTCAATTTGAGTCAGAAGAGCATTGATCAGGGCCGTTTCTTTATTCTGCTTGGTTTTGGAATCGGCTTCTTCCTGGTAACGGGTTTCTAGATTTTCTCGCAGGGCGGCAATTGTTTCAAATTCGTCCTCGCTCAACTCTTTGGCGAATTCATCGTCCAATTCTGGCAGTTCCCGTTCCTTGAGCTCCTTCAAGGTCATGGAAAACTTCGCGGGCCGACCCTGCAATTCTTCGCTGAAGTAATCGTCGGGAAACTGCACTTCCACTTCTTTAGTTTCGCCGACTTTCATGCCGACAAGCCCTGCCACAAAACCGGGTACAAACCGATCCTCTTCCATATCTAGTTGGAAGTTATCTGCTTTGCCACCAGGGACATCCACTTCTTCAGCCCCTTCTGCGTCGGGAGTATAGCGACCATGGTAGTCAACCACTGCCACATCTCCGAGTTGTGCCCCCCGATCTTCCACGGGAACTAAGGTCGCCAGTTGTTTTTGATAGCCTTCCAGCGTTGTTGCAACCCGATCGGGATCCACCTTGATTTCTTCCGCTTGGACCGTCAAACCCGTGTATTGTTTCAACGTCACTTCGGGTTGTACGTCCACCGACGCTGCAAAGGTCAGCGGATTTCCGGGTTCATAGCTTTCTACCAACTCTGTAAAGTCAGATTTGAGTTGGAAGTTGCCCAGTGCCTCAATCTTTTCTTGCTTGAGGGCATCTTTCAAAGCAGTATCAATCAAATCTTCGAGGGCAGTGGCCTTAATTCCCATGGAGCCAAACCGCTGGATCACCACCTGCCGGGGCACCTTACCTTTGCGGAACCCAGGGATATTGGCTTGGCGCATGAACTTTTGAATCGTCGCCTCGTAGGCTTTCTTGGTCATTTCCGCCGTGATTTCAATCTCCAAGCCAATTTGGCTGGCGGGTAGCTTTTCCTGGGTTACTTTCATCGCGTGTAAAAACTCTAGATTGACTGCTTCGCAGTAAGCTATACTAACTCATTGGAGTACGCAATCGTTCATTCCCTCTGTGGATTTTTGCGACGAATTGACTCGAAATCGATCGCAAAATTGCTGTTAGTGATCCGGAAAGTTCGATAGAATTCAGGAAATCAGATCACATAGTAAGTATGATTACCGAGTCAGCACCTTTCAACTCAGGCGAATTGCTTATTTAGTCACGCTTCAGTTGTTCGCGCTAGAGTTATCTTTGTGAGGCTCTACGGATAATTCGACTTGGATCCAGTTAATTGAATCCGTGAAGGGAGGACTCACTCAGCTAATGGCTGGTGCGATCGCCTGATATCCCTCTAGCCTGGGGAAATTGATTAGATTGCAGATTACACAACGTTTCGATCTAACATCGTTAAAAAGACCTAGAAGCCTGGTACGCCTCTTCCCAACTTTGAACTTTGATCGAAAATTCGGAAAGCATCATTGGAAGGCATGACATAGAGAAGGCATGGCATAGAGTAAGTTTCAGTTTGGGTTAAGGGATGAGGGAGAAAAAGAATTTTAAGGTTGATTAAGGTTAATTCCATCAATGAAATTTAAACAAATTGCTTAAGATGCAAAGTTTTCTTTAGAAATGGCTTGATTGTAGGAGGTTTGATTTGAGTCAGTCGTATCGCGTCGCCATCCTAGGCGCGACAGGTGCAGTGGGAACAGAACTTCTCACCCTCTTGGAGGAGCGACAGTTTCCCGTCTCGGAATTGAAGTTACTGGCCTCTGCCCGTTCTGCAGGCTTGACCTTGTCCTTTAGAGGGCAAGACATCCCCGTTGAAGCCGTCAGTGAGGATTCCTTCAAGGGAGTGGATATTGTGCTTGCCTCTGCAGGAGCTTCCATTTCTAAAGCCTGGGTCGATCGAATTGTGGCAGCGGGTGCAGTCATGATTGATAACTCCAGTGCCTTTCGCATGGTGCCCGAGGTGCCATTGGTTGTGCCTGAGGTCAATCCTGAAGCGGCCAAAGAGCACAAGGGTGTGATTGCTAATCCTAACTGCACGACTATCCTCATGTCTGTAGCAATTTACCCCCTCCACCAAGTGCAGCCAATTCGTCGCATTGTCGCGGCGACCTACCAGTCCGCCAGTGGGGCAGGGGCAAGGGCCATGGAGGAAGTCAAAGTCCAGTCCCAGGCCATTCTCAATGGTGAAAGCCCGACGCCCGAAGTTTTGCCCTATCCCCTAGCCTTCAATCTATTCCCCCATAATTCCAAGCTGGGGGATAACGGCTACTGCGAAGAAGAAATGAAAATGGTCAATGAGACCCGTAAAATCTTTGGGGAACCTGATTTACGAGTAACAGCGACCTGTGTGCGGGTTCCCGTACTCCGCGCCCACTCCGAAGCTCTGAATCTAGAATTCGATCGCCCCTTCGATGTGGCGAAAGCCCGAGAACTAGTACAGCAGGCTCCAGGGGTTGAACTGGTGGAAGACTGGGAGAAAAACTACTTCCCGATGCCGATGGATGCAAGCGGCAAGGACGATGTTTTAGTGGGGCGAATTCGTCAAGATATTTCCCACCCCAATAGCTTAGAAGTATGGCTCTGTGGGGATCAAATTCGGAAAGGGGCGGCCCTCAATGCGGTGCAGATTGCCGAATTGTTGGTTCAAAAAAGTTGGTTGAAACCCGCTGTTGCTGTTTAGCACTAATTGCTGAATTGAGCGAGTAATGACTGACCTGAGTCGATCGCTGGAACAAGTTTGGGCTGAGTCGTATTGGGATTGTCTCAGGAGCATTGACGGATTGTCGATGTCTGACTGATGTATCCCCTGTAAGGAATCTTTGGTAAGGATAAGGAGTGAAATTCGGGTGTGGTGAATTTTGGACGGATTTTGACAGCAATGATTACCCCCTTTGATACAGAGGGGCATGTCGATTATGCGATCGCAGAAAAATTAGCAGTCCATCTAGCCGAAAATGGCACCGATACGCTGGTGGTCTGTGGGACGACTGGCGAGTCTCCGACGCTGAGTTGGGATGAAGAATTTGAACTCTTTCGGGTGATTCAGTCTGCCGTTGCTGGCAAAGCCAAAGTGGTGGCTGGAACGGGCTCCAATTCGACCCAGGAGGCGATCGTCGCAACTCAAAAGGCGCAGTCTTTGGGGTTAGATGGCTCTTTGCAAGTGGTGCCCTACTACAATAAGCCGCCCCAGCAAGGGTTGTATCAGCATTTTCGGGCGATCGCGGAGGCGTCTCCTGATCTACCGATCATGCTCTACAACGTTCCGGGACGTACAAGCCAAAACCTATTGCCGGAAACCGTCGCTCGTCTTGCAGAAATTCCCAATATTGTTGCTATAAAGGAAGCAAGTGGGAATCTTGATCAAGTTAGTCAAGTGCGGCGGTTAACTCCCCCAGAATTCTTGATTTATTCCGGGGATGATTCGCTGACCTTGCCCATCTTGGCCGTAGGTGGATGCGGAGTTGTGAGTGTAGCCAGCCATTTAGTGGGCAATCAGTTGCAACAAATGATTCAAGCCTTTGAGCTAGGCAATCCCTCAGCGGCTAGAGAACTGCATATTCAGCTTTTACCTCTATGCAAGGCCCTCTTTTTGACCACCAATCCCATTCTTGTCAAAACAGCCCTGCGGTTAATGGGCTGGGAAGTGGGATCCTGTCGTCTACCCTTGGATGAGGCTCCTGAGTCACTGGTCATGGAGTTAAAGCAAGTGCTGCAAGATCTGCGTCTTCTCTGAGTGAAATGCAACATCTCAAGTTGAGTCCAACACAAAATCGGTGCAACACAATCCAGTCGGTGCAATAGCCCGATCGCCCATCTTCAATCCCCTGTACTGGCTCAAACAGCTGAAGCCATGGCGGAAAAAGTTTTGACAATTGAATAACTCACGGATGAACTTCTCACGATCCATCACTCTATCTAATTTGCGTATGCCTGGTTTATTAATTGTTTTTCTGTCCAATGACCTGATGAATCCTACAAATGTTTGTCCCGCGATGCTTTTGAAACCCCCAGGTTAAGTTTTCTCTAGGCTCACTCTCCTCAGCATGGAGAGAGCATTCCTAAGGCGCATCTGCTGCCAAGGATAGAAGCCAAAAATTTTTAAGCCTTTCCCGCTGAACATCCAAGACGTGAGCGCAGTCGCTCTCTGGATGCTCGCCCTAGATTTTCATATTCCTAATTTTTTTACTGTACTGAACAACAGAAACTCCATGCCTAAAACGAACGAAGAAGTCCTCAAAGTGATTCCCCTTGGTGGTTTGCACGAAATTGGCAAAAACACCTGCGTTTTTGAATACGGGGACGAAATTTTACTCTTAGACGCCGGACTGGCATTCCCAACGGATGGCATGCACGGGGTAAATATTGTGTTGCCCGACATGACTTACCTGCGGGAAAATCAGCACAAAATCAAGGGAATGATTATTACCCACGGCCACGAAGACCACATCGGGGGAATTCCCTTCCACCTCAAACAAATTAATATCCCCGTCATGTATGGGCCTCGGCTTGCCCTGGCTCTACTAGAAGGGAAGTTACAGGAAGCGGGCGTAGCCGATCGTACTGAACTGCGTCCCGTGGGCCCTCGGGATTTCATCCGTATTGGCTCTTACTTTTTAGTCGAGTTCATTCGGAATACCCATTCCATTGCGGACAGCTTTTCCATTGCTCTGCACACGCCCGTGGGTGTGGTGATTCATACCGGTGACTTTAAGTTCGACCACACACCTGTGGATGGTGAACGCTTCGATCTGCAACGGTTGGCTGAGTACGGCGAAAAGGGTGTGCATTGCTTGATTAGCGACTCAACCAATTCCGAAGTGCCGGGATTCACACCATCGGAACGGGCAGTTTTCCCAAATCTGGAAAAGGTTTACATGCAAGCCCAGGGACGACTGATCATCACGACCTTTGCCTCTTCTGTTCACCGCGTCAACATGATTCTGGAGTTGGCGGAGAAATATGGTAAGTCGGTCGCGGTATTGGGTCGATCGATGCTGAACGTGATTGCCCATGCCCGCACCCTTGGTTACATCAAGTGCAAAGATGAAACCTTGGTGCCGCTGAACATGGCCACTAAAATGCCGGATAACAAACTGGTGATTTTGACCACGGGCTCCCAGGGAGAACCGATGTCTGCCCTGACGCGGATCGCCAATCAGGAACACCGCCAAATTAAAGTGCGGCAAGGCGATACTGTTGTTTTCTCCGCCAACCCGATTCCGGGGAACACGATCGCCGTGGTCAACACGATCGACAAGCTGATGATGCAGGGTGCCAAGGTGGTTTACGGAAAAGAGGCGGGAATCCACGTTTCCGGCCACGCTTGCCAAGAAGACCAAAAGCTGATGTTAGCCCTGACCAAGCCCCGCTTCTTCCTGCCTGTCCATGGTGAGCACCGGATGTTGGTCAAGCACTCCCAAACGGCACAGTCCATGGGAGTACCTGCGGAAAATATGGTGATCATTGATAACGGTGATACTGTTGAACTAACCAAGGATGCGATTCGTAAGGGCGATCGCGTACCCGCCGGGATTGAGTTAATGGATACCTCCCGATCGGGTGTTGTGGATGATAAAGTCTTGAAGGAACGGCAACACTTGGCTGGTGATGGTGTGGTCACCGTGGCGGCCACCGTCAATTGGAACGGCAAACTGATGACCAAACCGGAAGTCCACCTACGGGGTGTGGTCACCACCTTAAGCCGCGAAATTTTACAGGCTAAAATCCAAAACAGCATCGAACAAGTTCTGGGCGATCGCTGGAGTGAGTATGCTCGACCCATTAAGGACGGGGGCAAATTGGATATTGACTGGGTGGGCTTGCAGTACCACGTCGAACGGGAAGTCCAGCGGACCCTCCGTCGTGAAGTCCAAAGCAGTCCATTGCTCGTCTTCTTGATGCAAACGCCCGATACGCCCCAGGATGATCCGGTGGACGCACCGACAAAAACCCGAGCGACTCGGCAACGGGTCACTGCAAAAGTTGCTTCCTAGTCGAAGTTTGCTTCGGCGCTAGCCTTAAAAATTGCCTGATTGCACGATGTTCCATGGGTTTGTAAACGTTAGGTGCAAACAATTAAGTTCTAAACATTCTGCAATCAGGTTATTTACTTCCTTTAGACGTTAGATACAATTTCTAGCGTCTTTTTTATGTTTTTATTTTTATCCACAGATATCGGTTTAACCGGGTTAGTCAATCAGCCGATCGAGGAAATAAATCTGTTCGGTGGAATGTTCAATAACTAGGTCGCTGGAGACTGCAAGAATAACGAAGATAATCGTTGGGAGAACTTTTTGTCGAGCAAAGAGTTTCTCCGCTGATTCATTTTCCTCTATGCACCATTCAGAAAAACAATAATCTTCCACCGAGGCGAGCCATTTCCTTAACCATCTTAAATTGACCTTTACCCCCTCTTTGGGATCAATTTTTTTTCTGAGTTTTCCCTCTGACTTGCCATAGCTAAAGATCCCCAAACCTGGTAGATTTGGCAAAAGTATCAGCAAGCAAGACAAAACGCGATGAAAGTCTTAGTTATTGGTGGCGACGGCTATTGTGGATGGGCAACTGCTCTATATCTCTCCAATCAAGGTCACGAAGTTGGAATCCTCGATAGCCTGATCCGACGACATTGGGATAACGAACTGCAGATTGATACCCTCACTCCGATCGCACCGATTCAACAACGCATCCAACGCTGGAAAGATATCACTGGCAAAACCATTGATCTGTACATTGGTGACATCTGCAACTACGACTTTCTGATCAAATCTCTCCTTGATTTTCAGCCCGAGGCCATTGTCCACTTTGGTGAACAACGTTCGGCTCCCTTCTCCATGATCGATCGGGAACATGCTGTATTGACTCAAAGCAACAACGTCATCGGCAACCTGAATATTCTTTACGCCATTAAAGAACACCTCCCCGATTGCCACCTGGTCAAGTTAGGCACCATGGGTGAATATGGCACGCCCAATATCGACATTGAAGAGGGCTACATCACGATCGAACACAACGGTCGCAAAGACACCCTGCCCTATCCCAAGCAACCCGGATCGTTCTACCACCTCAGCAAAGTCCACGATTCCCACAACATTCACTTTGCTTGCCGTGTATGGGGTCTGCGGGCCACGGACTTGAACCAAGGCGTCGTCTATGGCGTGTTAACGGAAGAAACTGGCATGGACGAGTTGTTGATCAACCGTTTGGACTATGACGGCATCTATGGTACTGCCCTCAACCGCTTCTGTATCCAAGCGGCCATTGACCACCCCCTCACGGTTTATGGGAAAGGCGGCCAAACCCGTGGATTCCTAGATATTCGTGACACTGTGCGCTGCGTGGAAATCGCCATCAACAATCCAGCAGACCCCGGTGAATTCCGAGTATTCAACCAATTCACCGAACTCTTTAGCATCAGTGATTTGGCAACCATGGTGCAAAAGGCTGGCGCAACCCTGGGCTTGAAGGTGGAAATTAATCACTTGGAAAATCCTCGCGTTGAGAAAGAAGAACATTACTTCAACGCGAAGAATACAAAGTTGATCGATCTGGGACTTCAACCCCACTATCTCTCGGATTCGCTCCTAGATTCCCTGCTAAACTTTGCCACGAAGTACAAGCATCGGGTAGATATGAATGAAATTTTGCCCAAGGTGAAGTGGAAATAACGGAGTTCGATGGATTGAGGGGGTAGCTATTGAGCATGACCCTTCGGTCGTTGTAGCTATCCCAAATCTGATGAACCCTATCATACGCATTGCTCTCATCTGCACCACCACAATCGCACCAGGATTGTTTTTCACCGGATACAGTGCCCACTTTTTACTGCTGGATTGGCAGGAATTAGATCGGGCAGTTACTCGGCTTTCCGCGATCGCGGATGGTAAGCCTACCGTTCAGCAGGTATTGCTTGCCAAGGCTGCTGAAGATCGCCATCGCATCAATTGCTTTGCTGAAGGGGTGGGAGTTTTGCTGGGTTGGACAATGGTTACGATCGGGATCCATGGCCTTTGTGGACTGCCCCATTCTTCCAAATCCTTTGAACCTTGATCAGTGATGATGAAAATTGCCCTATTTACCGAAACCTTTCTGCCCAAAGTAGACGGTATTGTGACTCGCCTCAAGCATACCGTTGAGCATCTCCAACGTTTGGGCAATGAGGTGATGGTGTTTTGTCCAGATGGTGGGTTAACGGAATATCAAGGGGCACGGATTTATGGTGTCTCGGGTTATCCCTTACCTTGGTATCCAGAATTAAAAATGGCTTTTCCCAGACCGGCGATCGGAGAAGCGCTCAAACAATTTCAGCCGGACATCATCCATGTGGTTAATCCCGCAATTTTAGGCGTGGGAGGCGTGCTCTATGCCAAGGCCCATAACGTTCCTTTAATGGCGTCCTACCATACCCATCTCCCGAAATATTTGGAGCACTACGGTTTGGGGCTATTGGAACCGGTGCTCTGGGAACTCCTGAAATTGACCCATAATCAGGCGCGGCTGAATCTGTGTACTTCCACGGCTATGGTAGAAGCATTAGTCGAACGCGGCATTGAGCGAGTGGATCTCTGGCAGCGGGGAGTGGATACCGAAACCTTCGAACCCAGTTTGATGAGTCAACAGATGCGCCACCATCTCTCCCAAGGCCATCCTGAGGATCCGCTGTTACTCTACGTGGGCCGCCTAGGGGCAGAGAAGGAAATCGATCGCATTAAGCCCGTCCTAGAAGCCATTCCAAACGCCCGGTTAGCCCTTGTGGGGGATGGCCCCAATCGTAAAAATTTGGAAGCTCATTTTGCAGGCACCCGCACCCATTTTGTCGGTTATCTAAAAGGTAAAGAACTGGGTTCTGCCTATGCGTCTGCTGATGCCTTTATTTTCCCTTCCCGTACAGAAACCCTAGGACTGGTGCTCCTAGAAGCAATGGCTGCAGGATGTCCTGTCATTGCCGCCAATTCCGGTGGCATTCCCGATATCGTGACGGATGGGATCAATGGATTTCTCTTTGAACCCCAGGATGAAGTGGGGGCCATCAAAGCAACACAACGGTTGCTAGCCAATCCCCAAGAGCGCAATATTCTACGACAAAACGCTCGGGCTGAGGCAGAGCGCTGGAGTTGGTCTGCCGCTACCCGCCAACTTCAGGGGTACTACGAACAGGTAATTGGCAAGGTTCCGATCGCAGTTTAGCTACATTGATAGATACCATAGTCATGACACTGGTAGATACCGCACTCATGACAAAGGAAGAGGCTCTCAAGACCGCTGAACAATCAGCCTACTTGAGAGCCTCTTCTGGATTCACAAATCTGATTGGCTGAATCTATTCAAGAGTCCAACAACCAGTGAAATGGCCGAATCCATTAACTTGCCTCCGCAGATCCTCCGTTGAAAGGAGAATTATTGCCAATGCCAAGGGCTTTTTTGCTGCGCTTTAATTCTTTCCACAGAAGCTTGATTTGCTCGTAGGACTGCTCTGGAGAGATTTTGCCCCCAGTCTCAAGATTTGAAATCGTCATCACTCGTTGAGCAAACTCTTGAAGATTTGCATTAAATACAAGGTTTTCCGGCTTGACTTGGCCTCGGTACCGGCTACGAGGATTAATAAAGTCAAACTTATCAGACATCTTTTTAACCGCCTTCTCTCATTGAGTGATTGACATTGACTATGTCTGCTTCACCTTATTCCTAGGGGATGAATTGTTTCATCAACATTCATCAACATTTAGGAAGTCAGTTTTTGCTCCATCAAGTGGTCTCCCCTTTCAGCAAGGATTGAACTCTTATTTGCTTAACCTATATTTAACCTAGCATTAACCTGGAAAAAAGTCGGGTACTTTATCAGATTTTTGATGTTTTTCTGGTAAAGATCATCAGATTTCCATGACATATCGACGCATCTCTGCTTAACTTCGGTGCAGCATTTGGCTGCATCGTGTCGATCGATTGTGCCTCAATCTCCCTGAGTAAGCGCCAACTCAGAAGTTGAAGGTGATAGAGGGCAGATTACAAGGGCGCGCTGAAATCCACACTGAGATCCACAATTTCTCGATCGAGTTTTCCAGATCTCGAAGAGCCATTTCTGCTTGTAGCAAACAATGGCTGCACTGCACTGCCCCATGCATAATTCATGCACAGTTAATTCATGCGCAATGACTTCATGCACAGGTATGTAAGTTATAGACAATTATGGTCGAAGGCTTCTGACAGCGGCCTGCGCGTCTTTACGCAATCCCTCAGCAATTCGAAACATTTCATACCCGGTATGTAGGTATGTTTCGTCATAGTTGTGGCTGAAGTATTCCAATTCGTCTAGGGCGTCGCCCAACTGGTTCATGCAGTAGTACAAATGGGCGGCAGCGCCCGCTGTCATGGGCGGATTGGGGATAGATTTGAAGACTGTTTGAGACTTGTCTAAGGTCGATCGACTCGTTTCGATATAGGCTTGAAACGCTTCCATTAATTCATCATCGAACGGATCTGCTGAAAGTTCCTTGATCTGTCCCCGAAGGGGCTTGATGATGTGGTTCAGGTACCGATTCACCGGAGTATATACTCGATTCAGCCACTGCCGCAGTTGCTCATCACTATCTTTCTCAGCTTGGCGTTGTTGGCGATAGGAGGCTTGAGCCTCTGCCGATCGCGCCTGCCGATCGGAAAAATCGACCGTCGGGACATACCGCAATTGCTGGTCATAGGATCGACGTGAAAGCGGATCGACCAATACCTCATAGGCTGCACTCAGTCGCTGAAAGGTCTCCTGGCAAGCCGCAGTGGAATTGCGATCGGGATGAAATTTTTTCGCGAGCCGTCGATAAGCTTGCTTAATTTCGTCTTGGGTAGCCGTCGGCGGCAATTCAAGCGTGTCGTAATGGGTAGAAGAGGTCGCCATGCCCCCATTTTACCCTGGACGATAGATGCTCCTGCCCTTCATCCCTGCATCCTCCCTACGCGGATCATAAAATTAGGATGGGGTTAACTGGGAGTGGGATTAACTGGGAATTAGAGTTAACCATTAGGCAAAAATTCTGGGTCTTGGAAGAGGGGCGTACTCAGATATCGCTCTCCAAAACTGGGTTGAATCATCACGATTAACTTGCCAGCGTTTTCTGGGCGTTGACCAATTTCAAGGGCTGCTTTGAGCGCTGCTCCGGTAGAAATGCCGGAAAGCAAACCCTCTTCGCGGGCCAGACGACGGCTGAACGCGATCGCGGTTTCATCGGCCACTTGAATCACTTCATCAATTAATGCTGTGTTCAAAACAGGTGGAACAAATCCTGCACCAATCCCTTGAATTTTGTGAGGGCCGGGTTTGCCACCAGAAAGAACGGGGCTATTCATAGGTTCGACGGCGATCGCCTGAAACTTAGGATTCCGCTGTTTAATCACCTCTGCAACACCCGTTAAGGTGCCGCCCGTCCCAACTCCGGCAATCAGGAAATCCACATGCCCATCGGTGTCTGCCCAAATTTCTTCTGCGGTCGTGCGGCGATGGATGGCTGGATTTGCTGGGTTGCGAAATTGTTGCAGCATATAGGCATTGGGCGTCGTATCCACAATTTTTTGGGCCCGTTGAATACAACCTGCCATACCTTCAATGCCTGGAGTGAGTTCCAACTCAGCTCCATAGGCCCGCAACATGGCCCGTCTTTCCGAACTCATCGTCTCCGGCATCGTCAGAATTAAACGGTAGCCCTTGGCTGCTGCTGACATGGCTAAGGCAATGCCCGTATTGCCTGATGTCGGTTCCACTAGTATCGTTTTACCCGGTGTGATCAGCCCCTCTTGCTCTGCCGCTTCAATCATGCTGATCCCAATGCGATCCTTTACGGAAGACGAGGGATTCATACTTTCTAACTTGACGACGATTTCAGCAACACAGCCTTCCGCTTTGGGAATGCGATTGAGCCGCACTAGGGGAGTCCGACCGATGAGTTGGGTAATATTTTGGGCAATGTGCATGATGGTTTTCGCTGAAATGTTCGGTTCGGGGGCAATGCTGCCTTACTGATCACAATTTAAAAACTGACTAGCCGAATAGTGACTAACCAAGGACTCGACTTATCGAGTTATATATCAAGTTATATGTAGTACATCAAATCTAACTGCCGTCGGGCATCCCGCCGATCGATGAGTTCTTGGAGAGTATAGTTCTGGAGAACGGCATAGGCAGCTTGGCAAGCTTCCTGCCAAATTTCATCCACAACCTTATTTTCTAGCGTCCGATTTGGGTTGCCTTCTCCATCGCCCTCACCCTCCCGAGATTCCACCCCTTCTAGGCAATTCAGCACATCGAATAGCGAAATTTTCCAGGGTTCCCGCGCCAACAAATAGCCACCCTTGGCTCCCCGTTGCGATTTCACAATACCGCCTCGGCGCAATATGGCCAATAATTGCTCCAAATAGCGATCGGGGATATTTTGTTGGGCTGAAATTTGGCGAATTTGAAGGGGCTCACTACTCTGGTAACGAACAGCGAGTTCCAGTAGAGCTAGGAGCGCATACTCACTTTTGCAGGACAGTTCCACAGTTGAAGCTAAGCCCATTCGGCAACTACAAGATGATTGATTCCAGTATACCCCGGTTTTCCGCTAGGGTTTTGCAGGTTTTCCGGGGGAACCTTGATTAGCCCGTTTCTCGTTGGCTTGGCCCTAGGCTCACTATTGACTTCATAAAAAGACTTCAAAAAAAATCCCCTAGAGCTCTTAGGCCCTAGAGGATTCAGTTGGATGGGGAAAACTGATGGATGGGGAAAACTGAGCAATGCTCTTTGATGGTCAGTACTGAGAAAGACTCTCAGTGCTGAGGGATGATCGGTTCTGAGGTAGCTTTTTCCAAATTGCTACTGCATCATCGGGATCGTTACTGCATCATAGAGGGGCAAGGAAAAATTCGACTCATCATCGGAGTTCTGATAATCGCTGGCTTCGCAGTAGGTGCATTTTGGACTTCAACCTGAGCGACTTCTACTGGAGTTTCCGATCGCTCCGATGAGAATGGCTTCTGACTATCTAGATTGTCGGTTAATGCTGGAGATGGCGTGCGGGATAGCTCAGATTCAAGTTGAGAGGATGGGGTCGGTTGCAGCCCTTTGGCTGGAACACTATCAGCCTTGGCGGGTGCACTCACAAATACAGCGCAGCCCACCATACCAGCCACGAAAGCGCAAGGTAACAATTTCATCATGATGTTGAGACTTTCCAATTTGCATATTCAGAGTCACCGATCGCCAGCGAATGACCGCTTCCGTCAACTAAGTTGCTGAATCGTAACTATCCAGAACACCCAGAGGCAGCAAATATCGGCGGTCATTTAGCCTGCGACACCCAAATCTATGGCAAGTCTAACCAGCCCTTTCTGAATCCCATAAGCGAACTTTTACGGAATCTGCTAAGGACTCTTTCTAAAGTTTTGTAACGTGTTAGCTAAACCTATGTCTGTTGTAAAGGACTTGGTAAATCACTGCCTCAAGCAATCGCCCTAGGGCAATGGCTGATAAGATTCGAGGGCTTGCCCTCTGGGGATGTGTCCTTTACCAGGTGAAAGCGGTACGCAGAGCCCCAACTGCGATCGGATCACTATCAGGAGAATGCCCCGGTTGGAAAACGACAAAGAAACCTGGTGTAATGCTGATACGATCGTTCACTTGCCAGCGATAAAACACTTCTACATGGGTACTGCTGCCCGGTTGTCCGCCGGAACGCCCCGCACCCGTTGTCAGGAAATCTGGATAATTGGCTCCAACGGGCAAAGTACTACTGACAATTTTCGGTGGCTGCCCTACGTAAATCCCACCTAAATTACCTTTGCCGAATAGATCTGGGAAGTTCAGGTACACCATGTAGTTGGTGGTTTCCACATTGCCAGACTGACCAGGAATGTGGGAGTTGGTATAGCCAAACCAACCGCCCAAGGCAAGTTTGGGAGAGATTTGCCAATTCACGCTGGTTCCGATCGCATGGGTGGACAGGGGAGGAAAATTGCCAGTGGTGAGATTGGGTGCTGTCAGAATATCGTCTCCAACAAACCCTAGAAGGATGCCATCGGGTGCGTAGTTATTGACGTAGTAGATGTTGATATCCAGGGGATCGATCGGCGTCAGTGCCAATTGAAATCCAAAGGTGTTGTGACCTTTCTGTCCAGATGAACTGGGAAAGACGCCAGGGACATTGGTGTGATAGACGCCTTGTAAGCTGGCCCGTTTAGCAAATTGCCAGTCAAATCCTGCCCCTCCCCGACCCAGTCCAATATTGAGGATAGGATTGCGCTGGGCGAAGAAAGAAATCGGCCCGGTGGCTGCACTCTCAACTCGGTTGGGACCTCGGAAGGCTGCATAGGTATAAATCCCTTCAGTACCGACAAATCCCGCAAATTTATTACCCACTAGGAAGCGGTAATTCAAGTCAAAAATCTGCAACCCAGGCACATCAAAAAAGTCATACCCGACCCGATCGTCATTGCGCGATCGAACAAAAGAGGGCGGCCCACTGCTGTTGCCGTTAATGTTGATGAAACTAGTGGTCAGAACACTGGTGGGACTAAAGGCTGTATTCAAAATGACATAGTTCCAGTTGATCAAATTAACGTTTGTGCCCAGATCGCGAACGGTTTGTGTGCCCCGCCGTGCCGTATTTTCACTCGTTCCCTGCAATCCTACGATCGTGATCCCCATCAATCTTGTGGTCGTGGAAAACTGCTGTTTTTCCAGCGTTGCAGTACGACTTTCTAACGCATCTACCCGACCGCGCAACGTTGCCAACTCTGCGGCAAAGGTTTCCTGTAGTTTTTGAATCGTGGCTAAATCTTCCTGCTGTGCAAAGGAATCGGTGGCAGCACTCACCAATTCGTTAATCCGATCCATACAAGCATTCAATCCAGCAGCAAACTCATAGCGCGTTAGGGCTCGGTTGCCGCGAAAGGTACGATCGGGATAGCCCGCAATGCAGCCATAGCGTTCGACGAGAGATTGCAATGCTTGGAACGCCCAATCCTGCGGCTGTACATCGGTTAACTGAGCCGTTGCAGTGACCTGTTCCATCCCAGCACTGGGGCTAGCCATCTCTAATTCGAGGGATTCAATCTGCCGGAGAATAGTCTGTCTATCGGAACTTGTCTCTGAACCTATCTCTGAACCTGTCTCTGAACTGAGGTTAGCAATCTTTACAGGCTGGCTAACCGCATTGGCAGGGATCTGGGTAGGGTTCGGCAATATCGCTTGGGCTGATGCCGATAAACTGACCCCAAACCCGCCCACTACCATCCAGGGCAATATTGCAGCAACCTGAGCCAATTGTTTAGATACCAGCATGATTTTTGATCTCTTAGCCTTCAGTTAAAAGCACGATTAAAAGCACAATATTCGGCATTCAGTAATAATTTAGGCATCCTCAAATTGGCTCCTTCTCAAATTCGGCTTCTCAATTTGCTGTTGCACGGTTCAAGAGGCTGCTTGAGTGGAGATCATTCAGATGCCTGAAAACTTGCCGATCGTGTTCCAGTTGGTGAAATAGGTTCCAATCTGGCACAGCTATCACCGTCAGAATGCCCAAAAAATACGGATACTCCTAGAAAATTTCAACTTTCTTCATAGAATTTCCCTAGCAATCTCCGTGAAAATGCAGCCGTTTTTCAATGGTTGTGTTCTAAAAGAATTAGAGTGTCTGGGTTAACCAGTCAGATGGACTGTATTTTGACCTAACTTTGAGCGGTTCGACCTATGTGACCTGTTCGAACCAATGTAATTTGACCTAATTTGACCTAAATTGTGTGTAACAGATTGTAATAATTCACAATTGCGTCTAGGATAGGAATGAATACGGCCTCTTTAGGGCATGCTCTAGTGCACAGTGGTGCTTTTGCAGATTGATGCTTTTGCACGTTGATGCGTTAGAGTATTCTGGGCCGATTAATCAGCGATTGCGGCTATGCACCCGAAGAATTTCTGAGGGTGGTGATACGGAAGGTTAGACCGTTTTGGGGCGCGATCGCAGTGGTACACACCACGTTCTATTCCTTTCGTCTACTCATCGAGCATAAGCTGAATACATGGGCAATAAGCCAACGATCGCCGTTTCCCACTTGGGATGTGAAAAAAATCGAGTTGATACTGAACACATGTTGGGTCTGCTAGTGGAAGCAGGCTATCATGTGGATGCTAACGAAGCTTTAGCGGATTACGTTATTGTTAATACCTGTAGTTTCATCCAAGCGGCTCGGGAAGAGTCGGTTCGTACCTTGGTGGAGCTTGCGGAATCTAATAAAAAAATTGTGATTACGGGCTGCATGGCTCAACACTTCCAAGATCAACTGTTGGAAGAATTGCCCGAGGCTGTCGCCCTAGTGGGAACTGGGGATTATCACAAGATTGTAGATGTAATTCATCGAGCTGAAGCAGGGGAACGCGTCAAAGAGGTTTCCCTAGAGCCAACCTACATTGCCGATGAAACCACACCCCGTTATCGCACCACCACAGAAGGTGTTGCCTACGTACGGGTTGCGGAAGGTTGCGACTACGGATGCGCCTTTTGCATCATTCCCCACCTGCGTGGCAAACAACGTTCCCGAACCATTGAGTCGATCGTGGCTGAGGTGGAAGCTTTAGCAGCCCAAGGGGTGCAGGAAGCGATTCTTATTTCTCAGATCACGACGAACTATGGTCTGGAAATCTATGGTGAACCGAAATTGGCGGAACTGTTGCGAGCCCTAGGAAAAGTAGACATCCCTTGGGTTCGGATGCACTATGCCTACCCCACTGGGTTGACCCCCAAGGTGATTGAGGCCATTCGAGAAACCCCCAATGTACTGCCCTATCTCGATTTGCCGCTGCAACATTCCCACCCGGAGGTTCTGCGATCGATGAATCGTCCCTGGCAAGGTCGAGTGAACGATGGCATTATCGAGCGTATCAAGGAAGCCATTCCCAACGCTGTCATGCGGACGACCTTTATCGTCGGCTTCCCTGGGGAAACGGATGAACACTTCGAGCATCTGAAGCAGTTTGTCCAACGCCACGAGTTTGATCACGTGGGTGTGTTTACCTTTTCCGCTGAAGAGGGGACGCCTGCCTACGACTTGCCGAATCCAGTGCCCCAAGCAGTGATGGATGCAAGGCGAGATGAGCTAATGCAACTGCAACAACCGATTTCCCTGCGGCGCAACCGATCGGAAATTGGCCGAGTTGTAGATGTGTTGATTGAGCAAGAAAATCCTGAAACCGGAGAATTAGTGGGTCGATCGGCTCGCTTTGCTCCGGAAGTGGATGGTTTAGTGTACGTGCAGGGCGAGGCATCCCTAGGATCTCTAGTGCCTGTACGCATTGATGATGCAGATGTCTACGATCTCTATGGACATATTGCCACTGCCGCCGATTTGGTTTCGCACCAAGCCGTGCTGGCTCGGTAGTTTCTCAATTTTTTTCCTTTCCCATTAAAAAATTTGGGATTGGTGCGTAAATCAGGTCGCGCCTAGCGGTCATCGCGCACCCGTTTGCCTAACCTTCTTTGTTTTTAGGAAATCTGATGACGACTCTTTCGTTTCAAAGCCTTGGACTCTCTGAAGCTCGCGTTCAATTTCTGGAGCAGCAGGGATTTTCAAACCCGACGCCCATTCAGGCCCAGGCGATTCCTCAACTGCTAGCCGGTCGCGATGTGATGGGATTAGCACAAACGGGAACGGGTAAGACAGCTGCGTTTTCTCTGCCAATCCTGGAACGGATTGATCCCCGCAACCATGCTGTCCAAGCCTTGATTTTGACCCCTACCCGTGAACTTGCGGTGCAAGTCTGTGCCGCAGTGCGTGGCTTTGCAGACGATCGTCGGGTTCGGATTCTTCCCATCTACGGTGGCCAGTCGATCGATTTACAAATCTCCCGACTGCAACGGGGTGTGCAAATTGTGGTGGGTACGCCGGGTCGGGTCATTGACCTGATGAACCGGGGCGACCTGAAGCTCGATCAAATTAGCTGGTTCGTTCTGGACGAAGCAGACGAAATGCTGAACATGGGCTTTATTCAGGATGTGGAGAAAATCCTCAGCCAAGCCCCCAGCGAACGGCAAACCGCCTTCTTCTCCGCGACGATGGATCCTTCTATCCGCAAGCTAGTGGCGAAGTTCCTGCGTTCTCCGGTCAACGTGACGATCGAACAACCCAAGGCGGCTCCTTCCCGGATTAATCAAGTGGTCTACATGGTGCCACGGGGTTGGACAAAGGCGCGTTCTCTGCAACCGGTTTTGGAATTGGAAGATCCAGAATCCGCCATCATCTTTGTGCGAACTCGGAAGGCAGCAGCGGAACTGACCAGCCAATTGCAAGCCGCAGGGCACAGCGTGGACGAGTACCATGGCGACCTGACCCAAAGCCAGCGGGAACGGTTACTGCTACGGTTTAAGCAACGCCAAGTCCGTTGGATTGTTGCAACCGATATTGCAGCCCGTGGGATTCACGTTGATGACCTGACCCACGTGATTAACTACGACTTACCCGATAGCGTGGATAACTACGTGCACCGGATTGGTCGGACGGGTCGAGCTGGCAAAGAAGGAACGGCTCTCTCCCTCGTCCATCCCCTGGATAAGCGGAAACTGCGCGATATTGAGAACCACATTCGCCAAAAGCTAGATATTCGCAATGTCCCCACCCGTGCGGAAATTGAGGCGAAACACCTTGAAAAGCTGAAAACCCAACTAGCAGAAGCGGTTTCCGGCGAGCGGATGGCATCGTTCCTGCCGATCGTTTCCCAACTGTCGGAGGAAGGCTACGAAACCCACGCGATCGCAGCCGCAGCCTTGCAACTCTACTATGACAAGACCCGTCCTAACTGGATGAATGCGTCGGCAGATCCAACACCGGAAGAACTGGCCGCCGATCGCCCAATGCGCAATGGGGGGGGTGGCAGCCGCCGTTTCCGCTCCGACGATCGACGCAGTGGTGGGATGCGGGGTCGCAGCGATCGCGGGGGCGATCGTCGGCCCAGAAACAATGCCGATCGCGGGAACGTACCCCGTCCCGTGTTGAAAAAATAATCGGTAATTGAAAATTGGTGCGCTCTGCATCGGTTAACCTAGATTAATTCGGAATCAAAAGGCGTGTCATTGGCACGTCTTTTATTTGTTTAGACTCCAACCATGCTATCCACCGATCTGCTTACCTTTTATCGCCACATTGCCCAGCAAGATTTGACGATCGTTGATCTGGAGACAACTGGGTATAAGCCACCCCAAGCAAGAGTGACAGAAATTGCAGTGATTCATGCCAATCTCAAAACAGGCATCACCTTCCAGCAAACCAGTTTAATGAATAGCCAAACCCAGATTCCTGAGTTCATTGTCCAATTGACAGGCATCAGTCAAGCTATGGTGGATAATGCTCCTCTGGCGATCGAACTTTGGCCACAGTACTGGCCATGGTTACAACCCGGCATTCTCACCTGCCATAACTTAGAGTTTGACTATACATTTCTCAAAGCAGAACTACGTCATTGTCAAATTGATTTCTCTAAATTGAAACAAGAGCGTTTTTGTACTCTGCAACTGGCGCGATTAATGTTGCCTGACTTACCATCCCGCAGTTTGCCGGATTTAGTTAAGCACTTTGGGTTTACCGTCGAGCGATCGCATCGGGCGGCAGCGGATGCCCTAGCTTGCTGGCTATTGGCCCAGCGACTGCTGACTGAGATCCTGGATACCGAGGATGAAGTGTTGCTCGAACGATTTGGTCAACAGTGGTTACCCATCGCAGAAGTTGCGCGGATATTGCAATGCAAACCCCAAGCGGCTACTCTGCGCTTGCAACAAGCCGGCATTGAATCCCGCGAATCGAGTCATCGTCGGACGTTACTCTACCCACGATCGGCGGTCGAGGCGCTCATGGAGCATCCCTCCATCTAGCAATTATTTTCGTGTGATTAGACTAACGCTGTGAATGTAGTTTTTATGATAAATTCTTTTGCTTGTTCTGTGACTTTTGTGTTGTGAACGGGAGGCAAGTGCCTGTGAAAAAAGCGGTGGTTCTCTTATCCGGTGGCTTAGATTCTGCAACTTCTGCGGCCCAAGCGATCGCCGATGGCTACGAAGTGATTGCCCTGTCGCTCTACTACGGTCAACGCCACGATCGCGAACTCCAAGCCGCCCGAGACATTGTTGCAGCATTGAAGCTGAGTGAACACTTTATTTTGGATGTGAATCTGTCCCAGTGGGGGGGGTCAGCATTGACCGATCGGCAAATTGAGATTCCCACCGAAGGCGTCCAATCGGATGTGATTCCCTCCACCTATGTCCCCGGTCGCAATACAGTCTTCATCGCGATCGCCCTTTCTCTGGCAGAAGCCAAACAAGCGGAGGCGATTTACCTAGGCATTAATGCCGTGGATTATTCCGGCTATCCTGACTGTCGGCCCGACTATCTAGCGGCGTTTGAACAATTAGCCCAACTGTCGTCTAAAGCAGGATTAGAAGGCCACGCCCCTCGGTTGGTAGCTCCATTAGTCCTAGACAGCAAAGTTGATATTGTGCATCGTGCCGTGAAATTGGGGGTTCCGATCGCTCAAACCTGGTCTTGCTACCAAGGGGGAAGCGAACCTTGCGGACTGTGTGACTCCTGTCGCATTCGTGACAAAGCCTTGATTGATGCAGGCTATCCCGACCTGGCCACAGGATTGGGGCGTCAACTGAACCATCAGGAGGCGCGGTAGGTCAGCCTGCTAGGTTAGGCTAATTTTTCAGATTTCGAGAACGTAAATTCCCGTAGTAGGCTAATTACGGTCACGACAAGGGAGCGGAATCGAAATGCAACTGGGAATTTTTGGGACAGGCTTGATGGGATTACCGATGGCCCAGCGTTTGCTAGAAGTTGGACATTCGGTAATTGCCTACAATCGCACTGCGGAAAAGGTTG
Organism: Alkalinema sp. CACIAM 70d; assembly: GCA_002148405.1. Classification (GTDB taxonomy): domain Bacteria; phylum Cyanobacteriota; class Cyanobacteriia; order Leptolyngbyales; family Leptolyngbyaceae; genus Alkalinema. The sequence continues at coordinate 80,479 of MUGG01000179.1, read as the reverse complement.
CGCCGTTGCAGCAAGCGGGTGCCCAAATTGCCCCGTCTCCCCAAGCGGCGATCGCCGATGCGGATTACCTAATTTTAATGCTGACGGATGCAGCAGCCATCCATGCTACATTACTGCCCCCCGAAAATCGTCCCAGTTTGGTGGGCAAAACCGTGATTCAAATGGGCACGATCTCCCCAGCGGATAGCCTAGAAATTCGGGATCAAATTTTAGCAGTCGGGGGAGACTACGTAGAAGCTCCCGTCTTAGGCAGCATTCCGGAAGCCCAAAAGGGCACGCTGCTAGTTATGGTGGGGGCTGCCCCCCAATCCTTCGATCGCTGCTTACCCATTCTGCAAGCCCTGGGTGCATCCCCTCGGCTAATTGGCCCCGTCGGTAGCGCTTCCACCCTCAAATTGGCATTGAATCAGTTGATTGGCTCATTAACCTCCGCCTTTGCGCTGAGTCTAGCCTTGGTTCAACAGACAGGGGGAGATGTGTCGGCCTTTATGGATATCCTGCGGCAGAGCGCCCTCTATGCACCCACATTTGATAAAAAGCTCCAACGAATGCTGGACGGGAATTATGACAATCCTAACTTCCCCACCAAGCACCTCCTCAAGGATATGAATCTAGTCATTGAGACGGCTCGATCGCAGCAGCTCTCGGTAGAAGCAATGACAGGAGTGCAGCAAATTTTACAAACAGCAATCGATCAGGGATGGGCTGACAAAGACTATTCCGCAATTTTCGCAGCAATTCATACTTCTTCCTAATGAAGCCAATGCAAGTTTAGTGTTTGCACAGAGGAAGCACCAGAGGCACCCCGTTAAACTGGGCACAGTAACTCACATACCTCCATAGAGTGATATTTCTGTGCCTGTACGGGTCAGTGTATTGATTCATGGATTAGTGACTAATGCTACATAGAAAGCCACTGTAGCCCCGTAGAAATCATGAGGAATCTTTAAAGAATCTTTAGGACAGTCTAGAGTCAGACAAAGATTCCCTGAACTCAGCCCACAAGGGCTTTTCTGGAAAGTTTGTCTGTCGCTACTGTGACATTAGATTCTCAATCTACCCATAGCATCCTTGAATTGAGCGGGACTTGGTTTTCTGGTAGATGCGACCTCAGTTTTGAGGAAGCTGGAACCTTTTGAATGAATCTCCTCTGTGCCAGCGCGACACTCAAATATGCGAATTTTGATCTACGCCTACAACTATCACCCGGAGCCGATCGGCATTGCCCCTTTGATGACAGAGTTGGCCGAAGGGCTTGTGAAAAGAGGACATCAAGTTAGGGTGATAACGGGCATGCCCAACTACCCCCAACGCAAAATTTATGAAGGGTATCGCAACAAACTCTACATGACCGAAGAGCGGAACGGAGTCACGATTCAACGCAGCTATATTTGGGTCAAACCTCGCCCGAATTTAATCGATCGTATCCTTCTCGATGGCAGCTTTGTGCTGACTAGCTTTTTGCAAGCATTGAGAGGGTGGCGACCGGATGTCATTCTTTCAACCGTTCCCCCCTTGCCCGTCTGCGTTCCGGCCACAGTGCTGGGATGGATTTATAACGCACCCGTGGTTCTGAATGTGCAGGATATTTTACCGGAAGCGGCGGTTCACTTGGGACTACTGCGCAATCAACCGCTGATTAAGGTTTTAGAAAAACTTGAAAAATTCGCCTATCGATCGGCCCACACAATCAGCGTCATTGCAGATGGCTTTATCGATAATCTAGTGGGAAAAGGCGTGCCTGCCGACAAAATTGTCTGTATTCCCAACTGGGTGGATACGCAATTCATTCGCCCGCTTTCCAAAACGAATAATGCTTTTCGCCAAGCCCAGGGCCTTGAGAATAAGTTCGTGGTCATGTATTCCGGCAATATTGCCCTCACCCAAGGGCTGGAAACCGTAATTCAAGCAGCCGCCCAACTCAAGCACCAGACGGATATTGCGTTTGTCATTGTGGGAGAATCGAAGGCGATCGCGAAATTACAGGAGCTGTGCAACCACTACGGGACGGATAACGTTAAACTACTCCCCTTCCAACCTCGGGAGAAATTACCCGAAATGTTATCTGCAGCGGATGTGGGTTTAATTGTGCAAAAGCGCAATGTCGTTTCGTTTAATATGCCGTCCAAGACCCAAGTCTTGCTGGCCAGTGGTCGAGCGGTTGTGGCTTCGGTTCCCAGCACAGGTAGCGCAGCGAAGGCGATCGAAAAAAGTCACGGTGGCGTTGTTGTTGAGCCGGAAAATGCAGAAGCCCTTGCCAATACTTTGCTCCAGCTCTATCAGAATCCGCAATTGGTCGAAACACTAGGACTCCAGGGCCGACAATTTGCCCTTGAACGCTATTCCTTTGAACAAGCGCTCAATCAATACGAAGCGCTCTTTAAGCAAGCAACGGTGCGATCAACCGTTAAGGAAGCCGACTTAGTGGAAACCTACACCCTCAGCCCTGAGAAGTCAGGCAGCTAACCACAAGTCAGTGGTTACAGATCACTGGGTTTAAACGATCGAGATTCCCCTAGGGCCGTCTCGATCGTTTTATAGTATTAGCGTTTTTGGGGATGGTCGTGGCTGGGACAGCCCTACCAGCCAAAAATTACAGGTTGCACCAGCCAAAAATTACAGGCTGATCGAGCGAATCAACGGTCCCTGGGGCACACTAAGGCAACGATTTCCCATGCCGAATTTTCCACTTTAGGCCAGTCCTTCAGTTTTAACGGTTATGACCCACGCCAAAACTCCGTCTAATTCATCCAAAATTCCTGTTTCTGTCCTGATCCCGGCCCGGAACGAAGAAGCCAACTTACCGGCTTGTTTGCAAAGTGTGGCGCGGGCGGATGAAGTCTTTGTTGTGGATTCGCAAAGCAGCGATCGGAGCGTTGAAATTGCGGAAAGCTATGGTGCTCAGGTAGTGCAATTCCAGTTTAATGGGCGCTATCCCAAAAAGAAAAATTGGTCCTTGGAAAATCTACCTTTTCGCAATCACTGGGTGTTGATTGTGGATTGTGATGAGCGGATCACCCCGGAATTGTGGGAAGAGATTGCTGAAGCCATCCAGAATCCAGCGTTTCAAGGCTATTACCTCAACCGTAAAGTCTTTTTCCTGGGTAAGTGGATTCGCTATGGCGGGAAATATCCTGACTGGAATCTTCGCCTGTTCCAACACGCCCAAGGTCGCTACGAAAACCTTGGGACGGAAGGAATGCGCAACACTGGGGACAACGAAGTCCACGAGCACGTTGTGTTGCAGGGTGAAGTGGGCTATCTGAAAAACGACATGCTCCACATTGACTTCCGGGATATTTACCATTGGTTAGAGCGCCACAACCGCTACTCCAATTGGGAAGCTCAGGTGTATTACAATCTGCGTAATGGGAAGGATCACGCAGGTACGATCGGGGCCAATTTGTTTGGGGGAGCCGTTCAGCGCAAGCGTTTTCTCAAAAAGATTTGGGTGCGCTTACCCTTCAGACCTTTGCTGCGGTTCATTTTGTTCTATATCCTACGGTTAGGATTTCTAGATGGTAAAGCAGGCTATACCTATGCCCGCTTGCTCAGCCAGTATGAATATCAGATTAGCGTTAAGCTATTTGAATTGGAGCAATTGGGCGGCGTTTTGAATCAAACCGATACGCTCACAGACCAAATGACATTATCGCCTGTGCCCCAACCCGAAGCTTAGGCTCCAGCATAGGTTCTTGATTGAAAAAATCCGTGAAAAGTGATGTATGAGGGCATGGCTACGGTAGTCATGCCCTGTCGATCTCATTGAACCTCCCATGCTCCCAAACCCTCCCTCTCAACCCACTCATTCCATGGCAGAAGAGACAGCCCAGCCCGTCGAGCTTGCTCCACTCGAAATACCTGCTTGGGTTGATCTGCGCACCTATGATCAATCTTGGTTCGATCGCGGGCGACCAGGCTGGTTTATTTTGCTGTGGTGGCTGGTGCAGGCGATCGCGTTTCCCCTCAGTTTACATTCTGCCAGTGGATTTCGTTGCTGGGTTCTGCGTTGCTTTGGGGCCAAAATTGGGAAAGGGGTACTAGTTCGGCCAACGGCACGATTTACCTATCCCTGGAAGGTGGAGATTGGCGACTATAGTTGGATTGGCGATGATGTTGTCTTGTACAGCTTAGATACCATTCGCGTTGGCAATCACTGCGTCATTTCCCAAAAAAGTTACCTTTGTACAGGGAGCCATGATATGACCGATCGTAGTTTTGGTTTACAAACCGCAGAAATTACGATCGGGAACGGGAGTTGGATTGCAGGGGATTGCTTTATTGCTCCGGGGGTGACGATTGGGGCAAATACCGTGGTTGGGGCTCGCAGTAACGTGTTTACTTCCCTACCGAGTCAGCAAGTGTGTTGGGGCAGCCCCTGTCGGCCTCGTTATCGACGGGTGATGAATGCCCCAAACGCGACTGAAAAACGTAACTGAAAATAAGTTGGTTAGCTAATTTCAAGCTTTAACTAGCAAGACAGCGTATGGATGACCCAGTTGGCATCAGAAGTCCAGCAGACCCCACCATAGCGTTCTAGGAGTGGTCGAATTCCCTCCACAATTTTCTCTTCCTGATCACGATCGCAAAGGGTCAGGATGTAATCGTTAGCTAAATCGGTACCTAAGTCAAAATCATCTACCGACTGGCCACAATCCCCCCGGCCCATAACATTGCGAAAAATGCTGTAACCGACCCCAATACGATCGAGCACTTTCAAAATCTTGCGTAGTTCAACGGCTGGCACAACAATTTCAATCCGCTTCACAGGTTTAATTCCCTGTTTGATTTCTGGTGTTGTCATGTCTATACTCCCCAAATCTGTTTAATGATCTCTAGATAAACGGGAATTCCCACCACAATGTTAAAAGGGAAGGTCAAAGCCAAGGCCATGGAAATGTAGATACTGGGATTGGCCTCAGGTACAGACATCCGCATTGCCGCAGGAACCGCAATATAGGACGCACTGGCACAAAGTACGGCAAATAGCAGTGCATTTCCCACACCCATTCCTAGGAACCGAGCAATCAAAATCCCTAGGACTGCGTTAAAAACTGGCATAAAAACAGAGAAGCCGATCGCAAAAGATCCAGCTTTGCGTAAATCGCCTAGCCGTTTTGCAGAAACTAGCCCCATGTCTAATAAGAAGAAAGCCAAGGCTCCGTAGAATAGATCGTTCACGAAGGGTTTCATTTTCTCCCAGCCAGCTTCGCCGGTTAGTAATCCGACAACCAGGCTACACATGAGTAGAAAAACCGACCCATTGAGAAAAGCTTCTCGTAGAAGTTCTTTCCACGACATTGATTCCGATTCCTGCTTTTTAGCAGCATGCATCCGAACTAGCAGCAACCCGACAATAATTGCAGGTGATTCCATCAAGGCAAGGGCTGCGACCATATGCCCTCCAAAATCGATTCCTAATTTGCTGAGAAAGGATCCGGCTGTTACAAATGTGACTGCGCTGATGGAACCATAGGCAGCCGCGATCGCAGCGGCATTGTAAACGTCTAACCGCAGACGCAGGATGAAAAACGAGTAGATTGGAATCAGACAGGCCATGGCCACTGAGGTTGCCAAGGTGAGGGCAATTTCGTTAGTAAAGCCACTTTCCGCAATTTCGTAGCCGCCTTTGAAGCCGATCGCCATTAATAGATAGAGCGAAAATAACTTCGGCAAAGGGGGTGGAATTTCAAGATCGGACTTAACCAGCTTGGCGATCATCCCTGAAAAAAAGAATAAAACAGGCGGGTTAAGAATGTTGAAGAGCAACAAACTTGTGTCCACAAACACTCCTCCTAGGAGAATTAGCTTTCTCAATCATGAAGATTGATTTAGGTTGATGGATCTTACCGTGAGTTCCGCTGGAAATTCATTCTCAGCAATGTAAAGCAACGATTATTCAGTGTCGTTTTCCCTGTCCATCACTTGTAGAGATGGATCACGTAGTGTTCGAGCGGGCTTGCTTGTTCTGCTGTAGTCCTATCGGATGGAGGGCGGATATTTACGGACTAGCAAAGTTTTCTAACAAAGTCCTAGACAAGTGCAAATGTTTTAGGATACAAGTGTTCTATGGTGGGTTACTATCCCTAAACGCATTTCACCCCAAACCGCTATGGAACCTTTAGAACGCTTAGAGCCGTTGACCGAAGCCCAGCAAGAACTCTATGACTGGCTGACTGAATACATTAACGAGCATCAGCACTCCCCTTCGATCCGACAAATGATGCGGGCAATGGATCTCAGATCCCCGGCTCCGGTCCAAAGTCGTCTTGATCATCTCAAAAAGAAAGGGTATATCGCTTGGGAAGAAGGCCAAGCGAGAACGATTCGGTTGCTCCATGCACGGCCTAAAGGCATTCCCGTAGTGGGTGCGATCGCGGCAACGAGCTTGGTGGAAACCTTTAATGACACGGAAGTGGAGCATCTCGACTTCTCCAACATCATGATGAAGCCGGGACACTTTGCCTTAAAGGTTCGTGGTCACAGCATGATTGATGCGCTAATTGATGATGGTGATATTGTGATCATGCAACCCGTCACCGATCCGAAGGCCATCAAAAACGACACGATCGTGGCAGCCCGTGTGGAAAGCAAAATCACATTGAAGTACTACCAGAAAAAAGGCAAGAAAGTCACTTTGATGCCTGGAAACCCCGATCGTGAAACCTACCCTATCACCGAGGTCAATGCATCCGACGTGGAAATCGAAGGGGTTTTGGTTGCTGTGTGGCGCAACTGCAAATAAGTTGGATCCAATGTCTATTCCATAATGGGAACTCATTCAGCTAGCTTAGGGTTCGCTAACTCCAAGTTGGGTGAGTTCCTTATTTTTTTTGGGAATAATTTTAACGTAGGGCCTCGCTAGGCTCATCATTCCACTGTAGTAAATCAGATAAGGGAACTGACTGCGCGATCGTCCATACGAGAAACTACGGATTTTGAGAATAGCTTTATCAAAAGTTCAGTAAATTCTTCTCAAATTTTTCAAGATGAGGGGTGTCACCCCTCACCCCGAATGTGGCATACTATGCCTAGTAGATGCACCCTGATGATAGGGGGAGTTGCCCTAGCAACCCTCCCTTTTTTCTTTGAATTTGATAATTATGCCCTAAAAGCTTCCCAGTAAAGCTCCGCAACTCAAGTAAAGTGGGTGCTTTTAGGTAACTATTTTGGGTTATTCATTTAGGCAAGCCCTGGGTCACTAATTTTGGGCAACTATTTTGGACAACTAATTGGCCAATTAATTCGGGTTGCTCAAGCGATCCCGAAAAGTTTAGTCTCCTGGCACAATCGATTCTTTGCCCCTGATATAATCGCGAATCAGGCGATTTAGGCGGAGAAATAGGAATGGTGGATTGGCAAACGATCGCAGGTGGGGTCACGGCACCCAAAGGTTTTCGGGCCGCAGGCATTACTGCTGGATTGAAACCCTCAGGACTACCGGATTTGGCGTTGATTGTGTCGGATGTGGATGCGATCGCGGCGGGAGTGTTCACCACCAGTTGTGTCCGCGCTGCCTGTGTAGACTATTGTCGCCAACGCCTCAAAGCAAAGCATTATGCCCGTGCCATTCTGTGCAATGCGGGACAAGCCAATGCAGGCACTGGCCAACAGGGGCTGGAAGATGCGATCGAAAGTGCGCAATTGCTGGCCCAAGCCCTAGAGATTTCACCGAATGCGGTTCTGTTGGCCTCGACGGGCGTGATTGGCCAGCGGATTAAGATGGAAGGCTTGCGATCGGGAATTCCCAACGTTGTTGCGGCACTGAGCGAAACTGGATCCAATAGTGCAGCCAAGGCGATTACGACCACGGATTTAGTCACGAAGTCGATCGCGCTGGAAACGCGGATTGCCGATCGACCCGTGCGAATTGGGGGAATTGCCAAGGGTTCCGGCATGATCCATCCCAATATGGCAACGATGCTGGCCTTCATTACCTGCGATGCTGCTGTAGCTCCCCACCTGTGGCAGGAAATGCTGCATCGCGCTGCGGATAAGAGTTTTAACCAAATCACGGTCGATGGGGATACCAGTACCAACGATTCCCTAATCGCCCTAGCCAATGGCCAATCCCGCACGCCGGTCATCACTGAAATGGGGCAGGATGCAGAGAAACTGGAAGCAATGCTGACGGAGGTTTGTACCTATTTAGCGCAGTCGATCGCGCGGGATGGTGAAGGGGCAACCTGCTTGATCGAAGTTCAGGTGACCGGAGCTGGTAGTGATGCCACTGCCCGCCAAATTGCCCGCACGATCGCTGGATCTTCCCTAACCAAGTCTGCGATTTTTGGCCGGGATCCGAACTGGGGACGCATTGCGGGGGCGGCGGGGCGCGCCGGAGTACCCTTTAACCAAGAGGAACTCAGCATTTGGTTAGGAGAGTTTTGCCTGATGGAAAATGGACAACCCTTGGCCTTCGATCGGGCCGGAGCCAATGCCTATCTCGTGCAACAGGCCAACGCTAGCATCAGCCCACTGGCGGGCAAATCGGTTGTCAGCACTGAAAACAGCAACGAGCTATTGGTGCTAGAAGGCAATTATCCCACCGTGTTCGATCGGGAGGCGGCAAGTATTCAATTCGTCAATCATCCTGTGATCATTCGGGTCAAGGTTGGTGAGGGGTCGGGCCAGGGCAAAGCGTGGGGCTGTGACCTTAGCTATGACTACGTCAAGATCAACGCAGAATACACCACTTGAGGTTGATTTGAGGTTGATTTGAGGGGCGATCGTTTTTCTTAGGGAAGCGATCGTTTTTCACTTGGGGGCGATCGCAGATCAGAAATCAATAAGGTTTTCTGCACCTAGCGATCGGGAATGATGCCATCTCTGACTGTAGTCTGACTTATCTCTGACTGTAGGTAGTCTGGCTTATCTCTGACTGTAGTCTGACTGTAGATGATGGCATCCCTTGGACTAGTTGGTATCCGTCCAGGGGAACTCGCCCAGAGAGTGCCAATCAGAGCAAGGACACCCGATCCCCTCACTTCACACACCACTATGCATAGTCACCAAGACCGTACCAAACAAAAATTACTTTGCATTGTCAGCCATGGTGCAGGATTGCTAAGTTTTTCGATCGTATCGATTGCGATTCCGATCGTCATTTTGCTTTTGTCTGAAGATTATATTGTGCAGGAAAACGCCAAGGAAGCGGTCAATTTTCAACTGACCTTTTTCATCTACGGCATTATTGTTGGAATTTTGTGTTTTGTGTTAATTGGCTTTTTAGCATTGATTCCGTTAATTATCTTAAACGTGATTTTGCCAATCCTGGCGATCGTGGGTTGTGCGGCTAATCCCGATCGGCCCTTCCGGTATCCCTTTGTCTTGCATTTGCTGTAGCGGTTCGAATTTTCGTAACATTCTCCAGCGTTTCAAATCTGAAAATGGCTAGTGATATCATCAGCATTTCTTTTGGGCTTGCAGGACTTGTAAACTGTCGCTAGCGTAGAGTCGGCGATCGCAGTGCGTAAAACCCGCTTCCTGAAGCATTTTCACCAAATCCAGATCTAACAATTGCCAAGCGGTTTCCGTTTCAAATAGACCAAAAAATAGCGCAATACCTGGCATCATCCAAGGTTGGGGACGGTGAAAATCTGCAATCAGAAAATAGCCCCCTGGCTTCAGCACGCGATAGGCTTCCTGAAAGATCTGTTGCAGGTTTTTCGGGGTCATTTCATGCATGGCCGCACTGGTGTGGACAATGTCAAAGGTGGCATCCGCAAAGGGCATTTCCTCCGCAAAAGCTTCCACATAGGTTGCTTCGGGAACATTGCGTTGTGCCCGTTGAATCGAAAACGGTGAGGCATCTAAGCCCGTCACTTGCCGCGATCGTTGCACTAAAAACTGCGTCGTTTGTCCACAACCACAGCACAGATCCAGCACCGTCGATTCCGGTGTAATGTCAATGCCCTCTAACGCTAACTGTCGAAAGCGGGCTTCCCCTCCAACGGCCAGTGCTGCAATGCGGGAAATGCCATCGTAGAGCCACTGATAGCGATAACTCCAATCCCGTAAAATCGTTGCCATAATTGTTGACCTGATGATTGATGTGATTGCGTGTAGTAAACCAGAGAAAACCCTGGAACAGGCCCTGGAATGGAACCCTAGGAATTAGAAAGGGTGGGGGCAGAACGGGAATTTTTCGAGATCGCGGCTTCAACAGCGGCCTGTTGATCGCGACGGGTGATCCATTGGTGATAGGTGCGGGTATGAACTGCGACGGAATGTCCCATCATCTTAGCGGCGACGGTATCCGGCAAGCCAAAGTGAATCGTCCGCACCGCCCAAGCATGGCGCAAATCGTAGGGCGAAAAAGGCACGCCATAACGCCGAAACTGTGCCGTCACCCGTTGTCCCACCCGTTGCAAGGTGGTTTGGGTCAAATCGGTATTAATTTCCGGTAACTGAATCGATCGTAGGTTGAATTCCTCAATCCATTCCGGATAGAAGGCCCAGACCTCGTGGCTTCCAGTTTTGGTCGTGTCCAGTACCTGAATGCTCGTTTCCCCCTGCTGAAGTCGGGCGTAATCACAGAAAAAGACCTCATGGTTCCGCAGTCCAAAGGTTGCCATCACCCCGTAGACGAACTGCCACGCCGGATTAGGGATCTGGGCCCAGGCTTGCACGATCGCCTCATCGCTGGGTAAATTCCGGGCTTGGGTGTGGCTGTTGTTATAACTGCCTGCGAGGGTTTTCAACTCCGTGGGCAATTCCAGATTCAGAAATTCGGCAAAGGCTGATAAGGCTGTGCAGCAGACCTGCCGACTGCGGGACTGGATCGCCGTACTGTGCACGGTTTTGTAAATTAACTCCGGCAAAGTCAGCTTTGGGTGATCTTGGGCCATGGCTGCCAACTTGCGGAGATAGGGCGCATAGGCCGCATTCCAGGTTGTTTTGGTGGCAGCGGGCTTGCTGACCCGATCGCTGGCTGCAAAAAACTGTCGTTCAAAGGCTTGGATCTGCTCAGCCAGATCCAGTTGACTCAGCCGTTTACCCGCCTCGATCGTCAAATAATCCCGCCAATCGAAACTCTTTTGAATTAACTGAGCTGCGATAATTTTGGCTTCCTGCTCAATTTGCTTGAGCCCTGCTGGTGTCGCAGGCAGTCCCAAGCTCAGCCGCTGCTGATAAGGCCGGAGTCGTCCGCTGTCTGGACGGGGCGGCAGGGTTCCCCGCAGATTCAACTTGGTGCCTCGCCGTTCAATTTGCATCCCCAGCCGAGCACCCTTGAGGCGCAGATTCAACTGGGCAATTTTGCCATCTAAAGCATCAAATTCAGCCATCGTTTTCTGAAAATTGCGATCGGAAATTAGGGGTTAATGCAAAGAAATATCAACAAAGTTTGATATTTGTATCGACGACATGATAAGCAAAGTTAATGTCATACGGTCATTTTCGATCGTCTGACGGCTAGGGGTTTTATTGTTAAAATCATTTACAAACCTGAGACTTATACTAAGGGGCGAGACATTGCTATGGGGCGAATCGGCGTTTTATTGCTGAATTTGGGAGGGCCAGATCGCCTAGAAGATGTGCGGCCTTTTCTCTACAACCTATTTTCTGACCCAGAGATTATTCGTCTGCCCGTTCCCTGGCTCCAAAGCCCCTTGGCATGGCTAATCTCCACTTTGCGTGCAAAGAAATCTCAAGAAAATTATAAAAAAATTGGCGGGGGTTCTCCCCTGCGGCGCATTACTGAGGCCCAGGCCAAAGACTTAGAAGCCCTATTGAACCAGTCGGGCCAGGAAGTCACCGTCTACATTGGCATGCGCTATTGGCACCCCTTTACCGAAGAGGCGATCGCGCGAATTAAACGGGATAAGCCCGAGCGGCTGGTGATTCTGCCCCTCTATCCTCAGTTCTCCATCAGCACCAGCGGCTCTAGCTTCCGGGTGCTGGAACGGATGTGGAATATTGATCCGGATTTGCAAAAGATTCCCTATACCGTGATTCCGTCGTGGTATGACCATCCGGGCTATTTGCAATCGATGGCTAATTTGATTGCTCAGCGAATTGATAGCCTGCCGGATCCTGCTCAGGGTCATGTGTTCTTCAGTGCCCATGGGGTTCCCGTCAGCTATGTGGAAGAAGCGGGTGACCCTTACCAGAAGGAAATTGAAGCCTGCGCGGGGTTAATCATGAAAACCCTAGGCCGATCGAATGACTATACCCTGGCCTACCAAAGTCGAGTGGGGCCCGTGGAGTGGCTCAAGCCCTACACCGATGAAGCGATCCAAGAATTAGCGGAGAAAGGGGTCAAAGAGTTGGTGGTGGTTCCCATCAGCTTTGTTTCGGAACACATTGAAACCTTGGAAGAAATTGACCAGGAATACCGTGAAGTCGCGGAAGAGGCTGGAATTGAAATTTTCTCCCGCGTTCCGGCCCTAGATACGGATCCCACATTTATTCAAGCGCTGGCCGATTTGGTGCAAAAAGCCTTGCACGATCGACCTGTCTTGTTTGCGGAAACTGTACAGCCATCGGAAGATACCAAGCTCTATCCCCAAGAGCGTTGGGAGTGGGGGCTGACTACCTCTGCTGAGGTTTGGAATGGCCGTTTAGCAATGCTGGGAATTTTGGCGCTGCTGGCGGAATTGCTGATTGGTCGTGGGCCGTTACATGCTGTTGGACTGCTGTAGTCCAAGACTATTGTGGTGCTCAAGATGGGGTACGGTAACGGCTGGGAAGATTGTTGTTTATAGGGGATTGTGGGTGGACTAATCGGGGTTTTGCTTGCCATAGCGAGGCCGGAGGCGATCGCGGGGATGGGCTTGGGCCCGGTACCACTCCCGCCAAGCCTTAGAACTCCGAATGGCAAACCAGAGCAGTAGCATCGCAATGAGTCCACCCTGCTTTGGAGCATCTAAAGCAAACAATACCAGCGTAATGCAGAGAATATCTTGGATGAATAAAAGCCAAAGGGGCATGCCATTACGCAGTCGATAAAACCAGCCCACTTGGACGAGTTGCAGTACAAGGGCCAATAATCCGCTGATTATGGCTAAAAGGGCGACTAGGTCAGCGGGTGCATCCATGGCCCGCGCGATCGCCACACCCATGATGCCACCCACGATCGGACTACAGAATAACTGAAGAATTTGGACTAGCCGAATACCGACTCGATCCTTTGATACAAATAGCTCAAAGAATGACCAGCTCACTAAGATGCCTAGAACGACAGATGGGGACATTGCTGAGAGTAGAGGCACTTGTTGCCAGAGCTGAGGGCCGGATAATAGACCAATCATCAATAAAGGGAGTGCTATCCGAAGCCCTGCCGCTGCGGAAACGGAAAGAACGGCTAGGATAACTTCAATCATGGGAAATAGGATAAAGAATAAAAATTAGTTGAATAAGCAATAACCTTGCATTAGTTGATTTGTGGCGTAACCCCAAGGGTAGGGCTAGGGGCTGATTCAAGATCGCAACAATCTCGCAACAATCTCGGTGGCTATCTTGACGACGACTCTAGGAATTTGGGAGGACGATTGAATCGGATATATGACGGTTAAATCGAATCTATAGCAGCCCTAATAACTGGTGAGTCCCCCGCATTTCGCCCTCACCCTAAATTCCTCTCCTAAAATGGCGGGGGGACTTTGAATCCCGGTTCCTTTCTCCCCATTTGGGAGAGGGGTTGGGTAATGTAGCTTGCTTGTCGAAGGGTGGGTTGTTCGCCAGGAACTCATAGGTCACATTAGGATTGCTATATACTTCACGGTTACGCCTAGTTTCACTTCAGTCTGGTTTCACTCCAGTCTGGTCTCACTTCAGCCTAGTTGTAATTCAGCCTAGTACTCCCTGTTGAGTACTTCTTATCTATTGCTCCCTGTTAAGTGTGGCATTTTTTCTAGAAAGGTGAAAATTATTTCATAGACTCAAGATTTGTTATTTCAGTGTGACAAGTCGATCGCTGCCTTTCTATGATTGATCCAGAACCCCCGGCAATCAATGAGTGAAAAGCGCTTGCTGGTATCCAGTCGGCATAAATTGTTCCCTAGAGTGGCAGGGTTGACAACGCTAGGGCGATCGAGCTTTATATGAACGCTAGCCACTGTGGACTCCTGTGGACTATTGAGATTATTCCTGATTCCCATGCTTGCGGCTGTACCTCTTGTGACATCTGATTACCCTGCTAGAAGGCTTCTCTAGATTGCTTACGAGCACCATCGGCCTACTAACTTGGCGCTTTGTAAACTTTTCCCCTTGGCTCTGGGACTCCCATCACACCCCGATCGCTCCATTGCTTTCAAAGTCTCTTCCCTGTGAGGAACCCTGGTATGAATCAAATGGTGACCCCTTCCACTTCTCTACTGTCCGATGCCAGCCAACGGCTCAACCTCGCGCTCAAATACGCAACCATTTCAGAGGACGCGATTCAGTCCCTCCAATATCCCAAAGCCAGCCTCAGCGTTTCCATTCCGGTGCGCATGGATGACGGTTCGCTCCAGGTTTTTCAAGGCCATCGGGTGCGCTATGACGATACTCGGGGGCCTGGAAAGGGGGGCGTCCGTTATCACCCGAATGTCAACTTGGACGAAGTGCAAACCCTAGCTTTTTGGATGACCTTTAAGTGTGCTGCCTTAAATCTCCCATTCGGAGGGGCTAAAGGAGGTATTACCGTCAATCCTAAAGTGCTGTCTAAGATGGAATTGGAACGATTGAGCCGAGGCTACATTAGCGCGATCGCGGACTTCATCGGCGCAGATACAGATATTCTGGCTCCAGATGTTTACACCAACGCCATGATTATGGGTTGGATGATGGATGAATACAGTACGATCAAGCGTCACTATAGTCCCGGCATTGTGACCGGGAAACCGATCGCCCTTGGGGGTAGCTTAGGCCGGGAAGATGCGACAGCCCTAGGCGCGTTCTTTGTCATTCAAACCTTGCTTCCCAAACTCGATCGGACACCCCAATCTACAACAGTTGCCATTCAAGGCTTTGGCAATGCAGGCGCAGCTTTAGCGGAGTTTCTCTACCAAGCGGGATATCAAGTTGTTGCCATTAGCGATTCCCAAGGGGGCCTGTATGCCAAAACGGGATTAGATATTCCAACACTACGGCAATTGAAGGAATCAACACGCAAGTTGCAAGCTGTCTATTGTGATGGCAGTGTATGTAACTTCACTGCCCATGATGTAATTAGTAACGAGGATCTCCTCACCTTGGATGTGGATGTTTTGATTCCAGCCGCATTGGAGAAACAGATCACGGTAAACAACGCTGATCAAATCCGGGCCAAATTCATTTTTGAAGTGGCAAACGGCCCCATTACGTCCCAGGCGGATGCCATCCTGGAAGCTAAAGGGATTCAGGTATTTCCCGATATTCTGGTCAATGCCGGGGGAGTAACGGTCAGCTACTTTGAGTGGGTACAGAATCGCAATGGCATGTATTGGTCGTTAGGCGAGGTCAACCAAAGCCTGCAGCGCAGAATGATTGAGGAAACAGAGCGCATTTGGGAAGTGGCCCAGCGCCAAAAAATTTCCATGCGCACGGCAGCCTACGTCCACGCGCTGCAACGAATCGGGGAAGCGATCGACGCAAAAGGGACTCGCGATTATTATGTCAATTAATACTATGTCAATTAATTCCACTGATTCCACTAATTCCACCAAACGCCTGCAATCATCCCTGCTAGCAAAATGAAACCAATCCCGACGTTTTGCTTGAAGGCAGCAGCGTAAAACGGATGGGGAATGCGTGGTTGGCTTAATTTCAGCGCTTGCCAAGCCCAGGAGATCGCTGCGATCGCTAAACTGCCCCAAAACGGCCAGTCCAGTTGCATCACTTGGCCCAATTTGCCAAGGATGATGGTAGTGGCCACATAAAAGGCCGCGATCGCTTGGGGAGCATAGGTGCCAAAAAACAGGGCACTGGAATTAATACCTAACTTACGATCGTCCTCCCGATCGGACATTGCATAGACCGTGTCAAACCCCATCGTCCAGCACAGGGTTGCGCCCCACAGCAACCAGGTTTCCTGTCCTAAGCAGGCGGTTGCACTGGGGACTGCACCACAACTGACCGCACTCCAGCTAATCAAAACTGCAAATCCCCAGGCGATCGACAGCACCAATTGCGGCACCGGAAATACCCGTTTCATGGCTGGGTAGATCACAATCACAGGCACTGCGGCCACACAGAGCCAAAAGGTTAACGGATTGAGCACTAGGGCTAACCCATAGGCGCAGAGGAATCCCACGAGCATAACGCCAATGCCCACCTGAATCGACAGAGCACGGGAAGCTAACGGGCGGTTCTTCGTGCGTTCTACCTGCGGATCAATATTGCGAT
This sequence comes from Alkalinema sp. CACIAM 70d, assembly GCA_002148405.1. GTDB lineage: Bacteria > Cyanobacteriota > Cyanobacteriia > Leptolyngbyales > Leptolyngbyaceae > Alkalinema. The sequence goes on along the minus strand of MUGG01000179.1, from coordinate 64,174 downwards.
CCCAAAGGTCGTTGACCACACAGCCCGCTGCACTGGTAGCCAAGGATCCTATGATGATAATCCCCACCAGCAGAGCTGAAGGATAGCCCCGAGCTGCTAGAAACACAGCCCAGAGCGCAGGCAGCATTAAAATCAGTCGTCCTTCCGGCTTGTCCCAACGCAGCAAACGAACAATCGTCCACCACGTGGGTTCTACGGGGGCAGGCTGGGGTGGGCGATCGTGAAACATAACCATAAAAAATACAAGACAAAAAACGAACCTAAGGAATTGGGCGTGACCGGACTGGAATTATGGTAGGGGGCGAGCAGGTCGCGACACAAGGGGGTATTTTGCCGCAAAAGCTATCCTTTCTCTGATCAAAAAAATCGGAGAAGCCAGTAAGATACCTGTGAGCAGCCATTGCTTGCTAGCCATTGTTTGCCAGCCCTGATGGCAATGTGTCTGTAAGCTTCTGCGATCGATTGACCGGGTTTTCTCGCATCCATTCTGCCCCCTCTTTTCCTGTTGTCGCTGTGGTAACCATAGTGAATTCAACCCAGCCTTTGACCTCAACTGTTATGTCTTCTGATTTGTCCAACGATCGGGATTACATTCTGGCCTCCATTGATGTAGGCACCAACTCGATTCACATGGTGGTGGTCAAGGTGCAGCCTGCCATCCCAGCCTTTACAATCGTGGCCCGGGATAAATCAACCGTGCGGCTGGGCGATCGGGACAAACTTACAGGCAATCTGACTCCGGTAGCGATGGAGCGGGCAATCACGGCTCTGAAACGGTGCCAGGAAATTGCCACTAGTCTCCACGCAGACGAAATTATTGCCGTTGCCACCAGTGCCGTGCGGGAAGCACCCAATGGGCAGGAATTTTTACAAACGGTCGAAAGAACTCTTGGACTGTGGATTAACTTAATTTCTGGCCCTGAGGAAGCTCGCCGAATTTACCTGGGTGTTCTATCGGGTATGACGCTCAATGCCCAGCCCCACGTCATTATTGATATTGGCGGAGGATCGACAGAACTGATTCTAGGGGATGGCCACGAACCCCGCAGCTTGAGCAGTACTAAGGTGGGAGCCGTTCGCCTAACTGCCGATTTTATCTCCACGGATCCCATTAACTCCACAGAATTCCTCGCCCTGCAAGCCTACATTCGCGGGATGCTGGAACGTCCGATCGAAGAAATTCAAAGCCAGATTAAACCGGGCGAAACCATCAAGATGGTGGGTACTTCTGGCACGATCGAAGCTTTAGCCACACTCCATGCAAGGGAAAAATTTGGCACTGTGCCCAATCCGCTGAATGGCTACCAAATGAGTTTGGCAGATTTACGGGATTGGCTAAATCGTCTGCGCCGGATGAAGTTTGCAGAACGGATCACGATTCCAGGCATGTCCGAACGACGGGCGGAAATTATCCTGGCAGGGGGGTTGGTGTTGCAAGAGGCCATGACGTTGCTCGGATCCGACAACATTACCATTTGTGAACGATCGCTGCGGGAAGGGGTCGTTGTCGATTGGATGATTACCCATGGTCTGATTGAGGATCGCCTGCGCTATCAGGGATCGGTTCGTCAACGGAGTGTTTACAAAACCGCGCAAAAGTATCAAGTCAACTTACCCTACAGTGAACGAGTCGCCAAGTTTGCCTTGGATTTATTTGACCAAACCCAAGGCAAACTGCATCAGTGGGGAGCAGAAGAACGGGACTTGCTCTGGGCCGCCGCGATTTTGCATAACTGCGGTCACCACGTCAGCCATGATGCCCACCACAAGCATTCCTACTATCTAATCCGCCATGCTGATCTCTTGGGGTACAACGAGATGGAATTGGAAACGATCGCCAATCTCGCCCGCTATCACCGCAAAAACTCACCCAAAAAGAAGCATGAAACCTACCGCAACCTAACCAGCAAAAAACATCGCCGTGTGGTCGAGCAATTGCATCCCCTCCTGCGCCTTGCAGTCGCCCTCGATCGGCGACAACTGGGCTCGGTCAGATCCATACGGTGTCAAATTTTGCCAGAACGGCAGGAAATGCGCCTCTTCATCAGCCCTGTTCAACCCAGTGATGACTGCGCCCTAGAACTGTGGAGCTTAACCTATAAGAAACCTAGTTTTGAAGCAGAGTACCGACTCAAATTGGTACCAGTACTGGAAGTAGAACCCGCTCGAGTTTAGGGGGGTAGGGCAACGGGTGCTGACGATCGCACAAAAATTGAGCAAGCAGAAGTTACTCGCTCAATTCCTACAGCCTGCGTTGACTGTCGCCTGCGTTGACTACCGACTCAGGAATTACAGCATCAGCCGTTCTAAGGCATGGGTGTCCGGAATCCGCATGACTTCTCGCTCGCGGAGAATTAACTCTTTCTTTTCGAGTTTGCTCAGCACCCGTGTCACTGTTTCCCGAGCCAACCCGCTTAAGCTACTCAATTCCCGATGGGGTAGATTGGGGACTTCAATTCCCCCTGCGACCTTGATCCCTTGCCCTTCCGCTAGAAAGAGCAACACATCCGCCACCCGCGAAGTACTATCTGATTCGCGCAGGCGCAATCGCCGATTAACCTGCCGCAGCCGCCGTGCCATAAGCTGTGCAAGGCGGATCCCCGCTTGGGGTTCTGTATTCAGCAAGTTAACAAAATCCTGAGCAGGCATATTACCAATCAACGTTGGAGCCAGGGTGATGACATCGGTCGATCGAGGCACTTCGTCCAACGGAGCCATTTCGCCAAAAAGCTCACCCTTACCCAAAATATTTAAGGTAACTTCTTTCCCATCGAGATTATAGGTACGAATTTTTACCCATCCACTCAGAATGAAATAGACCGAAGTTCCCCAATCATTTTCCAGCAGAATTACTTGATTGGGGGGATGACTTCGGGTCACCATATGGCAAACAGCCCGCTCTACAGCCTCTTCCGGTAGCCCCTGAAAAAAGGGAGCCGATCGAATCAGCATGTCGCCATTAGATTCCCGCGATGACCAATCTTCCATAACCCCCTAACCAAACGTCCAATATTCAAACTCTATTGCATGAATTCTGCAACTGTTTCAGGAACAAAACTTCTCCCCTCGTCTAGACTCAGTTTGGAGCAGTTGGATTTTTAGATACTATCACTCACCCTATTGATGTACATAGGTCAACATCCAATAGGTTACCTGCTCTTCAGCATAACGGCTTAATTCTAGGCGTTGAATCCTGCTTTGTATCTTTAAGTTTTACGTCGCTAGCCAGTTTTGCGTCCCTCAACGGTTTTACCACGCTAGGCTCTCCAAAAAGTCGATCGCTCGTTCGAGCTAATTTGTCGCTCACTTTTGTCACTCACAGGCCAACCCATCCCTAGACCCTATGAAGATCCGCAGGCATTTTAGGAAAAGCTACTCAACATGCATTCTAATGTTTAACCCACAGTGCTCAACCCACAGTGCTCAACCCACAGTGCTCAACCCACAGTGCCGTCCCTTTATAAAATCATGGTTCTAAACAAAGCAGACCCCTAGGAACTTGATACTTTTTTTATCCCGGCTAAAGATTTTTTAGGGCGTGCCTCCCCAAGTTGGCTCGATTTTTGGGTTTTGAAGATAGGTTCATCAGCCAATTCAACGTTCTAATCAGTCTGAATCACAATTTTTCCTCTGTAGTTTCCCTGAATAATTGAGTCCCTTCAATTTTGGTTTCACAAATTCTATTCGTCGGCCCAAAATGGGAACGGAAATGGGCACAATGACTATTGGGTTCAGTAACAATTAGGCTCAGTAACTATTGGGCTCAACGACTGTGAAAATTGAAAAGCCCCCATCAGTTGAAGCCTTAGCTGTCCAATTCCAGATTGTCGGGATCCAGTCAATGTTTCTGTGGCTGTATTGGTTGATCAACGGATGAAGTTGAGAGTTATGTGAGGAAGGCTGTGTGACCTACCAAATTGAGCAAGTTCAAGCCCTAATTGCTGAAATCGATCGTGTGTTACGTCAACCTAGAAGTTTCCGTTTTTGGACATATTGGACGCGACTGCGGCTTCAAAAGCGCACTCTAGAGCGAGTTCGCAACTTTTTGGTCATGCAACAAAGGCCCCCCGTTTCTCCTTCGGCTGAAGTGACTTCATCTGCCTCAGTGCCGCCTAGTGTGGCTTCTCTTGCGGCGCTGAGTACCGATTTAGAGCAGTTGCGTCTTCAGCTCATCCAGCCCTTGCAAACCGAAATTGCAACCCTCAATCAGCAACGGGATAGCTTGCTTCAGGAAATCCGCACCTTAGAAGCCCGCAAAGTCCAGATTCTGGCCCAACCACAGCCTACGCTAGACAGTGCAGAAGTAGAGCGCTTACAAGCTCTCCGCGATCGTACGGATCATCTGCTCACTAGTATGGATACCAGTCTCCATCTGGCTTTAAATTCTTTGCAAAGAAATTTAGACACTTACCAAGAGTCCTTAGCTCACGGGATCGATCGTATGCATGGTTTAGGCCATCAAGGGGAAGTTCTCTTTAGTTCTCTGGTTAATCATCTAGCGCAGCAACTGGGTCGTGAGGCTTCTGCTTACATTCATGCCCCCCAGGCAGAACCAGCGCTGGATACAGTACAACCCACTACAGTACAACCCGCTACAGCTCAACCCGCTACAACTCCAGAATCCCCTTCCCGTTCGTTGGTCGTTTCCTCCCAGTCTCCCCAGAATCAGATTTCTGAAGAGCAAGCCACGGTTTTCCCTCTAGAGCCGCAATCTGGTTCAAATCTGGAGAGTTTGCCCCCCGTGTCCCTCCAATCGGCCTCTCAATCCGATACCATTCATAACCTTTCAGACTTGTTTAATATTTGGGAGGAGCAAGAAGAATCTTTACAATCCGATTCTCCCTCTCAGGTGGTACAGCCTACTGTGGATGCTCAGGTGGTACAGCCTGCCGTGGGTGAGAGCTGTATGGAAGATCTGACTCTCAGGACTATGGATGATTTGTTCGCTGATGAATTCTTTATCCCGGACAACAATGCCAGCCAAATGACTGTGGAAACGTTATTTGATAGTCCCGAATGGGACTCTGAGACGCCCACAGCGAATCCTGTGCCTAGAGGAATTCAACCAGTCGCTGCAAATCCAACGAGTCAGGTGTCTGATCAACCAGTTTCCGATCGCAGCGATAAACCGTCTGATGACCTCACTTTAGATGAAATTCATGCAATCTTTGCAGATGTTCCTTCGATCAGCTCTGCGCCTAAAGATGCCTGATTCGATCGTGTAATGCAATAAATTTCCAAATCCAAATGATTAAATAGTGCTCAAGAAAATGCTCAAGACGTGCGCAAGAAGTCATTAAAAAGTAATCAAGAGCAATAATACGGATCTCTGGACTTGGGCATAGTTGCCATACTTGCTAGGTAGGGCGAGCTATAGTCATTGCCGCTAAGGTTGCAGCAAACTCTAGAACGACCTGGCTCTCAGCTTGCGTTTTCTAGAATGTAATACCGCAACCTAAATGGCGACCACGATCATCGGTGAAATTTTTAGTTAATAAAATTGAGTGAGTCAGAGCCCCATCGAACCCCCATCAAAAAATGAGTAATGCTCAAGTCAGTCTGGATGCCTGCAGAGTGACGTAAGCCTGCTTGAGGTGAGCCCAGCGTAACCTTAGAATTCCGCTGTTTAGCGCAGAGACTCCGGCTACTTGAATGAGAAGTATAACCTTAGCCAGTTGACTATCTCATGGGATTTGGGGGGTATGGGAAGATTTCACTCTTTGTAGGGATGGAGACTCCCAAAGTCAGGAACATTGCTGAGAGATTATACCTGAACTTCATAAAACCCCTAAGCAGTTCAAAGATTGAGCAAAAGTGTCCATGAATGCTGGCTTCCAGCTAATTATGCCCCATAAGATGTGGTCAAGAGAGACATGAGTCGTTTATTCAATCCTGACTGCTACCCGTGATTACCACTACTCCCTCTAAACTAGCTTCCGCCCCTAAGTTGATGACTAAAAGCCCAACTCCTCTGCGTTCTAGAGAAGTAGGTATGAGTGCTCCTTTGCCTTTGGCTCCTTTGACTAGATCTGCTTCGATTGAACGGCCCCATCCGTCAATCCATAGCAAAGCAAAACGATTAATTGATATTGCGGGTGCAGTCGTCGGTCTGCTGGTTACAGCCATCCTATTTGTTCCGATTGCGATCGCGATTCAACTGGACAATCCCGGCCCGGTGCTATATAGCCAGTGGCGTTGTGGATTAAATGGCCGAGTTTTCCGGATTTGGAAGTTTCGATCGATGGTCACCAATGCTGATGCGCTGAAGCAAAAACTGCAAGGGCGAAATGAAGCATCGGGCCATGTCTTCAAAATGGAAAACGACCCCCGCGTCACCCGCGTTGGCAAGATTCTTCGCAAGACCAGCTTAGATGAATTTCCTCAGTTCCTGAATGTTCTACTAGGTGACATGAGTCTGGTGGGAACTCGGCCTCCCAGCACGGATGAAGTCTCTAAGTATGAATCTCACCACTGGAAGCGCTTACTGGTGAAGCCGGGAATTACCGGTGAATGGCAAGCCAATGGACGGTCATCTATTAAAGATTTCGAAGATATCGTCCGTCTAGACCTTGAATACCAGCGTAAATGGTCAGTTCAGTATGATTTACGCCTAATCCTAAAAACTGTCTTAATTGTATTTACCAAAAGTGGTGCTTGCTAATTCTTGTAACCTATCAACATTTTTAAAGTTATCCCTGAGTTCATGGTTTGAGGAGTCCGAAATGGGCTCCTTTTTTCGTGGGTAATCTTTTCTAGTGATGTCCGCTATCAACTCTGCGTTGTAGGGTAAGAAGAGGTTGTAGGGTAAGAAGAGAAAGACAGGATCAAGAATTTTGCATGCCCCAAATAAACTTACCTACTTGGATCACAATTTCGCGGTTATTGGGTGTCCCGATTTTGCTGTATGGATTGCAGGATCCCACGGATACAGTGCGCTGGTGGATGGTCGGTATTTTTGTGCTGGTGTCAGGTACTGATTGGTTGGATGGGTATTTGGCACGACGGTTGAACCAAGTGACAGATTTGGGCAAGTTTTTAGATCCGTTGGTGGATAAGTTGCTGGTGCTTGCGCCGTTGATGTCGTTGGTGGAATTGGGGCAAATTCCCGCTTGGGGGGTGTTTCTGATTTTGGCGCGGGAGTTGACGATCGCGGGTTGGCGGGTCAATCCTTCTATCCAAACGGGGTCGGTTCCAGCGGCGAACCTCTGGGGCAAGGTGAAAACCGTAGTGCAGATGATTGCGATCGCGCTGTTGATTGCTCCCTTGCCAGCGGCCTATGAACCTTTGGGGATTGTGACCTTTTGGGGCTCTGTGGTGCTGACTTGGGTTTCGGGATTGACTTATCTTCTACCACAAAAAACTGAGGGTTAGAGCCTGACAAGCTGGGTGAATTTGAGGTAAACCTTAAGGTGAAGCAGGCGCTGGGGTGGCGGATGGAGGTAGTGGCTGTATCCAGAAAAAATCGGCGATCGGTGGAGCCTCAGTTGTTGGCGCTTGCAGGTCAGGGCTGGGATTGAGCAGTAGGGTGAACTGGGCCAGCTTGGGAAAGCGATCGCGCAAACGACGGGCAACCCGCTGGGGAATGCCTTCCCCGTAGGTCACATGGCCTTGACCCACGAGGACGACGACTAAGCGATCGGGATGGGCTTGCACAAGTTGACTGATGCGTTCTGCCATGGTTTCATCCCACAGCACCTGGGCTTGGAAAAAGCGATCGAACTGTTGGCTATTGCCTTTGCCTTGGTGCATGTCGTTGTAAAGCTGCTGCAACCGCTGGCGATAGGAATCTGGTTCTAGGCGAATGGCCGATAAAGGGGGAATAAAGCGACGATCGGTCAGCTTGAGCCTATCCAATCCTTTGCGGCCCACTTGGCGCACCACTTCGCTGGGGGCATTGAGGGCAACCACGGGTAATTGGTGCTGTTTGGCAAATTGCACAATCGGTTGATAGAACCGCCAGGGAAAGCCCCACCGTTTTTGATATTGGGTGCTATCTAATAAGGTCTGCTCGCTGATTTTGCCCTGGAGGTAGCGATCGAGGATTGATTGGAAAGGCCGTTGGAACATTTCCATCGCGATCGTGAGGCGGGGACGCTGGCGGTGGAGTTGTTCCAGAATGAAGCGCTGGGCCTGGTGATCGGCTTCGCTATCGTGGACTTCGCCAAGGTAAACCACTTGGGCCTGGGCGAGTTGCTGCAAAACCTCGGCCACGGGGCGTTCCAAGGATGAACTGGGGGAAACTCCGCCGGAAGGCACGATCACCCGAGCTGATTGCACGGGCTGATCGGACTGGGGTTCCACAGCCAGGGCTGGGGACAAGTGGCCTGCACTGGGCAACGTACAGCCAATCACAATACCGAGCCAGCAGCCGCACAATTGGGTGATCGGGCGGGTGATCGGACGAGCGATCGGACGAGCGATCGGACGAGCGATCGGGCGGGCAATCGGAAACATTCTGCGGGTCTTTTTTAGCATGTTCACCATAGTTTTCAATTGTGCCATGGGAGTTTAGTCGGTAGGGGGACGGCAATTTTTAGCCCCTGTTCGCAGCACAGTGGGTGAACGCACCGACCACATCCCCTACAATGAAAAGGCTGTTGTGATTGCGAAGAACGCTGTGGCTTTCAAAGTTGGTTTGTTGGGACTCGGCACCGTTGGCACTGGCACTGTGGAGATTTTAAGCACCCCAAGCCAACGCCATCCCCTCTTGCAGGAATTGGAAATTCATAAAGTCGGGGTGAGATCGCTGGATAAGCCGCGCACCGTCGAGATTCCCGCTGACAAACTTACGACCGATCTAGAGTCGATCGTGACCGATCCTGAGGTGGATATCGTCGTTGAAGTGATGGGAGGGCTGGAACCGGCCCGATCGTTGATGCTGAAGGCGATCGAACAGGGGAAACACGTTGTGACGGCCAACAAAGCAGTGATTTCTCGCTTTGGGGAAGAAATTTTTACCGCAGCAGCGAAGCATGGGGTCTATGTTTTGCTGGAAGCGGCGGTGGGCGGTGGCATTCCGGTAATTGAGCCGTTGAAGCAGTCCCTTTGTGCTAACCGGATTAACAGCGTCACTGGGATTATCAACGGGACAACGAATTACATCCTGACCCGTATGGTGCAGGAGGGGGCGGACTTTGGTGATGTGCTGGCCGATGCGCAACGGTTGGGCTATGCAGAGGCGGATCCCACGGCGGATGTGGATGGTTGGGATGCGGCAGATAAGATTGCGATTTTGGCCTCGTTGGCCTTTGGCGGTCGCATCGATCGCGAGGCGATTTCCTGTGAAGGGATTCGTGAAGTGAGTGCGGCAGAAATTGCCTATGCGGATAAGTTGGGCTTTGTGATTAAGCTGTTGGCGATCGCGAAACGGCCTGAGTCGTCAGAGGCGTTGCAAGTGCGGGTTCATCCGACCCTGGTGCCCAAGGCCCATCCTCTGGCGAGTGTGAATGATGTCTATAACGCCATTTTGGTGGAAGGCGATCCGGTGGGCCAGGTGATGTTCTTTGGTCGGGGGGCTGGGGCTGGCCCGACGGCGAGTGCGGTGGTGTCGGATATTCTCAACATTGCGGCACTGCTGAAGGTGGGTCGCGATTGCGCCAAGCAGGCCGATGGGACGCCGTTGCTTGATCCGTTGCTGGCTTGTTCGCACCATGACTATTGCGCGATCGCGCCGATGGATGATTTGGTGACACGATTCTATGCGCGGTTCTTGACCCAGGATTATCCGGGGGTGATTGGCAAGTTGGGGACTTGCTTTGGGGATCATCAGGTGAGTCTGGAGTCGGTGGTGCAGGCGGGGATTCGCGATGGGTTGGCGGAAATTGTGGTGGTGACCCACGATGTGCAGGAGGGCAACTTCCGCAAGGCGTTGGCAGAAATGGAGCAAATGCCAGCGGTGGCGAAGGTAGCGAGTGTGTTGCGGGTGTTGTAGGTGAGCTAACGGCAGCGTAATTTGTGCGGGAAGTCTAGTGCATACCTGAGTGGTGAGATTGTCGATGAGATCGTCTAAAAGCGAATAACACAATGCCTATGACACCAGAAAAGCAGTCGGTTGCGGCTTCAGCTTTGTTATTGCATTAATGCTGCTGAAGATGGGCAGGCTGCTTATGCTTTCCTAAAGTTGTGCTGTCGTTTTGGAGATCGATCGTTGGAGATCGATCGAGGGTGTCCGATGTAGCGGTGTTCTGCTGAGAATTTCGTTGGGGAGGTGTTGCTGATAACTGGCTTACCGGGTGAATGCGTAAAGCCCCCGCGATTCATCCAGGGGCTTTAGGAGGATCGAACAATTTGCAAGCACAAATATGCCCATCCTAACGATTTTGGCTACCGCTATAAATTTACATTCCCCATGATGATTTTCCAAAAATTGCAAGCCTTTCGGCAAACGATTTATGACTGGAGTTTTGTCACAGAGGTCGCCCCAGATTTCATCAGGGTTAATTCAATGTTTTCGCTTGTCATTTTCATTTGATCACGGAGTTGTTGCAGGTTGTCCCAAAATTCTGGGTTCGATCGCAGAGGCTTGTTGGCACTCCACTTCATGTTCGATCGGTTGAATCAGAAAAGTTTGCAGATTTTCAGGAGAACCAGCTAGGGCTTGCACTTGGGTGAGGAGAGAAGGCAGAAGATGAAAGGTGATGGATGCCATGGAGACGGCCTCTCATAGGATGCGGTCACTAAATTGAGTTTAGCGGGGAACTAATGAGCGAGTGGAGGAACGATCGACCATTCCAGGAAACCTATAATTAAGAGACACGATCGTCCCAGCATTTTTAATGACCACTGTCCAAATCACTATTCCCGAAGAAGTTTTGATTAGCTTGAAGGAAACGCCAGATGGTTTGTCCCGTGAACTGTGTCTCCTCGCAGCGATCAAACTTTTTGAACTGGGTCGCCTACCCTCTGGTCGTGCAGCCCAACTCGCAGGGATCTCACGGGTAGACTTTCTGAACCGCCTCGGTCGCTATCAAGTTTCGCCTTTTTCTACCAATCCCGAAGAATTGGCACAAGATATTCAAAATGCCTGATCGCCCAGTTATTACGAATACATCCCCTTATTTTATCTCCATCAAATCGATCGCCTCGATTTGCTTCAAAACCTCTACAGCACAATTACGGTTCCTACCGCTGTTCAACGGGAACTGGGTGCAGGAGAAGCCCAGGGATTTCGTGTGCCCCCTTGTAACGACCTCAGTTGGATGGTGATTACTTCAGCAAAGGCCCAATTTCTACCGAATATCACAGATTTAGGTGATGGGGAAGCAGAAGTGATTGCCCTGGGGCTAGAAAATCCCGGTAGCCTATTAATTCTGGATGATGCTCTCGGCAGACGAATTGCACGTCTCTATCGTCTCACCTACACAGGCACCCTAGGTGTACTGGTTCGTGCTAAACAACTGGGTTATCTTGATCGGGTTGAACCTGTGATGCAGGCATTACAAAATCACGGCCTGTGGATCAGCGCAACTGTGATGGAAAATATTCTGCAGCTGGCTGGAGAAACTTCCTAAATAATCGAACAGAATATTTGAGGCAACCGATCGTATGTTCTGTAGATAATCCGAGGAACGATCGAATCTCTTTTCCTACCTCCGATCGTTCCTCCCGCGCTAAGTGTTATCTGAGTTCGATCGCAGGGGCTTGTTGGCACTCCACTTCATGTTCGATCGCTTGAATCAGGAAAGTTTGCAGATTTTCAGGTGAGCCAGCTAGGGCTTGCACTCGGGTGAGGAGAGAAGGCGGGAGGTTAAGGGTGATTGATGTCATGGGGACTGCCTTTCATAGGATGTGGACTGAAATGAGTCACTAAATTGAGTTTAGCGGGGAACTAATGAGCGAGTGGAGGAACGATCGCCGGAATTATCTTCAAAAATGGCTCCTCGGCGTTCTAGATCTGCACGATCGTTACTGGAGAGACCAGTTGTATTGATGAACAGGGCATTACTTACATCAGCTCCACAAAGGTTAGCTTCACTGAGGTCAGCTCCACGGAGGTTGACTCCACGGAGGTTAGCTCCACGGAGGTTGGCTCCACTAAGGTTGGCTTTACGGAGATCAGCTTTACGGAGGTCGGCTCCCCGGAGGTTAGTTTTACGGAGGTGAGCTCCACTGAGGTCGGCTCCATTGAGGTGGGCTCCATTGAGGTCAGCTCCATTGAGGTGGGCTCCACTGAGGTCGGCTCCATTGAGGTGGGCTCCATTGAGTCTAGCTTCACTAAGATCGGCTCCACTAAGATCGGCTCCACGGAGTCGAGATCCATTGAGGTGGGCTCCACTGAGGTCGGCTCGACTAAGGTCGGCCCCACTGAGGTCAGCTCGACTAAGGTCGGCTCCACTAAGATTGGCTCCACGGAAGTCAACTTCATTCAAGTTGACTCCATTGAGGAAGGCTGCACTGAAGTTGGCTCTAAAGAGATCGGCTCTAAAAAGGTTGGCTGCACTGAGGTTAGCTCCCCTGAGGTCGGCTTCAATCAGGTAAGCGCCACTCAGATCACCATCACTCAGGTCTTGACCTTGCAACTTACGAGAGGATTGAGGGTTATTAGTAATCTCTCGGATAATCTCCCACTTTTCCGATGATCTTAGTTCACTCGTATTTTGTAGAAAACCAGAACTTAGAATCTGAACCTCTTCTACTGGAAAATTTTCTAGTTCTATGATTTTCTTTGAATTAATGAGGTCAATTAATTTTGCAATATCTTCTTGTGATCCTTGAATTGTAATCCTAATGCTTCCAGGTCGTATATCTTTTATTGTGATAGTACTTCCTACTTTACTTCTCAGAATTACTTCAAGAGACGTTGCAAAATTAGATTCAACACTAACAAGATCCCCTTCAAGAATTATTTCAGCCTGAATTTCACCAGTTTCTCTATCTTCAACAGTAACAACACGAGAAATCTCATGTGCAGAGTGAAAATTGCTAGAGGAGTTTGTGGCTGCTTGAGGAGAATGACTTTGTTCAATTTCTGCTTCGGTTTGCTCCAAGATCGGCGTCAGTTCTGCAACACTTCGCCAGTCTTCTATTTGGAGCCCTTCGCAGATCCGTTGAAACGAGTCCAACTGAATCGGCTGTTGAGCAAAAAATTTATCCACCGTACTTTTGCCCATCAAAAGTGATTTTGCAAATGCCACCTTAGACTCAAAGCCTAACCGACACAGTGCATTCTCTGCCCGTTCAATTCCCTTAGTAGATGCTTTTACCGTCACCCTTTTTCGCCGCTTGGGTACGGCAGTCTTTTCAGGATCTTTTGGCTCTACCATCATTACCATGTCACTTACAGGAACTCAACGCAATCATAAATCAAACAAAACTCAGCCATACTGGAAGCATAGCCCAATCATAATCTAGGGACGAAAAAAACACAACTCAGCCCTATCCTAGCCAGATTTTCCAGGTTTTTCAGCCATTCTAGAGACATGCAAGTCAATCTCTTAGAGAGGCACTATGAAACCTGCATTTGAACAAGCCATCTTCCAAGAACGCCTGCGCCAAGCCCGTTACACCTTCAACACAGCCTTAATTGCCAGTACCTCTTTCGCCACCATCAGCGTTGTAGGCGCAGTCATGCTAATGCTAGGCACCGCATCCGAAGGCGCAGTCATGGCCTCTACTGGCATGGTCGGCACCATGGAATGTATTCGCCTCGCCAAAGATGCCAACGATCGACTTGATGACCTGCTCTCGGAATAGCAATCTGTCTTCTGAGGAACGATCGAATCTCTTTTTCTACATCCGATCGTTCCGGCTGCGTCAGGTTCTAATTTGTTAAGTCAAATTTATTAAGTCAAAATTACAAACTATCTTAGTACGGTTGACAGGACTAGTCCTTTACTCGTAAGCTCGCTTCTCACAGCTGAGTACAACCGTGTTTAACTTCCCGATTCGATCAGCTGGTATACGCTCCCGAAAATTAAGGCGCTACCCAACGTTGCTGAGAACAACATAGGGTAGCTAAACCCCCAAGCTGAAGTGAGCAGCTGGGCGGTCTGACACGGATTGTAACATTCGATCGGGCCACCCTACTTGTCCTGCGCAAAAGGGTGGCTTTAATTTTTGGGATTTCTTCCCTTCTCAACAATTTGGAGAAATCCCCATGGTGATTAACTTTGGTAATTCCGATCACGCAATCGATCCGGAATCAAAGCCGTTGCAATTTTATCTCGTCGGCACCCGCGAGGAAGTCCAAACTACCATTAACCAACTGCATGTACTTCGGTTTAGCGATTCTGCTACACAGAGGCTTCGCCATCGTATTCGCTGGAGCGTTCCCATTCCTGTTCCCAGTTCTGATTGGCAATACGTGAGCATCATGCAGCGCGATCAGGCTTTGGAGTAAGTGTGATCGAGGGTTCCAAGGGTTGCCTAAAAACCGGGATTTTCAGAAAATCCCGGTTTTCGAAGCAGGGGCTTACTTGCTGGCCTTGTAGAAAGGCTTTTTGACGATCGTGGCAGGATAAGCCTTCCCGCGAATACTGACCTCTACCGTATTGCCGATCGTGGCAAGTTCCGTCGGCACATAGCCCAAGGCCACCGGATAGCCCAAGGTGGGCGACAATGTGCCACTGGTCACCATCCCCACCGTTTCCCCCGCATTGAGAATGGGATAGTCATGGCGAGCAATATTGCGGCCTTCCAACTGCAACGCCATCAGCCGCTTTTTCACACCTTCCGCCTTTTGTTGCTCTAACACCGATCGGCCAATAAATTCCCCCTTGCGATCCAAATGCACCAGCCAACCCAACCCTGCTTCCAACGGCGTCGTCTCATCATTAATATCCTGTCCATACAGGCACATCGCTGCTTCCAGCCGCAGGGTATCCCGCGCCCCCAATCCGCAGGGCGTCACCCCTGCCGCCAACAACGCCTGCCATAGGGCTCGTCCCACCTCCGGCGCACTCATAACCTCAAAGCCATCTTCTCCGGTATAGCCCGTGCGTGCCACGAAAATGGGTTGATCGTTAAAGCTGGCTTCCGTATGTTCAAAAGCTTTTAGGGATTCGATCGAACCTTGCACTAGCGCTTGCAGTTGACCAACGGCCTGTGGCCCTTGCACAGCAATTAGCGTTTTATCTTGCGATCGATTTTCCAATTGCAATTGATTCAGATCAAGATTTGCCTGCATCCAATCCCAATCTTTTTGCATCGTCGCAGCATTGACGATCGTGATCCAAGACTGTTCATTGCCCGTTCCGCCTTGGTAATAAAAATTAAATCATCAATGATGCCGCCTTGGGGATTCAACAATACGGTGTACTGTGCCTGTCCCGGTTGCAACCGACTCAGATCCGAAGGCACCAAGGTTTGAATTTGTTCCAGCACATTCCCCTTCAGCGCAAAAGCACCCATATGGGAAATATCAAACATACCCATAGCCGTTCGCACTGCTTGGTGTTCCTGGGTGATGCTACTGAACTGAACGGGCATTTCCCAGCCGGAGAAGCCGATCGTGCGGGCGTTGCCCATTAGGTCAAACAGAGGGGTGCGTTGCAGGGTATCAGTCACTGGCGTTTGGAGAACTCAACAGCTTCTATTATCCCGCGATCGCTGGCTCGATCGGACAGGAAAAAACCTAAGCATCCCAGATTGAAGATGCTTTCATGGGATGACAATTCGATTGTGGGGAGTCCTGCTGTGGGGAGTTATGAGTTCGACGAGTCAAACGTAACCGGGAGCGAAACGACATCGCCTTTTACAAATCTTGCCATGCTTCGTCTTCCTCGGGCGTCAGCCAATCTTTTGCCAATGCTGATTCACTTAAGAGACAAGTTTCTGGGGCTGTTTGGAGATATTGGGCTTTTAAAGATTGCAAAAAGTTTAGAATGTCGTCTAATAAAACTTCTGGCATCTGTTCAATTTCTCGAAAAATGGTTTCTTTGGATGACATCATTGGCCTCCACTTAATTCCTTTTTCTATTCTACAGATTGATTCGATCGTCCGATCGTTCCTCTATACTCCAATTGGTTCTAGGAATGGGACTGACAATGCTCGATCGATGGGTAGAGGAATAATGATTGCAATGCTGTAATTAATTTTTGCTACACCAGAAGTTGACGTTGGGGGTAGACTTCATGAATTAATAGATCACGCAATTCTTCTGCAATATCAGTTGGAGGATTGCCGGAAAGGGCGCGACCAATGAGTTGTTCAGCGGCTCGAAATTCACAACATTCTACGGCGAGGCTAGCGGCACTGCGATGGAGGACAGAACGGCTGGGTTCTAGCACCAGATCTGGCGCACTCAGATCGGCGGCGGCTTTTTCTTTCATAAAGGCTGCGTTTATCTATTCGATCGCTGCTTCGGGTTTACCTTGACGACGACAGAGAATGGCTTGATCGACGAGTTCCATGGCTTCTTGGTGGAGGCGATCGAGTTCATTCATGAGATGACAATCCTACTGCGGGGAGTACTGAATTCGACGACACAAACGTATCCAGGAGCGATCGGACTTGAGGGAATCATTTGCTCTAATTTCATTTTAACCCGAGATCTCAGGATGCTTTCCGAGCCACGACGAATGCCTGAGACTTCGAGACGTGCTTTGCGCTGAAAGACAATTGCAGGACTGTTGATCGAAGTGGAGCAAAAAGATATTTAACAGGATTTTTGGGAAGTAACAGACAGAAGCAGAAACGCTGAAAAGTTACATTTAAAAATACTAAATATGATTAATTAGGATTACTACAGGTGCCATATCGGTTTATCCATCGGGAATTATTGGAATACTTTGCCAAGCATGAAGCATGAAAACTTGAGACTTTGATAACGGGCCAGAAAACCCTGCCTGGAAAATTAGACGCTGGCCTAAACAGGGCTGGATCATTCCTGCTGCCAAATGCCACGTTGCCAAATATTACAGGATTGCAAAATTTTGAAATACGGTTGACAGAACCTTCGTTTGTCCGTAGGCTTGTTTCTCATAGCTGAGTACAACCGTGTTGAACTGCCCGATTGATCAGCTTAAGCTCCCGAAAATTAAGGCGCTACCCAACGTTGTTACGAGCAACCAAGGGTAGCTAAACCCCCAAGCTGATCTAGGCAGCAAGGCGGTCTGACACGGATTGTAACATTCGATCGGGCCACCCTACTTGTCCTGCGCAAAAGGGTGGCTTTAATTTTTGGGGTTTCTTCCCGTCCCTACAATCAGGAGAAATCCCATGTTTACTGGCTTCGGCGGCAGCGATCGCCCAGAAACTTCGATCGACGATTCCCGCAGACCCTTCCAAATCTACCTGCTCGGTACCCGCGAAGAAATTCAAGCCACAATTAATCAACTGCAAGTGGTGCGGTTTTGCGAGCGCATTCGTTGGAGTCCTCCCATTCCCGTCCTCGGTTCTGATTGGAAATACATCAGCATGATGGAACGCGATCGGGCGTTGGAGTAGGGGCAAGTCAGGGCGATCGATCGGTTGTCCCAAGGGTTGTCTAAAAACCGGGATTTTTAGAAAATCCCGGTTTTTGAAGAGACATCTTTAGGTTCTAAAGCTGCAAAAAGCGCCTTGCCACCCAACCCCGCGTTCCCCCGTAGGCCACAGGCACCCACACCTCCCCATTGGCCAACCACCGCTGCCCTGCCGTCACATTCAACCGTTGTCCACAGGGAACCGTCCCCAACACCCGCGTCAAACCCGCACTCTGGCGAATATTCACCACCCGAATCGGCTGGGGACACAGCACCAACACTCCCTGTCTCGGTGTTGATTGCGACACGATCGGTGTAGCAGAAGGAGCCGTATTCGTTGCTGGGCTGGTTGCATTCTTCGCAGATTCCCCATAGGGTGGCACCGAGAAAGTAAACTTCGGTAACTCCAGATTGAGCTTGGTAAAATCGGGATGCCCCACAATGCCCCAAGCCGCAATGCCTAACAGCGTTCCATAGGCCGCTCTATCAAATCCATCCAACTTCTTCTTAGGTGTGACAGGCGGAAATAAAAGTGCGAGAATCGAGCCAATCGTTGGTAATTTCAATGCCCCCATCGTAGTTTCTCCCAATCACTCTAGCTAACTTGATCTAACCAATTTCCTTCCAGGAACCCCATCCCAACTAACCCTATCAAACCCGTTTCCCATCCCGCCTGATAGAAATCACGGAACCATGACCCTACTGCAAGTCCTCGGAGCCACCTTAATTTTTATTGTGTGTCCCTTGCTGGCCTTCCTGCCGGACTGTAACCAATTGCAAGATGGGTTTAAAATTCTACTTAAAATTATAAAAGGATTGGCGATCGTGGGTCTTTCCAAAGCCTTCTTTCCCGCCAACCCCGAATGGGACATGATCGCCCTAGCCGCCTACGCCTTTGGTCGGTACGGTCGTCAGCTTCCCACGGAACTCACTACACTCTTAGCTGGATTTGGGCTGCACCACCCGATCTCCGCTGCTTTTGTGATTCCCTTAACTTTCATCGGTACAACTCTATTTCGTTCTCCCCAACAAAGCCGATGGGTGGCCTTAGCATTAATGGTTGTAATGAACGCCGCCTTTCAACCGCGCAACTCTGCCCTCATCGTGATGACGATCGTGATGGCAGGTGTGGTCAGTTGGGGCGATCAAAAGCGTACCGAAACCGCGACCAGAACCGCTAAAAAGACTGAATATCGCGCCTTTCGTCCCGCAGGTACGATCGCCACCTTAGACGATGCCCTCAAACTCCAAAAAGCCGGACACCTAGCCACCGCCCTCGCCTCCCTCAAACGGGCTAACTTCCCGATCGTCTCCGGTTGGGTGCTGTATCCCGGCGATGACCCCGACCCGCTATTCCAACTGCTACAACCTTCCCGCCGAGAACCCGTTATCATCCGGGTTTCCGCCGTTGAGCAACCCAACTTAGATTACAACCTCGAAATTACTAGCATCAATGCCTTTTGGGACGCGATCGTGCAATGTTTCGAAGCCCAACGCAACAGTACCGTCGCCCTCGTCGTTCAACCCAAACACTGGCCAGTTTTCTATGGTACTGCCCGCGCGATCGCCCCAGATACCTCCACCCTAGAAGTCACCGTCTATTCCGAAGGTGCAGCCCCCACAACCCACCAACTCCAGCCCCTTGCTTCCGAAGACGCAACCACTTGGACAAGCCCTTCGATCGTCGAGGACATTCCCCCCAAGCTCTTGCAAGAAGTCGCTAGCCTCAGCGATCGCGCCCTCCAGGTATTCCATCAAGCCTCCACCAAATTTCCCAGCAAACCCGCGATCGTAGAATGGAGTCACGATGGAGAACGGTTATGGATTACCGGAATCCGATTTGAACTTAAATCACCTTGACCATCAACCCTAACAACACTTGAATCTTCACTTTAACAACAATAGCGAAAGCACAATTGTTTTTACTCCATCAATGAATCGGGATCAAGTCCTTGCGATCGTAGATAAGCCGTAAGCTGCTCTAACTTGCGTTGGGCGGCTGCTTTCTCCTGACGTTCAGCTTGTAACTGCGATCGTAATTCATTAGCAATCATCTCAGGTGTCACTTCTGCATGCCCCTGGATATCATACCAAGTCAAAATCTCCTGCTCAATTCCGCCAATCATCTGCCGCGATCGGCCAATTCCTAAACCCACTTCCGGCATCCAATAGGGTTCACCCATTTGCAGGTGATAGGCCCCATCAATTAATTTGTAAATCTCAAAGGGTTGATGCCCATCCCGCTGCCAAAACTCAGGATTGTAGATCAGGTAATACAACACACCCAAGTTTGCATAAATCTCTCGCTTTTCGTCATATTCTCCCCCCGGACGATGCGACACCATCTCCAACACAAAGCTAGGCACCACATCATTCTCTTCCCAGGTCGCATAGCTACGGCGTGATTTACCACCCTTCTTCCGTTCCACACCCAAACTCAAAAAACCATCCGGCACGGTCGGAACTTTAGGGCTAACCCCAGTCGTGTGATAGATCGCCATATCTACCCCAAAAAACCAGTCCATACGACTGGCCCAAAGATTCGTTAGTAGAAATAGAAGCAAATTCGGCAATAAATTCTGATCTTCGTTATCCACAGGGGTATCATCTGAGCAGGGTAACTCTTCGGTCGAAGGCAACGGGGATCTGTAGTTGGACGTAAGCATGGCAAACCAACTCCCGAAGTGAGATGTGATACTCCCAGTATAGAACAATGCAAAAATTCGGTACCGCCCCTCAAACAAACTCTAAAACAAACTCTAAAACAAACTCAGTTGCGAAGGCGTCTCCTCAGCCATTAAATTCCACGGTAATGGCGGCACTTCCAGCCCTGCCTGTTCCAACATCGCCTGAAACCGCCGTGCATTCCGGGGTGAATGATCTTCCAACGGACAATGGACAAAGAAATAGGTTTGTGTTCCCTGCACTAACCAATTCGCAACAATATCAACCCATTCTGCAAAATAATCTAGATTATTTTGCAGAATGGGATGGCTAATGTAACGGACAAAGCTAAAAGGAGCAGTCACGATCGGATCTAAAGGAACGTCCGGCTTTTTATTTTGGGAATACTGCTGCGGATTATCCGTCGCACGATAAATTGCTCGAGTATCCAACAACACTCGCCCAACTTGATAATGGCTTAATAACTCATTCAGCCGATCGCGACAACTTGGCTGAAACCAACCCATATGCCGCACTTCTACCGCCAACGGAACTGCCGTCGCCGCCTGCCAGCCTTGAATGAATAACTCTAAATCTTTGCAATAGGCCGGACTATAGCTCGGAGGCAATTGTAGAAACATTGCTCCCAACCGATCGCCCAATCCCTGCATCAATTCCAAAAACCGCAAGGCATCCGGCAAATGCGGCAACAAATTGCCCTCATGCGTCACCGTTTTAGGTAACTTCGGAAAAAATAGAAATCCTTCCGGCGTCTCCGCCGCCCAGCGCTTCACCGTGTCCCGATCGGGGATGGAATAAAACGTCGTATTCCCCTCCACGATCGAAAAGCGTCGGCTATACAGCTTCAAAAAATCCCGCGCCGCAGCCTTCGCCGGGAACAACTCCCCCAACCACCCCTTATAGCCCCAAATTGCCAACCCCAAGGAAAAACTCATCCTTTGCCTGCCCTCTGCTTTTTTACTAACCCGATCGTCTGCTCGCCAGTCTAGCGCACGAACCGATCACTCCACCTTGCCATCCCCCACCCGCGATCGGCTAGCATAGACGCAGAAATCGTTGGAACCGAAGCGCAATGTCACAGGCAGAACGAGAAACCAAAGCACTCATGGCAGAACTGAAATCCCATGCTTGGATTTTGGGTGGCTTGGTTGGACTGATGTGGGCGATCGAATTCGTGGATCTGTCCCTGGGAGGCCGCCTAGAGTTATTGGGTATCCGCCCCCTGTCGCCTGCGGGCTTGCCCGGTATTTTCTTCGCGCCCTTCCTCCATGCTGGATTCCGGCACCTGATCAGTAACACCATCCCCTTTCTGGTGTTGGGCTGGTTGATTATGGCGCGGGATGTGCAGGAATTCATCGCCGTTTCGGTCATTGCAGCCCTAGCCAGCGGGATTGGGACGTGGCTCTTTGGCATCCCAGGAACGCTGCATATTGGAGCCAGTGGCGTCATTTTCGGTTACTTTGGCTATCTCATCCTGCGTGCCTGGTTCGAGCGTAGCCTCGGCTCCATCTTTATCGCACTGGTCGTTTTATCGCTCTTTGGCGGCATGATTTGGGGCATCTTACCCATCCAAATCGGTATTTCTTGGCAGGGACATTTATTTGGTCTCATCGGTGGGATTATCGCTGCCCGCTTGATTTCCTGGATCAACGGAAAAACTAACCCATTGTAACTAGCCAAATAACGAGCTAAAACTATCACTGTAGCCTAGACAATTAGGACAATCTGATCTTCACGCAGCAGTTGCTCGATCCCCCTAAATCCCCCTTTTTAAGGGGGAATTTGAGTCAATCAAGCAAAAAATAGAAATTCTAGGAACTTTTCCCCTATTTTCTCCTGTTTCCCCCTTAATAAGGGGGGGGTAGGGGGATCGGATCTGTGGTAGAGACGAATCAATTTGATACCACTGTCCTAAATTTATGAGCTATGGCCATATCCAGCCAGCAATTCACTAAACGTTATTCCCTACATTACACAGCGAATTGCCTCCAGCATTGCCCTTGCTTTATTCAGCGTTTCTTCATACTCATTTTCCGGCACAGAATCCGCCACCAGACCCGCACCCGCCTGCACGCTCACCCGATGCTGGCCATTCTCCATCGGCTGCACAATCATGGTACGAATCGCGATCGCGCTATTCAATTGCCCCTCAAAATCATAGTAACCATACACCCCGGAATATACCCCCCGACGGCAAGGCTCCAAATCATGAATAATCTGCATCGCCCGAATCTTGGGTGCACCACTCACGGTTCCGGCTGGGAAACAAGCTTTCAGCAAGTCCCAAGCTGTTTTATCAGCCCGTAAATCCCCAATCACATTACTTACAATGTGCATGACATGGGAATAGCGCTCAATGATCATCAACTCGTCCACTTTAACGCTGCCGTTCACGCAAACACGACCGAGATCATTGCGCCCCAAATCCACCAGCATCACGTGCTCCGCAACTTCCTTCGGGTCGCTTAGTAAATCCTGTTCCAACGCTAATTCTTCCTGGGGCGTCTTACCCCGCTTCCGCGTTCCGGCGATCGGACGTACCGTGGCAATTTTACGATCGCCCTCCGGCGCGTTTTCCGCCTTCACCATAATTTCTGGACTGGAACCAATAATCTGCCAATCGCCAAAATTAAAGTACGACATGTAGGGCGATGGATTAACCAGCCGCAACGATCGATACAAATTAAATGGGTCACCCGCATATTCTGTAGACAACCGCTGGGAAATCACCACCTGGAAAATATCCCCCGCCTTGATGTGTCCCTTGGCTTTCTCCACCGCCTGACAGAAATCTTCCTGAGTAAAATTGCTCGTAATCGCAAGCTCTTGGGAATTGCTTCTGGCGTTGTTCGGTTTCCAATCAAAGCGCTTCGCCCGATCGGTAATAGGCGATTCTAATTTCCGCACCAATTCCTTTACCCGATCGCAGGCTTTGGCATAGGCCGCTGGCAAATCCGTATTGGGATCCCGCAAATCCGCATAGGCGATCGCCCACACCTTCCGTTTCACCTGATCGAAAATCAATAAGCTGTCAATCTGCATCCACAACCCATCGGGCAAATCCCCCTCCTGGGGCGGATAAATCGTGACCGTGGGCTCAATCCAGTTAATTAACTCATAACCCCAAAAGCCAAACAGTCCGCCAATGCCCGGTGGCAGTTCCGGTAACTTGACTGGGTGGAAGTCCGCCAAACAAGTAGATAATGCAGCAAACGGATCCCCCGTAAACTCGTGGTGCGAACCATCACGGTAGGTTTGCGTGGTTCTATCGCCCCGCGCTTCCATAATCCACAGCGGATCGCAGCCCAAAAAGCTGTAGCGACCCACCGTTTCCCCGCCTTCCACCGATTCCAGCAGAAAGTTGTAGGGCCGATCGCTACAAACCCGATACCAAGCAGAAACGGGCGTATCTAAATCCGCAACCCACTCCTGGTACACGGGAACAAAATTACCTTGCTGGGCTAACTCAGAAAACTGATTAAAGTCAGGAAAAATCATGGGGTTTCTACTCAAGATCGATGAGACGGCAGACAATGGAAACACAGATGGCTACTTGTAGCGATAGGGCAAACTATTGGGCGGCATCCGCCCATCCCTTCCATCCGATCGTCCACAGATTCTGCATCACCCTAGTCATGATTGCTGGAGAATTCTACTCTAACGATTGTACGAGTTAACGTCCCAGTTCCCTGAAAAAATCTTCCTAGCCCAGTCGATCGTGGCCCAGCCGATCGTGGTTGACTGTGATGGATCTTGCTTCGATCGATCCATTCAGCCCTGATCCAGATTGCTTATAAAAATAATAGAGACGCCCCAGGAGAGCATCTCTACCATCATGCTAGTCCGGTTAGACTAGTTGGATCAAATCAGCAATTACGGATCGATCGTCCGCTTGCCACTGAACTTCAGCGTCGACGGATTGGGGTTAGAACCAATGTTGCGGGGCACATGGTTCACCATTTCCCGGCCAGCGTTAACCTTTTCAGGGAACACGCCATCAGCGGGGTGCAGGTATTGGATCTCACCATCGGGGAAAACCCGGTAGATCTTGTAGTTGGTAATTTTGAATTTCGTCCGAAGTTGGCCGCCAAGCGCGATGCAGTGCTCCTTACGAGCGAGATACACCAGGTTCTCGCCCTCGTTCATGGTTGCTGCGCCACCCATGGGCATTTCAAACACTTGAGACTTCTTGCTTTCCCAGGTGATGGCATACTTTTCTTCCACCTCAGCCTTGGTCAGCAGGCCGCCGGTGCTGCCCGGAAATAAGGGCGCTTTTCCAGTAAGCGTTTCTGACATGGTTCTCTCTCTAAGAACATTTTCCGCAATTCTACCTTTCAGACTTCCCTGGTTTAGCGAGTTCGTTGGGATCTGTAACAGTTGTTAATACCTACTCCATTCCCAGCCTAAAAATTTTTCACAGCACCGCTCTACAACCAGCCACTTTGTCCCTCCAGGAAGCTTGTCACCGTCCAGTTTCCAGCCCGATCGCATCTACCTTCTCTACAGGATCCAGAGAATGCTTCAGCAGGGCTTATCTTCAATAACAAGATGATGCATTTAGAGATCATGCATGGGAGCATGCACAGCCTAAGCCTGATTTACCGCCTAATATCCCCGGAGCC
This sequence comes from Alkalinema sp. CACIAM 70d, assembly GCA_002148405.1. Taxonomy (GTDB): domain Bacteria; phylum Cyanobacteriota; class Cyanobacteriia; order Leptolyngbyales; family Leptolyngbyaceae; genus Alkalinema. Next base: position 39,464 of record MUGG01000179.1, on the reverse strand, counting down.
GCTTGACTAAGGTTTCTAGGCGATGACGCGCTTGCGGTAGTTTCGCGACGACCGTGGGGCTGAGATCCCGAACCATGGGAATGGGAGAGTCCAGCACATATTCGTTGCCGTAACCCATCATGCCTACCGTGTTACGCATCCGATCGGCCAAAAAGAGCGCGATCGCTCGATAGAAGTGAGCGGCAAAGTCTCCATCTTCGTCCAATTTGCGCTGCAAAGCTTCACGGGGAATGGCAAAGACCAAACTATCTCGCTCGGCGGTCACCGTTGCCATGGGCGGGCGGGCATCTAGGAAGGAGATCTCCCCCACCACATCCCCACTGGTCAATTGGGAAACTTTGATCCCTTGATGGGATTCAATAGAGACTTTGAGAAGACCACTGAGGACAATGTAAAACGCATCGATGGGATAGCCTTCTTCAATCAGTTTAGTTCCTGCTGGAAGCTGCTCCTTACGCCCCACGTACAGCATCCAATCCATGTCGCTATCACTCAGTTCTCCCAGCAAGAAGAAGATTTTTCGCATAGGGCTACCTCTGCGGTGCCAAAAAAGACAACTATCAAGACAACTACGACGTGCAGCTACAATATGCAGCCATGATGACGTGCAGCCATACACGCAGCCATAGCCTATGTTAGGTAGGTTTGCAAACTGGTGTCGCACTTGTCTTAAGTTTATCGAGGGTCATGGAAACGCCCGATATTTCATAGAAAATCTTCTGATTTGTCAGGAAGAGAGTTAACAGACGAAAAATCTGGCGAAAATTTAATTATTTTTTATCAAGAGCATAGATATCGCTACCTCCTTTGAGGGAGAAATGCAAGGAATGTGCCAAATCTTTGCTCGAAAGGGTCGTAAATAATAGGAGGCCCATCGTCGAGAGACCCGCTGCAATACCAAAGACTCCACGATACCCTACCCAATCGGCCAATCCGCCCACCAAAGGCCCTGCCAGAAAAACACCCAGGTCAAACCCTGCAATACAGAGGCTAAAAATCCGTCCCCGTTCTCTAGCCTGAGATCGATCGGCCAGCAGCGCGATCGTAATGGGGAGTAGCGTCCCGCCACCAATGCCTTCCAGCAGTCCTGCCAAGATGAATAAATCATCGCGGGGAGCCAGCCACAACAGCAGCATGGCGCAGCAGTAGCAGGCTAATCCTAAGGTGATAAACCGCCCCCGACCATAGCGATCGCTATTTCTTCCGGCCACAAATCGCATCAGAAAACTCGTCGTGGCTGCGGAGGTGTAAAAGGTGCCAGCGGTGATAGCAAGGTTGGTTTCTCGCAGGTATAAAGGCACAAAAATACTGAGAATACCGAAAGCCACCCCTACAATTAGCAGGGTTAATGTTGGGGTCCGCAGCCGATCGCTCCAAAGGATCTGCCAAAACGGTTGATTCAAAGAAGTCACTTCTGAAAAGGATTGCGTCGGAATAGCGTCTTTCCCCGAGGACAGAATCGAAACGGGCTGAGGCTGGGTAGCAGAGACATTACCAAGACTGAGGCCGAACAGCAAGCTTAAACCCGCGATCGTGCTGGCAGCTACAAAACACAAGCTATATCCCCATTGATGCAGCAACCAATCCCCCAACAACGGCCCCAATGCCATCCCGATCGGCGTTACCAAAGTCATGTAGCCAATCACCTCACCTCGGCTCTGGGGTGGGGCAATGTCGGTTACAAGGGTGCTGTAGGCGGTGGTAAAAGCGGCAATACTAAGCCCATGGAACACTCGCACCAGCAAAAGGATTTCCCTAGGCTGGGTCAAGAAATATCCCAACGGCGCGATCGCAGCGGCCACAATGCCAATCAGAAGAACAACCTTCCGGCCTCGACGATCGGCCAGTCGTCCCATTTGTGGACGGAAAAGTAAGAGACCAACAGCAAAGGCGGCCATAACAATGCCGATTTCTTGAGCCGTTGCACCGTTATCGCGGATATACAACGGCAAGACGGGCAGGAGGCTAGCCATGCACATCCAAAATAACAATCCACAGGCAAATAATGCCCCTAAACTACGGCGAATAGAAGACGGAAGCTGCGCGATCGCACCCATAGTAAAAAAACACAAGTAAAAACGCAATTCAAGGCAGGCGGTTAAACAGAAGTTCTAGGATAGCAACTAAACTTAACCCTTGACAGGTTCTTACTAGGTCAAACTCAGGATGACAATCTACATCGGAGAAAAATACTCAATCCCATTACGTCGGGCACTATTCTAGTTAACCGATAGACTTGACTGCACGGAAGACAATCCCACTCAACCATCAGAATCCCATTCAACCATCAGAATCACTTTGGGAATTCATGACGAATGAATCAAAATCTAGATAAACGTAGAGTGCGATCGTAATCAAATTGCAATGAGATCTCAAATGCTAATGGAATCAAATTGAAATCCGCATTAAATCACAATCGCACATAGTAAGACTCAACGAATAATGCTGGAGGAAACGACTACTCAAGATAACACCACAGTGTCAAATAAATTCATAGAAATAAATTCATAAAAAATTAAGTCCAAGCCATACAATGATGACTTGGACTCAGTTTTGATAGTCCAGCCTTTTATAAAAATGCAGTCCTAGAACTACAACTTGGCCAGAGGTTTTAATCAGGAAAACTAATTTTTTACTATCTGATTTCCTATCTGATTTAAGAGTAATGGGAAGCTAACTGAGGCTGTTGAAATCTATACATAACTTTATAAAATCTATAAGCTTCTGTTACACAGAGAATATCCACCTGTGGAGTTTATTTTTCGTTCACAATTATTAAGCCTATTGGACTGAATCCATCATCATAGTTGGCAGAACAGCACGATTCAAAATGAGATTCTAAAATGTATCCTACAATGCAATTTTGGCAGGCAGTTTGAACGTGAAATTACACACTGGATTTAGAAATCGCATTCTGACTCCAGTGTGTAATTAAGCCTGTTTCGCTAAAAAGATGGGATGGAAAAACAAGAAAAATGTGGGATTGCAAAACTAAGATCCTAAAGTTCCGACTCAGCAATCCGTAGGGTGCATCTTGCTTATGCACTCCCCACCTCCAATCCCTCTTCCAGAAAGGGAGAGGGACTTTGAGTCTGGCTTTTTTCAAATTAGGAGAAGGGGTTGGGGGATGAGGGCAAATTTGCAAAACTTAGGATGCACTCAATCCAAGCTCAGCAATCCTAGCTTGCACAATCCTATCGATCGCCCAACTCTTTGGAGCGATTTGCGGCAGCACGAACCGCTTCAATTAACGCCGATCGCAATCCTTGTTTTTCTAATTGGGCAATGCCAGCGATCGTCGTTCCTCCTGGGCTAGTCACGCGATCTTTTAATTCTCCGGGATGCAACCCTGACTCTTGCAACAATTGCGCCGTTCCTAACACCGTTTGAATGGCTAATTGCAAGGCGATCGGTCGGGGTAGCCCTGCGACTACTCCGCCATCGGCCAAAGCTTCAATCACTAACGCCACATAACCTGGCCCAGACCCTGATAATCCGGTTACCGCATCCATCAGCGCCTCCGGAACTTCAATTACACTGCCCACTGTTGCCAAAACTTGTTGGGCTCGCTCCACATGATAGGCTTGAGCCTGCTGTCCACGGGCGATCGCCGTTATCCCAGCCCCTACCTGTGCAGGGGTATTCGGCATAGCCCGCAGAATGGGTTGATTTGGGAAAGCCGCTTCTAATTGCGCAATCGAAGTCCCTGCCAGAATCGACACCAGCACTGCCGTTGAAGTTTGCAGCGCGCCTTGCAGTTCCGTTGCTACCTGCGGAAAAATTTGGGGCTTAATCGCGAGCAGAATGACATCGCTAGCTTGGGTTACTTGGGTGTTCTCTGGAGTGACTTGAACCCCGTATTGGGCGTGTAAAAAGTTACGCCGATCGTAGTTCGGTTCACTGACCAAAACTTCGATCGGTTGATAGATAGACTTCATAATTAAGCGGGATATGAGCGCTTCGCCCATGACCCCGCCTCCAATCATGCCTAATTTAACCAAGTTCGTTTCACTGAATAACGACTCTAAGTCACTACATCACGAGCAACTTAGCCGCTATTACTGTACCATGCGAACTTGTTCAGTAGCCCAAGAGGGAGCTGCTGTTGTTGCGGGACGAGCAGGCCGTGCCGGTTGGGGCTGAGGCACTTCATGAATGACCCCAGATTGGGTGCTGACTTGGACGCAACTGGGGGTGAAGAGGAAAATGCTCTCACCAATGCGTTCTTGATGTCCATCGATTGCGTAGGTACCACCCGCCACAAAATCTACGGCCCGTTGCGCTTGGTCGGGGTCCATGATGGTGAGATTGAGAACCACAGACTTTCGTTCACGCAGAGCTTGGATAACCTGAGGCATTTCTTCAAAGGAACGAGGCTCCATTACAACAACCTCAGAGATTCCATTTGCAGCACCCGGCATACCAATTACATTACCCATAGGAACTGTTGCGGCAGAAGGAGTCGTAGATTCAGAACTGGACAAGGAAGAACGATCGCGGAAATTACGCTGACGACGGGAACGAGGATCTTCCTCTTGCACCGAAGCAGCATTCTCTTCTTGATAGAGATCCTGATACTCTTGCCCATCCATTTCATCGTACTCGTACTCGTAATCCATGGATTCGTTAAAACCAACAAAGTCACGAAGCTTACCGAAGATACCCATTATTCACACTCCATTACAACCAGAAACCACAGGGACAACACTTCATCTATTAAACAGATGCAAATCTGTATAAACAGATACATCAACGATTAAAATCTAAGAGGGAATACCCAAACCATGGAACACACTGCATCTCAAATCAATGGTCAGACCCCAGATATCTTTTTAGATGCACACCTGACCTGATTGAGGAGTAGATTATATTGCCGTTGAATACTTCAGAATCGAGTCGTGTAGGACAAAACAACTGAGTATTTACCGTGCGTTAAATTTATACCTTACCTCAGGGGTTTGATCAATCCGTTATATGCCCATTGACAATTTCTTGAAAACCTGATCTTACAAGTTATTCAGAAAAGCTACTAAGCAAATTTAGGCCAATCATTAAACCAGGTCAAATCTGCGCAGTCAATTGCTTTACAAATAGCAACAAACTAGTATCCAACCCTCTAAGAGAAATGAAATGCAAGCGTACTAGTCAGCCCCCTTGAAATCAAAAAATGAATGATAACGTTCAACTGCATTTTTACCTTCAAGAATAAGATTCAATAGCACCTTAACTATTTATTTAGAATGCTACGAATTGTAGTCTTGGAGGAGAAAGAAGAAAAGGCAAAACTCACACTTGAACCAGCTACTAAGAAGATGTATCCACAGATCCTTAGGTTCTAACCGGAAGAGCGATCGGCAAATTAACAAAAATTTTGCCGGGCAGATCAGCTTGCAGAAACCATGATGCTCAAATCACTAATTCGAGAACCAATGACTTGATTGATGACGGTGGAATACATTGCTGAACCGTGAGCTAAACATGATTTGAACAACCCCCAATGTCTCGACTCAAATGGGGAACAATTGTGCACTCCAGGAATCGGTTGGGCGTTGTGGACAACAATCTAGCACAAAAATTTCGAATGATCTACTATATGTAGAAATTTTTCGGGTATTTTTTTGAGACGTACACCAGGGCTAGTGTCATCAGCGAAAGCAAGGGTCTAGGATGACCGTTACGATCGCGCACCGAAGAGGATTTGACCAGGCCGAATCATTGTAGCGCCAGATGCGATCGCAAGCTGATAATCATTAGACATTCCCATAGAAAGTTCCTGGAGATGCAAGCGCGGCCAAGCTTGCTGATTCACCACACTGACCAAATCACGGGCCTGTTGAAAAAACTGGCATAACTCCGATTCTGATAATCCTAGCGGCGGAATGACCATCAGTCCAGCAATGTGAACATGCTGAAGTTGATTGAGTTGCGGGAGGTCAGCCAACAGTTGCTCAATACTCCAGCCAGATTTATTGGGATCGAAGCGTAATTTGACTTGGAGGCACAACTGGGGGGGCTGTGCCAATGGGATGGCTAACCGATCGATGCGCTCTGCCAATTTCAGATTATCAACTGAGTGAATCCACTGAAATATCTCTAGGGCTCTAGCCACTTTGTTGCTTTGCAAATGGCCAATGAAATGCCACGTCACATCCCGGAGGTCAGCCAATTGTGCTTGTTTTTGAGCAGCTTCTTGCACCCGACTTTCCCCAAAGTGGCGCAACCCTGCTGCATAGGCTGCTCGCATTTGTTCTACTGATGCTTGTTTGGTGACTGCAATCGTGGTGACGTGGGCTGGAATGCTTTCTTGAAATTGGCGAATGTGATGGATTAGACAGTCAAAGGCGATCGGCTCCATTTTGATTGAGCGAGTGAATGAATAGGAAATTGAGATTCAGGAGGAAATTGATGGGGTTCATAGCGTGCAATGAGAGGCAAGGCAAGCTAATGGCAGCAATGTCCTCGTAACATAATGTCCCCGTAACAGCAATACCCAATATGCCAGCGACAGCGTAATCAGGACAGCACAACCAGGATTCAGTCATTACGGATCAGTCATTACTGAAATGTCTGACGATGAACTGCCAAGAGCTGGGTATATTCCTGCGATGTTCCCTGACGACGCAGCAATCGCATACGGTTCTCGACCAGAATTTTGGCATCTGCCCGAGTAATCGAGTCAAATTGCAAGCCCTCAGAGTCGTTGCTGACAAGAAAGAAGAGTCTCTGGGCATACAACGTGGTAAATAGCTCTTGGTGCTCTTCAATCAAACAAACTCGAAACAATAAGCCAAACGTGGGATGGTTAAGATAGGATTCAATGTCCATTCAAGGATGTAATCGCGAAAGGGTAAGTGCCGAAAGGACAGTTACTACCGTAACCGTTTTCGATCGAAAACGTAAAAATTGTAGATAAAAAACGCACAAATGCTCAGCTAATTTCACCTATGGTTGGGAAATTGAACCCATTAGATTCCACATCCCGGCCCCTTAGATTTTTTTCAGCCTAGCTTTTTTCAGCGCAGTCTCAATTTTCCAATCCAGTCCAGTATTCAGTATAAGTTTCAACAGATTTCAGAAGAAAGCATCCAAATTAAATAGCGGCAACCGTTTCCGAGTCATGATCCCCACATTGTCAGCAAAGAATTTCAGACTTGTGAAGCGTTGGTTGCAGTCGAGGACAGCAGAAAGGCCAAGAGTTCTCGATTGACGGTCTGGGGAGCTTCCTGTTGAATCCAATGGCCACAGTTAGGCACAAATTTAAGCTGGAAGGACGCAATCACTGCTTTTCGCAAATCCTCAGCCAACGATCGGCTCAAAACGGCGTCCTCATCTCCCCACAGAACCAACGTTGGCGCAGTAATGAGACGGGGATCAGCCCCCCAGCCTTTGATCCAAGTCATGGGAGAGAGAAATTGACGGTAATAGTTCAGGGCCGCCCCGATCGCTCCTGGTTTCTGGAGAGCCGCTTCATACATTTGGGCATTTTCCTGGGTGAAGACCCCTTTGCGCACCGCAAGTCCTCGAAAAACGCTCCGGACAAACTCCGGAAGGTTATTTTGGATCAACCATTCTGGCAATCCAGGAATTTGGAAGGCAAACAGATACCAACTCCGCTGAAGTTGATCCAAGTTACTTGCCAGGTAAGGTAAAAAACGTTGAGGGTGGGGAGCACTCAAAATTGCTAAACGCTCAAGACTTTGGGGAAATTGTTGGGCAAAATTCCACGCAATCGCCCCACCCCAGTCATGACCAATCACGTGGGCACGGCCATAGCCTAAGGTTTGAACTAATCCTTGAATGTCCGCCGTTAGTGTGGCGAGATCGTAGCCGCTATCGGGTTTATCAGAATCGTTATATCCCCGCAAATCCGGCACAACCACCCGAAAATGTTGCGCCAAAGCAGGAATCTGGTATCTCCAGGAATACCAAAATTCAGGAAAGCCGTGCAAAAGCACAACAAGAGGGCCGTCTCCCTGAATCACACAGTGAAGACGGATCCGATTAGTCTCAATAAATTGATGATGCCACACGAGATGATTCCAATAAACAACCCGTGCGATCGTCGTTGAGAAGATCTAAATAGCGGCTCCAACCAGTTGAGTCTCTGCGGATTGTACCGGAAACTTAATCAGGTCAGCCAATTCTTGCAACTGACTAATGGCTTCCGCACCTTCCAGCTTCATGAGTTCCCGATCGTCCCGCATCTCTGTCCAAGTGATGCCGTAGTCCGACACGAGGAAGCGAATCAAGTGATTCTCACCCAAGCTCACCATAAAGGAGGCACTATTCATTTCACCGCCGCAGGTGTAGCAGGATGCTAGGTAGCCGCGATTCTCTAGAACGATCGCCAGTGCTTGGAGGTTCATCACAAGATCCTGGACGAATTGACGATGTTGATCTGCAAGTCTTGTGAACACAGTGGGACTCCATTCACCACTAACAATTCTAAAACTTTTCTTAAGATTCTCACTCTAACCTGAGAATCAATCTATTGAACTCCGTGGATGAATAAAAGTAAGGTTAAAAATATTACCAACCTAAGTGCCCTATATCCTAGCGCTATCCGGATAAAATGTGACGTAGTAAATATAACAAATCCGCGAAAAGCAGCTCTAAGCGAGGATTAGACAAGTTTTAGCTAACTTCACACTCCCCTCTAGCCCCCTTCAGTAGTGCTTGTCGCCATCAGGTTTACCAATGAACAACATAGGCAATTCTGATAGGAGATCGTGATAGATGCGGACTATCCAGAATGCATTACTCTCAGGCTACTTCTCAGGCCACAATCCTTTCGTACGCAATCATGCCGTGAGAACCGACAAGAACGTCAAAAGGACATAAAAATGGGGCATACCGTAAGCATACCCCTGCTCTTAACAGTTATTACAGGGTTGTCAACTCAGTTTTGGGGATCAGTCCGCAGGCTAACTGACTATTGAAATCCCGCTAGCTGCCACCAACCAAACGCTGGGCCAATAAAGCGAATGGTGACCCATCCCGCCACTAGAAGACCAATGCCGATCCAGGCTCCTGTTGTTGTAATCCGATTAAATTGTTCCGCTTGGGACTTAGTAACAGGCAACCAAGGCAGAAAACGTTCTTCTTTACCGTAATTTGCTCCAAGGGTTTCTTTACGCCGTTTTGAATCACCCATTTGAATCACCCGTCGGTTTCCTTAAAAGTGCACTGAAGATCTAATAATTGTCCATTATCTCGCACGGATTGATTCCTAGATCGGGTGGATTCCATCGCTCGATCGCCCCCCCTAAGCGCCCAGCGTTTCTTCATCCCATGGCGTTTCTAGATAACTGATGCGGGCAAAGGGGCTCAGCGCCGCTAAAACTTGCTGGCCATAGCTACGATGCAAGACTCGGCTGTCAAGCAACGCGACCAAACCTTGAGCTTCCCGAATCGGGGAAATGGCCCGCTGAAGTTCCATCAGAGCAGTGGGTAATAGGTAAAGCCGAAACCAATCCTGGCGATTTTTTTTATAGTAGTTAACTCGCCCCGCAACCAAGGGGTGCTCTAGGGAGGGAATGGGCAGTGTCGCGATCGCCATACAAGCAGGGGTCGGTAAGACCTGTTGATGGGTTTGCCAAAATTCCCAGCCACAAACCAGGATGCTGTATTGATCCAGACTCGTCCGTTCGACTTGAACCCGAGAGCCAAATTCAGCAGCTAAAACCGATCCCACCTGGTTGCGAAGGGGAGTATCTCCTACTAGCACAACGGCAGGGCCTTGGGGAGCATGACTCAAGAGATAGCGGAGTTCTTGGAGAAGGCTGGCTTGGAACTGGGGCGTATTAGGCATCGGCACGCCCTCCGGTTGATAGAGTTGCACGATCGCCTCCTGCCGATCGGGTGAAAACTTGAGGCAGGTTAGATCCCCCAGTCCGACGGTTTGGCGATAGATGGTTGCTTCAGTTTCTAGATCTAGAGCACTGCCAATTAAGACCGTAGGTTGGGTGAGCCAAAGCGGATTCAGGAACGATCCCACTTCCGTAGGGCTACTGTGCAGAGAAAATGTGCCTTGGGTTCGGTGGATCGTGGCCCAGACTAGGCGGTTACTTTGGGACAGTTGTTCAAAAAAAGTTGCCAGGAAGTCGGCAGAGTAGCCTGGGAAACCTTAACTAGCCGCTGGAGATCCTGAAGGAGCGATCGCTCGGTATCATCCATCAAGTAGCACTCGTAGGGAGTAGCGGGTCGATGAAAAATCGATCGGGTTAAGCCCACCCGAATATCGCGAATTGCATCCATTTGGCCGGGGATCGCTAACATTAAGCTGTCCCATTCAGTGACTGGAAGATGGCTGGTCAAGACTTGGCGAGCCCAGTTTTCCAAATCATCGACACCATCCATTACGGTGGAAATCCCGATGGGAAACCGGCCCTCATGGTAAAGGCGATCGCGGAGCCAAGATTCCGGCATAGTCAACAAAATCCCTTCAAAATTTCCACTAGGCCAACGATCGCCGACCTGAATGGATTTAGGTTGAGCCATCCATTGCTGGAGCCGAGGTAGCTCTGTTTGCAACAACGGTTGATGTAAGCGCTCAGGCGTAACCAACAGAATGGGGCCTTTCCAGATCAACAAGGGCAGCAGATAACTCAACCGATAGGGAGCAGGAAACCCGGTCGTTGTTCCCGTTTGGATCAGGGCACTTCTCCCTAAACGCAGCGCACGAGCCACCAATCTTGCCATCGTCAGATGGTGAGCCCAGTGGGGTTCTCGCTGCTCTCGCAGAAAGGCTCGCAGTTGCTGATGAACCTCGGCTTCGATCACACGGTTTTACTTAGAGGGTGAAAGGTTATTTGATCATTGTGGCACAGCGTTTATGTGGAAATTAGAAACCCGACAGAAGATCCTGATTTTTGCGGAATCTATTCCAGACAGTTAACAGCCGACAGTTAACAACAGCCAGTCCACAGCAGTCAGTTAACAGCAATCACGACAGTCCGTGCAGTATCTTCAGCTTCCTTCTCTTCCTAGCTTGGAGGAAACCAATCGGGTCATCGACGACTCCGGCGACTGCCAAAAGACGATCGCGATCGCGAAGTCCCTGCTCCCGAAGAACGGGATCGACTGCTACTGCCAAAACTACTACCCGAGCGCCTTGGCGTTGTTTGGCGAGAAGGCTCAAGATTGCTGGAACCATAGCCAGAACCCGTCGATCGATCGCGGTTTTCAAACGATCGATTGGGAGAACTTAGACGATTAGGTGAGCTAACCTGGTTGGGGAAATTGGCAGAATTACTGGGAGAGCTGATCCGTCCCGTGCTGCGAAAATTGGTACGATTTCGCACGGCAACGGGATCCTGTTGATAGCGATCGCGGTAATTTCGTACCGCATCATTCACACTGGTTCCATAGCCCCCATAGCCTGTCATGGCTATGCCGGGTTGATACTGGGGCGGCATGTAGTGTTGCGGACGGAAGAGCATACTGCCGATCGCCTGCCCTGCCAAGTTTCCCGCTAAACTGCCCGCAAAGGGACTCCAAAAATTCGATTCTCTTTGTACAACAACTGTTTCAGTCCGCCCTGTATTAGGATTGGTTTGCTGTTCGGTCACACTATGAATGTACTGGATTTGGAAATCTTCCGTCAGGTAAAGAGCGGGTTGCCCGTTTTCCACTTTGAGGAAGCTTTTCTCACCGGCCTTAATTTGCTCATCGGTCAGCCGTGCCATGGGGACATTCTCGAGTTGCAGCGCTGAACTATATCCCTGGGGGGCATTCAGCACCATCACGCCATAACGGCCATCGACATCGTTATAAGTGGCCTGTTGTAAGGGATATTGACCATCCGGCAGCATCCGTTGGTTGTTTAACGTGGGTTGACTTGCGCCATTAGAGTTTGCCGATCGCACTTCGCTAGATTGATTAGCCGATTGATTGGCTTGGGGGGGCGATTGGCTCAGATCAGCATCACAACCGATCGTGATACTGCCAAACAAGACAATCAGTGAAAAAAGGACAAATCTACGCAACATGGTATTTTTTGACAAAGAATATTTTCGAAAAGCGGAAGGGCAATAGACGATCGGGGAATCACCATCACTCAATACTTGGCAATCCAGCCCAGCGGCCAACCCCAGCGACCTGCAAGCCCCAGCGACCTGCAAGCCCCAGCGACCTTACAGAGGGATCAATTCTGGAAATTGTTGTAAAATCTGGTCTTCTGTCAGTTCATCTCCTAACTGAGCCGGTGAGAAATGGACTTGGATCGCCCGTAGGCGATTCTGATCAACTAAGTTCGTCAAACTGAGTAAGCCTTGTTTCAATGCATTCAAATCGGCGAGATCCGTTTCCAGAGGCGGATCTTCCCCCTCAAAGGCGACGGTAATCATTACCACCAAATTGTGACTAATGGGTAGGGCCAAGGGCGTATCTGAGGTGGATTCTTCGGGGGGGAAATCACTCAAGTAGCGTTGGGCTGAATCCATAAACAACTCGTTAACAAATTGTTCAGCTTCCCCTTCTGACCACAAAACTTCACCTTCATTGGCCGCCGCATACCAATAGGTTTGATGTTGCAGCAGGCTCTGGCAAATTTGGATCAAACCATTGCCCAAGACTGCCAAATCCCCTTCTGCAGAGGCCGCATTGCGTCCTGCTTGGTTCAGTACCCCCAGTAACGGTGCAACTTCTGGCCCTTTGAGATGGATAAACAATCGACAGACAACCAGGCGATCGTGGCCTGTAAAAGAATTCAAGCGATCGTGCCAAGAATTCATTGCAACCTTTACCCTGCTAGTGATTGACTGTGTTAATCGCGCAGTGGAGTTGTGTACTGCGTCTTAACCGCGCATTACGTTAGCCGCGTCTTACTTGTTGATGGCCATTGCTCCAATTGCCGTCATACCAGCAGTGTAGATCTCGCTTAGGGGAATGACCATAGCGGTTAAACGAACCAGCCATTGGGGGGCATTGGGAAGGTTGCAATCTCCAGTGTCTTCCTACAAATCATAAACTTTTGTCGATGGGGTTCAAGGTTAGTGATACCTAGAGGAATACCGTTATGAAATTGAGCCGATCGCAACTCAAGTTCCTCCTAGACGATAAGGGATGACTGATCAGAGATTGGGCAACTCATGGCACAACTTTTCTTCATTCACTTCACCTTTTTAGCCCCCATGCTCACTTACACCCTACACACTGATTTCGATCGATTTATTCGGTGGTGGAGAGATTGATATGACATTTTCACAATTAAAGCGGTTTCTGGTGGGAGAAACACTCCCAACCAGTGCCCATGCTGAAGAGCGCTTAACCAAAGCGGCAGCCTTGGCTGTTTTATCTTCCGACGCCCTTTCGTCCGTAGCCTATGCGACCCAGGAAACCCTTTTGGTCTTGATGGTTGCGGGCACCAGTCGCCATGTTTTGGGCTGGTCTTTACCGATCGCCCTTGCGATCGTGATCTTGTTAATCATTGTCATGGTTTCCTACCGCCAAACCATTCGGGCCTACCCAAAGGGCGGGGGATCCTACATTGTGGCGCGGGAAAATTTGGGCCTCTATCCCGGCCTGATTGCTGGAGCTTCGTTAATGATTGACTACATCTTGACGGTAGCAGTCAGTGTTTCGGCAGGCATTGATAACTTAGTTTCTGCCTTGCCCGCGCTACGGCCCTTCACGGTGGATTTATGTCTGGTATTCATCTTTCTACTGATGATTGCCAATTTACGAGGGGTCAAGGAGTCGGGCCGGATTTTTATGGTGCCGACCTATGCCTTTATTGCCAGTATTTTTCTGCTGCTGGGAATTGGATTCTTTAATCAATTGACGGGTCATGTCATGGCTGTGCCTTCACCCGCTGAATCCATTCACCACGTGGGCGAAGAATTGAGTTTATTCTTAGTGCTGCGAGCATTTGCGGCGGGATGTACGGCTCTAACTGGGGTGGAGGCCATTTCCGATGGAGTACTCGCGTTTAAACCGCCAGAATGGAAAAATGCAAGGCAAACGTTGCTGGCCTTGGGGATTATTCTTGGCCTAATGTTTTTAGGGATTACCTACCTCGCTAACCTCTACCAAGTGGTTCCCACAGAAAATGGCGAAACGGTGCTTTCAATTCTCAGTCGGCAAATTGTAGGCACTAATTTTCTCTACTACTTCATTGTGCTGTTTGCCACCCCAACCATCCTGTTACTGGCCGCGAATACGAGCTATGCAGATTTCCCCCGTCTTTGCTACTTCCTAGCGCGGGATGGATTTTTGCCTCGGCAGTTGTCGCTGTTGGGCGATCGACTCGTTTATTCCAATGGCATCTTGTTACTCAGCTTGTCAGCAGCGTTATTGGTGATTGTGTTTAGAGGGGATACCACTGCCATCATTCCACTGTACGCGGTGGGAGTCTTTACATCCTTTACCCTGTCCCAGGCAGGGATGGTACGCCATTGGTTTAAGGAAAAATCAAAGGGTTGGCAGGCCAGTGCTTGGATGAATGGCATTGGAACCGTGGCAACGCTGTTGGTGTTAGCGATCGTGATTTGGACAAAATTTGCCTTGGGAGCCTGGGTTGTGGTGTTTGCCATTCCCTGTCTCGTCATCTTTTTTGGCAGTATCCATCGCCATTATCGTTACGTGGCAGATAAGTTGAGTTTGACCACCATTACACCCAAACAATATGTCGCCAAACCAACTATGACAGCAGTGTCCCATCCGGCGATCGTCGTGGTAGGGCAGGTACATCGTGGCACGATCGAAGCTTTGGACTACGCTCGAGGTATTGCCGATAAGATTGTGGCCGTTCATGTGGACATCGGGGGCGACAACGAGAAATTTCAACGGGATTGGCAAACCTTTGCGCCGGATATTCCCCTCAAAGTCCTCCCTTCACCCTATCGATCGGTGGTGGAACCGATCGTGGACTATGTGCGAGACTTTGAAGCTCGCTATCCCGGTGTTTTAACCACCATTATCATTCCGGCCTTTGTGACCCGACGCTGGTGGGAAGAGTTGCTGCATAACCAAACAACTCTGTTCTTGAAAAATGCGCTGCGAACGAAGAAGAGTCGGGTCATCACCACCGTGCGCTATTACCTTTAGTTGACTTGGTCAATCTGGTCAATCTGGTCAATTGATTGAACTGACAGGTCAGCCGTTTCAATCCTTGAAGAAATGCAAAAAAGGAGGCTGTAATAGCCTCCTTTCTGTTGTTACGGGATTTATTTCAGGTCATTCGGTACTACAGCGCAAGACTCGCTTAATGACTCACTGGGTGGATAAATCCTGATCTTGCTACAGCAGATCGTCCTCATCTAAGTCATCGTCATCATCATCATTCCGGTTGCTGCTGCTGTCGTCAATCAGTTCATCATCGTCCAGGATGGGCGAAAAACCACTGGCAAATTCGCCCTCTCCTTCCCCAGAGCCAAAGCTCTCAAAGCTGAAGCTGGGTCGATCTTCAAAGCTTTCTAAGCCATAGGCCCGAGCCGTCCGATCGTCTAACACAACATCCGTTAAGTCGGCATCGTCGTCCAGCATTTCAAAGCTGAGGTCGATGTCCTGAGGTCCACCGGACTCTTCGTAGGCATTGAAGCCCGTACCTGCCGGAATCAGACGCCCAATGATGACGTTCTCCTTCAGACCCCGCAGCCAGTCGGACTTCCCTTCGATCGCCGCTTCTGTCAGAACCCGCGTGGTTTCTTGGAAGGACGCCGCCGAGATGAAGCTGTCGGTATTCAAGGAAGCCTTGGTAATCCCCAGCAGAACCGGAGTATACTTCGCCGGAGCGCCCCCGGTAATTGCCATCGCTTCATTGACCTGTTCCAGTTGGTTCAGTTCCACCAACTCACCGGGCAGCATCGTGGTGTCTCCACCGTCATCCACCCGCACCTTCGAGGTCATCTGCCGTACCACCACTTCGATGTGTTTGTCGGAGATGTCAATGCCTTGGGATTGATAAACCCCTTGGACTTCCGCCACCAGGAAGGTCTGCACTTCTTGTAAACTCTTCAAGGCTGCTTCGTGGATGCCCTGTTTTTCAGAGTTGGCTAGGAAGAGGATTTCCAACAACTCGTGGGGATTGGTCGGGCCGTCAGTCAGGCGTTCCCCGGCTTCCACCGCTTGGCCATCCATGACGATGACGTTCTGCCCAGGGCCGAGGGGATACTCCGTGATCAAACCATCATGATCAACAATTTTGACTTCTACGGAATCATCTTCCGCGTAGATGACCTGAGCTGTTCCCGATTGGCGGGCAATGATGCAAGCTTCCTTCGGCTTCCGGGCTTCCAACAGTTCCTCAATCCGAGGCAGACCTTGGATGATGTCCCCTGTCTTCGCCCGTTCAAAAATAAGGAGTACTAAGCTGTCACCCCGTTGTACCAAGTCGCCGTCGTCAATGTGCAAGACCGCACCGGGAGACACCCGATAGGGACGCGCAAGACGGAGTTTGGCCTGTTTCCCCGCGATCGCGAGAACTTGCCCTGATTCCTTAAGTTCCTCACCCAAACCGTGGGAGCCACTCACCAGAAGATCTCCCTTCTTGATCTTGGCGGACTCAGGGAAATCGATCGTCACCGTATCCGCATCCCGCACCACTAGAATCCGACGCACGGCTTCACTACCATCGCGGATCCCTTGCACTTCTCCCGCCTCTTTACAGAGGATTTCGGTTCGTGCCACGACGGCACCAGGGGGAATTTGATCGCCGTCCTGCACCAGAATGCGGGTATTAGTGCTGCCTTGGGTGGTGTCAGCGGTAATGTCGCGCCGAATCACCAGGGATTCCAGAATCACCAGTTGCAAGCGCAGCATTTCCTCATCAGTTTCATCGGGCACCAGTTCGATGTCCGCAGCTAACTGCGATTCCTGATCAACTTCCAGCACCAGTTGGGTTCGCAACAGTTCCAAACCTTCGATCGATCGCACCCGCTCTCCATCTTTATAAGGAATGCGTTGCACGGCCCGTAGGCGAATCGATCGACCGGATTCCTGGGTTCCCGAATCTTGGCTGGGCACAGAGGGTTCGTCGGGCACTTGGAATTCCACCACAGGCCGCAGCAACAACGCAGGGCCTTCGGGGGTTTCCACATACTCAACATAGGCTAACTCTTCCGCAGTCAGCCCCGGCATGATCACCTGACCCGGATTGACCAACACCGGCTCGCGGGTATTGACCCCTTCCAAGCTATCCAGCATGTGGATTGAACCAGGTTTGATCACAACTTCCCGCAGAATGTCGTTTTTCTGGGTTACTTCAATGACGCCGCTACTTTGGCAGAAGATTTCTTTAACGACTTCCGTGCCAGCTTCGACGTATTGGCCGTCTTCCACCATCAACAACGAAATATCTTTGTTGACCTCGTGGGATTCTTCTGGAATCCACAACAGGGTGCCGCCCTTCAGAACTTCGTAGCCCTGCTTGGCTTTGCCCCGCTTGCCAATTTCCACCCCGGAATAGCGCAGAATGCCACCTGTTTGAGTGTGGTAGCGATCGTCGATCAATTCTGCGACGACTTGGCCATTGGTGACCTGGGTTCCGGGAGCCGCCTTAAGGGAGAAGGTTTGGCCATTGGTGGTTTCCAGCCGATATTGGTCGCCCCCTTGATGGCTTTCAACTTTCCGCACCCGCGCCTGATCCAGCATGACGGAAGCAGTGATGATTTGGATTTCACGGCCACCCTTGCCTTCGCTACCTTCTGACAGCCGTACCGTCCCGCCGTTTTCGGTAATCACCTTCGTTTCAGCAATCACACCATTGGTTTCGACCCGATCGCCGTTCTTGACTGCAGGCTCTGCACCGGGCGGCAGGTTATACACATCCCCCGACAGCACCCACATCAAGCCGCCCCGCTGGGCAATGCGGGTCGTGTTGCCTTGACGGTCTTTCTTCTCTTCCGGAACCACGTCTGCAAACATGACTTCCCCAGCCAGGTGGGAAAACACGTCCATGGTGGCTTTTTCAGTGGTCTTCCGACCGCGACCGGAAAGGGGAATTTCTGCCAAAATTTGGCCACGCTTCACCGTTTCGCCATCGCGAACCATCAGGGTTGCCCCCTGGGCGGCGGTAAAGACTTGGTTTTTACCACTGCTACCCTCGATCGTGATCTTGTTAGCAGAATCTGCTGATTCCACCGTCAGGGCTTCTTCGCCGTGGCGGGTTCGGAACGGTCGGGACTTCAGCTTCTTCGGAAACTTGACGACCCCATCAAAGTCCGCCCGTTCCTGCCGTGCCATTTCCCCGGAGAAGACTCCTCCGGTGTGGAAGGTGCGCATGGTGAGCTGGGTACCCGGTTCACCGATCGACTGAGCCGCGATAATTCCCACCGCTTCGCCAATATCGACGAGGTGAGCATGGGCCAAGCTCCAGCCGTAGCAGCGTTGGCAGACCGATCGGGGTGATTCGCAGGTTAGGGGCGATCGGACAACTACCTCCTGCACCTTGGCTTTGCCAATTTCCTCGGCGATTTCATTGGAAATGGCTTCGTTACGAGCCACAATCACCGCCCCCGTTTCTGGATGGAGCACATCCTGAGCAACCACCCGACCAAGTAAACGATCTTTCAGCGGAATCAAAACCCGTTCCCCATCGGTCATGCTGCGAACCGGGATGCCTCGGGCGGTGCTGCAATCCAATTCACGAATAATCACATCCTGGGACACGTCCACCAGACGACGAGTCAGATAACCGGAGTCCGCTGTCCGTAGCGCCGTATCTACCAAGCCTTTGCGCGCCCCGTAGGAGGAAATGATATACTCTGTGACCGTCAACCCTTCCCGGAAGTTGGTTTTAATCGGAAGGTCAATAATTTCTCCTTGGGGATTCGCCATCAAGCCCCGCATCCCCACCAGCTGCCGCACCTGGGAGATATTCCCCCGTGCACCAGAGAAGGCCATCATATAGACAGAGTTGAGGGGATCGTTGGAGCGGAAGTGTTTCACCACTTCATCCTTCAGTTCTTCTGAAGTTCCGTTCCAGGTGTCAATCACCTTTTGGAAGCGTTCTACTTCGGTGATTTCGCCGCGCGTGTACTTTTCTTCCGTCGATCGAATAGTTTCTTCAGCACTTTCTAGCAGTGCTTTTTTCGTCGGCGGAATTTGCAAATCGTCTACGGAAATCGAGACCCCTGCCCGTGTTGCATAGCGGAAGCCCAGATCCTTAACGGCGTCTGCCATTTGGGCTGTCCGGGCTGTCCCGTAATGGGTAAAGGCCCAGGAAACGAGATTTTGCAGTTGTTTTTTGTTGATGACGCGGTTGCGGAAAACTTGCTTGCCTTGCTCTGCCATGTCTGCCCCACCAAATGCGGATGTTGGATTGAAGTTAAAACGAAGGGGGAACGGTGTGGATGCTTGACGTTGTTAGAAACTGCTATCCAGGTTAGAAACTACTGCCAAGACGAACCACACCGCAGATTAAGGATGAAACCCCTTGAAAACGGTGCGATCGCAACTAATAATCAGCCAATGCATCGATCACGGTTTTGTTGTAAATGATCCGTCCCGGCGTTGTCTTGATGTACTGGGAAATTAAGTTGCCCTCGGCATCCTGCCTCACCCGACGGTAGTTGTACAAACGAGTGACACAGCCATCATCGGCAGTCTGCTCCTCGACCAGCGCATCATCCAAGTCAGTTTCCACGTCGCCATCAAAGCGAACCCAAACATAGGAATGGAGATCGACTTCCTTCTGTTCGTAGGCGGTGATGGCATCGTCCAGGTTGGCGAAGTAGCGCCCTGCGCCCTTCGTGGCGGCAGGATTTTCCGCCGTTAGGTAATAGCAACCCAACACCATATCTTGGCTAGGCGTCACGATCGGGCGACCGGTTGCCGGAGACAGAATGTTATTCGAAGCCAGCATCAACAACCGGGCTTCGGCTTGAGCTTCCAAAGACAGCGGTACGTGCACCGCCATTTGGTCGCCGTCAAAGTCCGCGTTGAAAGCTGGGCAGACCAAGGGGTGGAGCTGAATGGCGCGACCATCGACGAGGATAGGTTCAAAGGCTTGAATCCCCAAACGGTGCAGCGTCGGGGCCCGGTTCAGCATGACGGGGTGACCTTCGATCACCTCATCCAAGACATCCCAGACTGTCGGGTCGTTGCGTTGAATCAGCTTTTTAGCGGCTTTGATGTTGTTAACCAAACCTTGGCGAATCAACCGGTGAATCACAAAGGGCTGGAACAGCTCGATCGCCATTTCCTTCGGCAAGCCGCACTGGTGAATCTTCAGTTTAGGGCCGACCACAATCACAGAACGACCGGAGTAGTCCACCCGTTTCCCCAGCAGGTTTTGCCGGAAGCGACCCTGTTTCCCCTCGATAATGTCCGACAGGGACTTGAGGGGACGGTTGTTTGCGCCTACCACGGTACGACCGCGTCGCCCGTTATCAATCAGCGCATCCACCGCTTCCTGGAGCATCCGTTTTTCGTTTCGGACAATGATTTCAGGCGCGAGGATTTCTTGGAGGCGGGCTAGACGGTTGTTCCGGTTAATCACCCGGCGATACAAGTCGTTCAAGTCAGAGGTCGCAAAACGGCCCCCGTCCAACTGCACCATTGGGCGCAGATCTGGCGGAATGACGGGAATCACATCCAAGACCATCCAGTCTGGCTTGGAGCCCGTTGCGATAAAGTTATCAATGACCCGCAGGCGTTTGATCAATTTAGCCCGCTTTTGCCCCTTAGAGGCCGCAATTTCTTCCCGCAGCCGTTCTGCTTCTTCATCCAGATGGATATCTTGCAGCAGTTGTTGCAACGCTTCTGCTCCAATGCCGACTTCGATGCCTTCCAGCTTGGAGTCTTCGCTGTAAAGCTCGTCTTCAATTTCAATCCACTGATCTTCCGTCAGCAATTGCTTGTAGCTCAATCCCTCAGCATTACCAGGATTCAGCACCACATAGGCATTGAAGTAAACGATTTGCTCGACATCCCGCAAGGGCATGTCTAGCAAAATAGCCATGTAGCTTGGAATCCCTTTTAGGTACCATACGTGGGCCACAGGAGCTGCCAGCTTGATATAGCCCATGCGGTGCCGTCGGACACGGGATTCCGTCACTTCTACGCCACATCGTTCGCAGACAATTCCCCGGTGGCGCACTCGTTTGTACTTCCCACAGTGACATTCCCAGTCCTTGGCAGGCCCAAAAATCCGCTCACAAAAGAGACCATCCATCTCCGGTTTAAGCGTCCGGTAGTTGATGGTTTCGGGTTTGGTAACCTCGCCAACCATTTGTCCATTGGGAAGGGTTCGTTCACCCCACTGACGAATTCGTTCCGGGGATGCCAGACCAATTTTGACGTAGTCGAATCGCTGTTCAAGCTTGGGCATCGCGTTCTCTTTCCTGAAGTGATTACGGTTTGACGGGTGCTGTTTGACAAGTACGGTTCGAAAAAGCTCCATAGGAAGCCAATAACTAGGTGAGCAGATTAGGCACTTCTGTGTATCTCCCTCCTAGCAGATTGGACTCCCTAAAGAGCCGCTCTCATTAATCGTCGTCGTCGTCCATGGAGACGCTGCTAATCGACTCGTAAGTGGGCCGAGAGGGCGCGCGACGGTTGCTGACATCAGCCATGAGATCCACTTCGACATCTCGGCTGCTGCCATCTTCGCGGGTTTCCACTTTGTGCACGGCCACATCCAAACAGAGGGATTGCAGTTCTCGCATCAACACCTTGAAGGATTCCGGCGTACCCGGACGGGGGATAGATTTGCCTTTGACGATCGCATTGAGAGCTTCGTTCCGACCTTGCATATCGTCGGACTTCACCGTTAGCAACTCTTGCAGGGTGTAGGCCGCCCCAAAGGCTTCCAAGGCCCACACTTCCATTTCCCCGAAGCGCTGGCCACCCTGCTGAGCTTTTCCACCCAAGGGCTGCTGGGTAACCAAGGAGTAGGGGCCAGTGGAACGTGCGTGGATCTTGTCGTCCACCAAGTGCACCAGCTTCAGCATGTAGGCTTTGCCGACGGTCACAGGCCGATCGAAGGGTTCCCCGGTCCGACCATCGTAGACTTGGATTTTCCCAGGGTTGCTTTCGTCGAAGACCCATTCGCCTTCCCCAGTGTGGTCAATCCGGTGCTCGCGGGCTTCATAGAGCTTGCCATGGACGCTTTCGCGGGATTTTTCTTCCCCGTGCATTTCGTCAAAGGGCACGATCTTGAAGCGGGCATTGAGGTTCTCTGCCGCCCAACCTAACAAACATTCGTAGACTTGGCCTACGTTCATCCGGGAAGGAACCCCCAGCGGGTTGAGGACGATGTCCATCGGGGTGCCATCGGGCAAGTAGGGCATGTCTTCGATCGGCAGAATGCGAGAGATAATCCCCTTGTTGCCGTGGCGACCGGCCATCTTGTCACCGACTTGGATCTTCCGTTTCTGAGCCACGTAAACCCGAACCACCATGTTGGCTCCGGGGGGGAGTTCATCCCCTTGTTCTCGGGTGAAGACCCGCACATCGACAATTCGACCCTTTTCACCGTTGGGCACTCGCAGGGAGTTATCACGCACATCCCGTGCCTTTTCCCCGAAAATCGCCCGCAGCAGTTTTTCTTCCGGCGGTTGGTCAGATTCGCCCTTAGGCGTCACTTTACCCACCAAAATGTCCCCGGACTCAACCCAAGCTCCAATGCGGATGATGCCGTTTTCATCCAAGTTACGCAGGGCATCTTCCCCGACGTTGGGAATTTCTCGGGTGATTTCTTCCGGCCCCAGCTTGGTTTGACGGGCTTCGATTTCGTACTTCTCAATGTGAATTGAGGTGTAGACATCGTCGTAGACCAAGCGCTCGCTGATCAGGATGGCGTCCTCGTAGTTGTAACCTTCCCAAGGCATGTAGGCCACGAGAATGTTTTGACCCAAGGCCAGTTCGCCCTTCTCCGTCGCAGAACCATCCGCCAAGATCTGCCCTGCCACCACCTTATCGCCCGATCGCACGATCGGCTTTTGGTTCAGGCAAGTGTCTTGGTTCGATCGTTGATACTTCTGCAACTGATAGTTGTAGTCACGACCCTCCGGCGACTTAACGCAAATCCGCTTGGCATCCACATAGGTGACTTCGCCATCGGTACGGCTAACAATGACCATCCCGGAGTCGCGGGCAGCTTGGGCTTCTAAACCCGTTCCCACCAAAGGTCGCTCGGGGCGCAGCAGGGGAACCGCCTGTCGTTGCATGTTAGAACCCATGAGGGCTCGGTTCGCATCATCGTGTTCCAGGAAGGGAATCAGCGAGGTTGCCACCGAAATGATTTGCACCGGGGAGACCGCCACAAAGTCCACTTCATTAGGAGAAGCCGTGGTGAAGTCTTGGCGATAGCGCACAGTCACCTTTTCACCCAGGATCCGACCCGCTTCATCGGTGGGTAAGTCCCCTGCCGCCACCCGCAAATCATCTTCTTCATCCGCCGTCATGTAAACCGGGGGCACATCGCGACGCACCACTCCGCCTTCCACGCGGGAGAACGGCGTTTCGATAAAGCCGTAGGAGTTGACACGGGCATGGGTCGCCAGGGAACCGATCAGACCTGCGTTGGGGCCTTCCGGAGTTTCCACCGGGCAGATGCGTCCGTAGTGGGAGGGGTGAATATCCCGCACCGCAAAGCCTGCCCGTTCCCGCGTTAAACCGCCAGGGCCGAGGGCGCTGAGACGACGTTTGTGGGTCAGTTCCGCTAGGGGATTGGTTTGATCCATGAACTGAGAGAGCTGGGACGACCCAAAGAATTCTTTAATCGCAGCGACCAAGGGTTTGGGGTTCACCAAGGAAGCAGGCGTCAAGGTATTCGAGTCGGAGACCGTCATCCGTTCCCGAATGATTCGTTCTAAGCGGTTCAGTCCAACCCGAACTTGGTTTTGCAGCAATTCACCGACCGATCGCACCCGACGGTTGCCTAGGTGGTCAATGTCGTCAATCTGGCCAATGTCAAATTCCAGGTTGATCAGGTAGTCGATCGCCGCCAGAATATCTTGAGGAGTCAGGACCCGAGTAGAATCGGGCACATTCAAATGCAGCTTGCGATTGAGCTTATAACGCCCCACCTTACCCAAGTCATACCGCTTGGGATCAAAGAAACGAGACTCCAGCAACTGTGCCCCACCCGCCACCGTGGGCGGTTCACCCGGTCGCAGCTTGCGATACAGTTCCATCAGCGCGTCATCTTCGCTGAATTCCCCTTCTTTTTCAATCGTCTTCAAGAAATATTCTGGGTGACGCATAGCATCCAGAATTTCCCCCGTGGAAAGCCCCAATGCCTTGAGGAGAACTTGGGCAGATAGCTTACGGGTTTTGTCAATCCGCACCCAGACCAAGTCATTTTTATCGGTCTCAAACTTTAACCAGGCTCCCCGGTTGGGAATCAGGCTGGCATTGTACGTCCGCCGACCGTTCTTGTCTGTTTCAGATTTGTAATAAACCCCAGGACTCCGCACGATCTGGTTGACAATGACTCGCTCCGCACCGTTGATAATAAAGGTACCGCGATCGGTCATGAGGGGTAGATCGCCAATAAACACTTCCTGTTCCGTAATTTCCCCGGTCTCTTTGTTGATTAGACGCGTGGGAACGTACATCTGAACAGCATAGGTGGCATCCCGGCTCTTGGCCTCATCCACGTGGTATTTCGGGTGCTTCAGCTTGTAATCCTTACCAATGAAGTGAAGCTCCAATTTACCGGTGTAATCCGTAATCGGGGAGAAACTATCCAGTTCCTCAATCAGACCTTCTTCAAGAAACCAGCGGAAGCTCTCCCGCTGAATCTCAACCAAGTCTGGCAGAACGAAAGCGGGTGTGGTGTAGGTTAGCTCAGTCATGCGTCTCCTCTAAAGGTTCACGCCCAGCGCGAATCCCAGATTTTAGGCTACTTGCACAGTTATGTCAACATAAAAACATTGGCTCCTGACGGCAGGATCCAACTTAGGGAAATAAATATTGGGTTAAAACTTTGATGGCATTGATTGGATGGGGGCTTGAAAGTCTTCTAACAAGGGGAATACAGCCATTACATCAAGCTAGTGGCAAACGACCACTCCCATTATTACCCACAAAGGCTCAAATGTGGCTTGACGAATCCAAGAAAATTGTGTAGGAAAATCAGAGTTGAGACCGTCGAACCATGAACAGGGAACTTGGGTGGCCCAAAACGATCGAACGTCTCGATTGACTTAAACCTGTAATGCCGCAAAATCCGTCACGATCGGCCTCGTCTGATCCGGTAGAGTCAGCCGAAATAGCCGACAGGCATTCGCCGTTGTGTGATAGGCAATTTCCGCTAAACTCACTTCTCGCAACTGAGCGACCTGCTGAGCGACGTATTGCACGTAGGCAGGCTCATTGCGCTTTGCGCCTCGCTTGGGCACCGGAGCCAAAAAGGGACAGTCGGTTTCGACCAATAGGCGATCCCAGGGGACAATTTTGGCAGAGGCCTGAATCGATTCCGCCTTTTTGAAGGTTACTGTTCCACTAAAACTAATATAGAAACCCAAGTCCAAGAACCACTGAGTTTCTTCAGGCGATCCACCCCAGCAATGCATTACGCCTTGAACAGCACCCACCCGTCGCCAAAATCCTTGAAGGAATTCTGCGAGGAGTGAGGCGGCATCTCGGCAGTGGAGAATAACGGGTAAATTAAGCTGATGGGCAATGCGCAGTTGCGCCTCAAGACTCTCCAACTGTTGGTCAACATTGTCAGCCTTGAAGAAATCTAAACCCGTCTCCCCGATCGCAACGACCCGATCGTCGGACTGAGCCAGCCCTAAAATTTCGGCTTCTCGGCCAGCATGCCACAGCTCAGCCACATCCAAGGGATGTAAACCCACAGCAAAGGCAACCTCAGGGTAACGATCAGCAATCGATCGAATCGCTGGGAACTCAGAGGGCTCGACACACGAATGAACCAGACGCACAACACCGGCTTCTCGCCACCGCGCAGCTACGGTATCTAAGTCTGGTTCAAACAAGTCGAAATTGATATGGACGTGCGTGTCGATTAGTTGCATGGAGGCTAATGCTTACTTCGTCGCCAAGGCCACTTTTTTGAGGGCACGGGCCAAACGAGACTTTTTGCGTGCGCCGTTGTTTTGGTGCAACACTCCCCGTTTGACGGCTTTGTCGATTTTGCTAGTCGCAGCAGACATTGCATCTTTGGCTTCCTTCAGAGTCTCTTCAGAAGGAGTCGCAGCATACTTGTCAACGGCTGCAAAGTAGCTCTTCATCAGGGTTTTAACCGCAGAAGAATAGGATTTATTGCGCATGCGGTTGCGCTCGGCAATCTGAACTCGCTTTTCAGCAGACTTGATGTTAGGCACGGTTCTCTCGAAAGTAACGCTATCTAAGGTGTTTAAGAATTTCCAGACATACTAATATAGCACCAATTTCCCCTCAACATGATCCACAAAAATCCAGTTAAGCTATAGAAACGATACTGACACTCCTAACTCCATGCTGCGAATCATTACCCAGTTGACCGAGGCGAAAGCTGAACTGCGCCGGATTTGCGATCGTACCCATGACGATCAAGTCTTTAATAAAGAAGCCACGGTGCGGCAAGTTTTGCAAACGGTGAAGCGGCAAGGGGACAAAGCAGTTCTGGACTACACCTTGGAATTTGACGGACAGACGTTTACCGCCGATCAATTGCGGGTGTCACCCGAGGAACTGGATGCCGCCTACCATAAAGTGGATCAGGATCTGATTACGGCAATTCG
The DNA here is from genome assembly GCA_002148405.1 of Alkalinema sp. CACIAM 70d. Taxonomy (GTDB): domain Bacteria; phylum Cyanobacteriota; class Cyanobacteriia; order Leptolyngbyales; family Leptolyngbyaceae; genus Alkalinema. The sequence goes on along the minus strand of MUGG01000179.1, from coordinate 12,828 downwards.
TCTCGCCAAGGAAAAAATTGAAACCTTTCACAAAATGCGGGTTCCCCAGAGTTGGGTGCATTTTGCAGAAGATGAAGTCGTGCTCGGCAAACGTTACACCCCCATGGATTCTGCGGGGCTGTACGTTCCGGGGGGGCGCGCAGCCTATCCCAGTACGGTCTTGATGAATGCGGTGCCAGCTCAAGTTGCTAAGGTGCCCCATATTGTTATGGTGACTCCCCCGGGGCCAGAGGGGATCATCAATCCGGCAGTCCTCGTAGCGGCCCAGGAAGCTGGGATTCAGGAAATCTATCGCGTGGGGGGAGCCCAGGCGATCGCAGCCCTTGCCTACGGAACGGAAACAATTCCCAAGGTGGATGTAATTACGGGCCCAGGCAATATCTATGTGACACTCGCCAAGAAACAGGTCTATGGCACCGTTGGCATCGATTCCCTAGCGGGGCCATCAGAAGTCCTTGTGATTGCCGATGGGACAGCAAATCCAACCCATGTGGCGGCGGATCTCTTAGCGCAGGCGGAGCATGACCCCATGGCTGCCGCGATTCTAATTACGACGGATAGTAACTTAGCCAATAAGGTGGTGCAGGAAGTTGCCGAGCAATTGGCGGATCATCCCCGCAAACTGCTGACGGAAAAAGCGATCGCCCACTACGGCCTCATCATTGTGGTGGACGACCTAGAAGCCGCAGCGGAGTTATCTAACGAGTTTGCACCGGAGCATTTGGAACTTGAAATTGCTGAGCCTTGGGATCTATTGCCCAAGATTCGCCATGCAGGCGCAATTTTTCTCGGTAGCTCCACGCCGGAAGCCGTGGGAGATTACTTAGCTGGCCCGAACCATACTCTACCGACCTCTGGATCCGCTCGTTATGCCTCTCCTTTAGGGGTAGAGACTTTCCTGAAGCATTCCAGCCTGATTCAATACTCTCCCACGGCTCTGCGCAAAACCGCAGCGGCGATCGAAACCCTCACCTTGGCGGAAGGCTTGCCCTCCCATGGGAAATCCGTCTCCTTGCGCATGGAGCAACCCTAGGCGCGATTAAAGAAGATAACCGCTTCAGGAAACATTCCACCACTGCTGGGGTGATCAAGGCTGCAAACGTTAATTTATGCGGCACGATCGCCCCGTTTCTCGCTAACCCGTATTACCCTCAAAACTACAGGGTATGGATGTTGGAGAGGTTGCCATGCTGAAAACCGTTTTAGTGGCATTAGATCCAGTCGATCTGAATACTGGAGATCTAAAAACTTCTGCGCGGGCCTCCATGACCAGCCAGGTCATGCAAGCCTTACAGACTTTGCACCTTGATGCGACTAGCAAGCTAGTGCTCTCCCATGTAGTCCCCACGGAGCATTTAGGGATAGATGTCTTGAGCGATCGGCCTCCGGTGGAAACGCAGACCATGGGCGATCTATGGGCCGCTCACCTCTCTGCCTACCAAGAAAAACTCCCCTGCCCCAGCACCCTGGAAATTGTCACAGGGGATCCAGCAGAGGAGATTATTCGTCTGGCTAAAATTCACCAAGCCGATTTGATTGTGATTGGCAGTCGTGGGCTAACGGGAATGCAACGGATTTTGCAGCGATCGGTGAGTAGTCAGGTGTTTGAGGAAGCCCCCTGCTCAGTCTTGGTGGTTAAACCCAATACCGATCGCTAAACACATATACCCCCTATCAGTCCTACAACATCTAGATAACCCCGCCTAGAATGTAAAGGTTGTGCGAATCACAGGCACGATCGCGGTGGGGTTATCTTTAAAGCCTTCTGGGTTAAAGATGACAAACACTCCCGGCGTAATGCTGACGTGATCGTTCACCCGATAGTTAAAGTAGCCTTCCAACTGGTAGGGTTTGGTGTCTTCAGGGCGAACGGCTAGACCACCCACCGCTGTACGAGCCAAAGGCTGCCCAAAGATCAGCCCTGCTGAGTTCCCTTTTTGGCCAATGTCCTTAGCGTGAACGCCAACTAACCAACTCATGAAGTTAGTGGACGCATTAACATCTACCAGATCGCTAAAGATATAGGAAAAGGAACCCGCTAAGGTAATGGTTGGATTCAGCCGATAGGCCGCAGTCACCCCCAACGTATCCAGTTTGATGCCCTGATTCGCAATATCCGTCAGGGAATTGGCAGGAAAGAGAATTGCGCCAATGTCAGAGCTGCTGAGGCCAGTACCTAAAATGTTGATCTGGTGGTAACTGTGGGCGTAGTTCAACCCAATATCCAGATTGGTCGTGGGTTTAACCGTCAACTGGGCTGCTGCAACGTAGCTACCATTAAAAATACCTGAGCCCAAGGGCGTTCCTGGAAAACCCTGATTTTGAGGCAAGTTAGCATTCACACTGCCATAGAGGGCACGAAAATCAAGGGCATCGGAAATCTTCCAGATGACCCCCGCTGCCGCCGCCAGTCCAGTTTGGGATGTGCCGCCCGAGACCCGTTGGGCTGCTGGTAAAGTGGCAAACCTAGACAGTGCGCCCTGACCTTCTCCCGCAAAGGGCAGAATGGATGGAAAAGCATCGGAGACTTCTGCATTGGTGCCAACAAAGGCCGTCAACTGATCAGCAACCGGAAAGATATACAGTAGCTTGTAAAGTTCTAAGCTATTGTTTCCCCCCTTGGGTTGGAGGTTTTGGGGATTGCGGGTGGGGAACTGCGGCTCGTAGCCTAGGCGAACATTGCTGTTATTGCCGAAAATTACATCGCCATAACCCAGCGTTCCAGCCAAGCTAGCGCCGTTGTCAAACCCTGGGAACGCGGTGCTGGGGCCACTACCAAAGTTGTAGGCTTGCAATCCGGTAATCAGTAAATCTTTGCCCGTAAAACTGGTGTTGAGGTTGAGCCGCACCCGGTTGTTTAGCGTAATGTTGGCATCTCGTCCAGCGGTAGGGGAGGGTAGCGCAGCAACGGGCGTTCCTGGTGGGAAAAGAACCGCTGCATTGGTGTTGTTGACAAACGCGAGGTTGCCTCCGTCATAGGCTCCATAGGCTCCCGCTAAGCTGAAGATGACTTCGCCGTTCAGCTTGGTGGTCGTGGAAAATTGCTGCTTTTCCAAGGTAGCCGTTTTCGCTTCCAAGGCATCCACCCGACCACGCAGCGTTGCCAGTTCAGCGGCAAACTCCTCTTGCAATTTTTGTAGCGTGACCAAGTCTTCTTTCTTGACCAAGTCTGCGGTGGCTGCGGCAATCAGCTCATTGACCCGATCCATACAGGCATTCAAGCCAGCGGCGAACTCATAGCGCGTCATAGCCCGGTTACCGCGATAGGTACGATCGGGATAACCCGCAATGCAACCATAACGTTCGACCAGCGACTGTAATGCCTGAAAAGCCCAGTCTGTGGGTTTGACATCGGAAAGTTGGGAGACTGAAGTGACCTGCCCCATTTCAGAAGCTGGAATATCCCTTGAACTGAGGCTATCAACCTCGATCGACCCGACTGAAGCTTGAGCAACGGGTTGCCTTTGGTTCTTTGCCGCGTTTGTATCCTCGGTTGCGCTTGCAGGAGCGATTCCCCATAGAAAAACTGCCAACCCCAAGGCAGGTAGACTTAAAGTTCTGATGAAAGAAAAAGATAGGCGAGACATAGGGGCTTCCTCCGAACGTCAGGGATCAGATCAACGAGGATTCAACGTCCTCAGCGAATACCCCAAATCCTATCGGCTCTTAGCCCTCTAATTGAAGCCTGTAACCTTCAAAAAATTCAGCAGAAGGTAATAGAAAACCCTTATGCCATCAGCCTTTGGAAAATCTAGGTGTTGTCCATAGAGTCTACAGAATAGTCTTTTTGTACTTAATTAAGCAGATCTCTTGTACTGACTCTTGGGCTAACTTTCCCTAGGCCATTACCATGCCACCATCCACATTAAAGACTTGTCCTGTTACATAGGCGGCAGCTGGAGATGCTGCCAAAAATTGAATCATCCCCGCCACTTCTTCCGGCTGGCCATAACGGTTGAGCGGAATCATTTGTAAAATCGGTTCAGCGTTTAAATCACTGGTCATATCCGTGGCGATAAATCCAGGAGCCACTGCATTGACTGTGATGCCTCGGGGGGCCAGTTCCCGTGCCACGGTTCTGGTAAAACCAATCACCCCAGCTTTAGCAGCACTATAGTTGGCTTGACCGGGATTGCCCATTTGGCCTGCGACGGAAGTGATATTTACAATGCGTCCGGATTTTTGCTTCAGCATGATTTTGCTAACCGCTCGGGTGCAGAGGAAAACGCCCGTCAGGTTCAAATCGATGACCGCTTGCCAATCTTCTGGCTTCATTCGCAGCAGCAACGTATCACGGGTAATGCCTGCATTGTTGACTAGGACATCAATGCGGCCAAACTTGGCCATCGTCGCTTCAACCATTTGATCGACTTCTTCCGCCTTGGAGACATCGGCTTTGAGGGCGATCGCGGTTCCTCCCGCTTGCTCAATTTCGGCCACCACTGCATCGGCAGCCCCACTGGAACTTGCATAGTTGACTACCACCGAGGCTCCTTCCGAGGCGAGGGCCAATGCGGTGGAGCGTCCAATACCCCGCGATGCTCCGGTGACGATCGCGACTTTACCTTGCAAGTTCTGTGCCATAGCGCTATCTCCCTTGAAATGTCTCCCGCTCAAACCGATTAACCATCATATCGGCAAAGGGGACACTGTTTTAGCGAGACTCATCTTTGGCAACCTGCTCAAGAGATTCGCTCCGCAAGCAAGCGACTAGATCTGATGGGGGTCAATTCCTAATTCTCGTAATCGATCGGCCAGACGACCAGCTCTTGCTTCAATTTCTGCTAATTTTTGCAGAGCTTGTTCTTTGGCTTGGCGTTCCTGTTCAAGCTGCTGAGCAATTTCGGTATAGCTCTGGAAAACAACCCCATCAGGACGATAAAGCTGTAGGACATCCTGTGTTAGGTCAAAGCGAATGCCTAACCGAGGGCTGATCCATTGATCGATCGTAATAATTTCGTCGAAATAGCCATCGACCCTAAGCCAACCTCGGCACATATTGTGATCTGGATCGTAGAGATAGTATTCTTCCACGCCATAGCGTTCATAGAATAACAACTTACGCTCCATTTCCAGGGAAGTATTGCCAGGAGACAGGATTTCAAACACCACTTGAGGCGGAATATTATCCTCTTGCCACTGCTGGTAGGAACCTCGTTCTCCTTTAGGCCGACCGACAACCACCAAGGCATCCGGTGCAATACGAATTTTCGGGTTACCCTCTACCGGATACCACAGCAAATCTCCAGCAACAAAGACATTCGGCTCGTTAACAAAGAGTAGATCCAGATTTTTCTTGATTAAAACGATCCACTCAAACTGCTTCGTATTATCCGCCATGGGCTGGCCGTCGCTGTCCGGGTAAACGACTTCCCGTAAATTTTCACTCGGAACCGTGACTTCGGTTTGGGCAGACGGTTGAAGGTTCACCATAACCCCAAGAGTCCGATCGAAGGGACAGGTTCAACCTAGCATAATTTTTTCGAGAGCTCCGCACGTGACGATCGTGACTCAGAAAAAATTTGGTTTTTTCAACATTGGGGGTTAGGATGTCATCAAAATTCTGCTGTCCCTGGCGTGATGGTAGAACGCAACTGCTGTTTCTGAGTTGACTATGACGAGAAAACAGGGAATTCCAAATCGTCCAGATCGTCCGGAGGATGCCGCCAATCGGCTGCGTCAACCGTCCCAAGGCAAGGGGACTCCCGCCCGATCGAGGAATTTCTCTGCGCCAGAAGCAGCGGCAGCGCCTGAGTTAGCGCCTCCTAGAACCGCGATCGCTCCACAACAATCGCGATCGGAGCTATCCAACCAGGACGATCGTCCCGTCAAACGGCGTTCCGGTCGTCCCCCATCCGCCGATCGGAACCAGCCTTCTGATAGTGCTAAGTCCGATAGCGCCAAGACAGTCTTTTGGGCCAATTTGCAACGGCGTTTACTGGATTGGCGGTTCATCACGATCGTGGGATTACTGCTCAGCGGTGGGTTAACCGTGCTGTCCCTAGCGTTTCTGTTCAAATTGCCAGCAGTTCCCAACTGTCCTTCAGTCTTCTGGCCTTTAGCTCCGGCTTCGTTGCGGCTCCACTGTGCCCAGATTGCTGCCGGAAAGGAAACCGTTAAGGATCTCCTAGAAGCGATCGAATTGGTCAAGTCGTTACCCAAGGATCACCCGCTCTATCCCGAAGCCAGTCGGTTGATGGAACAATGGGCAACGGATTTGCTCAATCTCGCGGAAAAGAGTTTCCAAGAAGGCAATATCCAGGAAGCGGTTAACGCAGCCCGCAAGGTTCCTCAGGATTCCTCGGCCTACAAACTGGTGGAAGAACGGGTCAAAACCTGGGAAAAAATTTGGTCAGAGGCGGAAGCGATCGCCCAGAAAGTTGAAGACCTCTTGCGCAAACAAAATTGGCGACAAGCCTCTCTGGAAGCCACAAAACTTCTAGGGCTTGAAAATGAATATTGGCAAACGAAGAAATATCCAGAAATTACCCAGCTCATTGCCACAACGCGGGACGATATTACCAAATTGGGACAAGCACAACGGGCGATCGATCGGGGCACTGCCGATGACCTGATCAAAGCCGTGGAAAACGTGGCCAGCATTAACGACAAGAGCTATGTCTATCAAGACGCCCAGGACATGCTGCCCCGCTTGGGTAAACGCTTGATGGAACTGGCGGAATATGCAGCGGAACGGCGTAACTTTGATGAAGCCCTGCGCATTGCCAACCGCATTCCTGACCAACTGAAGCTGAAGCAGGATGTGGATGATTTTGTGGTGTTAGTCGGCGCACAATCGCGGGCAGCCAAAGGCTTGGAAGTGGATTTGGAAGATGCGATCGCCCAGGTGCAGCGCATTGGTGCCGGTCGTCCCCTGTACGATCGGGCTCAGCGATTAGCCAGCCGTTGGCAAGCGGAACTGACTGCCCTAGGACAACTGAATCGTGCCCGCCAATTGGCCAAGAGTGGTAATCCCAGCGAAGTCCAACAGGCGATCGCAGAAGCCTCACAAATTGATGCTTCCAGTGCGCGTTATGGGGATGCTCGGAAGTTAATTGATGAAGTGACCAGTCAAACCCAGGCAGCGGCAGATCGACCGATATTGGATCAGGCCGATCAATTGGCCGCAGCGGGGGATGTGGCTTCGTTACAAGCCGCGATCGCCCAGGCTCAGCAGATTCAGTCAGGACGATCTCTGTATCAACAAGCTCAGGAAAAAATTCGGCGCTGGAGCGATCAAATTGTTCGGACTCAATACCAGCCCACGATCGACAACGCAGATAGCTTGGCAGAATCCGGGGATTTGGAATCGGCGATCGCGCAATTGGAGCAAATTCCACCGGGTACCTCTGCCTACGACACCGCCCAAGCCAAAATTGAAAAATTCCGCAGCCGTGCCCAAGCCGAGCAAATTCTACCCAGAGCGGTGGAGCGTGCCAGCGGGGGAACTCCCGATGCCTTGGTGGAAGCCATTGGCCTTGCCCGTCAGGTACCCGGTTCCAGTCCTTTACGATCGCAGGCATCCCAAGCCGTCGATCAATGGAGTCAACAAATTTTAGACATTGCCCTGGGTCAAGCCAGTTCCGGCGATTTTCCAGGGGCGATCGCAACGGCACAAAAAGTTCCATCTGGCACGGTTGCCTACGGCCAAGCTCAATCGCAAATTAGTCAATGGCGCAGGTTAATCGGGCAATAGTGCCTCAAACCGTTCCATTACCCCCATCAATGCTCTCAGCAGGAAAGACCGATCGCAGGGCTAAATGTTCATCGAGGAAATGGTTGGCGTGGGAGTTGCGATCGCTGTAGAGAGATGGGTCGGAGCTTGTTGCCCCTGGCCCTCACTAATACAAGCCAAACAGTGTTGAATGTTATAAAACTCCTCAAACTGAAAATCACTTAACACCTGATAAATTGGCGACCTCATCTCAACCCACAGTCCCCAGCGTTGGCTAGAAATAGTGAGGAGCGCTGCAATTTGCCGACTGACCAGGCCACACAGAATGGGATAGGCGTAGCGTTTGTAATGGTCTTCGATGTTGTAAATCAAACCGTAGAGATCGTCTTGATAGCGGAGTCCTTCTTGAACCCCTTGGTGGTGAAAAAATTTAAACCGAGTCGTCAATGCTTCCGTCAAGAGGGGCGGCACCGTTTGGGTTACGGGATGGCGCGGTAGTTCCAGAATGCTTAAGACCCCAGATTCAACTTCCTCCAAACTCATACTCATCGATCGACCTTGCAGAATATGACTATGGGCAAGCGTTAACACTTCCAACCGTTGCACCGATTGATAGCGCTGACGAGCATTGGGATAGAGACACAGTAATAAGACATTGAGGTCAATGGCCTCTAAGTTGTGGAGATTGGGGGAGGTATCCTGTACAGTCTCGAGATGATGATTAATGAATTTGCGTAAAATCTTTCGGACTTGATATTGAGCGACGGCAGATAGGGTGGTGAGATCGGAAGACGATCGAAAACCATTGGCCCGCAAGGGAAGGGATACAGGGAAAACCAGATCGGAAGGCTGCTCTGACGAAGACCAAGTTTGCATAGAACACACTGACTCACCTATGGAAATACCATTAACAGAAAACACCATTCACAGAACAGGAACCGTTCGTTAGTGAATCCATCAGTGAATCTCAAGGTTGTCTACTGTTGCTCGATCGAAGTTTCTGCATCCCTAATAATGAGCAGAACAATCCCAACTGCAATGTTTCTTTCCGATTGAGTCAGCCGCAGGGTTTACGAAATCAAATTACTCTAGGTTCAATCAACCAAGTCGTCATGGAATAAACGCCTAGAGTGGTTACCGCACCTTGCACCGTGATAGATCCCTAACATTGGTCTTCCGTGCAGCATGCCCTACTCCCCCATCTGAGTTAGAACAACCACATAAAAGAACCGCTACTTAGCGGATCAATATTTCGCAAATCAGCAAAAAATGTAAACTACTGTACAGTTTTAGAAAAATTCTGTTACATAAGTAACCGTTTGTGGATAGTACTTTTTTACTTTTTTTGCTATGAAGAGCTTAAAGAGCCTTCCTGATCCTTGGCTGTTATAGCGGTAGCCAAAATCGTTAGGACAAGCCTATTTGTGCTTGCAAATCGTTCGATCCCCCTAAATCTCCCTTAACAGGGGGGACTTTGAGAGAATTTGACCGAATTCCCCCCTTAATAAGTCAGGATCAAATCTATGGCATCAAGGAATCAATTTGATATCACGATCCTAAGCTTGTTGGCCATCGCTATAACTGCAACTCAAGTGGCAGATGCAATTTGCCGTGCCACCGTTAGGGCAGAATAACTGACGCCTGCGGTGCCTTCGCCGGGATGGGTGGAGTCACCTACAAGCCAGAGGTGCGGGACAGGGGTGCGATTGGCAAAGCCAAAGGGGCCAAAGGTGGACAGCCGCATCCCCACGCCACCGACGAAACCCTTCTGCCGAGCGGTGTAGCGCCAAAAGGTCAGAGGTGTCGCGGCTTCTTGATAGACGATCGTGCCTTCTAGGTCAAAATGCTGGGCCAGTCGGGCGATCGCGGTGTCGGTATAAGCCTGTTTGCGGGCTTGGTAGGCTTCGGGTTGATCTTTCAAGGCCCACCAAGGGCTGGCGTCGACAAAGGATGAAGCGATCAGCGTAGCTTTGCCCTCCGGCGCACGGCCATCCCCCGGTTTGCTGACGGAGACAAAGAGGGAGTTATTTTCTCCGATCGGGCCATCGTAGTCGTACAGGAACTGCAAATGAGGTGGGCAGCCCTTGGGAATGGCCGCTTGATCTACGCCCAGGTAGACCACAAAGGCTCCTGAAGGATCGGTGAGTTGGTTGACCCGCTGACGGTAGCCCGCCGGGGCCCGATCGCCCAGCAGTCGCACGGCATCCTGCACCGTCACGTTGGCCACAATGTGGTCGGCGGATTCGATCCAAGTTTCCCCAGTTTTTTGATTGCGGACGGTGATGCCGGTGGCCTGGGTGCCGTTGGTGTGGATGGCTTCGACGGTGTGGCGCAGGTGCAGACTGCCCCCGTGGGTTTCCAGGGCGGTGGTGAGGCGATCGCTGAGGACTTGTAAACTGCCCTGCAAATGCCAGAGTCCATAGGGTTCCTGAGAGACAGCGAGGGCGGTGGCGGCGTAGAGAAGGGCGGTTTCGTCGGCGTTGACCTGGGAATAGAGCTTGAGTTGGACATCAAGGAAGGTGCGCAAGCGCCGATCGTCATACAGGCCGAACCATCGCAGCGCATCGCCCACGGTGGACAGGGCAAAGGGGGCGGTGATTAAGGTATCGGGGCGGAGGGCTTGCAGGAGTTGGCCCAGATCCCACAGGTTGCGCGGGGGCAGAACTGGATCACGGCCTTGGAACTTCCAACTGGCTTCAAATAAGGTGTTGAACAATTGCCAGAAGGGTTCGCTGCCGGGAAATTGCCGTTGGCGTTCGGCTTGCCATTGCGCCCGATCGCGCCACATTTGGATTGGTTCTGCCTCGCCTGGTAGCCAGACGACACAGGCTGGATCGCAGAGGGTGGCGGCGGGGAGATCGATGCCGAGTTCCGTGAAGATGCGATGGTGAATGCCCCCCGGTTCCAGTCCAGCGACTTGGGTGGCTCCGACATCAAAGGTGAAACCCCGCCGCTGGAAGGTGGATGCACAGCCCCCAGGCACGATCGCCTGATCGAAAATTTTGACCTGATAGCCCCGTTTTGCCAGCAATGCACCGGCGGTTAAGCCTCCGATTCCGGCTCCGATGACTGCAATGGATTTTGCGGGACTTATCATATCGTTACATTTTGTAATATTTCTTTCATTTTAAAAGGAATTTGGGCGATCGGGGATGAAAATTCCGGTCAGGGGGGTGGAATGATCAATTGCAATTTTTTGGCAATGGCAGAATTCACAGGAAACGGTGTTTTACCCCATGCCGAGTTAGGGAAACTTCGTTAGCATGGTGGCTCGATCGTTCATCCCACTGCTGCTATGAATTTTTCCCCTGCCCCATCGGTGAAACGCAAAGTTCTGGCCTACATCACCCACCAAGAAGAACTGTTAGTGTTTCGGCAGGAGGATTATCCTTACTTTGGGATTCAGGTTCCCGGAGGATCGATCGAGTCGGGAGAGGCGATCGTCGATGCCCTGTTGCGGGAGGTGTATGAAGAAACGGGGTTGAAGGCGGTTCAGGTTGTGGATTATCTCGGCAGTTTTTGGAAGGTGGGACAGGCACGGATGCGGGAATACCATGCCTTCCATTTGCAATTGACGGCCCCTGCGCCCCGGCGGTGGCGGCATTATGAGGAATTTTCGGGGGCGCGCAAAGGCCCGATCGCCTTTGATTTTTTCTGGGTGCCGTTGAGAGATGCGGATTGGACATTGTTTCGGGGGCAGGAAATGGTGCCTTGGCTGCGGCGATCGTTTCCTGCGGCATTCCCCCAACCCGTGATACCCCCAGCCCTTACAATGGGAGCTAGATAAATTGCTGCTTTAACGAGACAGTCATGCCTAGATCCCAACGCAACGACAACTTCATTGATAAAAGCTTTACCGTGATGGCGGATATCATCCTCAAGGTGTTTCCTGCCAGCAAGAAGGAAAAGGAAGCGTTTGCCTACTATCGGGATGGGATGTCTGCCCAGGCGGATGGGGAATATGCAGAGGCGCTGGATAACTATTTTGAGGCGCTGAAGCTGGAGGAAGATAGTAACGATCGTAGCTTTGTGCTCTACAACATTGGCTTGATCAAGGCGAGTGTGGGTGATCAGGCAGAGGCGCTGGACTATTACCACCAGGCGCTGGAACTGAATCCTCGGATGCCCCAGGCGTTGAACAATATTGCGGTGATTTACCATTACCAAGGGGAGCAGGCCAAGGAAGAGGGCTTGGATGAGGAGGGGGAAGCGCTGTTTGATAAGGCGGCGGAGTATTGGAAGCGGGCGATTTTGCTTGCGCCGAACAATTACATCGAAGCGCAGAACTGGTTGAAGACGACGGGCCGATCGACGATCGATGTCTATTTCTAATTCCGGTCTGTTCTTTAGGGATGGCGATTTCTGAGCTAGAATAAACGACGGTTTTCTGGAGGCAAGGTGAGATATGTCCCTCGATCGCGAACAGGTTCATAAGGTGGCGACGTTGGCTCGGTTGGCGCTGACGCCGGAGGAAGAGGAAAAATTTGCGGGGCAGCTCACGAGCATTTTGGACTATGTGGAGCAGTTGAATGAGTTGGATGTGGCGGATGTGCCACCGACGACTCGGGCGATCGATGTGAGTAATGTGACGCGGGTGGATGTGCAGCGGGCCTACGAAAACCGGGAGGCGATTCTGAGTTCTGCGCCCGATCGGGAAGATGATTTCTTTAAGGTGCCGAAGATTGTAACGGGTGACTAATTCGATTGCTTATTCGATTGATGAATAGTTAGTCAGTTGCAATAGAAGTCAATTATGAAACAGCGACGATCGTGTTGAGTGCGATCGTCGCTGTTTTTGCTTAATTGCTTGCATAAATGCTTACCGTATTGGGTTGACAGTACTAATTCACAACAATACAAATTAAGCAGTTTTGTAAAGTGGGATTGACAGGTATGGGCGTTTATTTGTACTGTGTTCAGTCATAGCGATCGCCATGGACATCCTTCTTTCGTGAGACGGTTTGGCATGAAGCATGGGGTCGCTGGGATCCTAAAAATTTAGGGCACTACCCTTTGTTGGTGAGACAACTCCGGGTAGCTATTCCCCCGCGCTGTGGTAGCAGCAAGGAGGCTTGATGAGGATTTTAGCATCTGACCGAGCCACTCTTGTTTGTGATGTCAAACGGGGTGGCTCTAAATTTTTGGGCTTCTTT